>NZ_JAMAUS010000018.1:0-80780 GCF_023714195.1 Brevibacillus sp. MER 51 | reverse complement strand
TCGGTCGGCGGTTCGAGTCCGTCCCGAGGAGCCATAATATGCTCCTGTAGCTCAGTCGGTAGAGCGTTTCCATGGTAAGGAAGAGGTCGCAGGTTCGATTCCTGTCGGGAGCACCAGAAGTAATCTTAATTTCGGCCCGTTGGTGAAGCGGTTTAACACAGCAGCCTTTCACGCTGTCATTCAGGGGTTCGAATCCCCTACGGGTCACCTAAAAACACCTTAGCAATGGCTAAGGTACCTGCAAAGTTCTCAGAGTATGCTAAGAAGCATACTCGTCACTTTGTCGGGGATTTGGAGGCTTAGCTCAGCTGGGAGAGCATCTGCCTTACAAGCAGAGGGTCGGCGGTTCGATCCCGTCAGCCTCCACCATGAAAAATGGGGAGATAGTGAAGTGGCTAAACACGGCAGACTGTAAATCTGCTCCCTCCGGGTTCGGCGGTTCGAATCCGTCTCTCCCCACCATTTTTTATTTTGCGGGTTGTTGGGGTATAGCCAAGCGGTAAGGCAACGGACTTTGACTCCGTCATTCCTAGGTTCAAATCCTAGTACCCCAGCCATTTTGCGAGCCATTAGCTCAGTTGGTAGAGCATCTGACTTTTAATCAGAGGGTCGAAGGTTCGAGTCCTTCATGGCTCACCAGTTTTTTAAAATTAGAATAGGTGCCCTTAGCTCAGCTGGATAGAGCGTTTGACTACGAATCAAAAGGTCGGGAGTTCGAATCTCTCAGGGCACGCCACTTATCGGGAAGTAGCTCAGCTTGGTAGAGTACTTGGCTTGGGACCAAGGGGTCGCAGGTTCGAATCCTGTCTTCCCGACCATTTTTATATGCGGGTGTAGTTCAATGGTAGAACTCCAGCCTTCCAAGCTGGTCGCGTGGGTTCGATTCCCATCACCCGCTCCATATGCTTATTAGAAACGAGCAACCATTTCGGTTACTCGTTTTTTTTGTGTTTTTAACAAAGCTTGTCCGACAGGTTATTTATGCAAAATCATGTCGAGTTGAGTCATTTTGCTTTCCGGGGCTACAATATAGGAGTAGATAATGAATGAGCGAAGGAAAGGGTGGCACTTTTATGAACAAAAACATGAGCATTGTTGGTGTACCGATGGATCTAGGTGCAGACCGCCGCGGAGTTGATATGGGACCTAGCGCTATCCGTTATGCAGGTGTTGTCGCACGCCTGGAAAAGATGGGTTTCAATATTGAAGACCGCGGAGATATTTTTGTAACGCGCCCTCATCACTTCACTGAGACGGAAAACCATAAATATTTGGATGAAGTCGTGGAAGCCAATGAAAAGCTTGCCAATGTTGTAAGCGATATCATGACTGCTGGTCGATTCCCGCTCGTATTGGGTGGCGATCACAGCATTGCCCTTGGCACCATAGCGGGTGTCGCGAAGCACGTGAAAAACCTGGGTGTTATTTGGTTTGACGCTCATGGTGATTTGAATACGGGTGCCACTTCTCCATCGGGAAATATTCACGGTATGCCTTTGGCAGCGAGCTTGGGATATGGGCATGAGCGTCTGACAAACATTGGAGGATATACACCAAAGGTAAAGGCAGAAAACGTGGTCATCATCGGAGCGCGTGATTTGGATCAAGGTGAGCGTGAATTGATCAAGCGTATTGGGATGAAGGTTTTCACCATGCATGAAATTGATAAGTTGGGTATGGCTCGCGTCATGGATGAAGCAATCGCGCATGTGTCCAAAAACACGGATGGCGTGCATTTGAGCCTCGACTTGGATGGACTAGATCCACACGATGCTCCGGGAGTAGGGACGCCAGTTATAGGTGGTATTTCCTATCGCGAAGGGCATGTCTCATTGGAAATGCTGGCAGATGCAGATATTCTTTGTTCTGCTGAATTCGTGGAGGTCAACCCGATTCTTGACCGAGAAAACATGACAGCTCGCGTTGCAGTCGCTTTAATGAGTTCCGTTTTTGGTGATAAATTACTATAAAATAAATGAAGAAGATCATGAAAAAAGAGAGGCTTTTGGCCCTCTTTTTTTGTTTTACCGCATCTTTACATTGATGGGGGAAAGCTGTACATTCTAAGGATGGAGACGAAGTTTATTTAATAGTTGGTCCAGTTGTACACTTAGCGAAACTAATTCTGGAGTAATGCAGGCTTGTTTTTTGTACTGATCGTTGAGTTTTTTTCGAAGCATTTCAATTTCGAGGAGAACGTCTTTTTTTGACAATCGTTGCACTCTCCTTTCCACCCGTGAGATAAATGAGCTATCATTACTTATATATAGAGGAAAGCATTGCGCTTATTCCTCTATTTCCCAACAAATTATCCGCACAAACACTAGATTAAAAATGAAACCATATGCAGTATCATCCGTATATAGGATTACGGTATTGTGGGGAGGATCGCATGGATTTTGTAGAGAAACGGTTGACTCAGCGGGCAAAACGCGGAGACCGTGAAGCTTTTGCGGAGTTAATCGAGATTTATAAAGACAAGATATTTCAGCTCGCATATCGTATGGTGGGAAACCGTCAAGATGCAGAAGATATCGCGCAAGAAACATTTTTGCGTGTCTATGCCAATTTGCATTCATACGATGACAACTATAAGTTCTCCACGTGGATCTACAGGATCGCGACCAATCTATGTATCGACCGTGGCCGGAAAAAACGCCCTGACTTTTCATTGGATGAAGAAACCGAACCAGGGCAAGGCCTGGACTGGTATTCACGCCTGTCTTCTAACGAGCGAACACCGGAGGACAAAGTCGTAACGCAGGAGCTGCAAGAGACGGTGCAAGATGCTTTGTCTCACTTACAGCCCAAATATCGCTCGATTATGATCTTGCGTTATATCGAGGATTTGTCGTTGCAGGAGATCAGCGATATCGTAAAGCTTCCCATAACGACAATCAAGACGCGTATTCATCGAGGAAGGGAAGCATTACGCAGCAAGTTGCGATTGATGTGAGAAAGGAGAAAATCACGATGGAATGCCGGGATATGATTTGCCTCATCCACGAATATCTAGATGGGGACACTGATGAATTAGCCAATCTGCAATTGCAAGCACACATAAAGTCTTGTGTGAGTTGTCGTCAGCATATGCATGAGTTGCAGAGAGCCATCGCTTTTGTTCAAAGCGCTTCGCATATTCATGTCTCTTCTGATTTTACAGCTCGTGTACTTGCGCAATTGCCTGCGCCGACGAAAGCGAATCTGTTATCAGGATGGCTTCGTAATCATCCGTTTTTGACAGCTGCAGCGGTATTTCTCTTTTTGATGACCGGCAGTGTATTCAACAGTTGGTTTGATCGGGATGACACTCTACAGGTATCCTCTGCTAATTTGGATAAATTAAAAATAGATCGTGAACGCAATGTCGTAGTTGTACCAGCAGGAACCAATATTGATGGAGACTTGGTTGTCCGCAACGGAAACGTAGATGTTCGAGGTCATGTAACTGGGAATGTTGTGGCCATTGAAGGAAAAGTGTTCGTGGCATCTACCGCCCAAGTCGTGGGAAATACCGAATCGATCGAAGCGATCGTAGATTGGATCTGGTATGAGGTGAAAAATATTGGAAATGACTTGCTTCCGATCTTGCCATAAGAGAAAATAGAGAGTACAGCTATCAGAGCACGGCAGTGGAGCCGTGCTTTTTCCGCAGGAGATAGACTGACTTCATTAGATGGAGCGAGATATGGGGGCTTCGTTATGATATCGATATCCATGGAATATGGGGATTTGCTACGGTATGCAACGGATATTTTACTCGTTACATACGTGTTCTATAAAATCATTATGCTTATTCGCGGGACGCGGGCTGTACAATTGCTGAAGGGGATTATGGTCATCGTCATCACATGGTTCCTCAGCAAATATTTCCAGCTGACGGCATTGCACGCACTGATGAATCAAGCTTTTACATTCGGGGTTTTGGCGGTCGTCATCATCTTCCAGCCAGAGTTGCGTCGAGCACTGGAGCAGCTTGGTCGAGGCAAGCTTTTTTCCCGTTCAAGCAGTACGCAGGATGACGAGGCGGTTAGCCGCTTGGTTCAGGAAGTGGGCAAATCGGTTACGTACATGGCCAAGCGTCGCATTGGTGCATTGATCGTCATTGAGAGAGAGACGGGACTTAACGACTACGTGGAAACGGGTATTGGCATTAACGGGCGAGTCAGCTCAGAGCTGCTGATTAATATTTTCATTCCGAATACACCGTTGCATGATGGTGCAGTCATTATGCGAAAAGACATGATTATGGCTGCTGCCTGTTATCTTCCACTGTCTGAGAACAATTCCATCTCCAAGGAGTTGGGGACGCGCCATCGAGCGGCAATAGGGTTAAGTGAGGTTTCCGATGGCATCGCGATCATCGTATCCGAAGAGACTGGTCAGGTGTCTTTTGCCGCGCATGGAGCAATGAATCGCAATCTGACGGAGGCGCAACTGGCAGAGATGCTGACAGAACAGCTTCAGCCTCTGTCCAAAGGCAAATCCATGGGAAGTCGTTGGCAATGGAGGCGAAAACATGGATAAATGGTTAAACAGTCACTGGTTTGCACGTGCTGTTGCGTTGCTTTTGGCTATCATGACGTGGATGATTGTCAATCTGGAAGCCGAACAAACGACGACTCCTGAGGCAAGTCAGCCAACTTTTATTGATAGTGTCAATTTGCATGTGAAATATGATACCGATCGTTATCAGGTGGTCAAGCAGCAGCGAACGGTAAAGGTCGCCTTGGAAAGTAATAATCCTTTTTATCGACACAATTTCTTTCCAGAGGAATCGTGGGAAGTGTATGTCGATGCGACGAACCTGGGCAAAGGAACACATCGTGTACCTGTCCAGTACAAGGGATTCCCGGATGAAGTCAAGGTAGGGATCATCCCGAATATCGTGGAAATCACCTTGGAAGAGAAAAAGACTGTTGAGCGTGAAGTTTCTGTTGAGAAATTGGGACAGGTCGCCCCAGGTTATACCGCTGGAGAACCTATTGTGAAGCCGTTTAGAGCGCTTGTAAGGGTACCTGAAAGCCAAGTGAATAAGGTAGCAGCGGTAAAGGCTTCGGTTGACCTGGAAGGGGCTACTTCCGCAATCAAGACAACGGTTCCGCTCAAAGTCGTGGACAAGTCTGGCAACGTGATTCAAGGGGCAGATGTGGTGCCACTTACGGTAGAAGTGAACATCCCCGTAACGAGTCCGTTTGCAAAAGTGCCAATCAAATTAAACTTGACGAATGAATTGCCGAATGGCTATAGTTTGGCTAGTATGGGTATGAATGTGGAAGAGGTCACGGTCTATGGACCGAAGGAAGTCATTGATGGCATCAAATCCAACACATACCCAGGGCCGGAAATCGATCTCGGCAACATTACATCAGATCGCGATATAGAGCTAAAGATACCGTTAATGGATAATATTGTGAAGGTAGAGCCGGAGTATTTGACCGTATCGCTAAAAGTCGTTCCATCAACGACGAAGCGTTTGGAGAAGATTCCGATTCGCATTAGCGGGCTATCAGAAAGCATGGAAGCAAAGGTACTATCCACCGATGGCCAGGAGATGTCTACAATCGACTTCGACGTGATCGGCGCTCCAGTAGTGCTGAATCAGTTGAGGCATGAAGACTTGCAGGTCGTAGCAGATGTCAGCAATATGCCGGCGGGTGTATACGAAGTACCATTGAATTACATCTTCAATCAGTCGGAGTATATCAAGACTTCTGCGAGCGCACCGAAAAAGGTCACAATTCAAATCACGAACAAGCAAAGGTAGACATAAGCTGTTGTGTGCACAAGGAAGGAAATGAGGGACAATCATGGGGAAGTATTTCGGAACAGACGGTGTACGTGGTGTAGCAAATA
Organism: Brevibacillus sp. MER 51; assembly: GCF_023714195.1. Lineage (NCBI taxonomy): Bacteria > Bacillati > Bacillota > Bacilli > Caryophanales > Paenibacillaceae > Brevibacillus > Brevibacillus sp. MER 51. The sequence goes on along the minus strand of NZ_JAMAUS010000018.1, from coordinate 74,924 downwards.
CACAACTCACACCCGAACTGGCATTTAAAATCGGACGCGTTGGTGGTTACGTTCTCACCAGACACAAGCAGGAAGGAAAACCAAAAGTGGTGATTGGGCGCGATACGCGCATTTCTGGACAAATGCTGGAAAACGCGCTTTTGGCTGGACTGTTATCGGTTGGAGCAGAAGTGGTCAGATTGGGTGTTATCTCCACCTCGGGGGTAGCGTATCTCACACGTGCACTTGGTGCAGATGCGGGCGTTATGATATCCGCCTCTCACAATCCGTTTCCGGATAACGGAATCAAGTTCTTCGGCAGCAACGGTTTTAAACTGTCCGACGAAGTGGAAGCTGAAGTAGAACAGTATTTGGACGCGGCAGAGGATACGATGCCTCGACCAACAGGCGAACAAATCGGGACGGTTCTGGAATTCCTGGAGGGTGGACAAAAGTACCTCTCTCACTTGAAGAGTACCGTATCTGAGCGATTTGACGGTCTGAAGGTAGTTCTGGACTGTGCAAATGGTGCTGTCTCATCATTGGCAGCTCGTCTGTTTGCGGATGTGGACGCTGAAGTGATCACGATAGGTGCGAATCCGAATGGAATCAACATCAATGACCAGTGCGGTTCAACGCATCCTGAACGTTTAGTAGAAGAAGTTTTGAAGCATAAAGCTGACTTGGGTCTATCCTTTGATGGGGACGCGGATCGCTGCATTGCTGTAGATGATAATGGTGAAATCATCGACGGCGACTATATTATGGCGATCTGTGCACGAGCACTCAAGGCAAAAGGAAAACTCAACAACAATACAGTTGTTACGACCGTAATGGCCAACATGGGCTTCTTCAAAGGAATGGAAGAGTGCTCCATCAATACGACGAAGACTGCTGTAGGGGATCGCTATGTAGTTGAAGAGATGCTTCGCGGCGGCTATAATCTCGGTGGCGAACAGTCCGGTCATATCGTCTTCCTGGACTACAATACGACAGGAGACGGTTTGTTAACGGGGCTGCAGCTCTTGAACATCATCAAGGAGTCTGGCAAGCCGTTGTCCGAGCTCAAACAAGTGATGGTCAAGTATCCGCAGCTTCTGATCAATGTCCGTGTAGAGGACAAGTCAAAGCTGAATGGCAATGAAGCCATTGCGCAGGCCATCCGAGAAGTAGAAGAGGATTTGGCTGGCAATGGTCGCGTTCTGGTTCGGCCGTCGGGAACAGAGCCAATCGTACGTGTCATGGCTGAAGGCCCAGATGCGGCACAGTTGGAAGGGCTCGTGAATCGGATCGTTGACGTGGTCAAACAAGAACTCGTGTAAAATTCGTGTAAAAAGTTGGAGGGAGCGGTTTCAATGCCGCTCCCTTTTGCATACAACTACAATACGACGACACAAGATATTGTCGCTCTTCACAATCTGTGGTACAGTGTTCATGTGCGCTAGCACCAAGAATGAAAAAAATGGGAGTGGTTGTGCAAAAAAGAACAAGTATCGTAAATCAAATGCATACCATTGGAAAGCGCCAGCACTGAGGCTGCCCGACATGGAGCCTTAGTGGACGAGGTGGAGGTTTATCGAAGGATTCGGCGGATACCTCCCGGCAGCAGTATCACTGCCGCAGAGCGCAGGGACAAAACATCAGGGTGATCTGATGGACAAAACCTTGCGTGTGATACGTTTTTTGCCATTGTCGAAATAGATGAAACAGCATGATCATATAAAAAACATGGAATGGCGGGGGACTCACCCCCGTACAATTGTTCGGGTGGAAGTCCCTCGCCAATTTGGAAGGGGACCACACACTTATGTGCGGAATCGTTGGATATATTGGAAATAAACAAGCGCAAGACATCGTTATCGGAGGACTTCGCAAACTGGAGTATCGCGGCTATGATTCAGCAGGGGTCGCTGTCGTGAATGCAAACGGATTGGAGTACTCAAAAGCTCAGGGTCGCTTGGCTGTTCTGGAAGGCCGTTTGGAATCGAAGCCATTGACTGGTTCTATGGGAATCGGGCATACACGTTGGGCGACACACGGAAAACCGTCTGACGAGAACTCCCACCCACATACAGACGAAAAATCGGCTTTTGCAGTCGTTCACAACGGGATTATCGAAAACTTCCTGCCATTGAAAGAAGAGCTGCTGGCAAAAGGCTACACGTTCACTTCTGAGACAGATACCGAGGTTATCGCTCACTTGCTCGCGGACATGTACGATGGCGATATCGTTTCTACAGCGCGTCGTGCTGTGCAACGCATGCGTGGTGCCTATGCATTGGGTATCATGACGGAACATGAGCCTGACAAGCTGGTAGCGATTCGTTTGGCTAGCCCGTTGGTAGTTGGTGTGGGTCAAGGCGAGAGCTTTATCGGTTCGGATATCCCGGCTATTTTGGAGCATACACGTGACGTGTACATTTTGAACGAAGGCGAAATGGCTGTGTTGACTCGCGATGGTGTGGAACTGATGAACGCAGAGACCGGAGAGAAAATCGAGCGGGAACTGTTCCATGTCGAGTGGGATCTGGTACAAGCGGAAAAAGGCGGATATGATTCCTTCATGCTCAAGGAAATGCACGAGCAGCCTCAAGCTGTTCGCGATACCATGGGTGCCCGCATTGACGAGGACAACAAGCGAGTAATTTTGCCTGAGCTAAAAATGAGCGATGCGGAACTGGCGACATACGATCGCATCTACATCGTGGCATGCGGTACTTCCATGCACGCAGGTCTCGTCGGTAAGGATGTTATCGAAAAATGGACTCGCGTACCTGTAGAGGTAGCAGTCGCTTCCGAGTTCCGTTACCGTGATCCGATCTACACAGACAAGACACTGATGATCGTCATCAGCCAATCTGGTGAGACAGCAGACACGCTGGCTGCACTGCGTGAGGCGAAGAAGAGCAACGTGAAGGTGTTGGCTATCACCAATGTGGTAGGCAGCTCTGTAGCTCGCGAAGCTGACGAAGTGATCTTTACGTGGGCTGGTCCAGAAGTAGCGGTAGCATCTACGAAAGCATACACCTCACAAGTCGTTGCCCTGTACTTGTTCAGCCTGTATTTGGCTCAAGTAAAAGCCACCATGGCGGCTGCTGAGATTGCCGAAGTCGTAGAGCACCTGAGCGAGATCCCTGGTAAAATCGCTTCCATGCTGAATAACGATGATCAGATTCGTCGCTTTGCAGAGGGCACAAAAGAGGTAAGCAGCCTGTTCTTCATCGGCCGCAGCCTCGACTATGCGGTATCGCTGGAAGGCTCTCTGAAGCTGAAAGAAATCTCTTACATTCACTCCGAGGCGTATCCAGCTGGTGAGCTGAAGCACGGTACTCTTGCGCTGATTGAAGATAATGTTCCAGTTGTAGCTTTGGCTACGCAACCAGACATCTACGAAAAAACGGTAAGCAACATCGTGGAAGTAAAAGCTCGCGGCGCTCATGTACTGGGCTTTGCGACTGAAGGCAACCACGATCTGGCGAAGAGTGTGGATGAGGTCATTTACATGCCAGCCACTCTGCCAATGCTCACACCGATTCTGACCGTCATTCCATTGCAATTACTTGCTTACTACGCTTCTGTCGCTCGCGGCCTCGATGTGGATAAACCACGGAACTTGGCGAAGAGTGTGACGGTTGAGTAAGAGTTGAAGGGGATAAGATTATCCTGTTCATATTCGTTGACATTAGAGTAAGTAAATTTACATTAGACTTGGTAAAGAGTATATAGTTTTCTTTGCGATTAAAGTCTTGTTAATAAGTCGAGTGAAATTCAGATATGCACATCTGTTTTTCCTCGGCTTATTTTTATTTTCTAGCCATCTGTTTATTGAAACAAAGTGTTAGGTGAAATATTGTCTGTTATTAAAAAATATGTGCCAAACCCCGCCACAAGCTCTATCAGAGTCGAGGCGGGGTTTAACGGTTTCTACTGCGCTATTTTCACGAGGTCATCGAATATACGCGTCGCAGAAGTTGCTTTATGGTGAATGCCTCGATAGAGCTGGCAGCTTCCCGCCCGGAGGTATATAGATGCGTTTAGCTCGACCTTCTCCCGAGTGGTCCATAGTATCTCTGCTTTGTCCCAAAAAGTTTCCCACAATTATTAAAGCCGGTAATCCTTAGCGTACAAGATACCGGCGTTTTAGTGTTAAAGAGGTGTTTTCAAGTTACTTTGCGGTCTGTGTACCCTGGGACTGGGGCATTTTGCTTTGGGACTCCGCTCTTTGTAAAAAATCAACGGCACGGTCAGGGAAGTCCGTAAACACCCCGTCCACTCCTGCTGTGAAGTAGAACTGATCGAGCAGTTCCTCAAAGTTTGCTGCATAGGCAGGGATTTCTCCTTTATCCACTCGGAAGGTGTATGGATGCACTTCCAGGTCAGCTTCATGAGCCTCTTTGACAAGATTGGTAATGATCAGGTGGTCTCTCGTCGACTCTTCTTTGATGATCATCGGCTTCCATGGCCCTACGCCGTCTGCGTATTTCGCAATTTCTTTCATCGCCCCTTTTTCAAACATCCAATCGTAGTTGTAGGGAACGGCCTTACCGTTTTCATAGATCATGGTTTCGTTCCAGTCGGTTTCTGCCATGAGCTGTACTAGCTTCACGTTCATATTCAAATGTGGATAGAGTTCCGTGCGAATCCGTTTTGCTTCATTGGGGTCGAAAGTCTGTATGTACGCTTTGTCATTCTTGGACACGTAGCCGTACTTTTTCAACACCTGGAGCACTGCGAGGCTGATGTCCTTTCCTTCGTGTCTGTGGAACCAGGGAGCCTTGATCTCCGCATAGATCCCTACGTTACGACCCGTGCTTTTGTTCATTCCCTGGATCAGTTCAATCTCTTCTTCCAGGGTGTGAGCACTGAAGCTGGATTTCCAGAGAGGGAAGCGATCCGGATAGTCTTGTACCTGCTTGCCGTTTTCTACTGTGAAGACCTCTGTCCTTTTCAGTTTCTTGATCTCGTCAAGAGTGAAATCAATAACGTAGTACCTGCCGTCTTTACGTTTTCGATCAGGGTAGACCTCGGCTACATTGGTTACGCTGTCCAGATAATGGTCGTGCATGATGACCAGTTTGTTGTCCTTTGTCATGACCACGTCTTGTTCGATGTAGTCGACTCCCATCGCGTAAGCCATCGCTTTTGCGGGCAGCGTATGTTCCGGCAAGTATCCGCTCGCTCCGCGGTGGGCGATGACAATCTTATCCGCTTCGGCAAAGGATACGCTTCCAAAACTTGTTGTAATAGCGAGAGCGGCTGCCAAGGATGTAACCAGTTTTTTCATGTTCTTCCTCCTCCATTTGGATGAAAAAAAGATCCACAAATTCCATTGGTAGGTTATACCGTACCAAATGAAATATTGTGAATCTCCTGATCTCCATCACAAAAATATTATATTGGTTACTAATGTAAGGGAAAAAGAAAGCGCTGTCAACAAATAGTTGGCGAGTGCCTATTACCCATTTCATGTATGGCTGGACAAAAAAACAGCAAGGCTGATCGGAGGACCAACCTTGCTGTTTTTCTTACATCACCAATTACAACTTCACAGGCTCTCCTGCGAATACTTCCAATTCCATAGCTGCTGCAAAAAAGGAAGGAGCTTGTTTCACAAAAGCCTGAAAATGAGCGCTTGCATTGTGGGCCGCTACTGCGGCAGCGTCCTTCCACTTTTCTACCATGGTGTAGTGATATTCTTGCTCTGTGCTTTTCAGAAGGGTGTATCCGACATTCCCTTCTTCAGCTTGGCTTGCAGCAACCAGGGCTTTGGCCGCTTGAAGGAACGCTTCTTCCTGGTCGGGTATTACTTGCAGATGGGCATGTATAATAAGCATGGTTTTCTCCCTTTCTTCCAACGAATTTGAATTATTTCCAGGTTGTCACTGTCTCAACGGGGAGACGGTAAGAGGGGGATCCTTCCTTGGCTGCTTTCCCGATACTGATCAGCATAATCGGTTGGTAGCGATCCTTGTCCAAATCAAACGCTTCTGCTATTTGATCCTTTTCATAGCCGCCGATCGGGTTCGTGTCATAGCCGAATGAACGGGCAACCAGCATCAATTGCATGGATACGAGACCAGCATCGATAAAATTGACATCGCGCAGGTCAGAAGCGGGTAGATTGGCGTAGTAAGGCTTTACGGCTTTCAGCTGCATGTCCTTCACTTCCTGCGGCATGTATCCGAGCTCGACAGCTTTTCCAAATATCTCATCCATATATTCCGCATTATTCATGTCGACGAATACGGCAATGACGGCGGAAGAAGTGAGTACCTGCGTTTTGTTGAAGCGTGCCAGCTCTGCAAGCTTTTCTTTCCCTTCTTGACTTTCGATCACCACAAAGCGCCAAGGCTGCATGTTGACCGAAGATGGAGCGCGTGTGGCTCCCGCTAGAATTTCAATCATTTCCTCGCGGCTGATTTTTATTTCAGGATCATAAAGTTTGACAGAACGACGACCAAACGTGATTTCACGAAAATCATTTGTTCTTTGTACGGTGCTCATGTAAAAACAGACTCCCTTCTTGAACAATCAAATGTTGTTTTGCATCCGTTTGAGAAAATCAGTTAAGACCTGCGTCTCATCCTCGCTGAAGCCTTCCAGAATCTGCTGGATAAAATTTCGTTTCTCGCTTTTGTACCCTTCAATCCGATGATGTCCTTCTTCGGATAGACGAACGAAGGTTTCGCGGTTATCATTTGGATTTTTGTGTCGGGTCACCATACCATCCGCTTCCAGTTGCTTCAGGTGGCGTGTAATGGCAGCACTGTCGATATTAATGTGCTTTTGTAGCTGGGACTGATTGATTTCGTTGCATTCGCAAAGGATTTGCAAGATCGCGAGACGAGTAGAGCTGATTCCGGTACAGCGTTCGAACTTGGGACTTATTTTATTGGTTAATCCGATGAGCAGATTCAGTATTTGCTCCTCTTCAAATTCCTTGCGTGTCATGAAAAATGCCTCCCGGGGGCAATATGAATAGGAACTCAGTCATATATCCACAAGCATGACAACATACAGTCAGTTGAGCATGATAGCTTGATGATAATTGACGCATCAATGATTGATACGTCAATTAATATAACACCTTATTTCAGCGTTTGCAACATATGGTCTGCAAAAGTCGCTGGACGGTATGGTCATAGCAGAAGTTAAGTGATTCATACGAAGAGGGAATGGAGTAAGGGGAGAGGGGGCATCTTACTCCAATCGCAATTAATGGATAACAGAACGAAAGGAAGCTTCACTTGCTAGGCCCTGATGCGCCGAAATCAGTAGTGGTCAGCTTTACGAAGTAAGTGATGGGTACGGTGCTGAATTTTTGGTCCCAATCTTTTTTTACTTTCTCCCACGTTTTTGGATACTCGATTCGCAAACGTTCTCCGAATCCGGCAACATCCGCATGGAAATGGTTTTGCATTTTTGTTGTGACACTCTTGACCAGTTTCCGTACTTCCAATTCAGCCGCTTTTTCCACCCTTTTCAGGAATTCATTTTCAAAAGGATTTGCGTTCAACACCCAATTTTCAGACAAGCGTCCCTTCGAATTGATATGCACATCAAAGGAAATTTTGTTTCCGTCAACATGGGGAGTGATTTTGCTCTCCATGGTTTCGATCTCATAGATGATCAGTTGACCTGTCTCCTTGTCAAGGCTTCTCACTAGCCCTCCTTTACCTTTTCCGGTTATCCACGTTATGCCCTCCAAATCCATTTCGTTTAAAAATCCCGCCCATTTTTTTGTCTTTCCATTGATCACGGCTGCCCCCTCAAACTTCACTTCCTTGTTAGAAGCGGCAACATTTTGCAAGAGAAAGCTTGATTCGGAATTCAACTTGGCCGTTAATTTGGCGAGTGACACAGGAGGTAAAATTTTGGCTGTTCGGTTTCGGTTATCTACGATTCCAAGCAAATTCAGTGCTGGCAATTCTCCCGGTTTTTTGGTTTCCAAGACATCGCGGGCATTCCCGTTACTAACCAATACCAAGCAGCTTGGACGTATTTCATTATCTCGCAGAAATAGATCCAGCAAAGATTCCAAACGATGTGTGTGTAACAGAGTCTCGCTAATCACAATGACTTTTAAGTGCGGGCTGAACAAGGGGGTATCATGACTCAATGAAAATTCACGGATGATTGGAAGGATAGATTCACCAGTTTGGGACGCATTCAAATATGCTTTTTGTTGTGGTCCTGCCGAACTGCTTTCTTTGCTTGTTGCTTTTGGGTTAATAAATTGATAGGTCATGGTGATTGTGTCAACGTGAGGAGGGCTCTTTCCCTGCTTTTCCAGCTTTTTTTCAACATTTGATTTGTTGCTGGCATCCAATGCCAAACCGATGCCCATACCCATCTTGTCGATATCGTTGCTGCTCCAGCATCCGGTCAGTAAGAAGAGCAGGAAAACAGATAACGATGTCAAGAGGAGGAGCCACTCACGAGGATGACTTTGCTTCATGCTTACCCACCTTCCAGCCAGAAATAATAAGAAGGAGAAGGGGCATTACACCAAATAATAAAAAGGCTGCATCGCCCACAAAATCGCCAAGTGCAAATACACTATTGATTTCTTTTGGAGTCATCGTAATGATGTAGATAACAGGCAGCAATCCGAATAGAAACGGCTCCATATTTTTCTTGAAGAGCTGGGCGAGGCCTAGAGCGGCTGAGTAGTAAGCCAACGTGAAAGTAGAAAAGATTTGCATAATCCATAATACGAGCAGCAACGATTCAAACCGTTCAAAGAGTAAACCGGTAATTTCAAAGCTTCGTATGAGATCAATGGTCGGCCATGTCCTTGTAACGACTCCATCGATTGAAAACGCCCCAATGACCATCACGACTGTCATCAGGTAAAAGATCAACGAGGCGCTAATTCCCACCACAACGGCTTTCACGCCTTTGTTTGGCTGTCTCATGTATACCACTATAATCATCATTATTTCAAAACCGGTATAGGCGAGCGCAGTTGGTTTAATCCCATCGAACACCGGTTTCCACCCCAGCCCCAATACGGGACGAAGATGATCGATTTCAAAAATTTTTATGCTCATCAAGGAAACCACCAAAAAAAAGAGGACAGTAATTGGCAAGATAATCTCAAGCATACGGGCGAGACAATTGATGCCACCTATGACAAGATAAAGAGCAACCCACAAAAATACCATAACAATGGCCCACATTGGGGTTTTCTCCAGCAAGTAAAAGGTTGTTACTTCAGCCATAGATCGGACTTGAAGAGATGAGGTCATACAAAAATAACAGATGATCAGAAGGCTGAGCATCCTTCCAATCCATTCCCCTGCAATTTCCTGGCTGTATTCAAAAAACGTTTTCTCAGGGAATCGCTGGCTTAATTTTACAATGATTATCCCAGCGAGCATCGCGAGTAAACCGCCAATGAGGACACTTATCCAAACATCCGGTGTCTTTGCTTTTTCCACTGAGATTCTAGGCAGGGTAAGGATTCCCGCTCCCAGTATGAAGTTGATGATGATCACTGCTGTTTGCGAGGTGGTGATCCGATCATTTTGTGTGGGTAACATTTTGGGCTTCACCTACTATACTGAGTGGCTATCCTTTGCGAGTCGGCTCTTTCGTATGCAGCATTTTTGGACGGCGTTTCATCATCATGAGTGGCATGCGCACCATGAAATCTTTCCAATCCCTTAACCGATAGGGGACAGCAGGAGTAACATAAGGTACACCAAAACTTTTTAGTTTTACCAAATGACTCGTAAGCAAGAGAAAAAACAAAATCACCCCGTACAATCCAAACATGGCTGCGGAGAACATGACCAAAAACCGAATGAGACGTAAGGAAATACCCAGGTTGTATGACGGAATGGCAAAGGAGGAAATAGCAGTGACAGCCACGACGATTACCATAATTGGGCTGACAATACCTGCTTGTACTGCAGCTTGACCAATAATCAGTCCACCGACAATCCCGATGGCAGGGCCGATTGGTTTCGGCAATCGAAGACCGGCTTCTCTCATAATCTCGATAGAAACCTCCATGATCAGTGCCTCCAACAAAGCGGGAAATGGAACTCCTTGTCGAGTGCTGATGATGGAAATAGCCAATTCGGTAGGAATCAGCCCTTGGTGAAAAGAGATAAAGGAAATATAGAGGGCTGGTATAAGCAAGGAAGAAAAGGCAGTGAAAAAGCGCAACAAGCGAATGAATGTGCTTGGAATCCATCGCTCATAATAGTCTTCAGGCGATTGCAGGAGCATGCTGAACGTCACCGGAACGATTAAGGCAAAAGGAGTACCATCCAGCAAGATGGCCACTCGTCCTTCCAGTAATGCACTGATGACGCGGTCAGGCCGTTCTGTGCTCTGCGCCTGCGGGAATGGGCTGAGATAATTATCTTCAATAAGTTGCTCCACATAGCCGGATTCCGGCACATGGTCAATTTTAATTTTCGTAATTCGGTTTTTTACTTCTTCAACCAACGCGGGATTTGCAATCTCTTTCATATAGGCGATAATCAGCTCTTTTTTTGCACGCTCTCCCACCTGAAATTTTAGGAAGAGAAGATCTCCATTTTCACCGTGTCTGCGCAAGAGGGCGGTATTTTCGCTTAATGTTTCCGTGAAGCCTACTCTAGGGCCTCTGACCAAAGATTCTGAGACAGGTTCATCTATATTTCTTGTTTTTACTTTTACGGTATTAAGAAGGAGAGCATTTGCGGTCCCTTCAATCAATAATGCCGTGAAGCCAGTCAATACTTTTGCCTTCAGATCGTATACATCCCGGCATTCCAGTATTTCATGGATGGAAAGCACATGATTGATGAAAAACTCTTTCGATACAAGAACGTCCCCCGAAGAATTCTCCTGTACCATCACTGCCACAGAATCATTCATGAGCGTTTTCAGAATAGTATTATCGATGAGATCGGGATCGGATAACCCATCTACAAAAATAATGGAAGCACGAATGGCAGTCTGTCCGAAAGAAAATTCGCGGATATGCACATCTGCGTTTTGGTCGATTTCCTGACGGATAAGATTCAAATTCGATAGGTAATCGTCTGTAAATGGAGCGATACTTTCCATCTATATCACTCTTCCTCCGTTGTACGAATCCAATGAAATAATCTTGAAATCGCATAAGGAACAAGAAAAACGACTGCGGCTTGAATAAAAACTGGCCAGGCAGGAAGATTTGAAACAATTGTTTTCCACATGGTTTTCCTCCTTTTCAGCTTCATTACAGTCCTAAAAAGAAACTTGTCCTATTTTGTTCTAGCATGACAATTCTTATTCCAGACAGCTGGAAAATGTGGTATTCAATGTTTAGGTTAGGCCACTCTGGATCGGGGGATCGGTTTTGATAAAAAAAGAAGGATAAAAATCACAACGATTTTCATCCTTCTTTTTGCTATTTTAATGATTTTTAATGACTTCCTGCCCCCGCACATTCCACGTAAGGGCAAAAACAAGAGCAGCCAATGCGCACGAAACTGTCAGCAACATAAATCCTGCATCCCAGCCGGAGGCATCAACGATAACCCCCATCAATGCATTCGCTGTGACTGTACCGCCCAGGTAACCAAACAGACCCGTCAGCCCTGCAGCGGTTCCGGCAGCCTTTTTCGGTACAAAATCAAGGGCTTGCAAACCAATCAGCATGACTGGACCGTAAATCAGGAAACCGATAGCGATCAGACAAATCATATCGACCACGGAATTTCCAGGTGGGTTGAACCAGTAGACCAGAACAGCGATCAATACGCCGAGCATAAAGACAAACCCTGCGGGTCCACGGCGGCCCTTGAACAATTTATCGGACAGCCAGCCGCACAGGAGCGTTCCCGGGATACCTGCCCATTCGTACAGGAAGTAGGCAACACTCGACTTGCTCATATCAAAGCCTTTTTCGTCACTCAAATAGGTCGGCGCCCAGTCCAGAACGCCGTAACGGACGAAGTAGACGAAGATGTTGGCAATCGCGATTGCCCAAACCCATTTGTTGTTCAATACATATTTGAAAAGGATTTCTTTTGTGGAGAATTCTGTCTCAAACGTTTTCTTCTCTTTGTTTGGATAGTCATTGCGATACTCTTCGATAGGCGGCAGGCCAACTGACTGCGGAGTATCGCGAATTAAGAAATACGTAATGAATGCAAAGACAATGGCAACCAGAGCAGGCAGGATAAACACGCCTTCATATCCGGAAGAGGTATTACCCGAAAGCCCAGTGAACATTGCTACACCTGCTACAGCGAGGGGAGCCATCAAGCCTCCGCCAACGTTATGGGCCACATTCCAAATGGCTGTTTTGTTTCCTCTTTCACTTACACTAAACCAGTGTACGAGGACACGCCCGGATGGAGGCCAACCCATACCCTGGAACCAGCCGTTCAGGAACAGCATCACAAACATGATCGTGACGGATGAGGTGAAGTAAGGAACAACCCCCATCAATAAACTGATAAGTGCAGAAAGAATCAAACCGGCAGGCAAGAACATTCGTGGGTTGCTTCGGTCCGAAAAAATGGCCATTACAAACTTGCTGATCCCGTAGGAAATCGAAATGGCGGATAATGCAAAACCGAGCTCTGATCTTGTAAATCCTTCTTTAATCAAATCAGGCATGGCGAGTGAGAAGTTTTTGCGGATGAGATAGTACGCCGCATAACCAATGAAGATTCCGAGAAACACCTGAAGTCTGAGCTTTTTATACTCAGAATCAATTTGTTCGTCAGGCAATCTGTCAATAGGCGGTGCAGGCTTAAACAGTTTGAGCATCATATTCCTCCCCCTAGGTGATTTCTAACAAAGACGGAGATGCACGTAAAAAAACCCATACTTTAATGGCGCTTTCAAAAATGAAAGTGCCAAAAAGTATGAGTCTCCGAATCTCCATCATAGTTAACTTGTCGTAAGTGTATTCTATAATTCTGTGAAAACGTTGTCAATGCTGTGCCCGTGGATAATGCTTAAAAATTCTGGAGCATAAGAAAATTTTCCGCAAAAACGCGGTTGGCACCTCTTCGAAAAGCCTCGATAGAGGTTTTCTTATTGTGTGTTAATCAAAAAAATACATTTTTTCCAAATATAAGTATATCTTTATGTTAGCTCATCTGTATGAGGGGGGCGAGTAAAAATCAAGGAGGCTTTGTTTGATGTATTTTTTGATGAGAAAAACAGGAGTTTTGGTAGTACTATCGCTTATCTTAATTTTTTCTCTATTCCCGCAGTCTTCTCACGCTATGACACCGTGGACTCCCAACACTGTATACAAGGTAGGAGACATGGCTACGTATCAAGGGCAAGATTACAAATGTACATTTGCACATACATCGCTTGTCGGGTGGGAACCGCCCAACGTACCGACACTGTGGCAACTGCAAGGTCCCTCTGCTCCCGATACCATTCCACCTACGTCTCCTACAAATCTTGGTGAAGTAGGGAAGTCGAGTAGCTCGGTTAGCTTATCTTGGTCAGCTTCTACGGATGACAGAGCTGTTCAGGAGTATCTCGTCTACAACGGAGATTCACTCGCTGGTACATCGAGTACCACATCCTATACCGTGACTGGGCTTCTGGCAAATACGACATATACATTTACGATCCAGGCAAAAGATGCCGCAGGCAATGTATCCCCACCCAGCGCCTCGATAACGGTAACCACTTTATCTAAATCCCCAACTGAACCGGCGTCCAAACGAGTTTTGATCGGCTACTGGCATAATTTTGACAATGGTTCTACAGTACTCAAGCTAAGAGATGTTTCGGATAAATACGATGTCATCAATGTTGCATTCGCTGAACCAGTCGGTGGGGATCATGCGACAATGGGATTCGTGCCGTTCAATGCATCCGTTGAGGAATTTAAATCGGATATCGCCTTGTTAAAATCAAAGGGGAAGAAGGTCCTCATCTCGATTGGCGGAGCGAATGGTACAGTAGAGCTGACGACGGAAGCTGCCAAACAAAATTTTATTACCTCGATGACCTCGATCATTCAAACGTATGGATTTGATGGTATGGATATTGATCTGGAAGGAAGCTCCTTGTCGCTAAATGCGGGGGACACTGATTTTAGAAATCCGACAACGCCCAAAATTATAAATTTGATCTCAGCGACTCAAACGATCACGAATACATTTGGCCCATCTTTCATTCTGACAATGGCGCCAGAAACGGCTTATGTCCAAGGAGGCTACGCTTCCTATGGTGGGCCGTGGGGCGCTTATCTGCCTGTGATTCATGCCCTTCGCGATCGAATGAATTATATACACGTCCAACACTATAATTCTGGAGCGCTGGAAGCATTAGATGGTCGTACGTATCAACAAGGAACGGCTGATTTCCAAGTAGCGATGGCAGAAATGTTATTGAAAGGATTCCCGATCGGGCGTAATCCTAACAACATGTTTCCAGCCTTGAGGGAGAACCAAGTCGCTATCGGGCTGCCTTCTGCTCCAAGTGCTGCCGGGGGAGGATATACGTCTCCTGCCGATATCCAGAAAGCTCTTCAATATTTGGTAAAGGGCACGTCTTTTGGAGGAACCTACAAACTCCAAAATCCAGCTGGTTATCCGCAGTTCCAAGGAGTTATGACCTGGTCTATCAACTGGGATGCCAGAAATAACTATTCGTTTGCCAATCATGTTCGCACTTCGCTTGATGCACTGAACCAGTAATGGCTGAACCTTTAAAAAAACCATCCGTGAAAGCGGGGGGGTTTTGGGTGTAAAATAACTCTCTCTTACTGGGGGAGAGATCAGAAAACCTAGATTTCATTTAACGGCTTTGATATTTCATTCCCCACTCACATAACTGTTCCAAAACAACTGATTGAAATCCGCGCCGTCGCATATACCAACTAACTAGGCTGCCGTGGTCAGGCGCAGCAGGTGCGGGGGGCTGAACCGCTTGCAAACGGAAGCTAGTTATGTCAAAGACGTGTGGTCTTGGTTTTAAAAGACCAAGGTACGTATTTTCACAATCACCTTTGGTGATCAAGGGAAATTTGCAAAACCAAAACCCTGTAACGGAATTAATCTGCTGTTACAGGGTTAGGCAATGTCTTCACATTCGTATCACAATTATTGACACATTGACAATTCTCGATATAATAATGCGTATGGATCCAATTGAAATTTTTAAAGCGCTGTCCAACGAGTCTAGACTCCAAATTTTGCATTGGTTAAAAGAGCCCGAAAAACATTTTATACCCCATGAAGGAGTTGATATGAGAAAGATCGGGGTATGCGTCAGTCAAATAACTGAGAAATTGAATATGACCCAATCAACCGCGTCCCAATATTTGTCCATTCTCCAACGCGCTGGGCTGATCAAGACGGAGCGTATTGGAAAATATACGTACTATACCAGGGACGAAGAAAAAATACGTGAAATAGGCGCTTTTTTTAGCAGTCAAATATGAGCGAATATAACTGAATGCTTCATGGAGTATTCAGTTATATTTCGAGTTTCATATCTACATATCTTAATATGTTTAAATTTTAAGGGGTGCTATTCATGTCGAATACATGGAAGGTTTACTTTTTGTCATTGGTCAGTTTTCTGGTGGGTACTTCAGAGTATGTAATCTCTGGCATCCTGGATAAAATCTCGGATACTATGGGCATCTCCATTACAGCGGCAGGACAGCTGGTTACTATATTTTCATTTGTGTATGCCATTTTAACTCCTGTGATGATGGCCATAACGGCGAAAATGGATAGGCGGAGGCTTCTTGTTAGTGCACTAGGAATTTTCGTAGTTGCCAATATACTGTCGTTCGCTCTTCAGGGATTTGAATTCTTTATTATGGCGCGTGTGATCATGGCTGTAGGTGCTGGGATGGTGGTTGTGACTGCTTTAGATATTGCGGCCAAGATCTCTCCTGAAGGCAAGCAGGCGAGTTCAATCGCAACTGTCATTATGGGATTTACAGCATCTTTAATTATCGGAGTTCCCCTTGGACGAATAGCGGCAGCTGCATTTGGTTGGCAATCTGTATTCGGGTTTATTGCAATTGCAGGTCTTTTGGCTATGTTTGTCCTGTCCCGCACAATCCCACGAGTAAAAGGAGATGAACCCGTACCTCTTTCGAAGCAATTAGCACTGTTGAAAAACCCGAAAGTTGGGCTTGGTTTATCGGTTACGTTCTTTTGGCTGGGTGGATACTCTATTGCCTATACTTATATATCTCCTTATCTTCTCGAAGCCGCTGGTATAAGTGAAAATTTGTTGAGTAGCGCTTTATTGGCGTTCGGTTTAGCTAGTCTGGTCGGTTCCAAATTCGGTGGTTACAGTACGGACAAATGGGGAGTATCTTCTACATTACTTGGTGGAATGGTTCTGCACGTTGCAGCTCTCATTTTGCTCTCGATTACCGTCTCTATCTCACATGAACCGTTTACGGTGATCGCGATATTGGTATTATGGTCCTTCGCCGCTTGGTCTTCCGGGCCAACGCAACAGTATAATTTGGTTCGGATTGCACCGAATAATTCTGGGGTAATGCTTGGTCTTAACCAATCCATGATGCAGCTCGCGATGGCGGCAGGGGCTGGAATTGGCGGCATCGCTGTTGATCAAGTATCCTTATCGTCAATTACTTGGTTTGGTATGATTGGCGTGGTGATCGCTATCGTTGCTGCACTGATTTTACATGTGATAGTAAAAGAAAAGGTTAGACATAAACCAGGCACATACGAAACACAGTCCAGCAACCGCTGAACGCCAGTCCTAGAGACACAGGCTCGAGGAACGTATGCGTCGGTGACGCGATGTTAACAGAAGGCCATCCTTTAAGGGTGGCCAGTTGTTTTTAGGAACCAAATCATCTGGTGCGGTTTTCATCTTAACTGACTAACTAAGCACAGCCTGCTTCTGAAACCCACTCATGATTCCAATCAGCATCTCTTTATCCATCTGCAATTCGCCTTGCCCCACTTTTTTCAGCAGTTTCTTGGTGTTGTCATTCGGGAAAGAGATACTTCGCTTCCAATACGAATGGAACAAGCTCATAGAAGCATTAAAAGCTTTCTCTTCTTCGGTTAGCAGCTCGTCTGTTTCAAATGGAACAGGTACTAAGTTCGGAAAGTTCAAGACTTCTTTGATGCAATCGACTACTAATTGTTGGGTAGGTGGAACAGGGTTGGTAGCATGATAGATTTCCTTATGCTCGCCATGAGTGAGCGCAGCGAGCAAGACAGAAGAGACATAATCAACCGGAACGAGGTTCGAATTCACGTCGACATCCACCAAGATTCGGTACTTCTGATTTTCCCAGCCTTCTGTGCGGGACGCTCTTCTTTTCAATACGCGAAGGCCTTTTAATAATCCATACAAGCCAAAATTGGTATCAGCCTCGCCCGTTTTGGAATCGCCGATAATGATCGACGGTCTGACAATGATGGTCTCCATTTTGTCGCTATAGGAAAAGACGAGATGCTCTGCCAAGCATTTTGTCTCTTCATAGTTGTTCACGTAGGAGCGTTCCGGGCTGTACAGCGCTTCTTTTCCTTCTGTTTCGGTGCCGATGGTATAAGCCGTACTTACATAGATAAAGCGGGGGGAGCGAATGGCTTCTGCGAATTGTAACGTATTTTTTGTTCCCACTACATTTACCTCGTACGTCTGCGGTTTCTGAGCGGGATCAAAGGAAAGGTATGCGGCAATATGGTACATCGCCTCTATTTTTTGATTGAGCAGTCCCAGATCATTTTCAGAGACGCCCAAGCCTTTTTTCGAAACATCACCGAGTAAAATATGTACCCGTGCCTGGTGTTCTTCGGCAAAGCTCTGCAACAAATCGCTTGCTTTTTTTTCATTACGAGCGAGTAAGTAAAGGGAATGGCCTTCGTTTAATAGATCTTGGGATAGTTTTTTTCCGAGAAAACCTGTTGCTCCGGTTACAAGGATATTCATATGGTTAACCAGCTCCGTATGTTTGTTAGGGGGAGTTGCTGACATATCAACAATTCATTATATGATGAAAAATACAGCTGTGACGAGTGCGGATGACACGGTATCGTGAACAACGGTGCCTTTTAAACAACTGTTTAACAGTCACTTTGATAGCCATTTGCCTTGCTTTCCCGGTATTTTCCTCTGGAAACAAACTGAAAAAACCTCCTGTGTAGCGGCAGGAGGTTTCTTGCTTACAAGCTATGCAATCCAATCGATGGTAGTTCCAGATGCATGTTGGTTTTCCATTCGCTGTTGCAGGTAAGGTTTTTTCTTTTGCTCATCTAATTGCTTGTCATTAGATGAACGCTCTGTTTGATTAGACTCTTGAGAACTCTCAAGCTTTTTGTCGATCTCGTCAGCCATCTTCAGCAGCTTGCCGTCCAAGCCTTCTGCTTTCCGCTTTAGTTCTTCGGATTTCGTAAAATCTCCGTCCTTTGACGCAGGCTCCCACGCTTTAGCTTCTAATTCCAAGGTAATCTGAGCGCGTTTTACACTGTGTATATTCTTGAGGTCGTGGGTGGCCGTTAAAACAGCATGGAGGGCAGGGGAGGGTTGAAGTGATGACTCGTCTTGGTCGGGGGCGATATCCGAGGATTTCTGTTCCTTGCTCTCTTCATCCGTACCTCTCGCCTTGCGTTGTTCTTCCAACTGAATTCGTTTCATCTGCGTCTCGATTTCCTCGATCTGTTTGTCCATCTCATCCAGTCGTTCTTTCATGACTTTCGGGTCTGTCAGTTTTTCAACCGCATCCGCATAATAGTTGTTCCGTCTCTCCAGCATGGCTTGCTTTTGTTCCATGAGGCTTTGCAGCATCTTATTGGGTGCGTTTTTTCCATTGCTTAGCTGTAGGCCTTGCTGGCTAATTGTTACATGATCCTGCTTTTTGTTGCTGTCATGCTCCAGGGCTTTCGTCTGTAGGTGAATTCCTGGGCTTCTATACTGGACGGACGAGCTTATGACATATCTAGGTGTAACAGACAACATGAATGATGATACCTCCTTTCATAAATCGAATCGTCAACCAAAACGGCAGCCAATCCAGAGTGCGGATTACTGATTTTTGGTTATTATTTGTATCGGATAGAATTTTTCCAAATTTTACTTGTCCAATGCCATGAAGTTTCAAATAGGTACTAACAGGGAAAATATACTTTGCAGAAATGTTCACGTGGAAAAGGTGGGCATAGGTATAAGTCTGACCTGATAGGAACGCGCCTTCTGACGACCGGTGGGGCGTTGTTTGCGTTGCAACTCGTTATTCTACTTCACTAGAGAGGAGTCATTACAGATGATAAAGAAAATGATTACTGGTTATAAAGCATCGCTATCAAAGCAGATCCTGTTTTTACTCGTCCTGCTTATTGTTGTTCCCTCTGTCGTTTTGAGCCTGACTTTAACACAACTGGCGCGCAACCAGTTAGAGCGCGAATTGTTGTCTCAAGTCGAATCGGTTACTACGATGATTACACAAGTACTCAATAACTCGTACGAGGATTATTCTGCTACGATCGATAGCTTTGCGGATGTTCAAGTTCCGCCGGGGCAAAGTGCGGATACGTATATCTATGATCGCATCCGCAACATAGAGAAAGACATTGACAATGTTTTGGCTGCGTTTATGTACTACGACAAACGATATTACAACTCGGCGAAAAAGGAAATTGATCCGACTACCCGTGAATGGTACAAGGAAGCGATGCAGCATAAAGGGCAGGTCGTTGTGACGCCACCTTATATCGACGCGATAAGCGGAAGCTACGTGATTACGTTTGCCAAGACGCTCCCCGATGGGAAAGGAGTAGCAGGAATCGACGTTTCTATCGATCACTTAAACGAGCTGGTAAAGACGTACAAGATCGGAGAAAAGGGATATGTCAGCTTGTTCGATCAGAACAATGTGACAATGTCGCATCCGCGATTCCCGCAGGGCAAGCCGCTTGAAGACGAGCGCTTCCAGGTGATGCGTAATCAGGCGCAGGGTTCTTTCGAAATGGAGGATAACGAGCTTCGTGAATATTACCATTTCAACAAGGAAAATTCACTCGGATTGAACGTTGTCTCCGTGATAGATTGGAATGAAATCAATCAAAAAACGGGGCCACTGATGCGGACCTCATTCTTGTTCATCGTACTGTTGCTTGCGCTCATTGCCCTGTTTGTTTGGATATTCATGAAACGCACAGTGCGACCAATTCTGCAATTGAAGCAACTGACCGACTCAATCGCGCAGGGCGATTTGACGGTCCGGTCCATCCAGAGTGGAAGAACGGATGAGATTGGGCAGCTGCAATCCAACTTTAATACGATGTCGCAATCGTTGTCAGATGTCTTGCGTCAAATTACCGATCATTCCGAGCAAATCTCAGCTTCCTCCCAGCATCTGTCTGCGAATTCGGAGGAGAACGTGCAAACAATTGAACAAGTCGCTGCCTCTATGCAAGAAATAGCGTCCATGTCTTCCGATATGAATCAGAGTATAGATACCGTGAAGCAATCGGCGACGCAAGCGCAACAGGAGCTGGATGACGCCATCCGCATCCTGCGTGAGAGCACGGAAATGTCGCAGGTCATTACAGGTCTGGCTAATACCGGAGAGGAGTCTCTTGGAGCCGCAAGACAACAGGTGAATATGATCGTGGAACATTCTGCCCGTTCTAAGCAGGAGATGGAGGAATTAAAACAGGTTGCTGAAGAAATTAGCGGGGTGACGAATTTCATCCAGGATATCGCCTCTCAGACGAATTTGCTTGCGTTGAATGCTGCTATTGAAGCGGCGCGCGCCGGGCAAGAAGGTCGCGGGTTCGCTGTCGTCGCTGATGAGGTACGCAAGCTGGCTGATCAGACAGGGTCTGCTGCTGAAAAGATCGACAGTCTGATCGGTGAGGTTCAGAATCGCGTGCTTCACATGGTTAGACGCACGGAGGAAGGTGTAGATTCTGCTACAGCGGGAAGCGATTTGACACAATCGGTTGAGCAGCGCTTTACGGAGATGTATGAGGCCATTAACCGCATTGACGCGCATCTCGCGCAAGTAGCCCGCGTTAGCGAACGGTTGATGCAATCAAATACAGCGATGCTGGTAGCCTTTGGTGAATCGAGCTCTATGAGCCAAGCTACAGCACAAGAGGTCGACCAAGTCGCCGCAGCCAGTGAAGAACAGAATGCTTCGATGGAGGAAGTGGCGGCATCGGCAACGCATCTTGCCAACATTGCGGAAGAGTTGCAGTCATTGGTGCAGCGTTTTAAATTGGAGCGTACACAGTAGCTGTAGTGATAGAGAGAAAGAAGACCAACAGATGTTGGTCTTTTTTTGTCCAAGTTGATCCGAGTAGTTATCTAAGTAACGTCAGCGTAACTTCTATCGAATTATCAACAAATGATCGATTTGGACGAGATTTCAAGATGACGGTCAGTCCAATTAACGATACGATAAGCGCTTGTGCAGTAGCTTTCGCGTCTATACCCGAATCGAGTTCACCTGATTGGATACCTCGCTCAATCGTTTCTTGAAAGATGACAGCGAGGTACATTTGGTGTTCCCTTGTCAAAATCTCAAATTTCTCATCATGAGGGGCTAGCTCGACCATGGTATTAATGCAAAAGCATCCTCGGGTGAGACCTTCCGCATATTCCTCGTCGGCTACCTCCCTAAAAAAGTGGCGAAATGCCTCTTTTACAGATGGTTGGTTTTGAAGCTTCGTTCGTATCTCCGAAGCACGAGACATCGTGTATTTGCGTAGTGCGGCTTCGAACAATTCTTTTTTGTCCCCAAAGGTTGAGTAAATACTGGGACGCTGGATGCCCATTCGGGAAGTTAAATCACTTAATGAGGTAGCTTCATACCCCTTCTCCCAAAAAAGCTGCATAGCTGCATCTAGTACTTTTTCTTCGTCAAATTCGCGTGTTCTTGCCATAAAGAGTACCTCTCATTACTCATGTATTCAAATCTATCTATGTATCGGCCAATATTTTGTACTGAATGGTATTTTATATTTTAGTGGTTTTCATCTGCCTTGTCAATTTTAGGCTGGTTTATTCACAACTAAAAAGAATGATGTTGACAGAAAAAGAAATAGTGGGATATATTTACTGGGCATCATAATGTACCGATCAGTATGTTATGATGCTCGGAACGAAAAATGAAAGGAGGTAAGGTGAAGTCAGATGGAGGAAGCTGTTGAAAAAGTAGCGGCTAAAGCCGATAGGAAGGCGGATTCAGTGCAAGGCTCTCCCATGCCTCGCTATGTAACACTATTGTTTGCGGTTGCTTGCGGGATGTCAGTTGCGAATATCTACTTTGCGCAGCCGCTACTTGATCATTTGTCGAGGGAGTTCGGAATTGACTATTCCCTCATTGGGATTCTGATCACCCTTACTCAAATCTTTTATGCAGTAGGACTGTTGTTGCTTGTGCCGCTTGGCGATTTATTGAACCAGCGCCGCTTGATTATTGGTCAGATGTTTTTATCTGTGGTAGCGCTGGTTGTCGTAGGGACTGCTTCCACCAGCACGGTACTATTCGCAGGTATCGCTGCAGTCGGATTGCTTGCCGTTGTGACGCAGACAATTGTTGCTTTTGCGGCGACCATGGCTGCTCCTGCTGAGCGAGGACGAGTGGTTGGAGTCGTTACAAGTGGAATCGTCATTGGCATACTTCTAGCGCGAACCATTGCGGGAGTTTTAACAGATCTTGCGGGGTGGCGTTCCGTATATCTGGTCTCTGCTGCCTTTCTATTGTTACTGGTTTGCGTATTATTTCGGGTATTGCCAAATAGGGTACGAGAGGTAGCGCCGCTATCCTATCTCCAGTTGCTTGGATCGGTACTGATGTTGTTTGTGCAGGAACGGTTATTACGTATTCGCTCTGTTCTGGCTATGCTGATCTTTGCTGCCTTTAGCATTTTGTGGACGCCATTGGTACTGCCTCTGAGTGCGCCGCCACTATCTCTGTCGCACACGGCGATTGGGGCGTTTGGTCTCGCAGGGGTTGCCGGAGCGTTAGCCGCAGCGAGGGCAGGGAAGCTTGCAGATCGGGGTTATGGACAGAGAACGACGGGTTTTGCCTTGAGTCTATTGCTACTATCGTGGCTGCTCATCAGCTATACAGAACAGTCGCTATTTGCCTTGGTGATCGGTATAGTTTTGCTTGATTTGGCGGTACAGGCCGTGCATGTTACGAATCAAAGCATGATCTTCACCTTGGGTGCAGAAGCGCGGAGTCGACTCACGGCGGGCTATATGGTTTTCTACTCGATCGGCTCATCTGCTGGCTCCATTGCCTCGACCTATACATATGCGCATTTTGGCTGGGAGAGAGTATGCTTGCTCGGAGCCTCTGTCAGTGCGCTGGCTCTGGTGTATTGGGCAGTGACGAGACGCGTTTCGGCTAACCCAGGGAAATAGAGTTACTGAAATAGTTCGAAATGGAGATATTTCAAATGAAACTATTCTGGTTCCAGAGCTGTTGACTGATACAAGTTTTGCAAAAGGAGAGATGGTCTGTGGAGATTGGGATTACTTCGTTTGTGGAAACGACACCGGATGTTCAGACAGGTGAGGTGATGAGCCACGCACAGCGATTGCGTGAAGTTGTCGAGGAAATCGTCCTCGCTGATCAGGTTGGACTTGATGTATTTGGCATAGGTGAACATCATCGCAAGGATTATGCTGCTTCTTCTCCAGCTATGGTGCTGGCTGCGGCTGCGCCACTGACAAAAAGGATTCGGCTGACCAGTGCAGTAACAGTGCTTTCTTCGGCTGATCCAGTGCGTGTTTTTCAAGATTTTGCTACACTCGATGGCGTTTCGAATGGACGGGCAGAGATTATGGCGGGACGCGGTTCTTTTATCGAGTCTTTTCCCCTGTTCGGCTATGACTTGAATGACTATGATGAGCTGTTTGAAGAACATTTGGAACTGCTCCTGAAAATACAGGCGTCCGAAAAAGTAACCTGGCGGGGCGGTCATCGGCCAGCTATTCAGAATTTGGGCGTGTATCCACGGCCTGTTCAGAACCCTTTACCCATATGGATTGGGAGCGGGGGCAATCAGGAATCGGTTGTTCGTGCGGGTCTGCTGGGATTGCCGCTGATGCTGGCGATCATTGGTGGGAGTCCGCGGCAGTTTGCGCCACTTGTGCAGCTTTACAAAAAGGTGGCCATGCACGCTGGTCATGACGTATCGCGATTAACAGTTGGGTCCCATTCACTGGGATTTGTTGCAGAAGATACGGAACTGGCGGCAGATACATTCTTTCCTTCTACCCAGGCAGGAATGAATAAAATCGGAAGGGAGCGGGGCTGGGCGCATTATAACCGTGCTACCTTCGATGCCGCACGCAGCTTGGAGGGGGCATTGTATGTGGGTGATCCGGAGACGGTGGCCCAAAAGATCATCCACCTTCGCAAACAGGTAGGCATAACGCGCTTTATGATGTATGTACCGATATCCACGATGCCGCATGATCAGGTAATGAGAGCCATTGAGCTGCTGGGAACAGAGGTAGCGCCTCGGGTGCGAGAGGAAATAACCAAGTGGGAAGCAGAGACAGAGCAAGAATCAACATTGGCTTAATGGAGGGATTCACGTGGACTTTCATCGTCGAGTACTGCCGGAATTAAGGCAAACATTAGCACAATTCCCTGGTTTTCAACTGGAAGAAAATTTGGAGTCGAGCAGGGCCATGCTGAAAAATCCGCCTATTGTGAAGTCGGAGCATGTACGTACCACAAGTCGAATGATTCCAGGCGCAGCAGGAGAGATGCTGGCGAAAATATACGAGCCTGTCAAGCGAACAGGCAGTAAGCTTCCGGCTATGCTGTGGATTCACGGAGGAGGCTATGTGATGGGGCACCCCGATATGGACGACGCTTTATGCGAACGGTTTGTACAAGCGGCTAATTGTGTCGTCGTATCGGTCGATTATCGTCTGGCTCCCGAGCACCCTTATCCAGCTGCCATCCATGACTGTTACGCCGGTTTAACGTGGATGACAGACGAAGCTGAGTCACTCGGCATCGATGTGGATCGGGTTGCGATTGCTGGTGCAAGCGGGGGAGGGGGGCTGACCGCAGCCCTTGCTTTAATGGCTCGCGACAAAGGCGGACCGGCGCTAATCTTCCAGATGCCGTTGTATCCAATGATCGATAACCGTAATCGTACAGCGTCGAGCTATGAAATCGAGGCGGAGAATGCAACCTGGAACCGGACAAACAATTTGGCTGCGTGGAGCATGTACCTGGGCGAAGATGCCGACGACAGTCAGGTATCCGCATATGCGGTGCCATCGAGAGCAGACAGCTTGGAGGGGCTGCCGCCAACTTATACGTGCGTAGGACAGCTCGATCTGTTCCGAGATGAGACGATCGAATATGTGACGCGCCTTGCACAAGCGGGGGTAGACGTAGAATTTCATCTATATCCCGGATGCTACCACTGCTTTGAAGTGTTTGACCCCGAAGCGGAAGTGAGCAAGCGTGCCAGCCAAAGCTATGTGGATGCGATGGCAAGAGCGCTTAATCCGAAATAATCGAGGAGGCAAAAAGCACAACAACCGCTCGAGGGAGGTCTCGGCGATTGTTGTGCTTTTGTATGCTCTTGTAAACGCAATGGCACAGGAATTTTCGGCATCTTCTCATTGAATCGTTCCCTGTTTTTCCTCCATCACATCATTGATTAATATGACGCCATGCGAAAGGGTAGTTCCGCCGCCGAATGCTCCGGCTACTGCTACTGTTTCAGCAATTTCTTTTTGGGAAACTCCATCGTTGAGAGCTGCTTCCAAATGATAGACAATGCAGTGCTCATTTCCGGAGTAAAGGGAGATAGCTAGTGCCTGCAAGTGCTTATGCTTGGATGACAATTCACCGGACGAAAAGCATT
This sequence comes from Brevibacillus sp. MER 51, assembly GCF_023714195.1. Taxonomy (NCBI): domain Bacteria; kingdom Bacillati; phylum Bacillota; class Bacilli; order Caryophanales; family Paenibacillaceae; genus Brevibacillus; species Brevibacillus sp. MER 51. The sequence continues at coordinate 49,119 of NZ_JAMAUS010000018.1, read as the reverse complement.
GGCTGGTGAATTCATTATATGCTCGCAAGGCCTCTGGCATCAGCTGTCCAAAAGCTTGCAGTCCTTCTCGATACTGTTCGGCCAAATAGTGCTCCATGGTTCCATTTCCTCCTATTTTGAAATCGCTGATAGTATTTCTTTGCTGGGAAATTTTCATACTGCTTATCCTTATAAAAGTAGAATCACATTTAGAATTAATTGATTTGTCATGTATTTTTCTTCTGGTTGAATGCAATCATCATTGATCATCAAGTATTTTCCTTGTAAATATAATTGTAGATATTATAAAAACATATTAAAATATATGAAGTAGTCTACCAATATAGTGTAAGACGAGAGAGGTGAATAATCTTACTAACTAGTAGGAATGCTTGATAAGAAGTGAAGGGATATCTAAGGGGCAGTTTTTCAATCAATAAAACGAGAATGACTAGAAGCTATCCGAAATACCGCCAACAGCAGAGAGGAAGAGGAAGCTTACGTGGGAAACAAGGAACTGAAGAGAGGCCTGGAAGCCCGTCATATTCAGATGATTGCTTTAGGCGGTACGATTGGTGTTGGGCTATTTATGGGGTCTGCCAGCACGATCAAATGGACGGGACCATCCGTCATGCTAGCTTATGCAATTGTAGGAATTTTTATTTTTTTCATCATGCGTGCAATGGGTGAAATGTTGTATTTGGAACCGAGTACTGGTTCATTCGCGACCTTTGGGCATAAGTATATCCATCCGTTAGCAGGTTATATGACGGCTTGGAGTAACTGGTTCCAGTGGGTCGTTGTCGGGATGGCGGAGATCATTGCCGTCGGGACGTATATGAAGTACTGGTTCCCAGATTTGCCGGCTTGGATACCTGGTATTATTGCCATGGTGATACTCGGTATAGCGAACCTGGTTTCTGTGAAGTCATTTGGTGAATTTGAGTTTTGGTTCGCTATGATCAAAATTGTAACGATCGTTTTGATGATTATTGCAGGGTTTGGATTGATTTTCTTTGGCATTGGAAATGATGGAATCGCAATCGGATTATCGAATCTGTGGGAAAATGGCGGATTCTTTACAGGTGGTTGGACAGGCTTTTTCTTTGCCCTTTCCTTGGTGATCGGGGCGTATCAAGGTGTCGAGCTCATCGGGATTACAGCAGGGGAAGCAAAAGACCCGAAAAAGACATTAAGAAGCGCGATCCAAAATATCATTTGGCGCATTTTGATTTTCTATATTGGTGCGATCTTTGTTATTGTAACCGTTTACCCTTGGGATCAATTGCAGGCAATCGGCAGTCCGTTCGTTGCTACTTTTGCGAAAATCGGCATTACCGCAGCGGCAGGTCTTATTAACTTTGTCGTGATCACTGCTGCCATGTCTGGCTGTAATAGCGGGATTTATAGTGCAGGGCGTATGCTGTATACCTTAGGGGTAAATGGCCAAGCCCCGAAAGTATTTACAAAGCTGTCTTCGAATGGTGTACCGTTGTTAGGTACGATTGGTGTTCTGATCGGTCTGGGCATTGGCGTTATCTTAAGCTATATCGCCCCAGAAAATCTCTTTGTTTATGTGTACAGTGCGAGTGTTCTGCCGGGTATGGTTCCGTGGTTTGTCATTTTGATCAGTCAAATCAGATTCCGAAAAGCAAAGGGTGCTGAAATGGACAACCATCCATTCAAAATGCCTTTTGCCCCAGTGACCAACTATTTGACCATTGCTTTTCTCATCATGGTACTTATCGGTATGTGGATCAATGATGAGACACGCGTCTCCCTGATTGCCGGAATTGTCTTCTTGGCGATTGTGGTTATTAGCTTCTTTACACTCGGAATTAACAAGGCTGTACCACTGGATGAGCAATCAAACAAGAAATAACATAAGGGACCAACATTTGTTGGTCCTTTTTTTGTTCATCAAATCGCCTTTGTACGGCATACCTACTTCGTTTATCATTAGGATGACTGGACTGGCTAACCACTTGTGGCCGCCAATGTCCGGGCTCGTCAATGGGTAGACTAAAGCGGGATACTCATTCATGATCTGAGAAAAAAGGAGCATAAGAATGAAACAACGCAACTATACACCGATTATCGTTATTCTCACCATAGCGATTAACACGCTTGTCGCCATCTTGTACTTCATGCCGAAAAACAATGATTTCAGCCATCTCGACCTGACCTTTCTGCCGTTTTTTAATGCGGTCATGAACAGCTTTACCTTTATTTTTTTGATTGCCGCGCTTGTTTCCATCGTGAAGTTCAAAAACGTGAAGATGCATCGAGGATATATTTTTGCAGCCTTTTCCACAACAGCTCTCTTCTTGGTTTCGTATGTGATCTACCACGGAATGGCACCTAGCACTTCCTATGGGGGAGAGGGAATTCTGCGTCCGATTTATTACTTCATCTTGATTACACATATTCTGTTGTCGGCGATTATCGTTCCATTTGCGCTGATAACGACTGCACGTGGACTCAACATGAAAGTGGAAAAACATAAAAAAATCGCCCGCTGGACGATGCCGATGTGGCTGTATGTCAGTGCGACGGGTGTCATTGTTTACCTCATGATTTCTCCGTACTATTAATCAAAAAAAGAGCATTAGCTGCTATAGCTAACGCTCTTTTTTTATGGACGAAGCCTTTATATTTTCGATTCACGTTTCTTAAACCAGCGTTCGATTACCAATCCCAGCGGCTTTGTTTGATTCCGAGATTTACGGCGAGCACAGAAGCAATCGGTTGCTTGATGGGGGCAAGGGAACTTGCCGTGCAGCTGGATTCTGGCTGATAATTCAATTCCTTCGCTTTTTGAATATCAGCTTCGGCTAGATTGTTCGTTTTGTTGGCTTGCTCATAACAGGGCGGTGAAATATACGTCTTCTTCGTGTGCTCCAATATGATTCGTGTATCGGGTGAGGGGCCTGCCTCAACAGGAATGGAAAGCACGCCTGCTACTACGACTACAGCACCAATGCCAATAAGAAGTCCTCGCTTCATCCTATTCACTCCATCTGTTTAGTAAAGGATTGTCCAAATGAGCCGATTTATTGTAACACCTTATTTCCAAGCCAGTAATGGCTCAATGGAGCTATTTACATAAAAAACCACCGCCTCCAATCAGGGACGGTGGTTGGTATATCTAAGAGATCTCTGTGCCGTTTTCATCGACACCCAGAGCTTGTCGTGCCATGATCTTGAACTCTTCCAGCCCTGATTTCAGCGCAAAGGTGGCAAGTGTGACAGGATACGCAGCCGTCATTTCGACGATATGCTCATGCATGCGCGGCCATACACGTCCTCCTGCTTTCTCATACCGTTGGATGAAATCCGCCAAGCCAGTATCTCCGAACAACAGGTAGACAACCGTGAAATCAACAGCAGGATCAGCTACCTCGGCCTCCGTCCAATCCAGGAGCCCTGTTACCTTGCCGTTTTCAGCAACCAGGATATGCCCCGGATGGAGGTCACCATGTACAAGAGCAGAGTGGGCAGGCCAGAATGTGTCATCCGCAAGCCATTTTTGCCACCGATCCCATAGCGCCCCAGAAACGCCAAAGACGCGTTTGACTTCATTCATCTTTTCTCGAAGGCTTGCTCGTGATTCGCTAGGCTGCTTGACGCGGATACCAGCATCTCGAGCGAGATCATGATGAATACCGTGTAATGCGACCAATGCTTCCGCCCATGTTTGGATACACAATTCAGGTAGTGATTCAGGATTCAAATACCACTCATAACTTTTTGTTTCCATATTAATCGTCGCCAATGGTGTGCCACCCAGGATCGGATAAGCGATGAATTCAGAGGTGTGAACCTGCCAATCCGGCACTTCCACACGTAGATGATTTGCAACGAGATCTAACACCTTTTTCTCATAACGGGCTGTCTCCACGACATCGTCCCGGCGCGGTTGGCGCAATACCCATGGAACACCATCTATCGTACTTGCAAAAATAGCAAGGAAGTCTAAGCCGGATTCATTCACCTTCACGGTAGTTGGGTCTACAAGGATTCCGTTGTTTTTCGCGATTGCAAGCATTTGCTCCACATTGTTTTTTGACATAACAAAAACACCTCATTCATGAATAGTTAAAATCAATCCAAACAAAAATAAACCCATACCATTCCGTTTTTAAAAATGGCTGAGCCTAATGGGGTCTTGTCGATTTTAACGAAGTCTCATGAATGCGATGCCCATTGCAATGTCCATCATCGTAACCTCCTATAATTGAAAACAAAGATAGTGTACCATGGATTCTATCAAATAGCGATGAGGAGATTAGCGATGACGAAATTGATTTCTTGGAATGTAAATGGACTTCGCGCATGTGTAAACAAAGGTTTCTATGAATACTTCAAAGAAGTGAACGCCGATATATTTTGCTTGCAGGAAACGAAGCTGCAAGAAGGTCAAATCGAGATGGAGATCGGCGAGGAGTATCATCAATATTGGAACTACGCGGAGAAGAAGGGTTACTCCGGAACGGCTGTTTTTACAAAAATGGAACCACTATCTGTGCGCTATGGCTTGGAAGAAGACCATGAGCCTGAGGGACGAACCATTACGCTGGAGTTCCAGGATTTTTACCTGGTCACCGTATATACCCCGAATGCGAAGCGTGATCTATCAAGATTGGATTATCGGCTGGAATGGGAGGATCGGTTTCGGAATTACTTGTTGCAGCTAGATGCGAAGAAGCCCGTTGTGGTTTGTGGGGACCTGAATGTCGCCCATCAAGAGATTGATTTGAAAAATGCGAAGTCCAATCGCGGTAATTCTGGGTTTACTCCTGAAGAGCGTGAGAAGATGACGAGCTTGCTGGCAGCCGGGTTTGTGGATACCTATCGATATTTTTATCCGGATGAAACAGATGCCTATACATGGTGGTCTTTCATGCCGAAAGTGAGAGAGCGGAATATCGGGTGGCGCATTGATTATTTTCTCGCGTCTGAGAGATTGGCTCCATCGTTGCTCGGGGCGGGAATTGACTCACAGGTGATGGGGAGCGATCATTGTCCGGTCGTGTTGGAGCTGGGGACCATTGAGTGAGTATGCAATGCCTGTAATCAGCAATTGTGAGGGTGAGTGACCTGAAATAGCAAAACTGCCTATAATCAAACAATTAAGACGAAATCGGATATAAGCGAACGTTGATGTCAAGGGGCGGGGTTTCGTACAATGAAAACGTAAGACTTCTAATGAAGAGGGGATAGGATATTGCTAACCATGAATTTGTTACTAATTGCTTTTCTGATTTTTGCTACCGCTTTTTTTGTGGCAACTGAATTTGCAATTGTAAAGCTTCGCCCGAGCCGTGTAGACCAATTGGTCATGGAAGGGAGAAAGAATGCTTTTGCTGTTCAGAAAGTAGTTAGTAACCTGGATGGATATTTGTCAGCGTGTCAGTTGGGCATTACGTTGACAGCCATTGGCTTGGGGGTATTGGGGAAACCGACGATTGAAAGCATCATTAGCCCGTTTCTTACGCCGTTTTTACCCGAACAAGTCGTGGCAGTTCTGTCGTTTGTGATTGCTTACTCGCTCGTTACGTTTCTCCATGTGGTTGTCGGGGAACTGGCACCGAAAACAGTGGCGATCCAAAAAGCAGAAGCGGTTAGCTTACTTTGTGCGAAACCCATTATTTGGTTCTACAAATTGATGTACCCTGCGATCTGGGTGCTGAATGGCTCTGCTGCTCTGCTTGTGCGTTCATTTGGTATGAAACCGACCAAGGAGCACGAAGAAAGTCACTCAGAGGAAGAGCTGCGAATCATTTTGACGGAAAGCTATGAGAGCGGCAAAATTAATCAGTCTGAGTATGGATACGTTAGCAATATCTTTGCTTTTGACGAGATGCTTGCCCGCGAGATTATGGTCCCCCGGACAGATATGAGCTGCTTGCACAAAGAATATACCCTTGAGCAAAACCTGCGAATCATGAAAGAAGAGCAGTATACCCGTTTCCCGGTTATATCGCAGAATAAAGATCATATTATCGGGATGATTAACACGAAAGAGTTCTTTCTGAATTATGCCGATGATCCGAATTTGGATATTTCCAAGCTCATCCGACCGTTTTTGATGGTTTCAGAGGCGACTCCTGTAAAAGACCTTTTGAAAAAAATGCAGAAACAAAGAACGCATATCGCGATCCTGGTGGACGAATATGGCGGAACCTCCGGAATGGTTACGATCGAAGATATCTTGGAGGAAATTGTAGGGGAGATTCGTGATGAGTTTGACGCGGAGGAAAAAGCCGAGATCGAAATTGTGGAAGAGAATAGCCATGTGATTGTGGACGGAAAGGTACTTCTCTCCGAGGTTAACGACTTGCTCAACGCCAATATTAATGAAGAAGAACTCGATACCATCGGGGGCTGGCTATACAGTCAAAATCCGACGCTCAAAGAAGGTATCCAATGGCAATACGATGATCTTGTCTTTACGATCCGAAAGAAAGACAAGCATCGCATACGGAAAATGGAGATTCAAAAAGCAGCAGAGGCTCCAGCTCGTGAGCTGCAGGATGTAACGTAATCATATGACAGAAGGTAAAGAAACGGGGCCGATTGATGCGGTCCCGTTTCTTTTGTGACATTATATATAAACAATGTTGTACGTAGGCTTCGTTACGCCGTTCGCGTACTGTTTCATGTCTACTAACTCGAGTTTGAGACGTGGCTTCGCACTTCCAAATAGCGGGACACCTTCACCGACCATCACCGGATTCACTTTCAGCACTAATTGATCAATCAGTTGGTGTGCCAGTAACGCTCCTGCCAACTCACCCCCTCCACATAGCCACAGCTTGCCTTTTTCTTGCTGTTTGAGATTTTTGATAAATTCAACGGCGTCGCCTTTGACCAGCTCGACTTCTGGATTGGATTCAAACTGCATGGAGTTTGAGAAAATATAATGCTTGATTCCCTTATAACCTGGTTCGCCCGGCTTGGCACCGAATTTAAACCCAAACTCGTAGGTTTTGGCCCCCATCAGGACAGCATCATATTCCTGAATTTCAGATAAAAAGTCCGGTACATGTTCTCCCTCAAATAAAAAGAGAGTGCTGTCGATATTTCCGTCCATCATGGCTTGATCAGCAATGAAATTATCTAGCGAAACGGCAACGTGATACGTTAAGGTAGCCATTCAGAGATCCCTCCTTTTTCGTAGTTCCATTTTATGTGAAACTAGCTGGGATTTGAACACACGAGAATTGACATAGTCGTAGATTATCGTTTATTTTAATAGTTAAGTTAACTTAATTATTGGTGGTGGTTAAATGAATGAGGAGCTCGTCGCTTTTGTCCGGGAGCTAAACGAAATCGAGTATGCTTGTCAGGTGATGCTGACGCAAGAATACGCGGATGTGCTGGATGAGACGATTACGAATAGCCAGATCATCATGATTAACTTGCTGCATGAACGAGGTCGACTGCTCACTGGGGAATTGGCAAAGCAAATGGACATCACGGCAAGTGCAGTCAGCCAAATGCTGAACAAGATGGAAAAGCGCCAGTTAGTCAAACGTTCGATTAACCCCGGGAATCGCCGGGAAATTTTTGTGGAGCTGGATAATGCCGGAGTGAACTATATCGAAACAAGCCGCAAGATTGAATTGTCGATCATAGAGCGCTTCTATTCCAAGCTTCCTTACGAAGATTTGGTAGCGCTAAAGGAAATAATGTTGAAGTTCCGGAGAATTATTGAGGAAGAGCAGACGCGAAAGACAGATGAATAATTACGAAACAAGGGTGAGCGGCTGGGACCCTGGAGACGGGCGAATGTCCTGGCTAACCTGCGCCTTATATTTAAGTTTAATTAAATATTAATTTGCATAAAACATTTGTCTGAAGGAGGCAGCATCCATATGCGGATTTTTGAAGTTGTGTTTGTCATTTTGGCCATAGGCTTATTGTGGTACTTAATTTGGTCTCGGAAAGCCCCAGGGCGGCTAGTTCTATGGGGAATGCCTATTTTGCTGGTCGTTACAGGGCTGTTTCACCTAATTTTTGAAAAGGCGCGCTGGCAAATGGGTCCAGCCTATTTGGTTGCACTAATGGTCCTATGCATGTTCGGAGTCAGGACTTACCGGAACACGATAAGGGATAGGGAATGGAAGAAATCTATTTTACTCAGTGTGCCGGCTTTTCTGCTCAGTGCACTCGCCATTTGCCTGCCATTTATGTTACCTATCTTTTCCTTTGAGAGACCAACTGGCGCTTATCGAGTAGGAACGGTTACCTACACATGGTCGGACAACTCTCGCATAGGGAGTGACGGGACTTCCAGAAAGATCAATGTGCAGATCTGGTATCCAGCTGATTCGTCATCTTCTGCTACTCCGGGTAAATACATTTCCAATCTGCCGGCGTTTGCCAAAGCTATCGAGGAACGATACGGATTTTCTGGGAAAGTATTGAGTTACCTCGAACAGGTGGAGACGCATACTTACGCGGGAACTTCCTTCGCCTCAGACTTAAAAGAAGCACCAATCATTTTCTTATCGCACGGGAATATGCTAGGTAGCCGCTTCACGAATACGTTTCAAGCGATTGAATTAGCCAGCCACGGTTATATTGTAGCGGCGGTCGAGCATCCTGGGACGGCGATAATCTCTGTTTATCCAGATGGCAGCTATGCTCCTTTCATAGACACGAGCTCTCATCTCCCTATGGAATACGACGTACAGAATCATGCTTCTATTCCGGTTATCGAGGAGCAGACGCAGGATATCGAATTTGCCCTTCAGCAGCTTATGGACATGAGTGAAAGGGTAACGGAGAGTCCGTTTGCCCATCGAGCTGACTTTTCTAATGTTGGCATTATCGGTCACTCCTTTGGGGGTGCAACTGCGGTGGATGTTCTATACAAGAATCCTGTATTTAAAGCAGGTATTAATATGGATGGCTACTTGTATGGTGAGGATCGTGACAAACCTTTAACGAAACCGCTGATGATTATGAACGGAGGCTTCAAATTACCAGAACTGGAGGATTCGCCGGAGATGAAACTAGCCGAAGAAGGGCGGCGAGAGCGAGTATTAGCTCAATCAGGTGTGGAGTTGGATATCTGGCAGGCGGGGCATCTCAGCTTTACCGATTTTCCTCTGTATTCACCACTGATGGAAGCACTTAGTCCTGAAGTGCGGCGCAATCACACCATTATTAACGAAGTATCGCTAGCCTTCATGGATCGGAATCTTAAGAGTGATCCAAATGCTTCCTATTTAGATGTTGTGGGGCGCTATCCAGATGTTACGATAAGGATGAAGTAATGAAGGGGCACCATTAATAGGTGTCCCTCTACTTCGAAATTTTCAGTTTGTCGCCAACAATTCTTTTAAGCTGTTATCAATAAACGCGGTATCGACAGGGTTAAGTCCAAACCCAGCCAAGTGTCCCCAGATTGATTCAATTGGCTTAAAGGTAGCGTTAGGGATGTGCTTCGTCTCATATTCACTGTCTTCTGGCGTGAAATACAGATCAGTCCGTACAGGCATCACAACCGTTCGCGCCCGGATGCTTCGTAACGCCGCCTCAAAGTCTCCCTTGTACTTATCATTTTGGCTAATGTCGGCATGCTGCCACGTCCACATCATCGCCAGCAAATCGTTTGCATCCGAAGGAACAAAGCTTTCCTCCCAAAATCCCGAGATAAATTCGGAAAGAGTCTTATAGCCCAAAGCTTTATAGCATTCCTCGCGGTAAAATGGCTGTGAAAACCCCCAACTCGCATAAACGCGCCCCAAGGTACGTAAGCCAACCTCGGGAGATTCCGTATACTGCCCATTATTCCAAGCTGCATCGGCCAGTAATGCTGCTCGGATGCCTTCGATCAAGACGATGTTATGCGGCCATGTTTTTGCGGTTCCGGCAAAAGGAGCCAATCTTTCGACCATATCTGGGTAAATCGCCGCCCAATGAAAAGCCTGGATGGCCCCCATCGACCAGCCGGTTGCCAAAGCAATTTTTTCAATGCCAAATCTTTCCGTAATGAGTCGATGCTGAAGAGCGACATTATCGTAGATCGTAACGTGTGGAAAATGGGCCCGATCATACGGGTTGGCTGTGTTGCTCGGGGAGGACGATAGCCCGTTGCCGAGCATATTAGGAATGATGATAAAATATTGATTCGGGTTCAAAGCCTTATCTTCCCCGATGAGCCATTCGTTTTGGTAATGCTGGTCTCCAAACGATGTAGGAAATATAATGACGTTATCCTTGGTGGCGTTGAGTGTGCCATAGGTTTTGTAAGCAATAAATGCATGAGGTAGTGTCACTCCTGACTGCAAGCGGACATCTCCCAAGTGAAAAATGTCGTAATCCATCTCGCATGGCTCCTTTGTAAGCATGATTTTTTTCAACTATAAACGTTCCCGTACAGGGGAAAGTCAAGGGAATGATAGATTGGGGTTTTTCCATGTTTAAGATCAGTGAATTTTCCCGATTGAGCAGAGTGTCCTTAAAGACGCTTCGTTTTTATGACCAAATTGGCATTTTGAAGCCAGCGGATATCGACAAAGAAACTGGCTATCGGTTTTATGCAGCAGAGCAATTGGTTACGCTGAATCGAATCCTCATGTACAAGGACTTGGGATTTACGTTGCAACAAATTCAGCAATTGCTGCATGAAGAGATGTCCCCGGAGCAACTACAAGGTATATTCAGGCAAAAAGAAAGAGCAATGGAACAGTTGCTTGAGGAGGAGCAAGCACGATTGAATCGAATCAAGGAGCGTCTGCTGTCGATCGAACAAAAGGGGTATGTAGCACAAGAGGTTGTCTTTAAACGAGTCGAAGCCCAAAAAGTTGTCTCGTTTCGTTCAGAAGGTACGGTAGAAGAGATTCCGATGCTTTTCGAGCGGCTGTCTCAACATGCAGGCAAGCAGCAGAGAAGGATGCTTTCTCCCATCGTTTTGTGGAAGGAGTCGGAGCGAGACGAGACGGCATTCGAATTGGAGATCGGCTATGTACTCAAGCAGGACATTCCCTTGCCATCCGATATGCTGGAAATACGTATGCTGCCAGAGGAGCCGATGATGGCCACCCTGGTCCAACGTGTAGAGCCATTCGTTCCTTCTACGGCCTGTATTGACTTGGCAAAATGGATAGAGCGCAATCAATACCGGATCAAAAAAGATCAGCCAGGCAGAGAAAACTATCTGCAATCCCCACTTGGGGGCGATACGTATGTAGAAGTGCAAATTCCCATAGAATTTCCATAAAAAAGGCCAGTACCCGTATAGACGACGAGGTACTGCTTTTTGCTTGTGTTCATTTGACGCTGGTGGAAGGCGGGTAGTACAGTAATAATGATTGAGGATACAGAAAATTCCAAATGCGAAAGAAGGGAATCCTGCTATGAATAGAAAAGCACGTCGGTTCGTTGATCTGAGTGTGCCTCTTGATCATCTGGCAAAAGAACCGTTTCCACCCGAGATTCAATACAGTAGTCATGAAGAAGGGGCTATCCAAGCCGCGCAGTACTTCGGATTGCAACCAACGGATTTTCCCGAACAAAAGGCATGGGCGAGTGAAACGGTGACACTCACAACACATACAGGAACACATGTCGATGCGCCTTGGCATTACTGGCCTACTTCTGAGGGAGAGCCGGCGAAAACGATTGATCAGTTGCCGTTAGAGTGGTTCTACGGAGATGGTGTCCTGCTTGATTTTAGTGAAAAGCCGTCTGGCTATGAGATCACGGTGAATGATGTAAAACAGAAGCTCGCACAAATCGAATACGAACTGAAACCGTTCGATATTGTCCTGATCAGGACGGGCGCTGATAAAAGATACTATGAGGAGCACTATTTTCAATCACATGCAGGAGTATCCGCCGAAGCGACACATTGGTTGATCGATCAAGGAATCAAAGTCATGGGAACCGATGGGTGGGGATGGGATATCCCGTTTTCCGTTCAAGCCGCTGATTATAAACAAAACCCGCGCGATGGTGTTTTATGGGCAGCTCACTATGTGGGAAAAGAGAAAGAGTATTGCCAGATTGAAAAGCTGGCGAATTTGGAACAATTGCCGAGACCCTACGGGTTTACCGTCTCTGTGTTTCCTGTAAAAGTGAAAGGAGCGAGCGCGGGATGGGCGCGTCCTGTCGCGATTTTTGAGGAAGAGGAGTAAGTCGTATGGGCATGAACCAGAGCGCGAAGGTTCTGTTCCTCCTATTCTTCTTGGGCTTTTGTTTTATCATGATCGCGAATGTTTCTCTGATCGGGTATCCTGCATTGCCATTCGAATCCAAGTCCAAAAAAGAAGTGACGGAGCTGTTGGGTGAAAACACGGGAAAAATCGTCAAATTGACAACGGAGGGAAACGTCGATTGGTATGGATATGGGCCGCAAGCGAATCAAGCTACAGCGGCGGAAGCGATGAAACGAGCGGTGACAGAAAAAGGCTGGACCTTCATCCAACAAGAAGGGGCCGGATACTTCTTTGAACGGGGAAAAGAGAAGATGGTCATTACGACACAAATGTGGACGGGCAACTATGTACTCTATCGAATCCCCGCAGGTATTCTAAAACCTTAAAGGGGAGGGGCTTTCCACAACAAATATTTTTCTCGTAAACAAACAGCACAAGGTCGATACCCCGCAGCAATAGCGGTAGCTTCATCCGCAAAAAATACGCGATGGCGCACATAACCGCCTCGCGTAATGGCTCTGATGGCAGAGGGGCAATCCAGTCGGCCGTATATTTTGCGTGGACGATAGCCCCCCAATGTACCCGGAGAATCACTCTGATAAAAAGAGCGATCAGCTCCGAGCAGGGTGTATGTTTTGGCAGAGTCAGCATCTTGAGGTGCTGGCTTTTTCGGTGTAGGCATATGGCTCCCCCTCTATTGGTAATGTGTCGTTTTCGCTCCAAAAGGAGGAAGCCACAGTCAGTCAGCCTACATGAAGTGTTCTTACCTTACGAGAATTTCGGAATCGCGAAGTAGGCAGTCAAGCGGTGGTTGATCTGCTCTTCGGTGAGCTCCGGGAACAATCTCGCTTCCTTCACCATATCGTACAGACGCTCCATTGGCTCGCGGCCATCCGCTTTCTTTGCCTTCGCGTCGTTTTTGAGCAGTTCCCAAATTCCAACCACATACTCGCGTCTGGTGACATCTTGTTTGCGGAAAAAGAAATCGAGGCGCTCCACATGGTCCATGAATTCGTCGCCGAAGCGCTTGTCCACTTCCCCGCGCAAGAGGGCGATTTCAGCCTCGTACATCGGACGCTCGTTGCCTTTTTCCTTGCTGATCCAAGGTGTCTCCAGTACAAGCGGCAGGTGGCGGATTTTCTCGTGGTTTACGATGTAATTCATCGCATCAAAGCCGATGAGTCCCGCACCGATTGGCGCATGGCGGTCTTTGCCTGCCCCGCGGAAGTTTTTGCTGTCATTCAAGTGAACGACGGCGAGACGGTCCAAGCCGATTGTCCGGTCAAACTGGTCCAGGACGCCATCGAAGTCGTTAACGATATCATAGCCAGCATCGTGAATGTGGCAGGTATCCATGCAGACGGTCAGCCTGCTGTTGTCTTCTACTTTCTCGATGATGGCCGCGATTTCCTCAAAGCTGCGACCGATTTCCGTCCCTTTGCCCGCCATCGTCTCCAACGCGATTTTTACATCGGTGTCTTTTACGCCTGCCAGAACTTCATTCAAGCCTTCCGCGATCCGGGCGATGCCGTACTCTGCATCCTTGTCCGTGTAGGCGCCAGGGTGCAGCACGATATTTTTGACGCCAATGTAGTCGGTCCGGCGAATCTCTTCTTGCAGAAAACGGACAGCGAGCTCATAGGTATCGTCCTTGTAAGAGCCCAAGTTGATAATGTACGGGGCATGTACGACAATTTCATCCACGCCCTGCTTGGCCATTACTTCTTTGCCTTCTGTAATGTACTGATCCTCGATCGGTTTGCGGCGGGTGTTCTGCGGTGCACCCGTGTAGATCATAAAGGTACTCGAGCCGTAGGTGGCTGCTTCTTGGGCGGCATTCAGCAGTCCCTTACCGGAGAATGATACGTGCGAACCTATTTTTAGCATAGGATAGAACCTCCTTTGATTAATAAAGAAAACGCCATAAATAAAAAGTAGCGTACGACTCCCAATTCGTCCAAGCCTTGGACAGCTCTCGTATTTCTGCTTTTGTCGGCTTTTTTTCTTTGCCTAGTAAAAATTTGATCGCATTGTGCAGGCCGACATCATCAATGGGAAAAGCAGAGGGCATTCGCAGACAGCGCATGAGCACATAGTTGGCTGTCCACGGTCCAATCCCACGGATACGGGTCAAACGTTTCTCCGCGGTTTGATAATCTCCTCCGTCCCATAATAGCTCTTTCGATAGTTTCCCTTCAACGATGAGTTGTGCGACGTCAATCAAATACTCGCATTTCTTGGTCGTCATGCGCAATCCATCCAAATCAGCGACGGATAATCCGGCGATTTTTTCCGCTGTGGGAAAAAGCCAATACGTCTGTCCTTCGAAATCTACTCGTCTTCCGAATGTCTCTACCAACCGCCGCTTGAGGGTGTACGCATAGGTCAGGTTAATTTGTTGACCAATGATTCCCCAACTGAGCGCTTCAAACAGGTCGGGAATGCCAATAGTCCGCAGCCCGTAAAATTTTTCAACGGCTTGCTGTAGAAGAGCATCCCCTGCGGCAAGCTCATAAAACGGAACCAGGTCTCGATCGAGATCGAACCAATCTCGCACATAGCGGGCTACCTCCATCCGGGCTTTTTCAGTGGGAAGCGAAGGGCTGAGAAAACGCACAGTCAATCCTTGATCGTTTTCTGCGTGAATTTCGACCACTTGTGAATCTTGTTCAATCGGGATGGCTTTGTAGAGGCGCCCGTTTTGAATGTGAAACATGCATTCGTTGGATGCTCTGGACAAGTAGTGAAGATTTTGCGAAAAACAGAATTCCGTAGGTACGGACAAGATTAATTCTTTTCTATTATCGACCCAAGCCGAGTGGGATAGACTGCTTGTCATGTGAAAACCTCCTGTCTTCCTCCTAGTTTTATAACAAGAAAAGCTATCCTGTCATTTCGTTATCTTGCTATTTTAATCTTCTAGCAGTACGGATCATGTAGCGTGGGGGTATACTGTCGGTAAGAGCAAGCGATTCGATAACGGCTATGGCAAAGGAGAGGACATGTGTTGGAGGAACGGGTAACCGATGAGCGATGGCAGGCCATTATTCATAACGATTCGTCTTACGATAATCAATTTTTTTATGCGGTAAAAACGACGAAGATTTTTTGTAGACCGTCGTGCAAGTCGAAGCCGCCGAAGAGGGAGAACGTGCGGGTTTTCCAAAATGCAAACCAAGCCCTACGGGAAGAATTTCGACCATGTAAACGCTGCAAGCCCACGGGAGAGAGGTTGCCTGATCGTGAGTGGGTGGCACAAATTACACAGTACATTGATTCTCATTATAACGAAAAGCTGACGCTGGAGCATTTGGCTGATATGTGCCATGGCAGTCCGTTTCATTTGCAGCGAACGTTTAAGCGACTCATGGATATGACGCCTGTGGAGTACATCCAGAAAAAGCGGATAGAAAGGGCACGGGAGCTGCTGGCTCATTCGAACAACCAGATCGCGGATGTTGCGCAATTGGTAGGAATGCCGAATACGCCGTATTTTATCACGTTGTTTAAAAAAATGACGGGCCAGACCCCGAGTGAATATCGCCAACTGTACGTCAAAAAACAAACGACATAAGCTGCTTGTGAAATGTGATATCTTAAAAAGTAAGAAGCATTGAAGATGAGAAACAAAAGGAGCCCTGCCAAAATGAACGATACGAAAACCTTGCGAGAAGTATTTAAAAAGACCACTTATCAAATCGCCGGGCACAGCAAGAGAGACCTCCATCAATTGCAGCAGGTCCTGTCCAGAGTGGACGGGAATATGGAGGGTGATATGTACGGAACAGGCGAACTCATCGAGAATTTCCAACGAAAGATGGCCGAATATTTGGGCAAAGAGTCTGCCGTATTCTTTCCCAGCGGTACGATGGCCCAACAAATCGCGTTACGCATCTGGTGCGATGAGAAGGGAATCAAAAAGGTCGCCTATCATCCGCTCTGCCACTTGGAGATTCACGAGGAGGATGGGCTCAAGGAGTTGCATCAGATCGAGGCTGTCTTGCTGGCGGATAAAGACAGAGTGATTGAACTGGGCGATGTTCTCGGCATGGACGACGATATCGCGTGCCTGTTGCTGGAATTGCCACAGCGGGAGATTGGCGGACAGCTACCCACGTATGAGGATTTGGAGGCGATCTCCCGTTATTGTCGGGAAAAAGGAATTAGGCTGCATCTGGATGGCGCCCGGCTTATGGAAATCCTGCCGTTTTACGAGAAGACAGCCGATGAGGTATGCGCGTTGTTTGATAGCGTGTACATATCCTTTTACAAAGGAATAGGCGGAATTGCCGGAGCGATCCTGGCTGGGGATGAAGATTTCACGAAGCAATCGAAGGTATGGAAAAGACGCCATGGCGGGGACCTGATTAGTTTGTACCCGTATATTGTCACGGCAGAATACCATTTTGAGCAGAGAAAGCATAAATTCGGTCAATATTACGAGCACGCAAAGGAACTGGCAGCATTGTACAACCAATGCCAGGGGATATCCACGAGACCAGCCGTGCCTGTATCCAACATGTTTCATGTGCATGCAGAATTGCCGAAAGAAGAGCTTGAGCGTACCTTGCTCTCACTTAGTGAAGAGACAGGAATTGGCTTCACGCAATATGTAAGAGAGGACGACGAATCGACTAGCTCCTATGAGGTAAGTATTGGCGATCGGTATGCGATGATCCCGAAGGAAGAGCTGGCATTGGCATTCGAAAAGCTGAATCAGAAATTAGGGGAGCAGAAATAAAAAGCCGAGTAACGAATCAACTTCGGGGCGGTGGCAGTATGGGGCTTACAGATTCATACCGGACTGCCGCGAATTTTTCCGTAAGAAGAGAAAGGAACCAAGATGTTCATTATCAGACCGTACGAAAAAAGCGACTACCCTTCGATCATGGCTTACGATTTGCCGCAAGAACAAGCGATCTACACGTCTATGCCAGTTGATGTGATTGAAGCATCTCAAAACGATCGTGGATCTATGCCCTATGTGGTTTTCGACCAAGGCCATCTAATCGGCTGCTTTGCCTTATTCACACCACACACAGGCAATCCCTACACACCAAATGGCGAGGCTATTATTTTCAAATCATTTTCGATAGATTCCCGCTATCAAAAGAAGGGCTACGCCTTGCGAGTATTCCATGAGTTGGCTGACATCGCACGAGTGCATTACCCGGAGCGAGATGAAATCGTGTTGACGGTGCATCATACGAATACGCCAGCGATCCAACTGTATAAAAAGGCTGGTCTAGTCGATCAAGGATGGAGATTTGCGGGCGAGTATGGCGAGGAGCTGATTTTTCATCTGAATTTGACAGCATCTACATAAATGGTTGCAAGTAGTAGCTTGTATTTGCTCTCAACTGCTGTACAGACGCTCCCGGTCGGAACAGCTTATGCTGTATGGACGGGCATTGGCTCAGCAGGAAGCAGATTCTGTTCATTACAGGGATTGTCATCAGTAGCGAAAAGCCCCTTTCTGGCAGCGTGTGCTGTAAGAAGGGGGCTTTTTTGGCCAGGTTTTCACTAGTTCGCCTGTACGCCAAATCGGGTGAACAATTGCCAGATCAGCTCTCGTCTGCTGGATACTCCGGTTTTTACGAAGATGGACTTCAAATGATCCTGAACCGTATAAGCGGAGATGTGCAGTGTGCGTGCGAGCTCCTTCGTGGAAGCGCCGCGGACAATCTGGTCGAGTATTTGCTTTTCCCGTACAGACAATCCGTATGCCTCGGCGATTAGCGGCAGCATGTCAGCAGGTTTTGCGGGACCGAACAAGACAGCCAAGTGCACCGTGCTGCTCTGGCTGTTCATGGGGCTTGCCTGAATCGTCATGTAAGGGCCATCTGGCATGCGAATACAGACTTTTGCCAAGGATGTCGTGTGGCCTGATTCTGCTAGCTGAGAGAGTGCCCGCGAACAGACCGCTCGCACTGGTCGGGGCAAGGTATCGCGATCAATCGATTCCCATCGGCGCAGCAGGCTCAGCCATTTTTCCGCTGTGGGATTGGCAGCGAGCAAGGTGAACTGATCCGACAGCATCAATATCCCCATCTCTTCTTCCATCCACGTATTCTCCTCAGCGGGTAAGGACAGACTCGTCTTTCGCAACTGATAAGCAATCAGCGGCGCCAAAGCCAAAATACATTCACATTCTTGCTCAGAAAAAAAGGGACGCCCCTGCGAACGAAACAACGTTAAATAGCCCCAGCATGCACTGTCGTACTTGAGGGCAGCACGCATTTCATCATGAAAACCGGCGGGGAGTAGAACATTGCGATAGCGGTCACTGCGTTTAAGCTGGCCCCCGGTCGCTCGGCTCAGCGTAGCAACTGGCTCAGCCGCTTTACACAGAGCATCATACCGGTTAAAGTCCTCGCGCAAGTATTCATGCTCAAAAATACCATGATGAATCGCTTCCACCCCGTCTTCCGTAATGGCTCCGGTGGACAAAAGTGTTTGCGGATCAACAGCGGTACAGCAGGCCCCGTCAAAAGGGACGAACTCTCGCAATAGCGGCAAGAGCGCTGTCCGATAGTCTTGTGAGGAGTGAGAAAAGCGTTCAGCCAGTGCCATCACTTTTCGTTTGCTCGCTTCCCGATTTGTGCTCATCTGCATTTCTCCTGTACGTCTATTGTCAAAAGGAAAATCCCAGTTTTGTGGGATGGTGCTCTCCTCGGTACTCTCTATAATTGAGAATAATTCTTAGTCTAAATTTACAAGATACGCGAGGAGTTGGAAAGACCATATGAGCCAGCGGCAGCGCTTTTTCATGATGATCGCGATTTGTCTGGGTGCATTCTTGTCTCATTTTACAGCGGGGATTGTCAATGTCTCGCTCCCTCAGTTCACATACATTTTCCAGACGGAGCTGGCGATCGCACAATGGATTACAACGGGTTATTTGCTTGTCATTGTGTCTCTTCTTCCTTTCATGGGCAAGCTGGGAGATCGATACGGGCATCGTGTGCTGCACAATTACGGTTTCCTGCTGTTCACGGTAAGTTCTGTCTTGGTGGCTTTCTCGACGACGATCACGATGCTGTTGGCGCTTCGAATCGTGCAAGCCATCGGATCGGCTATGTTCCAGGCTACCAATATCGCGCTCATTGCGATTTTGCTCCCAAAAGAAATGCGGGGGAGGGCAATGGGGATCATGAGTACAGCTGTTGCGCTTGGCGGCATGACCGGGCCGATTGCAGGTGGGATGATCGCGTCGTGGTTGAGCTGGGAGTGGTTGTTTCTGATTCATGTTCCTGTCGCCATCTTGGCTACGGGGCTGGCTCTTCGTTACATTCCTTCTCATGAGCAGACGAAGAAGGTCAGTTCACTTGATCTCGTTGGGGCAGGTCTGTTTATGCTGCTGGTCAGCTCAATCATTATCGCGATCTCCAATGGAAACGGGTGGGGCTGGGCTTCACAAGGGATGCTCATTCTTTTTGGGGGTGTACTCGTCTTGGGATGGGTGTTTGTCTGGTGGGAGCGGCGACAGTCATTGCCGTTTTTGCCCGTGTCGGTCTTTCGCCTATCGGCTGTGTCCAGTGGACTGTTCATTAGCTTCACTTCGTTTGTGCTCGCTAATCTCGTACTGGTTGCCCTGCCGTTCTACCTGCTTAATCAAGCGCATGAATCCCCTTTGACGGCAGGGTATATGATGACTGCCTACCCATTGCTGCTGGCGTTGACGGGTCCTTTTAGTGGCTGGGCTTCAGACCGCTATCGTGCACGCCCACTCATTTTTGCAGGTCTAGGTGCGATTGGGGCAGGGGTGACCGTCTTAGCGATCTGGCTAGAGGCATTATCCACGGTGGAAATCATTGCGGTACTGGCTTTGGTAGGGGCTGGTATGGGGCTGATTGCTTCGCCCAACAACAGCTACATCATGCGCCACGTCCCGATGGAGCATGCGGGCGCGATCGGAGGCATGATCGCCTTGACACGCAATGCAGGGATGGTGGTCGGCGCAGCGTTGGGACTGGGTATGATGAACGGTGAGTCGAGTCAAGCTGTGCAGCCGACGATCGATGCGTATCGTGCGGTTTTTGAAGCAGGAGGGTTAATTTGCCTGAGCGGATTGTTGGTCTGGTGGTATGCCGGACGTCTTGAGCGACAGAAAAAGAGAGGCACAGAGGTGGAGAAGGCATGAGCAAGGATCGAATTGTGGTAGTCGGAGGGTACGGTCATGTAGGGGCAACCATATGCAAGAATTTGGGTGAAGCATATCCGGGACGGGTGTATGCAGCCGGACGCAGCTTGGAGAAGGCTGAAGCATTTTGCCGAAAAGAAGATGGGAAGGTGCTGCCGTTGCAACTCGATATTCACAAGCCGTTAGACCAAAGCATGCTGGAAAAAGTAAAGCTGGTGGTCATGTGTCTGGACCAGCGGGATACGGTTTTTGTGGAAGGGTGTATGCGGAATGGAACGCATTATCTCGATATTTCGGCGAATGGCCATTTTTTGACGCAAATCGAACAATGGGGGAGCCAAACTGAAACGAAGAACATGGGAACCACCGTGCTCAGTGTAGGACTGGCGCCAGGGCTGACCAACCTGCTCGCAGGGGAAGCTCATCGCTTGCTGGATCAGGTGAATGAGCTGGACATATTCATTATGCTTGGGCTCGGTGATCGGCATGGGAAGGCCGCGATTGAATGGACTGTCGATAACTTGTGCACGAGCTACGAGGTGATGAACAAGCATCAGCGTGTAACCGTAGAGAGCATGACAGACGGCAAGCTTGTTGATTTTGGACCGGAGTTGGGGAAGAAGCGCGCGTATCGATTTCCGTTTTCCGATCAACAGTCATTGGCACGCACCTTGGATGTCCCTACAGTATCTACCCGACTTTGTTTTGATCTGGATGGGATGACGAGAGTGGTGGCTGGTTTGAAGAGCATAGGAATTTGCCGACTACTTCATCAACCAAAAGTACGGGAAGCCACGATTGAAGCGTTTGGGCGTTGGAAAATGGGGGATGATCGGTTTGCCATCAAGGTAGAAGCACAGGGAAAACGGGGAACGAACAAGGCGACAGTAGAGTGTCTGCTGTACGGGCGCGATCAGTCCAACATGACCGCAATGGTGGCGGTTGCCGTAGCAAAATCGCTATATGAAGAGGCGTTTCCTCCAGGAGTCCACCACATGGAACAACTGTTTTCATTAGAAAAAATGAGAGTTTGGCTGGAGCAGAAAGCATCACTGACCGTATTTGTCAGGGAAGCCGGTCTATGATAGAGCTATCGAAGAACCAAAGAGGGGGCTTTATCATGACGCACTATGCCAAAAACATGTACGACTTTCACGCGTGGGCGAATCAAACGTTAATCAATCGCTTAAAGGAGCTTCCGGAAGGTGTTTACCAGCAGGAGGTCCAAAGCGTTTTCCCGACAATAGCAAAAGTGATGGAGCATATTTATATGGTGGACCAAGGCTGGATTCGCATATTGCAGGGGATGGACATGCAAGCGGCATTAAATGAGGCATGGAAGAAGGAAAAGGAATTAACGGGAAAAAGCTTGGAGGAAGTTGAGCAGTTGTATGCCGAACTGGTCGAGCAATTCAGAGCTTTTTTCAGCCAAGAAGAAGATTTGGAGCGACGCATTGTCCTTGATAATCCGTACACGAGAGTGCGAGATACGAGCTTGGCAGAAATCATCATGCAAGTGGTCAATCACGGAACGTATCATCGTGGAAATATAACGGCGATGCTGCGCCAAATGGGGTATCCTTCTGTCATGACCGATTATGCACTTTACTGGTACGCCAACTGAAAAGAGTCTTGGGCTGGAAGAGATTTCATTCTTCTGGCTTTAGGCTGTTGACAAGGGACAATTCACGTCCTATAATTATCTTAAATTCAAGATATTTAATTTTCGTAACATCGTCATCCTACTTCCCCAAGCAGGAACATTTTTAAACCCATTATCTTAAATTTGAGATATTAAAAAATGAATGAGATAGAAAAAATCGAGGAGGAAGTCCCATGAGTGAATTCACCACCCTTGTAAAAAACAGAAGATCTGCAAACAAGTTTCTAACGGACGTAACGATAACACCTGCTGAGATCGATGAAATCATGTCGCTGGTCAAATTCGCGCCATCAGCATTCAATTTGCAGCATGCCCATTATGTAGTTGTCATCGATCCAGAAGCCAAAGAGCGTGTATATGAAGCGGCATATAGACAGTATAAGGTAAAGACCGCTTCGGCAGTTGTGCTTGTATTTGGTGACAAGGAAGCGTACCAAAACGTAGAGCGCATTAATGAAGGCCTTCTTCATTTAGGAGTCATGGATCAACGCGAGTACGACCACAACAATTCTTCTGTCAGAGCAATGCACGAGGCTGGAGGAGAGCAGTTCAAGCGCGATGAAGCGATCCGCAACGCCAATTTGTCCGCAATGTTGTTCATGCTCGCTGCAAAGGATAAAGGCTGGGATACATGCCCGATGATCGGATTCGACCCGGCAGCGGTGCAAGAAATAGCGAAGGTTCCGGACAGCTTTGTGCCAGCTTTGATGATCACGATTGGAAAAGAAGATACATCCAGCCAGCGTGTCAGAGGGTACCGCAAGCCCGTTGGAGAGTTCGTAAGCTACAACACATTCCCAGCAAGTAAATAATAAATTTGAGGAGGCAATACAAAATGACACAGCAAACAGCAGGAATTCACCATATCACAGCTTTTGTAACAAGCGCCCAAAATAACGTTGATTTTTATGCAGGGTTTCTCGGATTGCGCATGGTGAAAAAAACGATCAACTTCGATGCACCAGATGTATATCACTTGTATTTCGGGAATGAGGTCGGCAGTCCAGGTACTGCAATCACCTTTTTCCCGTGGGAAACTGGTCGCCGCGGACGCGTTGGCGGTGGGCAGGTTGGCTATACAACCTTCTTGATTCCGGTGGGGGCGTTTTCCTTCTGGGAGGATCGACTGAAAAAATTCGGAATCGAGTACCGCCGCGTGGAGCGTTTTAATGAAACGTATCTGCAATTTGCAGACAGAGACGGCTTACAGCTGGAGATCGTGGAACGTAAAGGCGGTCCAGCGAGCAAATGGTCCTTTGGCGGGGTGCCAGCTGATAAGGCGATCAAAGGCTTCGGCGGAGCGATCTTGTACAGCATGGCTCCAGCCCACACTATGGATGTTCTCGAGAGACTGATGGGACTGACCAGAGTCGGCGAAGAAAACGGCCTTGTCCGTTTCAAGGCTCACGGCGATTTGGGCAATGTCATTGACGTGAATGCCGAGCCGATACCAAGAGGAGTAGGTGGCGCAGGTACAATCCACCATATCGCATGGCGTGCCGTAGATGATCAGGATCACCAACTGTGGCAGCAGCGTGCGGCTCAATCCGGACTCCATCCGACGGATATTATCGACCGTCAATACTTCAACGCCATCTACTTCCGCGAGCCAGGCGAGATTTTGTTTGAGATTGCAACAGATCCTCCAGGATTTGAACGAGATGAGCCATTTGAGGCACTGGGTGAAAAACTGATGCTCCCCGAGTGGTATGAACCACGTCGTGCCCAGATTGAGCAAGGTTTGCCGCCGATTACAGTCAGAGTGTTGGAGGAAGATAAATCATGAATTTGAAGCACATTTTTCGAAAAGGAACCGATTCAAAAGCACCAACGCTGTTGTTGCTTCATGGAACAGGCGGAGATGAAAACGACCTCTTGCCACTGGCCAATCGCATTTATCCAGGCGCTTCTGTTCTGAGTGTCCGTGGGAATGTTCTCGAAAACGGCATGCCGCGATTTTTCCGACGCTTAGCAGAGGGTGTATTCGACGAAGAGGATTTGGTCAACCGCACGCAGGAGCTGCATGAGTTTTTGGATCAGGCGGCGGTTACGTATCAGATCGAGCGAGACAATATCGTGGCAGTCGGTTATTCGAACGGGGCGAATATCGCAGGTAGTCTCCTGTTCCATTACCCGACTCCGCTAAAAGGGGCGATTCTTTTCCACCCAATGGTTCCACGCCGTGGGATCGCTCTGCCTGATATGTCAGCTATCCCGGTATTCATCGGAGCGGGTACGAATGATCCGATCTGTACTGCACAAGAGACGGAGGAGCTGAACCAACTACTGACAGAAGCAGGTGTTGACGTGACTGTGCATTGGGATTCATATGGTCATCAGCTAACGGTGAAGGAAGTAGAGGCTTCGGCCGCGTGGTTTACAGAGAAGTTTCGCAAGTAATCGAATGAGTAACAAGAGCGGCGGACCTATGTGTCTGCCGTTTTTTGTGTGTGCAAACAAGTTGTTTTTCCGGGAAAAGAGCAGGTTTCCCTCAGATTTAATCAAATGTGTAAGGGTCTTCAAGAGCCAGCCGTATTCGTTCATCTCTTGTTCATATTGCTTCTTTACGATTGATCCGCGTAGATAGGCGCAAGCCAGTGACGATTTGCAGGAGGATAAACAAGTGAGTATCATTCAAAATAATGAAGCAGGAGAACCAGAGGGCGAGTAACAAGGAGGCCAGCTAGATGAAACTGACGATTCTGATTGCAGATGACGATCCACACGTACGTGAGCTATTGCGGTTTTACTTAGCAAAAGAGGGATACAACGTCTTGGCTTGTGTGGATGGAAATGAGGCTTCGGAGCTGTTAGAGCAAGAGTCTGTCCAGCTCGCCATCGTGGATGTGATGATGCCAGGCAAAAACGGCTGGGAGCTATGCCGGGAGATCCGGGAATTTTACGACCTCCCTGTCATCATGCTAACGGCAAAGGGAGAGGTGCGGGATAAGGAAAAAGGTTTTTTGGCGGGGACGGATGATTATTTGACCAAGCCATTTGAGCCTACCGAATTGCTGTACCGCATCAAGGCCTTGCTGCGTCGTTATCAGATGGTCAGCAAACAAATCATTGTCATAAACGATACTGTCATCGATCGTATCAGCCATGTTGTGAAGGTGAAAGAAGAGTTGATTCATTTACCATTAAAGGAATTTGAACTGCTTGCCCAGCTTGCCAGTTTTCCTGATCGGATCTTTACCCGGGATCAACTGTTGGAGCTCGTGTGGGGGAGTGATACGGAGAGCGATAGTCGTACCATCGATGTGCATATTAAGCGGCTGCGAGAGAAATTTACGGAGAAAACCAATGACTTTGTCATTTCTACCGTTCGTGGTTTAGGCTACAAGCTGGAGGTGCGAGGCACGTGAAATCTCTCTACGTTCGGGTTGTTATTACCTTCGTCGCCATTGTACTGATCAGCGGCACGCTTGGATTTTTGTTGGCAAATGAGTATTATCAACGAAACCTGCGTGCTTATAATGAACAAAAAATCACGAGTATCGGACAGCAGATAATCGATTTGTACGAGCATAAATCCTCGCTCGACCTGACCGCCTTTATGACCCATGTCGGCAATTTGAATTTTCAGTTGCATCTCGTGGATGAGAATGGCGGAGTAAGCCAGTTCGGAGCACCTTTTCGAGACCAGCAGATAGAGCCTGCCATCGTTCAAAAAGTATTGGCGGGTGAGACCTACAGAGGAATTACAGAAGAACAGCACGGCTTGTTTGTGACCGGATTTTTCGAAAACACGTTGACAAACAGCATTGGCTTGCCGCTTATAGCAGAAGGGAAAAAGTACGCCCTGTTTGTACGGCCAAATATTGAGCAGCAGTTTGGCGAGGTGCACATTATGTTTGCTTTGCTGCTGGCAGCGATGTTTGTCCTTAGCCTGATCCTGATTTTGGTATTTACCCGTTATTTGGTGAAGCCGATCGAGAAGCTAAGCCGTGCGACCAAAAAGCTGGCAGAAGGGCAGTACGATATCCAACTGGACATCGCTCGCCGGGATGAAATCGGCGATTTGGCCATGCATTTTGCGAGAATGACAGAGTCACTCAAACAACTGGACGAGATGCGCCAAGAGTTTGTCTCCAATGTCTCTCATGAAATCCAGTCTCCATTGACATCGATCCAAGGCTTTTCTCAAGCCATCCGCAGCGGTGGTGTGACAAGCGAACAGCGGGAGATGTACTTGACGATCATCGAAGAGGAGAGCAGACGGCTGTCTTCCTTGAGCAAGCAGCTGTTGACGCTCGCTTCCCTGGACAAAGAGACCGGGCTGTACGAACCGACCCGTTTTTGTCTGGATGAGCAGATCAGGCAAGTCCTCTTAGTTTTGCAGCATCAGTGGCAACAAAAAAAGCTCGCGATGGAGCTGACCTTACCGGAGACCTTCATCGTGGGTGACAAGCAGCTACTCAATCAAGTATGGATGAACCTGCTTGCGAACAGTATCAAATTCACCCCAACGGCTGGCTCTATTTACATTGCGATACAGAAGGATACGCGAATCGTCGTGACCATTCGAGATACGGGGATCGGCATGTCAGAAGAAGAGCAGGAGCATGTCTTTGACCGCTTTTACAAAGGAGACAAGTCACGCAATCGAGAAGCGACGGGAAGCGGGCTCGGTCTTTCTATCGTACAAAAAATTTTGCAGGTCGCAAAAGGCAGCATTCACATTCAAAGCCGTATAGGCGAAGGGACAACGGTCACGGTCAGTCTACCGACGGGTGAACATCCTACTGCGCGAACGACAAACGAATCGTAACGAAGCAAAGCAAGGGAGTGAATTCCATGAATATCGGTACGCGTGTACTTGCCGCAGTCATATCCCCTTTCTTTACCGGTCTGTATGCTGCATTGATCATCTACCTTTATCGTGATCCTAGCGCGCCGTACGGGTTTGGACAAGAATATTTGCTGGGAGTGCTCATCAGCATGGCAATGAACCTGATTGTCTTCGTATGGCTGTCGGTATTCGTGGACTGGCTAGTGAATCGATCGCACGTAATCGGGTGGAAAAAATACGCAGTGCGTTGCGCCGGATATGCTGTCATCGGCTATGTGCCTGTGTTTTTTCAATGGCTAAAGAGTGTTGATCCGCAAGCTGCATTGTTTTATCCGCAGGCAACGGTGTTTGTGTTCGCTTCGATATGTTACTTCCTTATATTTGTGGGAATAGAGGCGATCAGGCAGCGTTTTACCGGGAAAACGAGTGCAAACCGCCATGGTTAATCAAATGTTTAATATGCCGGAGTAACAAAAAAGCCCGAGCAATCAGGTAGCTCGGACAATCGTTTTCTGTTCTTTGGCGTGTTCAATCCCCGCAGATATGAGATGGCGTACATGGTCATCATCCAACGAGTAAAATACGAGTTTTCCTTCTTTGCGGTACTTGGCCAGTCCCATGTTGCGCAGAAGCCGCAGATGATGGGAGGTGTTAGCGATCGAGCTTCCGATAATAGCAGCCACATCGCAGACACAGAGCTCGTCTTCCATCGAGAGGATGTGAATGATTTTGGCGCGGGTGTCATCGGCCAACGCCTTGAAGATTTTTGCTACCCCTTCTGATTCTGTGGCGAACGGCTTTAACCGATTTACTTTTTCCTCATCAAAACATTGGATTTCACAGATGTCATCCACTGTAACCATCACCTCATGCTCTACAATGTCCTATTATTATAGACATTCACAGAGAAAGTGAAAAGGAAAAACGACATTTTCATGGCAGTGTAGTGTCCCTCTCTGTTTTCGTGTAAGATGAACATGATCCAAGAAATGGGGAGAGAATACCATGAGTGCACAACCAAAGTGCCCGAAGTGCCGTTCTGCGAAAATCGATTTGACGGAATCGATTAATAAGCCATTATACATAACCATTTATGCAGCGGTTTTGGCAGTGCTCGCCTTGATCGGCATTTCGGTGAAAGGGACTCCTGTCATCTTTTTGTTCCTCGGACTGTCCGGTGCCTTTATCCTGTTTGCCGTTCGTCTTGCCTTAGAAAAGCGTAAAGTAATCAAGTGCAAATGTCTGGACTGTGGGGAGCGTTGGCAGACCACCCCAGCACCAGTAGAAGCCCGTACCAAGTAACAAGACTCCTAGTAATAGGGGTCTTGTTCTTTATTCTCAGTCTGTAAAAAAATGGGCGAAATATTCAAATCAATTCTTGAACGAACCAGAAGGATACGATAATATAATAATTAAATATTTGTTTGAATGTTTGTGGATGATTTCATTCGAAGCTGGGCAAAATAGATGCTTGGAAAAAGGTGAAAACAGATGGCAGAAGAACGAAAAAAAGATGAGTGTTGCAGTGGACCTCAATGCGGCAGTGAGCATAAGCATGCTGGTAAAATTCTCACCGTTCTCGAGCCTGCGGCTGCAGCAACAGAAAGCGCAGGCATTCTTTCTTCACAGGCTGTTGTTTATCGTGTTATAGGCATGGATTGCAGTTCGTGCGCCAAATCGCTGGAAAAGCATATGCAGACGTTGCCTGCTGTCAAAGAGGTAAACGTGAACTTTTCCACGGGTAAAATGCAGCTCGTCGCGGATGGGCTGGGAGAAGATGCAGTGGTCAAGGAAGTCGCCAAGGCTGGCTACAGCGCCATGCTGCTTACGAGGCGTACAGCCAAAGCAGTACCGAAAACGGATCAAGCAGGGACGGTTCTGACGACGATTTCCGGTGTGTTGTTGGCACTCGGCTTTCTAGGTTCCTTATCGCCTAGCATATCTCCATTGGTCGTCACTGTGCTCTATGCGTTGTCGATCATAAGTGGCGGCTACCGACCTGCGCGCAGTGCTTTTTACGCGATCAAAAGCGGTTCACTGGATATGAACGTATTGATGTCTGTTGCGGCAGTAGGAGCAGCCTTAATCGGTGAGTGGCTGGAGGGCGCAACAGTCGTCTGGCTCTTTTCCATTGGAAACTTGCTGCAGACCAAGTCGATTGAAAAAACGCGTGACTCTATACGCAATCTGATGGATTTGGCTCCGCCTGAAGCATGGGTCAAGGTTGGGGAGTCTCTTACCCGCAAGCCGGTTGAGGACATCTCTGTCGGTCAAGTCATCGTAGTGAAGCCCGGAGAGAAAATCCCTCTGGATGGTGTGATTGTACACGGGACATCGAGCGTCAATCAGGCCCCGATTACAGGTGAATCGATTCCAGTCGATAAGCTGGTCGGCGACAGTGTTTTTGCAGGGAGTGTCAACGAAAGTGGCGCGGTGGAGATCAGGGTAACCAAGCTGGTGGAGGATACGGCGATTGCCAGAATCATTCATCTCGTGGAGGAAGCGCAGGAGAAAAAAGCGCCTACTCAGGCGTTCGTCGACAAATTCGCTGCGATCTACACGCCAATCGTGCTCGTGCTTGCTTTGTTCGTAATCGTATTCCCGCCATTACTCGGACTCGGTACCTGGGGGGAATGGTTTTACAGAGGGCTTGAGCTGCTGGTTGTTGCTTGCCCGTGCGCTCTGGTCATTTCCACGCCAGTTGCGATTGTGTCCGCGATTGGAAATGCCGCGAGAAACGGAGTCCTGATCAAGGGCGGTACGTTTTTGGAAAAGGCGGGAGCGATTACCGCAATTGCTTTCGATAAAACGGGCACATTGACGGAAGGAAAACCACAGGTTGCAGCAGTTATCGAGATGGAGGGAAGCGAGGACGAAGTAGTGTCGATCGCCAGAACGATTGAAGAGCGTTCTTCCCATCCGATTGCACAAGCGATTCTCACCTATGCCAAACAAAAGCAGGTTGCTTCCCGGAGTGGGCAAGATTTCAAGGCGATCGTCGGAAAAGGGGCGAGCGCTGTCATCGGAACCGAAACATTCTATGCAGGGAAGCCCGCCCTGTTTCAAGAGCTGGGAATCGATCTGTCGTCATGGCAAACGAAAATCGAGTCGTTGCAGAGTGAAGGACATACGCTAGTAGTTATCGGTACCGCAACGAAATTGATCGGGATGATTGCCGTTGCTGACATCATTCGTGAGATTACGGTTAGTGCCATTGGCAAGCTCAAGGCCGCGGGAATCGAAGACATCGTGATGCTGACCGGCGACAATACGGGTACGGCGAAAAAAGTAGCGAGTCAGACAGGCGTCAATCGTTATTTTGCAGAGCTGTTGCCACAAGATAAGGTAGAAGCGGTCAAGCGACTCCAGCAAGAAGGCAAGGTCGTGGCCATGGTGGGGGACGGGATCAACGATGCCCCTGCTCTCGCATCAGCTGACTTGGGGATTGCCATGGGTGGAGCAGGTACTGATACGGCAATGGAAACCGCGGATATCGTACTGATGGCTGACAATCTCGAAAAGCTGCCACACACGATGAAGATCAGCAGAAAAGCACTTACGATTATCAAGCAAAACATCTGGTTTTCGATCATCGTAAAGCTGGTTGCACTCGTGCTGATATTCCCAGGATATCTCACCTTGTGGTTGGCGGTGCTCAGTGACACGGGAGCCGCCTTGCTGGTCATCTTAAACAGCATGAGACTGTTGCGCATGAAGGACTAAATAAAAAGGGAGATGAGCTGTCGAAGCTCTCTCCCTTTTCTTGTGTATAGGTTTATACCAAGACGCCGCCGCCGTATCTTTCGAATTCTTTCTGAGTGCAAGCGACAAAGTGACCGCGCTCCACTTCACGCAAGACGCGTTCTTCCCCTTGATCTCGCAAATATTCCTGATCATCGAAAACGATGCGCTTCCGGTTGCGCTCATAATCCGGGTCTGGCAATGGAATTGCCGAGAGCAACGATTTGGTGTACGGATGAATCGGATTCTCGTACAGACGATTACTTTCTGCCAGCTCCACAATACGTCCGCGGTACATAACACCGATGCGGTCACTGATGTATTTAACCATGGACAGGTCATGGGCGATGAACAGATAGGTCAGGCCTTTTTCTTTTTGCAGGCGCTTGAGCAGGTTAATGACTTGTGCCTGAATGGACACGTCGAGGGCAGAAATCGGTTCATCGGCAATGATGAATTCCGGATCAACAGCCAATGCCCGTGCAATCCCGATCCGTTGGCGCTGTCCGCCGCTGAACTCATGCGGGTAACGGTTTGCGTGCTCGCGGTTGAGGCCGACGGTTTCCAACAACTCGTGTACCTTGGCGATGCGAGCTTCCTTGTTCGCCAGGCGATGAATGTCCAGACCTTCTGCAATAATATCGGATACGGTCAGACGTGGATTCAACGACGAGTACGGGTCTTGGAAAATCATTTGGATTTTGCGGTTGAGCCATTTCTTTTCTTCGAGTGTTTTCTTTCCGTGTACACTTTGTCCATTGAACAAGACCTCTCCGCCAGTTGCATCGTACAGGCGCAGGATAGTGCGTCCTGTGGTCGACTTACCGCAACCGGATTCACCCACAAGACCGAAGATTTCCCCTTTATAGATGTCAAAGGTGATACCATCTACAGCTTTCAGCGTATGACCATTCCCGAGGTCAAAATGCTGTTTCAAATCTTTGACTTCAACCAGCTTCTCTCGGTTCTCGTAGTTGAACGTTTTTTTGGTGCTTGCTGGAGTCTCGGTCGGCTCATCAGAATTGACTTTTCGTCTCACAGCCGAAGCAGGCGGTTTGATGTCAGGCGCCATTTCATGCAGAAGCCATGTTGCCGCATAGTGCGTATCGGAGATTTTGAACATCGGTGGCTCATATTCCAGATCGACCTTCAACGCAAATGGGTTACGAGCCGCGAAAGCATCCCCTACAGGTGGCTTGAACATGTCGGGCGGTGATCCAGGAATGGACATCAGCTCGTCATCGCTGGAATCGAGGCTAGGCATGGAGCCTAATAGACCCCATGTATACGGGTGCTTAGGATCGTAGAAAATTTCATCGACTTTACCGATTTCCACAATTTTACCTGCATACATAACCGCTACACGGTCTGCCATGTTCGCAACTACACCGAGGTCATGGGTAATAAAGATGATCGAGGTACCCATCTTCTTTTGCAGTTCCTTCAGCAACTCCAAAATCTGCGCTTGAATCGATACGTCCAGAGCAGTTGTCGGCTCATCGGCGATGATAATTTTTGGATTGCAGGCGAGTGCGATGGCAATGACAATCCGTTGACGCATCCCACCGGAAAACTGGTGCGGGTATTGATCGACACGTTCTTTGGCAAATGGAATCCCTACCATTTCCAACAGCTCAATAGCACGGGTGCGCGCTTCTGCACGGTTCAGCTTTTGGTGCTTGATGAAGCTCTCCATGATTTGGTTCCCGATAGTCATCGTCGGATTCAAGGAAGTCATCGGGTCTTGGAAAATCATCGAGATATCGCGACCGCGAACATCCTGCATTTCTTTTTCGGAAAGCGTAACCAAATCTCTTCCTTCAAAAAGAACTTGTCCTTTTGGAATGCGTCCAGGAGGAGAAGGAATGAGGCGCATAAGTGCTTGGGAGGTGACGGATTTACCGGAACCAGATTCACCAACAATCGCCAGTGTTTCTCCTTTTTCCAGATCAAAGGAGACGCCCCGTACTGCTTTGACTTCACCTGCATACGTATCGAACGACACATGCAAATCTTTTACTTCTAACACTTTGCCCATATCATCATCCCTTTCGAGCATGCTTTGTCGTGAATAACCCTCCATGTATATCTAACAATCTCTCTAGTAGGAATTTTTGCGAAAATGAAAATCATTATCATCATTATACTATATTCATTAACCGTTGTTAAAAAATTTTTTTCTACGTTGCATACTCATGCAGAATCTTCTTCAATTTTGCCAAAAGCCCAGAATAGAGGTTTTTTTAGCGTTACCAAATGATAGCCCAGTCATACTATGCATCAAAGCACAGAATACTGGCTTAAAGGAGGGTAACGCTTGTGAACAAGCTCAATGAGCCCAAGGAAATCGCACTCACTTTTGATGATGGACCGGATCAGTTGTGGACGCCTCGTGTGTTAGACATATTAGCTCACTATCAGGTAAAGGCCACTTTCTTCTGTGTGGGACAAATGGTGAAGTACAATCCGAAAATGCTGGAGCGGATCGTAACGGAAGGACACATGGTAGGAAACCATAGCTGGGATCACCCTGACTTTACGAAAATCCCCCTCTGGGCTGTTCATGAGCAGGTAGAACGTACCTCAGATCAGATCGAAAAGGTAGTGGGTGTGAGACCTCGGACGGTACGGCCGCCATATGGAGCAGTGAATGAGGAGGTCATCCAGCTGCTTGCGGCGAGCGAATACGAAATAATTTTGTGGGATATAGATAGTTGGGATTGGAAAGGTCTCACCGGCCCACAGGTCGCGAGAAACATTCTGGGACATGTCACCCCGGGCGCAGTCGTGCTTCAACATTCCGCTGGCGGTACAAAAGACACGCTCAAGGGTAGTATGGACGCCTTGCCCTATGTCATTGAGGTGTTAAGTGAGCAGAAATATACCTTCTCAACCATTTCCGCCATGTTTCAACTGGCAGCTTATCGAGAAAGAACCGATCCTGTCGTGAAAAGGAGAAGGGACAGATAGAGGAAAAGGATTAAATTCTGTGGTAATAAGTAGAATCAGAAGATTTCTTTTAGGGGAGCGAATCCGTACATGTCCAAAGCTGATAATATGCTCTCCATTTTGTGGCTGTTGAAGACCGGCAAGCGAATGACAGCCAAGCAATTGGCAGAGATTCTCGAGATCAATATTCGCACCGTTTATCGCTATATCGACTCACTGTGTGCGAGCGGTGTACCCATCATTTCTGATGCCGGACACAATGGTGGCTACAGTTTACTTCAGCATTTCAATGAATCTCCGTTGTTTTTCGACCTCAATGAGCAAAAAGCCCTGATTCATGCAGCGGCTTTTGCCCAAGAGGCTGGTTATCCCTTCGGAGCAGATTTACACCGGGCCATTTCCAAGCTAAAACGTTACACAAATGAAGAGCAGCGTGACGCGATTGATCGACATAGTATCGGCTTCGAGGTGATTCAGCCTCCTGTTGATCCTTCTCTCGAATCTACCCTACAAGAACTGGAGCTGTCTGTTGCCAATGGATACACCCTTTCGATGGTGTATCAGAAAGCCTACCAGACAACGAGACAGAGGCGTCATATCGATCCATACGGGCTCGTTTATTGGAAGGGAAATTGGTATATCGTTGCCTATTGCCATCTCCGAAGTACCATTCGCAGCTTTCGTGCAGATCGTATTCATGAGATCCAACGGACAGAAGCTAGCTTTCAACGCCCTCCTGAATTTTCTGCGCGCCATTTTTTTCTCTCGAATTTACTGCCGGAAGCAGACAAGCAGGGCAACACCGTTTTGATCAAGGTCAAAGGAAGGTCACAGTCACTCGCTGATTTGTGCAGGCATTGGTATCTCGGACATACGGTGATTGAACGCAGCGAGGCACAGGTGATCTTTCAAGTAGATGAGCAAATGGCCCATTCGATCCTTCCTCATTATCTTTTGCCATATGGAAAATCCATTCAAGTTGAAGAACCAGCTTTTGTAAAAGAGCGATTGGCTGCCATCGCTGCCGATTTATTTCTTTTTTATCAGTCGACGTGATATCACTGACCATTTTTGTCAGTAGAGTTGATTTATATTGAAAGCAAAGAAGAGATGGAAAAAGAAAATGGAGGCAGATTAATGATGAAGCATGAAGCATTGCGTTTGTACGAATATCATGTATGGGCAAACGAAAAAGTATTCGAGCGGCTGCAAGAGGTACCAGAAGAAATAAGTGAGCGGGAGGTTCCGAGTGTGTTTCCGACCATCACTCAGACGTTGGTACACATGCTCAAAACGGATTATGTTTGGCTGTTAGCCATGAAAGGAGAGAGCTACGAAGAGGTGGGACCAAAAGTTGGGGTTCTCTTGCAGGAATTAAAAGGGAAGAACGTACATGAGTTGCGAAAACTGTTTGCCGAGTCAGCCCAGCAGTTCAGAGACTTCTTTGGGCAAATCTCGATGGAAGACACCGCGCCATATACGCACCCGGCATTAGGCACGGTTCATGCTCGTTATGCCGACATAGTCCAGCATGTCGCCAACCACGGCACCTATCATCGAGGCAATATCTCCGCCATGCTCAGACAAATCGGTCACGCGGGAGCTTCCTCCGATTACATTTTTTATTTATTTGAGACTTCCGCGGTAGAACAATAAAAGTCTTTTCATTTTTTATCACCTAGGGACACCGACCGAGACGTAATGCAAAAAGCGAAACACGCCTTTAAGCGTCCACCTCTGAAACACATCTTGAGGGGACCACTTTGGACGCGGTTTCGCTTTTTGCATGGAGTCGGGCAGAGGGTCCCCCAGTGGGTGGCCCTAGAAGCTGAGTCGTTTTCTCCTGTTCCCTCTCCTCCAATACAGCCACGCAAACTGCATGTTTTCTAAGGATTCATCGTCCGAGCAATCCGCACCTCGAGCCCATTCAAGAACTGACTAAGGTTCGGCTTTAGTTCTCCGACGATACTTTCATTAGGCTTGCCGGATTCAAAGACCACGTCCTTGTTTTTAGCGACCTCGCTCAAGTAATCCTTCACGATCTGTCCTGTTTTCGTAGCCTCATATTTCTTGGCAAAGTTCTGATACTCTTCCTTGACGGCCGGGAGCAGTTTCATGGTTGCTTCGTCAATGGCATCGTAACGGTAATCAGACAAATATGTTTTGAGATAGTCGATATAGAGCGTACGGAGCTTCACTGCACGTGGGCTACTGCGGTAGTTGACCAAATACTCTTCGACTTCAACCATTCTGGGTCCGAGCTCGGCCCGGGTGATTTGCAACCCGCCGTCACCTAAATACGGTTTACCCGTTTCTGTTTCTTGAATGGACAAGTAGTCCTTTCCTTCTTCACCGAGTGAAGCGGCATATTTTTGCAGTGCTTGGTAATCCACTTGCCAATAAAAAGACATGTCTTTCGTCGCCTTTAAGACGAGTCCGCCCTTAGTTTGACTGAGGAGCCATTGCTTGAAGCTGTCATCGCCTTCTAGCTTGTTGAAATCGTAAGGGTACTGCAAGGCATACAGCTTATCCGCTTTTCCCGGCTGGGCGAGGAGTGCCTTGAAGTTATCGTTTATCGTAGGCAGATGTTTTTCATAGTACTGATCAAGTTCAAAAAATAATTGATCGGCAGTTTTCGTGTCCGTTTTCGCCAGATACTGGTCTAAAAAGGCAGTTAGCTCATTCGCTTCCTTGGCTTGCGAAGCAAGTACGGTGAACTGCTTGAGCAAATCATCCGCTGGCTTTTCGCCTTTTGTTGCATCAGCGGGAGACTTCCCTGTGTTTTCCGTTGCAGGTGGAGCAGGGTCTTTTATTGTCAGTTGATCAGAGGCAGAGGTGCACCCTGTCACAAAAGTAATCGCGACGAGGCTAGAGACAAAAGGGAGAACATATCGTTTCATATCTTCATTTTCACTCCGTAATATTGAATAGTTTCAGTTGATAAATTGTTGTAAATTCGCAAAGCCTTTTCGCCATCCATGACGAAAACCTTGCATTCCACTGACACTCCCTCCCGTCGGTTCCCTTTCTTTTGGTACGTACCATATCACGTTCAAGTTATCAGTTCAATTCGATCAAATATTCCTGATAGGAAGCAAGCGTCACTTTTGATATACTTTCTCTATTGATGATAATGAGAATGATTATCAATTTTATATAGAGGATCGGGCAGAGGTGAGAACATGAACGAAACACAAGCCTTGGTTCAACAATTCACAGAGAATACCATGGCAGAAGCCATTTTTAAGCTGCGTGACATTACATGGCTCAAAGCACAGGGACATGACCGACTACGCCAACAATTCACTCATTCGCATATTTTGCTGGTAGTAACCGGGGGGCGAGGGCGCCTGCGGCTGGAGAACGAGGAGTACCAATTGCGGCAGGACGCAATTTACGTATGCCCTCCTATGCTTACGTTTGGCATCGTCCCTGATTCGGCTGATCATTTGGAGATGTACATGCTTCGTTTTGATGTCTTTATGGAAACGCGAGACAGGCATCGGCGATTCCAAGCCCTTCGGGAAAAGGATTTGTTTCCTTTTCGGGGAGAGATCTCTGTCCAATCGGCAGGGCAACTGCCTGTCTATTGTGATTTGATCCAGAATCTATGGAAGCAGGAGACGGCGCTCGAGCGATTCCGAGGCCAACACACTTTTCAAGAGCTATGGTACCACATCGTCAAGCATGCTCACTTTTCGGCCACCGATTCTGGAATGGCGCTGGAGCGAGCACGCGCACATATGGAAGAGCATTACTCGGAAAATGTGACGATTGAACAGCTGGCTCGCATTGCAGATGTGAGTCCAAAATATTTCGTCGATCTGTTCAAAAAAACGTATGGCATCTCCGCTATGGATTATTTGGCAGAGCTTCGCATCAGCCGGGCGAAGCAGATGATGGTTCAGTCGCATGCCAAGCTGCGCGATATTGCTCATCAAGTGGGCTACAACGACGAGTTTTACTTTAGTCGAAAATTCAAGAAAGCTGTCGGGGTTTCACCGACTCTCTATATGAAAAGCCGCCAACGAAAAATTGCGGCGTACGGCTCGACCATCATCGGGCATTTGCTGGCTTTAAAAATGATTCCTTACGCGGCGCCACTGCACCCGAAATGGACGGCTTACTATCATCACAGCTATCGAAACGATATCCCGGTACATCTGAGTGCGTTTCGAATCAATCAAAATTGGAAAGCCAACATCGAAATGCTTCGCGATGCCAAACCGGACGTCATCATTGGCTTGGACGAGACGAGTTTGCAGGAACAGAAGCAACTGAACGAGATTGCGCCCACGTTGTACGTACCCTTTGAAGAGTGGGGATGGAAAGAACAACTTCAGCTTATGGCAGACTTCTTGGGTGAGTCCATGGAAGCCCATCATTGGCTTTGCGAGTATGAGAAAAAGGTGAAGCGAGCCAGGGTACAGCTTCAACACGCTCTAGGCGATGAAACGGTGCTCATCGTGCGGATTTTGAAAAACCAGCTCTATGTCCACTGCAATCGCAGTATGAATGAAGTGTTTTATCAGGATCTGCAAGTCAAACCCGCTTTTGTTTCGAAGCTGAATGAATACGACCAGCTTGTGACTGTACAGGAATTGGTTGCACTCGCGCCAGATCGCTTGCTGCTGTTGGTCTGCCAAGAGGCTGAAACGTTGGCATGCTTCCAGGCCTTGAAAGAATCGGGACCATGGCAAGAGATCAAAGCAGTCCGCAACAATCGGGCGCATGTCATTATGTCAGACCCTTGGCGAGAATACTCGGCAACGGCTCATGAACGGATCGTGGAAGAGAGTGTGCGATTATTTTCAGGAGATCGTCCATGTTGATTCTGGATTTCGTCCATGGTCGGGCAGGAGTGGATGCTTTATAATCACGAATGATAATCGTTATCACTAATCTGGAGTGAAACATTACATTTCTGAGAGGGGTCTTTCAAGAATGAAAAAGATATACCTGGGCTTGAGCATTGCAGCGCTGACATTGGCTCTGACAGCATGCGGCGGAGGAAAAGAAGCAACGAATAACACGACTACTCCAGCACCTGCGACAACAGCTACAGCAGAAAAGCCGGCCGATGAAGCTAATAAAGCAGAGACACGCACGATCAAATATTTGGATAAAGAATATACCGTTCCTAGCAAAACAGAGCGAATCGTCATTGCAGGCAGCATGGAGTCCATGGAAGATTCCCTTGTATTGAACGTAAACCCGGTAGGAGCGATTTCTGTCGGCGGCAAATTCCCGGAGATGTTTGCACCGATTACGGGCGAAGCTAAATCCATCGGGGAGAAAACACAACCGAACCTGGAAACGATTTTGTCCTTGAAGCCGGACGTCATCCTCGGTAGCAGCAAGTTCCCGCCAGAAACAGTCGAGAAAATGAACAAGATTGCGCCTACTTTCCCTGTTTCCCACATTTCGACCAACTGGGAAGCAAACCTGCAATTGTTGGGTGAACTGACTGGCAAGCAAGCCGAAGCAGAGAAAGCGCTCAATGAATATAAAGCAGGAATTGAATCGGCAAAAGCAAAATTGGGCGACGGCATGAAGGATAAAAAAGTGTTGGTGATTCGTCTGCGCCAAGGAAACATCAACATCTATCCAGAGAAGGTGTTCTTCAACCCGGCTCTGTACACTGACCTTGGTTTGACTGCACCTGAAGAAGTAAAAGCGGCGAAGGCACAAGAAATTATCTCCATGGAAAAGTTCAGCCAAATCAACCCGGACTACCTGTTCATTCAATTCTCTCCAGACGAGAATAAAGACAAGCCAAACGCATTGGAAGATTTGCAGAACAACCCGATTTGGAAGAGTGTGAATGCAGTGAAAAACGGCAATGTTTACGTAAACGTGGTGGATCCTCTCGCACAAGGCGGTACTGCCTGGAGCAAAACACAATTCCTGAAGGCGGCTGTAGAAAAATTGTCTGCCAAGTAAAAGTGGGCGAGGGTAGGCTATGCAATCCAAAAAAGCAACTTCTATGATCATACTAGCTGTTTCGCCAGTGGTGATCCTCCTTACAATCTTGCTCTCCATTCATTACGGAGCCAAGTCGATTGATCCCGGGACCATTTATCAAGCTTTCTTTGCCTTTGATGAAGGGAATGTCGATCATCAAATTGTCATGCACTCTCGTTTGCCAAGAGTATTGGGTGCACTCATGATCGGAGCATTCTTAGCGATATCAGGAGCGTTGATGCAGGGGATGACGAGGAATTACCTCGCGTCCCCCTCTATAATGGGCGTGTCTGACGGTTCGGTCTTTGCTGTTACGCTGTGCATGGTTTTCATTCCATCCGCTACGAGCGTCACGATGATTACCATGTCCCTGATCGGTTCAGCACTTGCGGTTGCGATGGTTCTCGCTTTTTCGCGACTATTGCCGAATGGCTTGACGCCAGTAGGGATGGCGGTCATTGGCACAATTACGGGCACCTTTTTGAGCAGCATTTCAGCCGCGATTTCTACTTATTTTCAAGTCTCGCAAAACGTTAGCTTTTGGTACAATGCAAGGCTGCATCTCTTGGAGCCTGAATTGGTGAAGCTGGCGGTTCCTTTTGCCATCGTCGGTATAGTCCTGGCGCTTCTTTTGTCCAAATCGATCACGATCTTGTCCTTGGGCGACGAAGTATCTCGCGGCCTCGGACAGAGAACGGTGATGGTCAAAGTGCTGGCAACGACCGCTGTTGTCATTCTGACAGGCATTTCCGTAGCGTTGGCAGGAAAAATCGCCTTTGTCGGGCTGATTATTCCGCATATTACTCGCTTTTTGGTAGGTCTCGATTATCGGTGGATCATTCCATGTGCGGGATTACTGGGCGGCATTTTCCTGGCCTTGTCTGACGTTCTCAGCCGATTTATGAACAGTCCATTTGAGACCCCAATCGGTGTGGTAACGGCCTTTATTGGCGTTCCGTTCTTCCTCTATTTGATTTACAAGAGAGGAGGGGGAAAGCATGCCTGATCGAAAAGCTAGATTTCGTTTGCTGTTACTGGTCAACATCGCCTTGATTTTTCTGGCGATTTATATCAGCCTGACCAACGGTGTATTTGACATGACGGTGTTGGATGTCATCCAGACGTTATTGCGTATCGATCCTGTAGCGGAATACGATTTGGTTATTTTCGATTTTCGCCTGCCGCGGATCGTTATTGCGGCGTTGGTCGGATTTGGCTTGGGGGTCGCTGGTACCGTCATTCAGGGGATCACCCGTAACGGGCTGGCTGATCCGGGGATTTTGGGCATTAATGCTGGGGCAGGAGCCGCTATCGTCGCCTTTATGTTTTTCTTCGGTGGACAATTTATGGAGGCGAGTTGGTATTCCATCATGGCCATGCCTTTGTTCGGTTTGACAGGCGGATTGCTTGCGGCTGGACTGATTTATCTATTCGCCTGGCGTAACGGGGCGCTTGACCCACAACGACTGATTTTGGTGGGGATCGCAATTGGCTCCGGATTGGGTGCTGTGTCTCTGTATCTTTCGTTAAAAATGAATCCCAATGATTTTGAAATGGCAACCGTATGGCTCTCGGGCAGTATTTGGAGTGCCAACTGGACGCATATTGCGGGGATGCTGCCATGGCTAGTCATACTCATTCCTGTTTTGATGCGCAAGGTGCATATTCTCGATTTGCTTCAACTGGGCGAGGAGTCTGTCAAGAATCTCGGTGTGTCCGTCGAAAAGGAGCGCAATATTCTCCTGCTGTCGAGTATCGGGATCGTGAGCGCGTGTGTCTCGGTTTCCGGAGGCATCGGATTCGTCGGTTTGATGGCACCGCATATTGCGAAGCGTTTGACGGGAATCCAGCACAGGTATGTTCTCCCCCTGTCAGGGACAATCGGGATGCTCATGGTAGTGGCAGCGGATTTTATCGCCAAAACTGTGTTCACCCCCCTTGAACTGCCAGTGGGTATCGTCATTTCGATCATCGGTGTACCGTATTTCTTCTATTTACTAAGTAGAAGAAAAAAATAAAGAGGGGACGTGCAAATTGTGAAGGGACAATTGTTTGCAGACGTATGCCATCACCGGGCACTGCTCGTATATTTGCCGCCATCCTATGACAAGAGTACGTCCCGATTTCCCGTCATGTATGTCCATGATGGCGGTGACTTGTTTGATCCTGCGTTCAGTACTGCACTCGATGTAATCGAAGACAAGTTTGCAGAGGGACAAATTCCTGAGCTGATTCTCGTCGGCATCCAACCTGAAAACCGCCGGGATGACTATACGCCCTGGTTTTCCAAAGCGATCTCGCCTGAGCGCAACATTGATTTTGGCGGGCAAGGAGATGCGTATCTTTCTTACGTCGCCAATGAATGCAAGGCGTATATCGACAGCAAGTACAGGACAGACCCTAGGCCGGAAAAAACAGGGATCATCGGATTTTCGCTTGGTGGCTTGATCTCGATGTACGCTGCGCACCAATATCCGGATGTTTTCACGAAAATCGGCAGCATCTCGGGATCGTATTGGTATGAAGGCATGGTTCCGTTTATGCGGGAAAAGAAAATGTACCATCCCGAACTGCGCATCTACATGGATGTTGGCAGTAAGGAAGGTGCTAAAAAACAGAACATCCAGAAGCAAATGGTCCCACTGACAAAAGAAGCGCATCAGATATTGGCTGATAGCGGCTTCACAGCAGATCAGCTCGTCCTGTTTATGGAAGAAGGGGCGGATCATTTGAGCAAATATGCAAACGCCAGATTTCCGGGGGCGTTGCAATGGCTCTGGAATGAGAAGGAGGAGGAAGAAATGGAACTGGCCAAATTGATTAGAGAGCGCCGCTCGATTCATCGCTTTACAGATCGCGAGGTAGACCCTGAGTTGGTTACAGAACTGATGGATACAGCCGTATGGGCGCCGAATTATCACATGACACAGCCGTGGCGCTTTATCGTGACGTACGGGGAAGGCAAGAGAAGAATCGCCGAGGCCGTGCGAATCATGAAGGAAAAGCGGGAGATTGATCCGGCGAAAAAGAAAGAAGTCGGCGAGAAGTTTTACAATAAAATTATGGCGATTCCGATGCTAGTGACGGTCATCATGGAAGAAAGTCCGAACCTGATTACCCGTCAGGACGACTTCGCTTCGACCAGCATTGTCATTCATAACTTTAGCTTGCTGGCGTGGGAAAAAGGCATCGGTCTGACGTGGGAGACGTACCCGTGGATACACGAGCCGGAATTCCGTGAAGCGATGGGCATTCGACCAGGAGAGAAGGTGCTGGGGAACTTGCATATCGGTTATCCAGCCGCGATCCCTAATGCTCAGCCGCGCATTCCTGCAACAGAGCGCATCACGCTTGTCGACAAAGCATAGGACAAGATCAAGTGAATTTTTCTTGTCACAGGATTACTTTTTGTGGTACCCTTGGATCATTCTACAAGAAAGGGTGACCATTAAGCCAATGATCTGCTAACTCCTATTTCCACAAAACTAATCGGATAAAACGATGCGTTTTTGGATAGGGGTAGTATGTGCATATTGGCGAATAGATGGTAGATCCTTTTTAGACTCACCAAAGGGTTTCTATGTCTTTTTGACGATAATATGCGTAGCCTCCTGTCCAGATCGCAATGGATAAGGAGGCTTTTTTATGTCAAATGTTTTGAAAAACCGCTATGTCAGGGCTATTTTGTTATCAGCATTTCTGTTGCAAATCGGAGTATGGGTTCGCAACATGGCGATTCTGCTCTTTGTGATGGATCATACAGGAGGAGATCCGTTCGCGGTATCCATGATTTCTGTGGCGGAGTATGCGCCAATTTTTCTATTTTCCTTTCTTGCTGGTACGTTTGCCGACCGCTGGCAACCGAGAAAAACGATGGTCTGGTGTGAGGTGCTTAGTGCTCTATCGGTTGTCGGAGTGCTGCTTACCTTCGTTTTCGGCTCGTGGAAGGCTATCTTTTTTGCCACACTCATTTCAGCCATTCTCTCTCAGTTTTCCCAACCGTCCGGAATGAAGCTGTTCAAGCTGCATGTACCTGGTGAACAGCTCCAGGTAGGAATGTCCGCATACCAGACTATTTTCGCGATCTTCATGGTATTTGGTCCGATTGTCGGTACGTTTGTGTTCCAGCAATGGGGGATGGAGGTTGCCATGGTCATCACTGCGGTTGCGTTTCTATCTGCAGCCGGTGTCCTGTATTTGTTGCCGCCAGATCGCATCGAGAAAGGAGAGCAGCAAGAAACGGCACTG
The DNA here is from genome assembly GCF_023714195.1 of Brevibacillus sp. MER 51. Classification (NCBI taxonomy): domain Bacteria; kingdom Bacillati; phylum Bacillota; class Bacilli; order Caryophanales; family Paenibacillaceae; genus Brevibacillus; species Brevibacillus sp. MER 51. Next base: position 5,464 of record NZ_JAMAUS010000018.1, on the reverse strand, counting down.
CTTGGCGAGATGGTTAGCGGGATTCGGTATGTGTTCTCCAGTCGCGTATTGTCAATGCTTGGCTTTTGCTTTTTGGCTGTGGGCTTCTCATTGGGAATGATTCAGCCGCTTGGGATTTTTATTGTGACCGAACAACTGCAATTGCCAAAAGAAAGCTTGCAATGGTTAATCACCGCCCAAGGTGTGGGGATGATTGCTGGAGGGGCCATGACGATGGCAGCCGCCAAAACGATTCCACCGCAAAAGCTGTTGGTCATGGGACTCCTTGGAAACGCGGTCGCAGTAGCGATTTGCGGGATGTCTACGAATCTGTGGTTGACGCTTGTTGCTCAGTTCATCGCGGGATTGCTCTTGCCCTCCATTCAAATTGGGATCAACACCATGCTGCTTAAAAACACAGACAGTACCTTTATCGGTCGGGTGAATGGGATACTGACCCCGTTGTTTACAGGCTCCATGGTCGTCATGATGAGTATTACGGGGGTATTGAAGCTGTATCTTCCGCTCGCAGTCATATATGGGATCGCCGCATTCCTGATGATCATTGGTCTCAGCTTTATTTTGCCACTTTATCGTATGAGAGAAGGAAACGTGGTGCAAAGTACAGAACAGACTGGTGTATAAGTGTTTGGAAGCAAAGGGAGGCTTGGAACAGATGGTGCACGAGCAGATTTCTTCTATGGAAGGTTTGAAGATGGTAGCTGCTGTTCGCGAGCTGGCGATGCGGTTGCCAGAAGTAACGGAGCAGGTAGACGCTTTTGGACATACATCGTTTCGTGTAAACGACAAGCCGTTTGTCATTTTGGGAGAGGGGGGCACCGAAGGCCCCTCCTTTTCTGTGAAGGTGCTGAAGACGACCCAGGAGATTTTGCTTGCGCAGGAGCATTTTTATAAGACGCCGTACATCGGCCATCACGGCTGGGTTTCCATCCTGGACAAAAACGTGCCGAGCTATGGTGAAATCGAGGATTACATACGGGAAGGCTATATGTGCGCGGCTCCCAAGCGATTGGTCAAGCAATTACAACACCGCCCTTGATCGTTCCTGTATAATTTTGGCGTAACGAGTAGTGAGCGAGGGTTCGACACAGCAGCATTGAGACAAAGGGGGAGCCGGTTTTGGATTGGAATCTCCAGCAGATGAGCAAATTGCTTGAGGTCGTTTTTGAAAATGCACATGAACCGATGATCGTAACGGACAAGGACGGAAAAATACTCTTATTGAATCGGAGCTATCGGGAATTTCTTAATGTACAGGACGTGATCGGACAGCCAGTGACGGATGTCATCGAAAACACGCGGATGCATATTGTCGGTCAGGCTGGCGTTGCCGAGATCGCCGACATTCAGCAAATAAAAGGCCAGAACATGATTGCGCATCGCATCCCGATTATGGACGAAGGAAAAGTGATTGCGGTTCTGGGAACGGTGCTGTTCCAGGATGTGCAAGAGCTCACAGCCTTGGCTGCGATGGTTGCTCAGTTGAAGGACGAATTGACCTATTATAAGAAAGAGCTGCGGCGGCGGATGGGGGCTACCTATCACTTTGACCAAATCGTTGGGTACAGTCAGAAGCTGCAGGAGCTTAAAAAATTTTCTCAGAAAGTTGCGAAAAGCGATTCGACTGTGCTCATCACGGGTGAGAGCGGGACGGGCAAGGAGCTGTTTGCCCACGCCATTCATGCCGAGAGCAAACGCAAAATGGGTCCTTTCATTCGGGTAAATTGTGCCGCTATTCCGGATTCTTTGCTCGAATCAGAGCTGTTTGGCTATGAAGAAGGTGCGTTTACCGGAGCTGTTCGCCGCGGAAAAAAAGGAAAGTTCGAGCTGGCCAACCACGGAACCATTTTGCTGGATGAGATCGGGGACATGCCGTTGCCGCTGCAAGCAAAGCTACTGCGTGTGTTGCAGGAAAAAGAAGTCGAGCGGGTAGGAGCTGTAAGGACGACGCCAATCGATGTGCGGGTGATCGCTTCCACGAATTCGGATATGCTTCAAAGCATCAAGGAAGGGAAGTTTCGGGCGGACCTCTATTATCGGTTGAATGTCGTGTCACTCTCGATCCCTCCGTTGCGTGAGCGTCTGGAGGATTTGCCAGAACTGGTTTCGAATCTGCTCAAACAGCTTGGCGAGTCCACTGGTGTTGCGGTTAGGGCCATTGATGAAGAGGTATGGAACGTGCTTCGAGGCTACTCCTGGCCAGGCAATGTACGGGAGTTGAAAAACGTGCTGGAACGAGCCCTGCATTTAATGGAAGACGATGTCTTGAAAAAGGAGCATATTTGGCTGCCTGTATCTGACGAAGGGCCGTCCGCATCCTTGTCGGGTCCAACTCATGCCGTTCGACCATTGAAACAAGTCTTGGAAGAGGCTGAGCAGGAAGCGCTTCGCCAAGCGATGCAGCAAGCAGGGGGGAATAAGCTTGCCGCCGCCAAGCTGTTGCAAATCAGCAAGTCCAGCTTTTACGAAAAGTGGGAGAAGTATCAGTAACACGAGGCGTGTATAAGTCGGGGATGTGGTGTTGAGCCAGGTTCGCGGCTTTTTTCATATGTAGGTACAACGTTTTGGTAGATTCCGGTTTTCTGGAATAGAGCAAGATGACGTCCCGCAAAAACCCAGTAGCCTTTCTTGAGTAAATTCCCTAAAAAGTGGCGGATTTTTTGCTAGATTCCATAAAACCGGACGAGAAATTCCGGAAATCCGGAAAAAATGCAAGCGTTATCATCTGCTTACCAACAGTTAAGGCACGATGAAAGGGTATGGTTGAACGATTTTTCAGGAATCGGTTGAGGTTGGCATGGTCCATGCAAATAAGTTGGGTTTGAAAGCGTTTTCTTCAAGTGAATCGACACAATTTCCTCTGTAAGCGGAGGAGAAAATTGAAAGGAGAATTCTATGATCATCGAAGTGTTATCCATCTTGATTTCGCTCGGTCTCCTGATGTTTTTTGCGTATCGGGGCTATCCTGTTATCGTATTTGCTCCTATTTTTACGCTGCTGGCCGTTGTCCTTTCCGGGATCTCTCTGCTGCCTAGCTACACCGAAACCTTCATGACGAATGCAGCAAACTATGTGAAATCATTCTTCCCTATTTTCTTACTGGGTGCCATTTTCGGAAAAGTCATGGAGCTGAGCGGTGCTGCCTCTTCCATTGCCCACACGATTGTGAAGGCACTTGGCTCCAATCGTGCGATCTTGGCTGTCGTTTTGGCTTGTTCCATTTTGACGTATGGCGGGGTTTCCTTGTTCGTTGTGGCATTTGCTGTGTACCCGTTTGCTGCTGCGATTTTCCGTGAAGCCAATATTCCAAAGCGTCTCATTCCAGGAACGATTGCGCTCGGTGCTTTTACGTATACGATGGACGCCTTGCCAGGTACACCACAAATTCAAAACATCATTCCTACGACTTATTTCGGTACGGATGCCTATGCTGCACCTGTTGTTGGAACGATTGGCGCGATTATGGTTTTCATTGGCGGGATGCTATGGCTGGAGCGCAGACGCAAGCAGGCTGTCGCTGCTGGGGAAGGCTACGGCGAGGGACATACGAACGAACCAGAGTTGATCAAAAATGAATCGTATTTGAACATCTGGGTCGCGATTCTCCCGTTGGCGTTGGTGCTCGTGGGTAACTATATGTTCAGCAGAGGGATTTGGACAGTAGAGACGTGGTACGATCCAGCGATCCTCAAAGAATCATTTAAGATTGAGAAAGTGAAAAACGTCGTATCTTCTTGGTCACTGATTATTTCGCTCTGTCTTGGAATTATTGCTGCGCTTTTAATCAACGTGAAGCAAGTCAAAAACAAACTGGCTAGTGGTTTGACGGCAGCCGCGATGGGCTCTCTCTTGGCGATCTTCAATACTGCTTCCGAAGTTGGATTCGGAAACGTTGTGAAAACATTGCCGGGCTTCAAGCTCATCCAAGGCTGGATAATGGGAGCTAGTGATCATCCTTTGGTTTCTGAGGCACTGGCTGTTAACGTACTGGCAGGTGTGACAGGTTCAGCGTCGGGCGGTATGTCGATCGCGCTGGAGGTTATGGGCAAGCAATATCTGGAGATGGCGAGTGCTGCGGGAATCAGCCCTGAGCTGCTGCACCGTATTGCCTCGATGTCTTCCGGTGGTATGGACACATTGCCGCATAACGGAGCGGTCATTACACTGCTCGCGATTACTGGCTTGACTCATCGTCAATCGTACAAAGACATTTTCGCGATTACGGTTTTGAAAACGGCTGTCGTGTTCATCCTGGCATTTGCGGTGTCTATTTTCTAATTTTCATCAGAGATCAGCCGGTTTATAGACAGAGAAAATCAGGAGCAGGAGAGGAGATAGTAGGATATGGAGAAGTTGTTGGAGCAACAAGTTGCAGTAGTAACAGGGGCTGCGAGTGGTATTGGTTTGGAGATTGCCCGGACGTTTGCCGAGGAAGGGGCGAAGGTCGTCATACTGGACTTGAATGGGGAATCAGCGGAAGCAGCAGCAGCCCAATTGCAGAAGGAAGGTCACGAAGCCATCAGCTTTGGTTGTAATGTCACCGATGAGGTACAAATACAGGAGTGCATTCAGCAGACAGTCCAGATTTTTGGCAGACTCGATATTTTGGTGAATAACGCTGGATTGCAATTTGTCTCTCCAATAGAAGAGTTTCCGACTGCAAAATTTGAACAAATGCTCAGTATTATGCTGACAGCGCCTTTTGTGGCGATTAAACACGCGTTCCCCATTATGAAGCAACAAGGCCATGGCCGTATCATCAATATGGCTTCAATCAACGGCTTGATTGGCTTTGCAGGGAAGGCGGCTTACAATAGTGCCAAGCACGGAGTCATCGGGCTGACCAAAGTTGCAGCTCTTGAAGGAGCAGCGGCTGGTATTACGGTAAATGCCATTTGTCCGGGGTATGTCGATACGCCGTTGGTACAAAACCAATTAGCGGATTTGGCTAAGACAAGAAATGTGCCGTTGGAAAAGGTGATGGAAGAGGTCATCTACCCGCTGGTGCCGCAGAAGCGACTGCTTCAAGTAAAAGAAGTAGCGAACTATGCTGCCTTTTTAGCTAGCAGGAAAGCGTCAGGTGTCACGGGTCAGGCTGTCGTCATTGATGGCGGGTATACAGCGCAGTAAGCCTGTTAAAGTCCCTATTTTTATAGGGGCTTTTTTTATTTTCGCTATCTTTTTTTAAAAAAACTAGTAAAAAACTCTTGTATTCTATTTTTAGATGTGATAGATTATTCCTTGTCGCCAAGAACGACGACAAAATGCGAGAAAAGAAAACGAGATTCGATAAAAAACTTCTTGACTCGCAAATAACGAACGTGATAAGATATGAAGCGTTCGACAAAAAATGCTCTTTGAAAACTGAACAGCGAAAGCGTTAATGAGTCTATCATTAAATGATTTGCCAGCTTTGAACCAGTAACAAACTTTATTGGAGAGTTTGATCCTGGCTCAGGACGAA
>NZ_JAMAUS010000017.1:0-89201 GCF_023714195.1 Brevibacillus sp. MER 51 | reverse complement strand
ACTTGCCATTTTACTTCTTCTGGGTAATGCACTCTTGTGCCCATTAAAGAAGCACCTCCTTAGAATCATATTTGGAATACGATTCAGGAGGTGCTTTTTCCTTGTCTCAATTTACTGGGTCACTTCATATCTCAGCATGAAGGGATTTTAAATCGTCTTTATTTAAACAAATTAATCGTGGTAATAATGATCGGCATCGCGAACACATCAATCAGGAAGGCACCAACGATCGGAACGACCAAGTATGCTTTTCGCGAAGGACCAAATCTTCCCGTTACGGCCGCCATATTCGCCATTGCGTTTGGAGTAGCGCCCAGACCATGGCCTGTAAAGCCTGCGACCATAACTGCGGCATCGTAGTTTTTGCCAAGCAAACGGAATAGGACGAAAATCCCGAACAAAACGATGAATACTACTTGAACAAATACGATCACGAGCATTGGAAGCGCTAGGTCGGCAACTTCCCACAGCTTGATGCTCATCAGTGCCATGGACAGGAAGATTCCGAGCGTCACATCACTGATCAGGTTGATGCTCTTCATGTCGATTGCTTTTGGATTGAGCTTGTCTACGATGTTACGGACAATCACCGCTACAAACATCGCTCCCACATAACCCGGCAGAACAAATCCGGTTGCAGTCGAGAACAGCTCTCCCAAATACGTTCCCAATGCCATACAGAATGTAATCAGCAGGACTTGGATGAAGAAGGTATTCGAGTGAATCGGTTGTCCTTTTTCTTCTACTGTCTCTACTACTTCTTCCGTTTCCGTCGGCTTCAGATCGTATTTGGCAATTAAATATTTCACAGTCGGTCCGCCAACCAAGCCCCCTGCTACGAGACCAAAGGTAGCTGCTGCGATCCCAATCGCCAACGCAGATTGAATGCCCATGTCCTCAAGCGTTTGTCCAAAAGCACCAGCTGCTCCATGTCCACCTTCCATGGAGACAGCTCCTGCCATCATCCCGATCAATGGATGAATACCGAACACGGAAGCTAGTGACACACCGATTACGTTTTGTGCCAGAGCCAGAAATCCACAGGCGATCCAGTAAATAACGAGCAGCTTCCCGCCAAGCTTGATCAGCTTAAAGCTCGCTCCCAATCCAACAGTAGTAAAAAACGTAAGCATGAACAAGCTTTGCAAGGAAGTATCCAATGTAATTTGTAAAATTCCGGTCGCTTTCAAAGCTGTTGCAATAATAGCGAACAACAAGCCCCCAACCACTGGTGCCGGGATGCAAAACTTTTGCAAGAAACTAGCCTTTTTTACGAGGAAAGTACCTAATACGAGAAGTGCTACTGCGAGAAAAATCGTCGTTACTTGATTAAGTGCTAACGTCATAGTTGTCTCCCCTTAGTTGTTCTCTAGTAATCCCATGATGGCTTCATTCGTCAAGTAAGCACCTAACTTTACGGTTCTTCCGTTTTCATCTAAAACCGGATTCACTTCACAAATATCAAAAGAAAGCGTTTTCTTATGAGTGGTAACGGCACGGATCAAAGTGCGAACAACCATTGGTGTTAAGCCGAAAGGAGATGGCGCACTCACTCCCGGTGCAAAGGCTGCGTTTAAAACATCTGTACAAAGCGTCAGCATGACATAATCGTGTTTTTCAATGAATTCGCTTACAGATAAACTAATTTCATCCATTCGCGCGTCTGTCATCTCTTCTTCATACACATAGCTCACACCGAGCTCATCTGCTTTATCCAATAGCTCTTGCGTATTGCCGAAGCGCTGAATCCCCAACACAAAATAGCTGCTATTTTTGTCATGCTCCAGTATTTGCCGAAACATCGTCCCAGATGAAGGCTGAACTTCATAGGAACGCAAATCGAAATGAGCGTCAATATTGATAATGCCCAGGGAAGCCTCTTTTCCAATATGCTTGCGGACACCGACGTAATGTCCATACAATGTCTCATGGCCTCCGCCTAAAATAATGGGCGTCATGGCTTTGGAAAAGATTGCAGAGACGGCGTTCCCCAATTCTTCCTGAGCTGCTTCCAGCTCTTCGTTTGGACAAACAACATTCCCCACATCTACAATACGTTTCCCTTCCTCCACCTTCCAAGGAAGGCTTGCAAGCGCTTGCCGAATTGCGTTCGGAGCCTTGGCTGCACCTAATCTTCCTTGATTGCGCCTCACTCCCTCTTCACATTCAAACCCAATGATAGCGACTGTGCGATCCTCGGCAGCTTGCAATGTATCCAAGTCCGTTATTTCTACAATCTGATGGTAGCGAAAACTGCTTCTTCTCTCCGTATGGTCAGTCCGGCCGGTCCACAAATCTGCTGATACATTCATTGGCAAGCTATTCATCCTTTCTGAACCTTTTGTTTATTGATTATATAATGACAAACTTATTATTTCTAATATATAATTCAAATAAATTGATAGCTTTAAGCTATAAATAAGGGTAGGTGCCCCAGTTGGATATCAAACATTTGCACTATTTTGTGACAGTTTGTGATCAGTTGAGCTACTCCAAAGCCGCACAAAAACTGCATATTTCACAGCCTTCCTTAAGTAACGCGATCAAAAATCTGGAGCAAGAAGTCGGCTCTCCACTGCTCGAGAGAAACACGAGAAAAATGGAATTGACGGATGCTGGTAAAATCTTGTACCAGAAAGCATTGCTGCTTCTTTCCCAAATGAACATGCTAAAAAAAGAGATGGAAGAAGTAAAGCTGACCGGGAGCGGCGATCTTATCATCGGCATCATAGAGTCCGTAAAGCATTGGATTCCAAAAGTCATTCGCGGATATCAGGGGCGTTTTCCCTCGATTAACATCAAGCTAATCGAGGTTCTGAGCGGGAAAGCTGTAAAGGAATCACTGCGGAAGTATCATACGCATTTGCTCATAACCAACCAATTCATCAATGAAGAAGATATTGAATCCATTCCTCTGTATGATGAGCGCTTAATGCTGGTGCTGCACAAGGATCATGCGCTGGCAGAAAAGGAATCCGTTCGATTAAAAGACTTGGCTAGTGAGCCATTCATCATTAGTACAGAGGGATTTCAGACAAGGGAGGATATTTTAACGGCCTTTTCGTTTGAACAAGTCGACCCGCAAATCAAATTTGAGATTGAGCGCTTTGAAACTGCGTTGACGTTAGTGAGGGAGAATTTGGGGGTTACGATTATTCCTGAGAACTATTTGTCTGGATCAACAGATGCTTCACTCGTTCGGAAAACGATTGATTCGCCTGCGTTGGAGCGGACGGTTTATTTGGCGTACTTGAAAAATCGTTATTTGGCCCCGGCTGTGCAGGCTTTTCTGGAGGAGGTTCGGGGAAAGTTTCCTTCCAAAGCATAGCGAATACTCTCTCCTCGCTTCCATACAGCTTCTGCTCCATCTTGTCCTTGGATATATAGAGGGATTAATATCGTCATCAGTATTTGGGCATACCGTGATGCGAGGAGACGCGGGAATAGCAAGGAGTTCTCCATCATCGTGCTGATTGCATTATTGTTTTTTCCCATTATCGGGTTGATCGTTTATTTGGTGATTCGGAAAGATAAGTTTTGAAAAGTTAGGAATTCTCTTTTCCTTACTTTTTTATTTTTTCTTCGTATAACCTCTCTCATTTCCCGAAATAAAAAAAGCAGTCAAACAGGAATAACCTTCCTGCTCAACTGCTTGATCAGAAAATATGATTAGCCTCTCGTCACATTGAGGATCAGATCGTTCTCAAATCCACCGATTGAGATGTCAGAATAGCACCTGATCATTTCTGTTAGCATCACCTTTGCTTCCAGTCTGGATAGTGGTGCTCCCAAGCAGAAATGGCAGCCTTTTCCGAAGGTTAAGTGCTTGTTGCTATTAGGTCGATGGATATCGAATTGATCTCCCTGTGCAAAGGTATGTTCATCACGATTGGCAGAACCGAGCCATGCCATGACGATCTCGCCTTTTTTCATCAGACTTCCAAACATATCCGTGTCTTCTTGAACCTTGCGCATCAAAACCTGTGCTGGCGGACGGAAGCGCAATACTTCCTCGATCGCTTGATCTACCAGTTGCGGATTCTCTCTTAATTCACGATAAACGCCTGGTCTATCCAGTAAAAAGCAGTAGAAAACACTGAACAAGAGCGTACTTGTCGTTACATTTCCGGCAAGCAGCAAACTGATTGCAATATCAATAATCTCAGGGTCAGATAGCTTTTGGCCTTTATATTCTGTTTGCGTTAAGTCGGAAAGGAAATCTTTTGTCGGGTTCTCTCTTTTTTCTTGAATGATCGGAGAGAGATAAACAGCCATTTCCTTCATGATTTCTTCCTTTTTGAGGTTAATATCCTCATACGTTTCACGTGTCCCGGAAGCGATGAGAACATCTGACCATTGTTTGAACAGCATCCAATCGCTAGACGGTACACCGAGCAAATCGGCAATGACAATCACTGGCATCGGGGTTGCGAGATCACCTAAAATTCTGATGCTTTGCTTTTCTTTTACTTCCTCTAATAGATGACGTGAAATTTCTTGAATACGCGGCTCCCACTCCTGAAGTGTTCGGGTTGAAAAGGCTTTTGTATAGAGAGCTCTCCTTTTTCCATGATCAGGCGGGTCCATCTCTGTGATGCCCTTTTCTTTCAATGCGAGGGAACCAGCAATTCGTTTGCCTGTATCGCTTGAAAAGAGGTGATAATCGGTCAGCACGCGCTCGACATCCGCATACAGAAATACGTTCCAAACCTGTTGCTTTTCATCGTAATGTACCGGGCTATTTTTTCTCATTTCTGCATACCAGCCATAGGGTTCAAACTGTTGTTGCAGATTCTCCGCACCTGATATTTCATTGGGGAATACTACTTTATTCATTTCATTCACTCCTTATTTATATGGATGGGTATGTGCAGCAAGCTGGCTACTGTCTGTATGATTTGATATCCTCTATCATGGTATCGAGGAGTTTTTCTATTAGCCCAACGTCTGTGTTCGATTCAAAGAAGGAAATGTTGAGGGTTATGCAATCTTGATAGGTACTGACTCCAAGCATCAGTCCCGGTGCGTAATAGGCTGGTGATACGATATAAGCACCTGCGACTTTCACATCATCGAATGATAGCTGACTCATACTAATCATACCGAAATTTGATAATATTGGTGTGCTATTACCATCTGCTACAAGTTGTTTTCTTACATCCTGTATGATCTTCAAGGTGTGATGGAACTCTAAATTTTCCACAAAGGCAAACGTGTTTACCGCATCGAGCAGAATGTCTTTATTATCACGCTGACTCTTCATGAATTCCGCCACTTCTTCTACCTTATCTGCAAATGTCCCTGTTGCTTGATTCATTGTGGCATGAACAACGCCAGACAAGTTGTAAATAGCGTCTGCTTTGCCCTTGGGTAAGAATTTTCTTACATTTACAGTCACCATGACTTTGACCTGCTCGGCCGGAACATTTTCCATCTGTTGATATAAAGCTCGCATGTAGGCAGCCAGTACCACATCATTTACCGTGAACCCTTTTTGTTTAAATCCTTGCGCCAGCTCCAGCCACTCTTCGCGCGGTATTCTGCGAATGGCTTGTCTCCTTTTCGCTGGTTCTCCAGGCGTAAAAGGAAGTGTTGGCCCCTGCGGTTCGGGAGCTTGCGGCGTACCGCCATTTGGGATACCCATTTCCTTGAACAAACGGCTCTGATCCCTGCCCTCAGGGTTTGGCTTGGGAACGTAGCGCGGGTCTTTGGCTAGCTCACTATAAAGCGAAGCTAACAAGTGAACATACTCGATCAACCCTGCACCATCACTGCATAGATGATTCAGTTTGATGCAAACGATATCTTTGGTAGAGGTCCGCAGAATGCGAATTTTGACCATCGCATCAGCATCAATGTCTATTCGGCTCGACAACCACTCCTGTATGGCTTTCTCTGCGGAATCGGACTCACCGAGAAGTTGCAAGGAACACCAACCGCTTGACGCCAAATCGCTGCGTCGCTCCCAATAGGGGCGGACTGAATCTTTTATAAAGCGGCAACCAATGATAGGTTCCGCAATGGTGCTTGCCTCCATCGCTTGAAGCAATCGCTGTTGATTCACCTGTCCGTCCATTTCCAACACCATTTGAAGCTGGCAATCGGAAAGATAGCTGACCATGTAATTAAACCTGTCACTTCCGTTTGCAGGCAGTCGGTTTGGGATTGCCATGTTCTGATTTACCTCACTGACATTCATTTACGAAACACCCCTTTACCTACAATTTTTGAAAGAAAAACAGTCAGGAAGTATATCCTGACTGTCCTTTTTATCAGCAAATCCCAGAGATTCTATCGAATTGATACCTTGTATTCCTCTAACCACATGTTTATCTGGACGAGATATTCGATCAGCTTCGTTGATTGAGCGAGATTCATAGGTGCTTTTCCATCCAGTACAAATTGGATTACAGACTTATTAATTAAAGGTAATAGAGGCGAATTAGGATTGGCTAGAATTTGTTTCATATAGTCCAGAATCGCATGGTAATACTCCGGATGATAGGTCATCGGATATGCGCTTTTGTTGCGATACAATACTTCCTGCGGCAAATATCCTTTGTACGCTCTGCGAAGCAAGCCTTTTTCTATTTGATCAATATTTTTTACTTTCCATGGGACATTCCACAAATATTCAACCAGACGGTAATCACAATAGGGAACACGTACTTCAAACCCCGTATACATGCTCATTCGATCCTTGCGATCCAATAGCAACGGAAGAAAACGCGTGATAAAGAGGTACGACATTTTGCGCTGTTGAGCTTCCAAAGCTGTCTCCCCTTCCAAAGGGTGTACCTCTGCAATCCCTTCTTCATACCGCCTGCGAAGATATTCTTGTGGGCGAATCTTTTCGATGGCTTCTTCATTTAAAAATGAGCTCCACCCGTCATGCTCCATCCAAGGGAATTTCCCTGAGTTCAAGAATTTCTCCTTCTGAAACCAAGGGTACCCGTTAAATACTTCGTCTGCCGATTCACCTGATAGCGAGACGGTCGCTTTTTTCTTCATTTCCCGGCAGAACAAATAGAGCGAGGTATCCGTCTCCCCTAATCCTGGGAGATCACGCGCTCTCAACGGCATATGAAAATGAGTAATCAGATCTTGGGCGTTGAAGGTAATCTCTTGATGCTTGGTTTGTACATGCTCTGAGACTGATTTTGCCCATGGCGCATCCAAACTAATGTGCAGCAAACCTTCTTCAAAATGCTGATCATTGTCAACAAAATCTACCGAATAGGTTTGCAACGTTTTCCCTTTTTTACGGAGCTCCTCAGCGGCTAAAGCCACCAAGCCACTAGAGTCCAAGCCCCCAGACAGCATACTAACCAATGGCAGGTCAGAGATTAACTGACGTTGGACCGTGTCTTGTAACAGACCGCGTATCGTTTCTGTCGTTGTCTCCATATCATCGGTATGCACCTTGCTCTCCAGTTTCCAGTATGGCCTTGTTCTGATTTGATCCTTCGTGACTGTTACACAATGTCCAGCTCGCACCTCACTTACATTGCGGAAAATGCCAAATCCAGGCGTTCTCGCCGGACCGAGTCCGATAATATCCGCTAACCCATCCGCTTCTACCTCAGGCTTTACTTTTGGATGGGCGAGCAAGGCTTTCAGTTCAGAACCGAACAAGAACGAGCTCCCACGTTGACAATAAAATAATGGTTTTACACCCAAGTGGTCACGCGCTAAAAACAAGCGATGATTTTTTTCGTCCCAAATGGCGAATGCAAAAATTCCATTGAGATGACGGACACATTCCTCTCTCCATTCCAAAAAAGCGTGCAGTAATACTTCCGTGTCAGAATTGGTTTGAAAGGAGTGCCCAAGCAGCTCTAACTGGCGGCGCAGGTCCAAGTAATTATAGATTTCGCCATTAAACGATAAGACACACGTCTGATCTCCTTCTCGGTAGATCATGGGTTGCTTGCCGCCTTCCGGGTCGATCACGATCAGGCGCCGATGCGCAATCGCTGCCCGAGGAGACAACCAATACCCCTCTTCATCTGGCCCACGATGTTGGATCGCTTGAGCCATTTTGTGCAAAATAGCATGCTGGGATGTCAAATCGTCATCCCAATCAAGCCATCCCACAATTCCACACATAGTAACCTCTCCTCTTGTTCGCAAATTTAGTGTTGGGGATGATGCGTTATCGCATTAACTAACTCGTTTACCTTTTGCTCTGGGTTTGCTACCAATCCTTCTAAAAGAGCATTCAAGTGCTGCAGCATCCTGCTAATTTCCTTATCGTTGAAGAAACGTCGATAGTAGTTGATATGCAGGACCAAAACTTGTTCATAGAAAAGGATTTCCACTCGTAATGGATGCTCCGTCTGCGCAATCGAATCATAGATGGTAGCGCCGAGGACATCATTAAATCCTCTAAAGACAGAAGAGAAATCAGGGAGCTGTTCGCTTACTAGATAGCTGTCAAATAAAAGCCGATCTCGTGGAATATCGCACCACTCGTATATTTTTTTCAGCGGCGTGTATTCGTATTGACTCGTCTCTACTACTTTCGACTGCATGTTTTGGAGCCAAGACAAGAACCTCGTGTTTTGCTCAACGCTCACGCGAATGGGCAGAATATTGAAGAAAAGCCCGACAGAATGTTCGACCTCCATCATCGCTATGCTGCGGCCGGAGAAGATCGTACCAAATACAACGTCTTCCTTGCCGCTGTAATGATGGAGCAGCAATGCCCAAGCCCCCTGTACCAATGTATATGGCGTCAGATGATACTTCTTGGACAAGGATAACAGCGCCGAGGAGACTTCTGGCGATACAATGAACCTTTCTTGAGAATAGGGAGGCTCCTCAGCAGACATATTCTTCTTGCTCGCTTGTGCCCATTCAAGCGTGGAGCTGGTCATTCCTTTCAGATTCTTCTTCCAAAACAGCTCCGCATCCGTTAAGTCCTGCTGTTTTTGTAGCGCAACATAATCCCGATACGGATATACAGGCACAATATCAATCGCCTTCCCTTGGGAAAACGCTTGATAATATTCGAATAGTCTTTTAACGATCAACGTATAGCTCCAACCATCCTGCAACATCAGATTGAAGACATAAATAAAGTAGTAGACATCCTCTCCTACTTGAATAAGAGCAAGATGCGCATGTGGTGCTTTGCTCATCTCAAATCCTTGTTGTCTTAGCTTTTGAATATAGGATTGCAATTTTTCGTGTTGATTCTCTTCCGGAATGTCCCGCCAATCTTCCTGCTTGATGTGGATATCCACTTTCTCATGAACGATCTGCATCGGTTCATCCAGCTCTTCCCAGATGAAGGAGGTTCGCAAGGCAGGGAATTGTTGGATGAGATGCTGCCATGCATGCTCGAAAGCAGCTACATGGAAAGGGCCGCCCTCTATGCGAAAAGCATGATGAACCACATTCAAACCGGGTTCTGGATGATGTTTGTATCGATAGAGCATATTTTCTTGCATGATCGTCAGCGGATAAACATCCTCCATGTATGGGTTGTCTGCTTTTATCCGATCCAACTGATGCTTATCAAGAGTGGGTAACTCTACTGCTGTTGCCGTTCGCTTCGCACTTTGAGTGGAACCCCCACCTACAACCTCTGCCAGTTCAGCTATGGTTTGGAATTGGAAAATCTGCTGTGGAGTCATTTCCAAACCGAGTTGTTTTGCTCTCGCAACCACTCGAATGGTATGAATGGAGTCCCCGCCCAATCCGAAGAAGTTATTATGTATGCCAACCTTATCCAAGCCCAATATTTCAGCCCAGACATCGGCAAGAATTTTTTCCGTCTCCGTCGTTGGCGGCTCAAAATCTCCTTCCATTTCTGGCACTTCCATAAGCGGCGCAGGAAGCGCTTTGCGGTCCAATTTACCATTCATGTTCACGGGCATTTCCTTGATAAACTCAAAGATAGACGGAACCATGTAATCTGGCAGCTTATCCCGTAAATAACTGCGCAGCTCTGGAATGAACTGGCGAGCAACTCTGTCAGTCAAAGGATCGTTCGCATACGTTTCGATCGGTTGATAGTTTCTCGCTGGACGATGCCACGCGGTGACCACTGTGTTACGCTGTCTTTTTTCTAGTAAATGCTCAGGTCGGAGCACAGCTTCATAGCTGCCATCCCCGCAATCGCCCATCCAAGCGATATCTACATGGTATCGAAGCTCAGCGCCCAACCTCCAAAGCTCCTCCGGGTCTATTCCAGTGCTAGGATGGTTCTGATCTGTTCTCAGCTCTTCCACCGTTTTGAGAGCATTTTCGTCAGCAAGCAATGACTGGTATCGATTCGCCCTGTCCAACCGCGAATTCGGGATTTTCGTAAGTCCTAAGATTTGCGGTTTATATTTGGTCATGATTTGACGAAGTCCATCAATATTTCGGAATCCCTCCTCATGCCAATCCAGCCATGCAAAGTCTTCGATTGTCTGCACTTTTTTGCCGAGATGAAGAATCACATCATAGCGATAGCGAGTTAATTCGTTATGATGACTTCCGCGCTTCAGCTTGATTTCTACATGGCTGATTTGATGTAACTGATCTTGAAGCGCATAGAAAAAGGCAGGATCGATAACCAGCTCCTGCTCTTGTCTCATTCGCTTTTGCACGCGGCGTTTCAATTGATCGGTAGTCAATGTCGCCGGTGACTTTTCCATCTCAACCTCAGTGAGGAAGGTTTGCAGTAATGAAAGATTACGAACATCACCGACAAAGATTGCTCCTTTGTCATTCATGGCATGTATGGCCTTTTTCAGCACATCCAACAGGTAATTCGCATCCGGGAAATACTGCACCACAGAGTTGAGCACGATCAAATCGAACTTCTGTCCCTTTAGTCCACTAAAATCATCCGCATAGCTCTTACGCAGTGTGACATTGGATAAATCCTCTCTTTGGTTGATCAGATTCGCAGTAATATAATCCAAGGCCATCGAAGAAAAATCCGTTCCCCAATACTGTTCACAATGAGGCGCAATTCGAGATAGCAACAGCCCTGTACCGCACCCGATCTCGAGTACCTTTTTCGGTTGCAAGGCAAGGATACGATCCACCGTAGAATGGACCCATTCACGCATTTCTTCCGCTAAAAGGGGTTGACCCGTATAACTGCTGTTCCAGCTGGTAATGTTGAAATCGGCTTCATATTTATTTTCATCATCATAGGCTTTATCAAAGACATCCTGCCATTCAGATACCTGTTCCGCAGGAAGTGCTTCTTCTGTTGCCACTTTCAGTTTTTCCTTGGATTGAGAATCTGGCACGATATAAGATACCAACTGCTTATGCCCTGGTCGCTGCTCGGATTCATGAACGATCACTGCCGCTTTTTGTACATGTGGATGTTCATCTAGTACAGCTTCAATCTCACCCAGCTCGATACGGAACCCTCTTAGTTTGACCATAAAATCAATGCGGCCCAGATACTCGATCGTTCCATCCGGCATGTAACGGGCCAAGTCACCTGTTTTATAAAGGCGCGCTCCCTCTATGTTGCTGAACGGATCAGGGATGAATTTCTCTTCTGTCAGCTCAGGGCGGTTATAGTATCCGCGAGCCAGCTGCACGCCACCAATGTGCAGCTCACCGGCAACACCGACGGGAACAGGATTCAGGTGCTCGTCTAACAGATAGATTTGGGTGTTTGCCACAGGGCGTCCAATCGGCACCGATCTAAGCTTGCTTCCTTTTTGACACGCCCAGTACGTGACGTCAATCGCCGCTTCTGTAGGACCATACAGGTTGTGCAACTCCGCATCGAGACATTCGAAAAAGCGTTCCTGCGTTGAATAAGATAAGGCTTCCCCACTGCAAATGACTCGTCGTAGCGTTTCGCAGCCGCTAATTTCCGACTCCTCAAGGAACACTTGCAGCATCGAAGGGACAAAGTGCATGGTGGTAATTTTCTCTTTTTTGATCAGTCGTGCCAGGTAGGTCGTATCTTTGTGACCTTCTGGACGAGCTACTACCATGCAGGCGCCCGTCATTAACGGCCAGAAAAATTCCCATACCGACACATCAAAGCTGAAAGGCGTCTTTTGCATGACCCGATCGGTTTCATTTAGCTGATATTGTTCCTGCATCCACAAAAGTCGGTTGACGATACCGCGATGAGTGTTCATCGCACCTTTTGGCTTGCCTGTAGAGCCTGAGGTGTAAATCATGTACGCCAAATTGTCGCTGTTGACACCGATTGCGGGCGCCACACGGCTTTCCAGGTTGATTGTCTCCCAATCTGAATCGAGGCAAATGAGTTGTCCACTGTATTCAGGAAGCGTGTTCTTCAGTCCTTCCGCGGTCAAGAGGAAGGAAGGATTCGCATCCGTGATCATAAAAGCCACCCGATCTTGCGGATAGCTCGGATCTAGGGGAACGTAGGCACCGCCTGCTTTGAGGATACCTAACAGCCCAATAACCATTTCAAAGGAGCGCTCCATATAAATGCCCACAAGCGTTTCCGCTCGTACACCCTGTTTCTGGAGATAGTTCGCCAGTTGATTCGCCCGTTGATCCAATTCACGGTAAGTGAGTTGCTCCTCTTCAAAAATAACGGCTGGCGCATCTGGAGTTTTGACAGCCTGCGCTTCGATTATTTCATGAAGACACATATGTTGCTCTGGGTAGTACGTCTTCGTATCGTTCCATTCAACCAATAACTTTTGCTCTTCAGCCGCGGTCAAAATCGGCAGATCAGCAATCGGCTGGTTCGGATTCGCGACAATACCTGCCAGTACGATTGTAAAGCTCTCCAGTAGACGACTAATTGTCGATTCATTAAAAATATCGGAATTGAACTCAACGTCGAGGTCAAGGATATCTCCTTTTTCTACAACTTGAATCCAGAGATCAAACTTGGAAGTGTTGTTACGGAACTCTTCAAATTTGACCAAGGAAAAGCCTAATGCAGACATGTCCGATTTTTTCGGCATAGGAAAGTTCTGCAACACAAAGCAGACTTCAAATAGTGGATTTTGACTCATATTACGCTCAGGCTGCAATTCATCCACCAATCGTTCAAACGGTACATCTTGATGTCTGTATGCGCTGTTCGCCGTATCTCTCACACTTGACAGCAGTTCTCTAAAGCTTTGATTGCCGGAAACATCCGTTTTGAGAACCAACGTATTTACAAAAAAGCCGACCAAATTCTCTATTTCCACTCGGTTACGGTTCGCTACGGGCACTCCCACCCGGATATCATTTTGCCCGCTGTAACGGTGCAACAATATCTTTAACGCGGTGATCATGACCATATACAGCGTGGCATTTTCTTGCTCGCTCAGCGCTTTTATGGCATGGGAAAGGGAAGAGGGAATCTGTAGTTTTAGGCTTCCTCCTTGAAACGTTTGGATAGGAGGTCGTGTACGGTCTACTGGCAGCTCTAACGCGTTGCTTTCTTTTCCAAGGGTTTCTCTCCAGTAAGAAAGCTGTTTCTCCAGCACTTCTCCTTGAAGCCATTCCCGTTGCCAGATGGAAAAATCCGCATACTGGATCGGAAGCTCAGGCAATGGGGAAGGCTTGCCCGCGAGATATGCCTGATAAAGCAAAACCATCTCTCTGAAGAAAACCCCGACTGACCATCCGTCTATGATGATATGGTGAACGTTCAAAAGTAGGATATTCAAATCCTTGCCGAGTTTGAATAAAGTAACACGCAGCAAGGGTCCTTTGGTTAGATCGAAAACATACATGCTTTCCTCTTTCGCGAGTCGGCGAAACTCATCTTCTCTCTCCGCCTCGGGATATCCAGTAAGATCGACAAGGGGAAAAGGAATTTGCAAGGCAGGAGCAATGAGCTGATACGGCTCTCCGTTTGCGACTTGAAAGGTGGTTCGCAGTGCTTCATGGCGCTTAACAATCTCATTAACGCACCGCTCCATGATGTCTGTGTGAAGCTCACCCGACAGATGGAAGGCCGCAACCACATTATAGGCAGGACTGTTTGGTACCAACTGGTCTAAAAACCATAGTCTCTGCTGGGCAAAAGAGAGGGGCACGAAGCCCTCTCTTGAACGGCGCGGAATTCCCGTCTTTTTCGTCTCCAGTTTTGAGCCTTTCAGCTTTTCCAGCAAGGCCAGTTTCTTCTCGGAAAGCTTTGACCTGCTCTCGGCAAGTATCTCATCTCTTGATTTAGCTGATTCCTTATCATTAATCATCGGATTGCTCCTTCCTACCTGTTGATTCTGCTGCCGTACTTACGAGATGAATTCATCAGCTTAATAGCTCCAAAATTGCCTCTTCTGGAAGTTCATCAATAACAGCAATCAGTTCCTCTTCAATTAGCTCCGCCATTCCTGCAACAGTTGGCGCCGAAAAGAGATTGTCCAGATTCAAATCAACCGGGAAGCTATTTTTCAATCTGGAAATAATCTGAGTAGCCATGATTGAATCGCCGCCGAGGTCTTGGAAGTTTTTGTGGATGTCAACCTTTTTCACGCCAAGTACCTCTTCCCAAGCTGCAGCAATTTTTCTCACAAGTTCGTTACGTGGTGTATCGTCATCTTCAGCATGTATGACATCATGATGGATACCCGAGTTTTGGATTTCTGCCTCCCTCCCATCAGCTTCTTCCGCTTGAACACGAGTTACCTCAGTTGAGTTGGCTATGTCTGCTTCTCTGTGTTCGTGTTTTTCTGCTGTCAGTTCGGAGGTGGCAGCAGCTTCTTGATGGGTTCGATTTCCTACGACAACTTTGGGTAAACGATAGCGTTCCTTGGCAAAAGGATAGCTCGGAAGACCTGATAGACGGCTCACCATTCCTTTTGGATAGAGCGCTTCCCACTCTATTTCATTACCATGAACCCATAGCTCCGCCAGCTTTTTGATTTTCTTGTTCAGAGCAAGATTGCGGATAAAATCCCTTCCCTCTTCTGTATCGCCGATCTTGATTCCACCCGTTTTGTTTATTTCTCCGATAAACAGATCAGCCGTTTTTGTCCCATTCCCTTGTATGAATTGCTCCAGCAGCGCAATGAGCTGATCTTTGCTGTGAACTACGATTGCTACTCGATGTGCCATGGATTCCCTTGCAGTCTGATAGGTATAAAGAAAATCAGCCAGTTTCACCTCAGGATGTTTCTCTACAAATGCCTTTGTTTTCTTGGCATAGGCCACTAATTGCTCACGTGATTCAGCTGACAGCACGAAGACTCCCGTCGCTATCTCTTGACCTTCAACAGGAGCAACGGATCTTACCTTTGATCGATCAAACTCTTCAATTACCAGATGAGCATTGGTGCCGCTGAAGCCAAAAGAGCTGACCGCAGCCAATCGAGAGCCTTTGGAATTGGTCTGCCAGTCTTGCAGCTTGGTATTCACATAAACAGGGCTGTTTTCAAAATCAATGTGTTCATTCTCTTTGACAAAATGAATCGAAGGAGCCATCTTCCTGTTTTTCATGCTGAGTAAAACCTTGATGACACTCAACACCCCAGCCGCCGCTGTGGTATGACCGATATTGGCTTTTAAAGAACCGATTGCGCAGAATCGTTTCTTCGGCGTGAAGTGGCGGAATGATTCACTCAGTGCATGAATCTCTACAGGGTCCCCTAATTTTGTCGCCGTTCCGTGTGCCTCGATATATTGAATGTCTTCCACATCAATCTGTTTTTTCGCGTAAATGGATTTTTGCAGGTCGCTTTGCGCTTGGAAGCTAGGTACGGTAATCCCCAATGTCCGTCCATCCTGATTGGTTCCACTGCCACGGATGACACCATAGATGCTGTCGTTATCCCGTAATGCATCTTGCAATCTTTTTAAGATCACAATGCCAACGCCATCCCCAACGACAATCCCATTCGCACCATTGTCAAACGGGCGGCACTCCCCTGTGGGAGAAAGCATCCTCGCGTTACTCATCGAGATAAACGGAGCAGGGTGGGAGTAAATCGTAATTCCCCCTGCGATAGCCAGATTGACTTCTTCCGTCTTCAGCTTTTGGCAAGCAATATCGATCGCAACCAAAGAGGATGAGCAAGCAGTATTCACAGCCAAAGCAGGTCCTTTTAGGTCAAGGAAATAGGCGATGCGCGAAGCAAGTATACTCGTATCCGATCCGAGCATGCCAAAATGTGAGAAATCTTGTTCTACTGTCATTCCCGCCATCGCGCCAATGATAGTTCCAACAGGTTGTCCTCTCAGCATGGACGGGGTGTAACCTGCGTCCTCTAACGCTTTATAGCTTTCTTGCAAAAGGATGCGCTGCGTAACATCCATTGATTGGGCTTCGGTAGGAGAAATTTTGAAAAACGCCGGATCAAAATATTCAATATCCTCCATCGCCCCGTATTTAATTGGAATATCAACGAGCCCATTTTCTTTGAAAAAGGCGCGCCAGTCTGGGTTGGTCACTTCTTTGATGCAATCTTTGCCGTGACTAACCAGCTCCCAGAACTCATCTTGCCCCTGAGCGCCTGCTGTGCGGCAGGAAATCCCAATGATCGCGATATCATCGGAAGCTGCTTTAGCCGCCTCGGAGGCAATATCTCGGGTTGGGATTCTCTCTGTATATACAGGCTTCTCTTCAAATTGTCTGATTGTCTGCGCTGATTGGTGCCCTGGTAAATGCGTCGCGATGTAGCTCGCCAATGCTTCCAGAGTATTATGTTCAAACACAACACTGGTCGGTAGTTTCAGATGAAACTGGCTATTGATAGCTTCGGATAATTGAACGGCATTGAGAGAGCCGATCCCCAAATCCTTTAGAGTTTCCACTTCTTCCAGCTCTTCTTGTCTCAAGCCTAAAACGGCAGAAAAAGCCTCATTCAGGCCCGCCTTGATTTTTGTCCGATCTGGAATAGACTGATCTGCCGACATATCGCGTTTTTGTTCAGAATATTCAGGTGTAACTGAGTGATTTTGAGCATCCGACTCGAATGGTTTACTTGAACGGATCTGGCTAGGCTCGCCTTGCTGTAAATGACTAGCAATATAGCCTGCCAATGAATCTAATGTATCGTGTTCAAACACAACGCTGGTTGGTAATTTCAGATTAAATTTGCTATTAATCATTTCGGATAAGGCAACGGCGTTAAGAGAGCCAATTCCCATATCCTTCAAGGTCTCTACCTCGCCCAATTCTTCTGGTTGAAGACCTAAAACGGTGGAAAAAGCCTCCACCAAGGATTCTTTGATGGTTTCTCGATTCCAAGGAAAGCTGTGATCATGCTGATTGGGATTCGGGAGAGTTCTCATTTGCTGTTTCGGATAAGGAATATAACCGCTGTTTACCATTTCCGCTAATGCTTCTGGATACGGTCTTTTCTTCGATATTTTGCTGGCATTCCATTCACAACGCTTCGTGTACGCAAGATGCGGAGCTTTTTTCAACTTAAACAAACAATAACTGATCCACCCTCGTTCGAGAGAGATGGATTGATTTACTGTGTTGATATACAAATCTTGAACGGCTTTAGGCAGATGCTTGATGTACTGTTCCACGTCAGGATCATGCAAGGCGTTAGCAATCTGCGGTGATACGTCGATGATTTCATCGATCACTAACTGATGCTCCGCCAAAAGCTCAATCCATTCCTGCACGGTGGGAATGCTGACTTCTACGTTCTGGTCTACGATTGCTCCTCGCGTATTGGCTATGTAATCGATCAACAGAACGGTTCCCTCTTCGTTGAGTGCAGAAGAGATATTGTGAAATAGTCCCTGTTTATTTCGAATATGGAAGCTCACTTCAATCCCGACGATAATATCGTAAAGGTCGGGAAAGGCATCCTTGGAGCTGTCTTTGTTGAAAATTTTCGCACGAGCCCCCAGATTCTTCTGCGCGATTCGTTGATTGCCAAGCTCTGCTTGCGCCTTGGTAATCGTAAATCCGTGGGTTTCGATATGTGGATAAAGCTCTGCTATTTGAATTACATCTGTCCCGTGACCGCATCCGAAGTCCAATACTTTTTTCACACGAGAGAAATTTTCTTTGCAAAAAAGTACCTGGCGCATCTCTACTTGCTTCTCTCTCACCATTTCTCTTTCCAACGGGTATTTTTCCGGGTTCAAAATGACACGGCTCATTGAAAAGCCTGGAATCTTCCTTTCAAATGGACATACGGTCAGGTAATCCTCCGAAAACTCCGCTTCGCTGCTGTTGGCGCTATATGTGTAAATTTCAACGGCTTTGTTTTCGAATTCTGGATGAGCGGATGTCATGCTCGTCTCCCTCCTAGTGCGATTCGTTTGATTGCGTTCTATCCAGCACGTTCTCCTCTTAAATGGATAGGTTGGGAGCTTAGCTACTCGGGATAACGCCTTCCCTTCATGCAGCTTCTGCCAAGGGATGGGATTGCCTAGAACCCATAATTTTGCCAGTTCCCCTACATCTTTTGATTCGATTGCCAGCGTAACCCGGTCTGCCATCAATTCTTTGTTTTCCTTGAGATCGCCAAAAAAGCAATGTTCCGTCTCTTCTTGGTGTTCCAACCAGCGTTCCAGTTGCTTTAAAAGCTCTGTTTGACTATCGGTGATAACTGCCAAACGGCAAGGCATTTCTTCTCTTCCGATTTGAAGAGTGTAGGCTGTATTCGCAACATCCATATGCCTGTTCTTATGCAGATAAGCAATCCAGCGATGAATGTAAGCTTGCAATCTCTCTTTATTCTTGGCCGAAAAGACAAACAGCTCAGTTTCTGAATCGTTTACTCTCCTTGATGATGGAGTGTGGTTGTATTCCTCCACGATAAGATGGGCATTCACTCCACCACCGCCAAAGCTGGTAATGCCTGCTCGTCGGGGGACTGTTTGCCCATCTACTGTGATCTGCTTCCATTCTGAAACCTCTCGCTGCAATTGAAAGGGGAGTTGATCAAAATGAATATTCGGATTCAATTCGTCAGGAATCAGTGTTGGAACCAGCGTCTGATGCTGCAAGGACAAAATCACTTTCATTAGCTGCGACATGCCGGAAGCCGATTCACAATGCCCGATATTCGGCTTGACCGAACCGAGTCGATAGTCCCCTTCTGCTCCTTGACGGTTGTGAAAAGCTTTCGTCACTGCTGTCATTTCGACGGCATCGACTATGTCTGAGCCATAGGCGGAAGCTTCCAGATAACTAATGGATCGAGGGTCCAGTCCGCTTTCTTCCAACGCCTCTTCCATCACATCTGCAATAGGATTGGGGCTTGGTGTCATATAGCTATTGGCTTTGCCCTTATGGTTGACAGCGGTTCCGCGTATCACGGCATAAATATGGTCCAGGTCCCGCACAGCCTGATCGTAATCCTTGAGAACAACAGCACCTACTCCCTCGCCTGGCACAAAACCTATTCCACCTTTCCCAAAGGCAGCACTGTCAGAAGTATGCGAAATGAGCTGTCCCACAGTCAGACCGAAATAAGTAAGCGGATGGGTGTACAGATTCACTCCACCAGCAATCGCCATGCTTCCCTTCCCGTTTCGGATGTATTCACATGCTTCATGAATCGCTACGAGAGCTGAGGAGCACATCGTATCGATCGGCATACTCGGCCCCTGTAAGTTTAGGTAGTACGAAACCCGATTTACCATCGACGAATACGAGGTTGTCGGAAAGTGCTGGGTGGTTTCCGTGCTATACAAATGAAATCCTTGTTTCGTAATGCCACCAAAAACCCCTGTTCGCTTCCGCAGCTCCGCAGACATCTTCGACGAGGCATAGCCTGCATCTTCTAATGCCTTCCAACACTCTTCTAAATAAAGGCGCTCCTGGGGGTCTATATTTTCTGCTTCTCGCGGAGTCATATGAAAAAATAACGGATCGAACTGATCAAATTCCTCTAAGAAGGCACCCCATTTGCTATAGCTTTTTCCTTGGGAAATGGCATCCTCCCGATTTGGATGATAATACGTTGTCCAATCCCAACGCTTAGCTGGAATTTCTGAGATAGACTTTTTACCCTGAATTAAGTTCTCCCAAAACTCTTCCAGGTTGTTAGCTTGAGCAAAACGCCCACTCATGCCGATAATCGCTATTTTACCGGAGGACGCAGGCTTGGACGCCGTCCTTTGCGAACGAACAGCTGGCGCAAAGGATCTTGTTTTTCTAGGGTTTCGTTTCTCTCCGGTTTTCGGCAATGGGGCAAGCTCAACCTGATCTTCCGTTTGATTTGGCTCCTGCTTGTAATCATTTAATTCTGTGAGCGAAATCAGCGCTTCTCTTTGTGTCTCGAGTAAATGCTCGACTAAGTCATCTACTGTCTGATATTCAAAAAACAAAGTACCGCTGATGGTTTCGCCGAAAATTTTCCGAAATTGATTGATCAGTTGAACAGATAAAATGGAATCCATACCGTACGCCTCTAAAGGCTCAGAAGCATCCATTCGGTTACTCGGCATCTTCAGTGTTTCAGCGATCAGATGTTTGATGTATTCCGTACTTTTTTCGCGCAGGACATCTTTGCTTGCCCTTCCTTCAGGAGCGAAAGGTATTTCCACTCTCTTGGCTTTTGGCTGTTCAGCATTTACGCTCGCCTTAGGTTTAGGCGGTTGTTTTATTTGCTGTTGGCGGATCACGCCGTCACTTTCGGTCACAATAATCTGCTGTCCCATCGCGTGCGCCTCTTCTGTTGGGAAAAAGACCGACTGAAATCCTTCTTCCTCCAATACTCTCTGCCACGTTGCCGAAGATAACCCAGGGCAGCCTGAAAGGCGCAGCTCTGGGTCTTCGTACAGCCACCAGCCCTCCAGCAAACCAAAGGTAAGGTGGAGGAAGAGGGTGTTTTTACTCATTTCATTTAGCAAAAGCAAGCCGTTCTTCTTTAGAACGGCTTTCGCGTTACGCACGGTTTGGCGAATGTTTTTGGTGGCGTGCAGGACATTTGCGGCAATGACGATATCATATCCGCCCAAATCAATTCCTTGTCCCGTCACAGGCTCTTCTACGTTAAAAATCCGATAGGTCAAATACGGATTGCTTGGGCCATACGCTTTTTCTGCATGCATGAAAAAGGCTTTGGAGAGGTCTGTATAGCAATATTCCTGGATATGCTTTTCATACGCCTTTAACTTTTGGAAAACGACGGCACTCGTTCCTCCCGTACCTGCACCAATCTCAAGAATGCGAATTCGTGCCGCAGAATCCTGATTGAGCCGTTCCTCTACAAAAGCAACCACTGTATCCGCGAGCACTTCATTGAAGTAGTCGGAAACTCTGTTATTTTTGTATACCTTTTCGACTAATTCCATCGATGAATTGGGAAAGATGACCTCTGTAGCCCTCACTTTTCCAGTGAGAATTTGCGGTAAAACACGCAGGGTTGCTTCGATTAGCTTGACTTGCGCATGCGTATCCGGATTTTTTAGCCAGACTCCTTTTTCTTGTTCCCATTCCTGCCAGACAGCCGTACTGGAAATGAGCGCAGTATCGATCACGGTAGATGTTTCGCTATCGTAAACGAGATAATCATTCCGGGCTAAAACAGAAGCCGTTTCTTCGAGCCACATGTCATATAAGTCAAGCAGGCCGCTTTTTCTTTTGAGATCGCTGAGCGTCTGATTCTTTTCTGCAAAGCAGCCGAGCGACTGCATTTGACCCCACAGTAACTTTAAGAGAAGCTCGTCCATTTTGTTCATACTAGGCACTCCTTCGGCTTACACGTATAGAACCGGTTTGTCCTGTTCTCTTGCTGGTTGAGATTTCTGAGTGGCATTGACTAGAAATTCAGTAATGTGTTTAAGCGTTGGATAGTCCATCATCGCAGCAGGTGTCAGTTCAAGCTTGTACGTCTGATTGATTTTGGTAGAAAACTCGGTGAGCTTGACTGGGTCGAATCCGTATTCTTTTAGTTCACTATCCGTATCGATTTCTTCGCTCTCTACCTTCAGGATTTGAGAGGCGAGCTGAATGATCGTTGCTTGTACGTTCTCAAACAAGCTGTCCGTGCCCGTACCTGCTTCTAATGCAAAATAGGCTGCTTTGGGCATCTCTTTTACTTTTAACTTGTTTTTAATGCTTGCCATGCTGGAGGAAATTTTGGTTGAAACGACTGCAACCGATTCCTGTGTATTGATTCCTTCCATCTCGAGTGGCTTGGTCGTTTTCATCAGCGCCAATTGATTCATGGGACCTGTTAGCAAGGCTTCCAATGCTTCCATCCCTTCTGAAGGTTCAATCGAGCCAATGCCGATCTGTTCCATTCGTTCCTGATAGCCCTTGGACGCAACGATTCCAACACTGCCCCAGTATCCCCAGTTCATTACTTTCACCGCGCATGTCCATTCCTTGGCAAGCTGATGAGCGAAAGCATCTTTGAAGGCGCAGCCGGCAGCATAATTGCTTTGTCCAGGCGATTTCGTAAACGAGTTAATCGAGGAGAAAAACAGGACGAAATCCAATGGCTCCTCGCCAAACACTTGGCTCATCCGCACACTTACCTCTACTTTTGGTACCAGTCCGGCTCGGAAGGTCGTCTCGTCCATATTCGCCAGACTTCTATCCAGGAGGACAATGGCGGAATGAATCACCCCGTTAATCTTGCCATGTTGCTTTTGGATCTCCTCATAAGCAGATTGCAGCGACTCGCGATCCGTAGCATCAGCTTCGATGTAGAGTGGTGCAGGTCCCAGGGCAGCAAGTTGATTTATTTTGTTCTGAATGGACTCATCTTTCATGCGACGACCAATCCAAATCACCTGGGCTTGATAGGTGCGGATCATGTATTCGCTCCACGCCTGTCCAATACCGCCCGCGCCTCCAATCACAACATAGACGCCATGTTGCCGGTAGACGGTTTGCTTCGTGAAAGGTCTCTGCACCGGCATCAACTGTTGGCGATACCACGCGTGTCCACGGTATGCCCAAGCGTTTCCTTGAGCATCGGCAGGCAAAGTAAAAATATCATGGAGCGGCCACTCGGCATGCGCCTCCAAATCGACGAGTCTTACCTTCCAGTTCGGATATTCCTTCGCCATCGACCCGATCAATCCGTGGATGCTGGCATGCGTTGGATGGACTTTCTCTCTTTGGTAGATAGCCTGTGCCTGGACAGTAATGATCGTCCAGCCCAAGTCTTTCGTCTGATACCCCAGCGCAAGCAAAGCCTTGATCAAGCGGAAAACTTGAATAACGCCCCGCTCCTGCTCGTTCATCACGGACTCCTCTTTTACGGATTTCACACAGCTATCGGGAGCAACCCACATGATGTGATCGACCACACCCTGCTCTTCCAGCTTACTTGCGATGACCTCAATAGAATCATCTGACTGAAGCGGTAAAACAGTAGCTTGAGGGTAATGACGTTGAAGGAGACTTCTGTCCTTTTCTTCGGCGCAAACGATGACTACTTGATTACTCGTTGATGGAATGACTTCCCCTTTTTCTACAGACGCGGCGTTCCATACTGGAGTGAGCATCGTGGTTCCCATCAGTGCGGGAGCGGAAGTCACTGTTTCCTGAGTCTCCCTCACCGTCGCACCTCGTTTTTCACTCCCCATTGAAAAGCCTCTCATCCTCACGCCTATTCTGCCTGCCTCATCACATAGATCGATATCTATTTTTTTATTCTCCACTTTGGCATCATCACTGTATCGAATGAGAGCATACAGCACAGCAGGATGATTCTCGTAAATCTCCAGCTCTTCAAGGACAAAAGAACCATCCGGTCGGATGAAGCTGATGCTGCCAGATGTTGTAGCCTCCGTAGCGAGATAACGAGATGACTGCAATAGAGACTCCAGCAGGCTAGGATGGAGAACGAATTGTCCTGCTGTTTCCATGGCAATCGAGGGCAAGGAGAGTTTTACCAGAACTTGTTCCCGCGCCCTGTATACCTCTTCAATCCCTTCAAAACTCGGATGATCAGCCATTCCACGTTCTTTTAACAGCTCGCAGCATTGTCGGGCAGTAAGCATCTCACTGCTCTCGGCTTGCAAGGCAGGTAGATCCAAAATTGGTGCTTCAACGAACGAAGTGAATTCGACCATACCTTGGCTGTGTACCACAGACTCGGTATCATCTTCATTCGATTTGCTGTAGATTTCATAGGAAAGCTCTCCAGTATCCTCTGGATGGATCCCCAGGTGTACCTGAACCAAATCCTCGCCCACCAATAGCGGTTGATCTGTGACAACATGAGACATTCGGATTCCAGATAAAGTCCCCTCTCTATCTCCCGCTGCCTGCTTCACTGCCGCCCGTGCCATTTCCAGATAAGCAGTGAGTGGAAAGAAGCGCTGCCCGTTTCCAAGTTGGTCAGCCAAGAACGGCTCCTGCCCTGTGAAGATGGAACTATATCTCAGCTCATAGAGGTCAGAAGTGTTCTTGTGAAGCAATGGATGGAGGATATCCCCTCTAACCGAAGATGATTCGTTCATACCTGCTGCCTTTGGCTTCTCAACGTCTATCCAATAACGCTCCCTGGCAAAAGGATAAGTAGGCAAGCTGACGCGCCGCGGTTTATCTTGGCTATATAGCTTATTCCAATCAAAAGAGACGCCCTTGACCCAAAGGTTCATCAGTTTTGCGAATTTCCCTTTGGCAATCCATGTCTCTACTGTTTGTTTCATATCTTCATCAGCAAAAAGGGCTACCGTGTCATGGTTGCGTTTCACTCGCCCACGATACAGCTCGGCAATGTTCTCTTCACCTTCTGCAAAATGCGTTAGTTTTTCCGCAAGCTCATCAACTGATCTGACGAGGACAGCCAAGCGTTCCTCCAGCGCTTCCCGTCCTACCTGAAGCGTAAAAGCGATATCAGCCAAATGGGCATCAGTGAATGATTCTTCCTTGATCGCCTTCAATAATCGATTCACTTGAGCCAACAGTCTCTCTTCATTCTTCGCTGAGAGCACGATCACTTTTGGATGCTGTGGCTGCATACTATTCTCTGGCTGTCTATCTTTTTCGCGATACTCTTCGATGACAATATGGACATTGGCTCCTCCCGCCCCAAACGACGATAGCCCAGCGATTCTCGGATATTCCTTGGTTACTCCGTTGATTTCAATGATTGGTCTTTGCCACTCTGCCAGCTTTTGCTGAACCGCAAATGGTGTATCACTGAAATCAATGTTTGGATTCATGACCTCAGCGTGCAAGGATGGTGCGATTTGACCGTACTTCATTTGAAGCAATATTTTGGTCAATCCCGCAATTCCTGCCGCACTCTCCGTATGTCCGATGTTCGACTTGGCCGAGCCAATCGCGCAGAATTGCTTGTCTTTCGTGTGTTGTCCGAATGCACGAGTCAGTCCCGCAATCTCGATTGGGTCGCCCAAAGCGGTACCTGTACCGTGCGCTTCGATGTAGCTGACGGCACGAGCATCCACTCCCGCTCGCTGTAATGCCTCGTGGATTACCTGCGACTGTGCGATGGGGTTGGGAACGGTGTATCCATTCGTTTTGCCGCCTGCATTGAGCATGCTTCCCTTGATGACGCCGTATATGTGGTCTCCGTCGGCAATCGCCTTTTGCAGAGGCTTCAATACGATAGCTCCCACACCTTCTCCATCTACAAAACCGTCCGCTTGATCGCCAAACGACTTGCAGCGGTCACCAGCAGAAAGCATCGTCGCTCCAGACAGTCGAATATAGTGAAACGGATCGACAATTAAATTGACCCCGCCAGCGATGGCACATTCACTTGTACCACTGTACAAGCTTTCCAATGCCAAATGAATCGCCGTCAAAGAAGAGGAGCACGCCGTATCCACTGCTAGACTCGGTCCTTGGAAATTGAACAGGTAGGAAACTCGATTCGCAATCGACCAGTAGCTCGTTCCTGCTGGGTAATTTCCATTCATGACACCAACAAACACACCAATTTTTCTGCTTTCTCCCAAAGTGGCAGGAGTGTAGCCCGCATCTTCCATACTGGCGTAGGCCGTTTGTAAAAATAGGCGCTCCTGCGGGTCCATCTGCTCTGCTTCGTTAGGCGAAATTTGGAAAAAGAGCGGGTCGAATTTATCGATATCCTCGATGAAACCGCCCCATTTGGTGTACATGTATCCTCTTTTCCCTTTTTCTTCGCTGAAAAATTCTTGCCAATTCCAACGATCCTTCGGCACTTCCGTGATGCAATTCTTCCCTTCTTTCAGCCGAGTCCAAAACTCCCAGACATCCCCCGCTTGTGGATAACGTCCTGCAAGACCAATGATCGCCACATCCTGTCTGGACGGCGCTGTTGTTTTTTCCGCTTCTGGATCAGAAACATGCAGGAATCGGCGAGACTTTGCCTTTCGAAATGTCGAGCCAGCTTGCTCTTGGGTTGTCTTTCCAGAAGCTGCTGAGTTGGTTAGTTGCATTTGAACAGGTTCTTGTTCATCCATTCCTACTAATGCTAGTAATTCATCCGCTTTTGTTGTCATGAAATGCTCGACCAGCGCATCAATCGTTTGATATTCAAAAAAGAGGGTCGTGCTGATCTGATGCATTTTTTTCCGTAGGACATTTGTCATTTGCACAATCATAATCGAATCAATGCCATACTCCTCCAGGGCGGCAGAAGAATCGATCTGGTCAAATGGAATTTTCAGTGTTTCTCCGACCAATTGCTTGAAATAGGTTATGCTTTTCTCCCGAAGCATAGCCTCCGTGCTTGTTCCTCTGTCTGCATTTGAAGGAGTTGGTAGAGAAGAGGCTGAGGTCCCCATTGATTTCTGCTGTTGTTTGGACTTGCGGACAACGCCGTCACTTTCAGCAATTATCAACTGTGGATAGGAGACAACTCGGTAGCCCTCATCTCTCAATCCTTTCTGCCAACCTTCCAGAGGTAGTGTAAGACCTTCTGTGAGGTCTTTACGTACGTTTTCCTCCATCATCTCTTTTACTAGAAGCAGACCATTCCTTTTTAAGAGATTCTTGCAGTTACGCAGGGTTTGGCGAATTTGTTGAGCGGTGTGCAGGTTATTCGCTGTGATAATCAGGTCGTACTCACCAGCATCCAATCCTTGTTCACTTAACGCCGCTTCTGGATCAAAAGCTTCGAAGCTCACAAAAGATTGATAGGCATGTAATTTTTGTGAAAGCAAGGAACTGGTGGATTCTGTACCTGCTCCAAGTTCGAGAATCCGTATTCCCGCTGATTGGTCATGCTTCAATCTCTCCTTGATAAGGGCAGCCACTACATCAGCAAGCCCTTCATTTTCATGGGCAGACAGCTGTAGCGTGGACGGGTATATTGCAGAGTGAATATCCACCCATTCCTCTACCTTCATCCCTTCAATGACAACAGGCTTCGTGATCTTCATGAAAGCAATTTGATCCATGGCTCCTGCGAGAAGTGTCTCTATGGCTTGCATTGCTTCTTGCGGCTGAATCAGCCCAATGCCGATTTGCTCCAAACGACGATAGGTTTCTACCATCTCCTGATGAGTATCTTCCACTTGCCCACTGCTCCAATATCCCCAATTGATCAGTTTCACCGCACATGGCCATGCTTGAGTCAATTGATGAGCATAGGCATCTTTAAAGGTACAACCAGCCGCGTAGTTGCTTTGCTTCGGAGCTTTCGTAACTGCCATGAGTGATGAAAAGAACAAGACAAAATCCAACGGCTCCTTCTCAAACACCAAAGCGATGTTCACACTCACATCCACCTTAGACGAAAGCACTGCTCGGAAACCTTCCTCTTGCATGTTTTCCAAGCTTTCCTCCACCAAGACCATGGCAGAATGAACAACTCCGTCAATCCGTTGATACGTTTGCTTGATCTGTTCATAAGCTTGTTGCAAAGCGTTCTGCTGCGTTGCATCCGCTGCTATATAGTCTGGTGCTGGTCCAAAAGCGGCAAGTCTATCTATCTTGGCTTGAATCTCTTCATTTTTTGGACGGCGACCAATCCATATAATCTGAGCTTGATAGGTACGTATCATATATTCGGTCCACGCTTCGCCGATGCCACCAGCACCGCCAATCACCACATAAATACCACTCTGCTTCATTCGTGTCTGATCAATCGGAGGATGATCGACGGTAAGCAACTGCTGACGATACCATTCACCCTGACGATAAACCCACGGACGACCCTGACGATCTCTTGGCAGCCTCAACATATCATCCAGCGGCCATTCAGATTCGGCCTCTACATCCATGAGTCGAATCTTCCAGTTTGGATATTCCTTCGCCATCGAACCAATTAATCCATGAATACTGGCGTGGCAAGGATTCACAACATCTGTATGGCATATAGGCTGGGCTTGAACCGTGATGACACTCCACCCCAACTCCTTACTTCCATATCCCAAGTGAAGCAAGGCTTTAATCGTTCGGAAGCATAGAATCACTCCCTGATCTTGCCCCGCGATTAATCGATGATCCGCCAAGGAGTCTATCGCATCAAAAGGAGCGATCCACACCAGATGATCGATGGAACCAAGCTCTTCCAGTCGGTATACGATTTCCTCCATCGTATTCTCAGCCTGAATGGACAATACTTTTGCTCGTGGATAGTATTGTTGAATGGCGATCCTATTCTCTTCATTTCCGCCCACAATGACAACCTGCTCATCAGCAGTGGGGAAAAGCTGTCCCTTCTCAACAGGAGTCACATCCCACACAGCAGACAGCATGAGATTCCCCACAGGAGGCTCCAGAGAAGTTGCGGAAGTAGCGCTTTTCGAAGAAACATGGCTCGCTTGCTTCCCGTCCTCCAGCACTCGCATGGAATACCCCTTTATTCGTACACAAACCGTTCCTTGGTCATCGCATAAATCAATATCCAGCTTCTGCACTTTGTCGTCTGCGCTGCTGGTGGCACTGTAACGAACGTACGCCCACATCGAGGATGTGCACTTGCCGTAGATTTCCACTTTCTCCATGGCAAAAGGCAAGGACGGCTTTCGGCTCGTATGACCATCCGCTGATGGGGTCTCTTCCCCAACCATCATGAGCCCGATCGATGCCTGCAAAGCCGAATCCATTAAGCTTGGATGCAGGACAAAAGGGTTTTCCATCTCGGAGACGGTGGCTGGCAAGGATAACTTGGCTAAAACTTGACCCTCCCCTACATACAAGGTGTCAATTCCTTGATGAGCCGAACCATAATCCATCCCTATTGCATGAAAAATGCTGTAGCATTGTTCGGATGAAAACGCTCGTTGATTGCACTCTGCTTGTAAGGATGGCAAATTCAAGGCATGTTTCTTAGCAACAGCATGAAGCATGACGCTGCCCTGACTGTGTACGACGGGTTCTGCATCCATCGCCTCCAACTCGCTATAGATTTCAAAAGTAATCTCACCATTCTCTTCGGGAACAAGACCGATATGTATCTGTGCAGGTTGGTCACCCACAACAATTGGCCGTGTCCAAACCACGTTTTTGAGTTGAATCTGGGCTGGTTCTTCAGTCAAGGCAGCCGTTGCTTGCTCTGCTGCTGCTATCGCCATTTCCAGATAGGCGACTCCCGGCAAAATTCTCTGATTCTTCACGACATGATCTGATAAGAAAAACTCCTGACCTGTAAAGGTGGAACTGAACCTTTGTTCAGAAAAATCAGAAGTATTCCGCTGCAAAAGTGGATGAATGGCAGTTTCGCTCATAAATGGAGCTGCTGTCTTGCGGCTCACCGATTTACTTTTGCTCTCTGGAATCCAATAACGATTCTTCGCAAATGGGTACGTCGGCAAGGGCACACGTCTAGGTTTGTTATTCTGGTATAGCTGTTCCCAGTCCATTTCATAGCCTGTCACCCAACATTCCGCTATTTTTCTGATGTCGCCTTCTGCAATCCAGCTTTGGATAAGCTGTTGAGAGTCTTGGTCGTTGTTCGGCTTCAAGCTCCCTATCCAGCAATGATCGATCGCATTCTCGCCTCGCGAAAAAGCTTCCAATTTTCCGATCAGCTCGGGTATATCCTCGACGACAAAGGCAACTCGTTCTTTCATCGCTTCTCGTCCAACCTGCAAGGTATACGCCACATTTTCCAGATCGATTCGTGTTTCTCGATCAGCAAAAGACTGAGCTTCCACTTCTATCTCGTCTCGATGGCTATCCATGAGAGAAGCGATGACAGAAGCAATGGAGTTGCCTTGATCGAATTCCTTGAAATCAAGCTGAATATGCAGCTCCTCTTGCAGTTTTTGCTTGAGCTGTGTGATTTGAACGAGGTCTACTCCGTATTCATGCCACTCTTGTTCGAGCTCAATGCTGCTTTCTGCCACATGAATAATAGTGGATAACATTCTGCGAAGCTTCTTCTCCAGCATTTCTTGAAGCTGTTTTTGCTTCTCTTCCTCACTTGGTTGAGGGTGATTGCCAGATGATGCCCTTTTTAGAAAGTCCGCTACTTTTTGCGCATAGACTAGCAATCGTTCCTTATTCTTGGCAGATAGCGGAATCATCACTGGGTGATTTTTACGGGCAATGGCTTGCACTTTCGGCTTTGTTTCAACTGGGATGTACTCTTCCAAAATTATATGGGCATTGGACCCCGAAGCGCCAAACGAGCTTACCCCTGCACGTCTCGGAACGGACACTTCTCGACCTTTTTCCATGATCACTGATTTCCATTCTTCTGTCCGCTGCTGTACATAAAAAGGAGATTGCGCAAAATCAATAAACGGATTCACTTCCTTGGCATGTAAGGAAGCAACGAGCGTTTTATGGTAGAGCTGAAGAACAGCTTTTTGCAAACCGCTGATACCTGCGGCAGATTCAGCGTGTCCGATATTTGACTTTACTGAGCCTATGGAACAAAACTGCTGATCCTCTGTATATTGACGAAACGCTTTCACCAATCCTTGAATTTCAATCGGATCGCCTAAAGAGGTTCCGGTCCCGTGCGCTTCCACATAACTGATCGTTCTCGCGTCTACGCTGCTCTTTTCCAGGCATGCTGTAATGACCTCTGCCTGAGCAACAGGGCTTGGCACCGAAGGCCCGCTCACCGATCCGACGTGGTTTACACTGCTTCCTTTTACCACGGCATAAATATGATCGCCATCCTCAATCGCTTTGCGCAATGGCTTTAATACGACCGTACCGACGCCTTCTCCAGAAACATACCCGTCGCCATCCTTGCCAAAGGTATGACAATAACCATCACTCGAATGCATATCCATCATGCCGTATGACAAGTATTTGCCGGGATGCAAGGATAAATTGACCCCTCCCGCCAATGCTACCTCACATTCTCCGCGCTTGATGCTCTCCAGCGCCAAATGCACAGCCGTCAGCGAGGAGGAGCAAACGGTGTCAATTGCCATACTCGGACCATGAAAATTACAGAAATAAGAAACGCGATTGGCAATCGGTGCATAGTTCAAGGATAACGGGAACATTTCGCCCCGAGACATCGCTTCCGCTCCGATGAGGGAATAATCCTTGTGCATCACGCCAACAAAGACACCAACCTGCCGCCTGTTACTGCTCCCCCGAGGCGGAACAATCGTCTTCGGCGTATAGCCTGCATCTTCCATCGCTTCCCAGCATGTTTCCAAAAACAAACGCTCCTGGGGGTCCATCGTTTCTGCTTCCCGCGGCGATATTCTGAAAAAGGGAGAATCAAAGCAATCGGGGTCTTCAATAAACCCTCCCCATTTGGACATTTGCTTCCCTGAAGGGGATTTGAGTTCTCCAAACTGCTGCCAATCCCAGCGAGATTTCGGGACTTCTTTGATGCAGTCTTTGCCTTCTTTTAAATTTGTCCAGAATTCATGGAGATTTCTTGCCTCTGGATAGCGACCTGCCATCCCGATGATCGCAATTTCTTCATTGGGAATCGCTGCGTGATTCTCAGAGGTTGCTGATGAGGCTCCGACTTTGGCAGGTTGTGGCAACTCTTGTCTATCTTCCTGTTTCGTCAAATCAAGCCCACTGAATACGGAAGCATGATTCTCGGCCAGATAGGCGGCCAACTCAGCGATATTCGTATACTCAAACAATAAAGTAGGAGCCAAAGACACTCCTACTTTCGCTTCGACAGCCTTCACCACTTCCAACAAGCCTGGTGAGTTCAACCCCATTTCATAGTAACCAATCTGCGTATCAATCAACGCAGCCGGAACTTGTAATCGCTCGGCCAGCAGTTGTTGTAAAAAAGTTTGTGCTTTACTTACGACGGCAGATTGCGATTCATTCGCCTCATGAACGGGTCCTTTCGAAAGAGACACCGGTTGCTTCGATGGTTGGAAATCGGCTCGAAGCGGAGGTACTTCGTTTTTATTGGAATGGATCAGTCCAGGATCACGAACGAGCTTGCCTGCAAAATTTTGCAAATGCGCAATTTTTTTGCCTGAACGATCAAAGAACTCCATCGTCATATACATCAGTTCATTTTTTCTTTGGATGGATGAAGTTTGTACTCTGGCAAAGCAATGCTGCTGCAATAGGGCGGAGGCACGAAAAGATTCATAAAAAAGCGGCAAAAATAGCCGTTGCTCTCCTTGTATAACCGAAGTGAACAATACCATCGAGCCGATCGCAGACCCATCGATCAAGGTCGGGTGAAACATGAACCCTTCCGCACTGGGAAGGGCATGTTTACCGAGTGAAATATCCATTACCGCCGTAGAATCTGTTTCGTAAATCGTTCCTTCTGCCTTCATAAAACCTGTATGGACCAATTCCTGACGACGGCATTGCTCATATACGTCATGAAGATTGATCTTTTTGTTTGCCGCTTGCTCTAGCATGGGAAGATCCAGCGTCTCATCGAACTGCGCAGAGGCACTTTGATGCATTTCAGCAGTGACATACAGCTTTTTCTCCAAGTCTAAAATGCCGTTACGCTGTGTCTGACCCTCCATCCGAATCTGCCACTGCCCTGCTTTGCCTTGCGTGCACTGAATGCTCAGCATGACATCATAATCCTGTCCCACCATGATCGGATGATAGATCGTTAGATTGCGAAGCTCAAGCTCGCGGTAATCATGACCATTTTCCCGAAACATTTGATACAACAGATCAATATGGGCTAATCCGGGCAACAGTTCCTGACCGTGCGCTTTATGATTTTTGAGGATTGGATGGTTGATCGTTAAGAGAAACTGATCATGCACGTTTATCCCTCCACTATTTGTCGCTTCCAAATACTGGTCGTATGGTTGGGTTTCTGACTCACATATGTCAGTGTTTTTGTTGGACGCCCTGCCTCTTCACGGTAAACGTCAAATCGGTTTAACGTCGGAGGTGCAATCGAATGTCGTTTGTTCGGACGTGAGACTGCCTCCTCCCAGGATTGTAAAACGACGTTGGCGTTCGTTCCCCCATCTGCAAAACAATTAATCGCTGCTATTCTGGGCGAATCGTTCCATTCAGAAAGCTGTCGTTGAAAATAAAACGGCGTTGACTCCATATGGAAATGGGTCATCGGCTCTTGCCCTGACAAGAACGGAACCAACTGTTGGTGTTTGAGCATCAGCACGACTTTTATCAAGCTGGCAATCCCTTCTGCACATAATGGATGACCGATGTTTGGCTTGATCGATCCTAATCCGCAAGCGGTCATATGAGATGAGCGATAGACAGACTGAATGGCTTTGAGTTCAAGTAAATCTGTAACCTCTGAACCAGAACCATTCGCTTCTATATAGCTGATTTGTTCCGGATTCACGCCAGCTTTCGCCAGTGCCGTCTGCATAACTTCTTTTTGGGCTTGCAAATTGGGGGTGGCAGGACCTGCCGTTCGTCCATCATTGTTGACCGCTACTCCCTTGATGACGGCATGTATTTCATCACCATCAGCCAGTGCTTGTTCCACGGTCTTCAATAGAACCATTCCTACGCCTTCTCCCAATACGAGGCCGTCCGCACGCCTATCAAAAATATGGAAGGCTGGCTCTTCGCTTAAAATCCCTCTTTGGTGGAACATCCGATGCGCTTCATCACCGTTTAATACGTTTACCCCGCCGACAATAGCAGCCTCAATCTCTCCACTGCGAAGGGAATGAATCGCCATATTCATCCCGACCAGCGCCGAAGAGCATGCGGTATCGATGACCATACTCGGTCCTCTAAGATCGAAGTACTGGGAAATATTTGTGGCCAAATAGTTTTGTCCCACGGTCATAATCGGATTTTGTGTTTGATGAAGACGATCTTCACTTGGGCGGTGATTACTTCTTGCCCCGATGTAGACGCCTACCGCCCTTCCCTTGATGTCTTTCGCTGTGTATCCTGCCTGATGCCATAGGTGAAGACTTTCCTCCATTACCAATAAGGCTTGCGGGTCCATGGCCTTGGCATCTTCTTTTGCAATCAGGAAGTAAGAAGGATCAAAAGCAGTTATGTTGTCCAGAAGTCCTGCATGATAGGAATTTTCATACCCCCAGCGTTCCTTTGGCACAGCCCCAATGGCTGAACGGCCCTCCGCTAACAACTTCCAATATTCATCCACGTTACGAGCACCCGGAAAACGGCAAGAGAGCCCCACTACTGCGATGTCAGACGGATTTGCCTGATTATATGGGGGAGCCTGACTACTCACCATCTGGCTTTTCTTAGTTTCCCTGCGGATAGGCTGACTCTTCGGATGGTCGCTCATTTCAGGAGAAGTCAGCGTCAGTTCGTCAGAAATGGAATCGCCGTGATTGCTGGTTAGCCATTCTGCAAGTGTTTCGATGGTGGGATATTCATATAAAATCGTCGGGTCCAAGTCCTTGCCCAACCATTTACTGATCTCATTCATCACTTGAGCCAGTAACACCGAATCGATCCCGTAATCTGGAAACTCTTTGTCTATTTCCAATCTGGCAGGATCTATTTTCAGCTCCTTCGCAAACAGCTCAATCAGTCTTGTTTGTGCTGTCTTCTCAAGACCCACTGAGCTTTGCGTCGGCTTGCCTGCTGGTGGACGATGAGGCGACAGGTTCACAACAGGAGCTTCTTGCTTTTTGTGTTGCATCAATTGCTGGTGTTCCCACAGTTCCTCGTCAATGGCTGCAGGGAACACTACAGGACCAATTTTTTTCAAAAGAATATGATCCAGTAATCGCAGTCCTTGCTCGTCAGTGATGTGTACGAGTCCTGTTTGTTGATAGGCTTTGGTCGTAACTGCACCGATCCCGGTTTCCTTCCAGCTCGGCCACTGAATGCTGACGATCGGGCAAAAATCCGCATGTGCCGTTGCAAAATAATCCATATAGGCATTGGCTAACGCGTAATCACTCTGCCCCGCTGCCAAGGATGGAATGATTGCCGAAGCAGATGAAAAGAGAACGAAGAACTGTAAAGGCTCATCCTTGCAGAGTTCGTATAGCGTATGCAGTCCAGCAACTTTCGGTTGTAATACCTGCTGAATTCCATCCGTCGATTTCCGAATAAACGCAGGATTTTGATCATCGCTAAAACCAGCGCAATGAATCACCCCGCCAATCGGCCCCATCGTCTGTTT
The DNA here is from genome assembly GCF_023714195.1 of Brevibacillus sp. MER 51. Taxonomy (NCBI): domain Bacteria; kingdom Bacillati; phylum Bacillota; class Bacilli; order Caryophanales; family Paenibacillaceae; genus Brevibacillus; species Brevibacillus sp. MER 51. Next base: position 53,955 of record NZ_JAMAUS010000017.1, on the reverse strand, counting down.
CAACTCGCGCAAATGCTGTTGCCAAGCCTCTTCATCGGTTAAGGATACAGAGAGGACTTCAACCTGTACGCCTTGCTTTTCCAAAGCTTGTACCGCCCGAATTTTCTTTGCTGAAGAAGTGCTTTGCGTCTCATAGGCTCCCCATTGCTCGCGTGGCGGGAGACTTTCTCTCCCTGTGAGCACCAGTTTTTTGACACCATGACGCTCTACAAAATGTTTGGCGCATAGATATCCAAGCCCTCGGGTGCCGCCTGTGATCAACAGAACATGGTTCTCAGGGAAAACAAACGCTGGCTCCTGACTGTCTGCTACCCTCTCTTCCTGAAGATAAGCGCTATAACGCTCACCCGCTCGATAGCAAACCTCTGTTTCCTGAGCATCGACAAGAAACTCTGCTGCAATCTGTTGCGCAAGTTCTTCTCCATCAGCCAATGGCTCCAAATCCACATGACGTGATTGCAGATGCTTGTATTCACTTTGCAGCATGCGGTATAACCCAACACGTGAGGCCCCCGTCAAATTGACAGAGTCATTCTGGAAGGATTCCAAGCCTTTTGTCACACCCAATAGCGTCAAGCCTTCCTTATGACCATTCTCAATGAGTTGTTGCAGCCATGGAATCCAAGCCAGCGAATCGGGATACTGACGCCCACAACCGATCAAATCGATAATGCCATCATAGTTTTTCCACTCCGTCTCATCCTGGTGGAATCGTGACTCGAGCTCGTTCAGTTCCAGAATTTCACACTTGGCGAAATGGTTGGACAGTTGAATCGCCAAATGCTTCGTTTCATCCGTTGTGAAAATACCAATCGTTCGATGAGCTGCTTTGGTTGGCATCGCTGGGCAGGCCTTCCATTGCTTTTTCAAAATGCGCATGTCTGGCTGAACGGGATGCTTCTCATATGTGGATAGGGATGCTGCACTTGTAAAAGACGTATGTCCACCAGGCACCCAATAAGCTTCTCGGCTAAACGGATAGGTTGGAAGACTAATCCGCCGAGGCTTTCTCTCCCCATACAAGCTGCTCCAGTCAATGTTTAGCCCTTTCACCCAAACGTCCAGCAATTTGCTGTATTTTCCTTTGTTCATCCAGGAATCAATCATTTGCGGCATATCATCATCGGCTGCAAAGATTGCCAAGGTGTCTTTATGACGTTTTACCTGTCCGTGATACAGGTCTTCAATGTCCTTCTGTCTTCTTATGAATTGCTTTAATTTCTCTTCAAGTTCCATCATCGAGCCCGCAATCACAGCTAAACGTTCCTCCATCGGTTCTCGTCCCACTTGAAGGGTATAGGCCATTTCAGCTAAATCCGCATCAGACAATCCCTGCTCTGCAATGTATTCGAGCAGTCGTTGTACCCGTCGCTGAAGCTGATCTTCATTCTTGGCCGACAGGAGAATCAAGGCAGGATTTTGCGGACTTGCCATTATGGTAGCCTGCTCTTGCATTTTTGGAATGTATTCTTCAATCACGACATGGGCATTCGATCCGCCCGCACCAAAACTGCTCACACCAGCGCGGCGTGGAGCTTCCCGTCCGTCAATGACAGGGCGTTTCCACTCCGTCAGCTCTTGTTGAACAACAAACGGCGTCACGCTGAAATCTATATTCGGGTTGAGTACTTCAGCATGCAGGGATGGTGCTAATTGTCCATGCTTAAGTTGCAATAAGACCTTCGTCACCCCAGCGATTCCCGCCGCACTCTCACAATGCCCGATGTTGGACTTCGCCGATCCAATGGCACAAAACTGTTTGTCATTTGTGTACACTTGGAAAGCCTTCGTTAGGCCCGTAATTTCAATTGGATCACCTAAAGAGGTCCCCGTACCATGTGCTTCCAGATAGCTGATCGTCCGTGGATCGATTCCGGCTTTTTGGAAAGCACGTCCAATAACCCGAGCTTGGGCATTCGGGCTGGGTACATTGTATCCATTCGTTTTTCCTCCATGGTTAACCGCAGTTCCTTTTATCACACCATAAATTTGATCTCCATCGGCAATCGCTTTCGCCAGAGGTTTAAGCAGGACTGCTCCCACCCCCTCGCCAGGTACATACCCGTCGCCGCCGATTCCAAAGCTTTCGCATCGTCCCTTGCTGGATGCGAATTTGCCTTGTCCAAGCATCAAGTATTTGTTGGGGTGAATGGAAATGTTGACACCACCTGCGATAGCAGCCTCACATTCCCCTTGCTGTAGACTTTGGCAAGCCAAATGAATGGTTGTCAGGGAAGAGGAACACATCGTATCGACCGCCATGCTAGGTCCATGGAAGTTGCAGAAATAAGAAACCCGATTCGCAATGGAGGCTGGACTTCCTGCCAGCGCCATCGGTCTACCGAGCATCGTTTCTTGCGCTCCATAGAGCTGGTATTCTTCGTACATGACTCCGACGTAAACCCCGACATTACCGCCTAAACCCATGCCAGGTGTCGAGCCGAGCGATTCACGCGTATACCCTGCATCCTCTAACGTTTCATAGACGCACTCCAGGAACAAACGCTCTTGGGGGTCCATGATTTCAGCCTCTCTTGGTGTGATATTGAAAAATAACGGGTCAAATTGATGAACACCGTCCAGGAAGCCTCCCCACTTGCTGTAGGTTTTTCCTTGCTTTTTCTTATCTGCATCAAAGAACAGGCTGTGATCCCAGCGCTCTTCGGGAATTTCTGTGACACAATCCTTGCCATCGCGCAGGTTACGCCAGAACTCGCTCATATTTCTAGCTTTCGGATAACGACCGGAGACCCCAATAATCGCAATATCTAAGGCGTCATTTGCTGGTTTGGTTTCACTCGTCGTTTCCTTCAATACGTTTCCCCTGCTCCTGCGATTGTGGATGATCGGTTTTGCCGTTGCAGCAACCATCGTCTGAGCAACGCTCGACTTTTTCACAGGGGATGCCGTCGGTGTTTCTTTCTCATCCATCCCAAGGATACTCATCATTTGATCCCCGTGCGCTGCCAGGAAGTATTTTGCAATTTCTTCGATGGTTTGATATTCGAAAAAGAGTGTTTTCGACAACGAACCAAACGTTTTTTCTAATTCGTTTGTTAATTGCATGACCATAATCGAGTCAATTCCGTACTTTTCCAACAAGGCATCTGCTTCGATGCGGTCTATTGGCAGCTTGATCACGGAAGAGACCAGCTTTTTGAAGTAATAGATCGCTTTTTCCTTTGGCAAATGATGACTCGCTGGTTGTATGACGGTCGAAGCTTTGACTTCTTGTTCTGTTGTCTTCGGTCTTCCCACCACTGCTGCGTGGAGGCGTTGTAAATCTCCTTCCATGACCATCACCTGATCTTTTCGAGAAGCTACGGCTTCATAAAAAGCGCGAATGCCCGTCGCGGTGTGCAAGGCGATCATTCCAAGCCTTTGTTTCACCATCTCCTCAACTGCTTCATCTACTTGCATCCCGCCCTCTTTCCAGAGCGGCCAGTTGATAGAGACTGTTTGACCCTGACGTTGCTTTGCCTGCACCCGTTCATTCCGATCTTTCGCATAGCCGTCCATAAAGGCATTCGCGCAAGCATAGTCTGCCTGACCACTATTTCCTGCACTTCCTGCTATCGAAGAAAAGAGGACGAAGAAATCGAGAGGCTGATCTTTACTTGCCTCATCCAAATTCGTAAGACCGGCCACTTTTGGCGCTACCACTTGGTCCCATTCTTCTGTCGTTTTCTTGAGGATGAAGTTGTCTCGAACGACACCCGCGCTATGAATGATGCCGTGAAGACCTCCGAATTCCTGTTGAATACTTTGGATGAGCTGGATTACTTCCTGCTTGTCCGTCACATCAACTTGACGGTAGACAACCCTTGCACCTGATTTTTCCCATTCATGAAGCATCGCTTGTTTATCTTCACGCAGAGGAGAACGTCCTGTGAGAATTAAGGTTGCCCGTTTCGCTTGATTCGCGATTTCCCTTGCAAAAATCAACCCTAAACCGCCTGCTCCACCCGTAATCAAATAGGTTCCTTGATCTTTCCACGGAATAGTGACCTCATCATGCAATGGCTTGGTTTCACACCAGCCCAGTACATAACGTTTACCCTCTTGATAGTGAATTCGGTCATCCATAGGATGGCACGCATTCTCTTGCAGCTTGCTTGCGATTTCTGCCGCACGTTCACCTGGGTTTATTTCAATGAATTGGCCGATTAGATTAGGATTCTCCTGCTGCGCTGTTTTCAGCAAGCCAGAAAGTCCACTTACGTATGATTGTTCTGCTTTGTCCGGAACGACGACCTGCACTAACACTTTGCCAAGTATCTTTTGTTGGAAGAGGCTTTGGATTTCCAAAAATACTTGAGAAGCATAGGCCTCGAATCTGTCGGCAATGTCCTCCTGTTGGGATTGCAAAGGAATCAAGCGCACTTCGTTCATCTGTGCTGAAATACTTGCAAGCGACGCTTCAAAACCTTCCACCATCATCACGATATGCTGTGCATAGGCAGGAGTCTCCGTTTCCTGAACAACTGCTTGTTCCTTCCAGCAAGGATGCACCATCAACATTCCTTGGCCCTCTGTAGCTTCGAAGTCTGCCGCTTTACCATCCAGCTTGCGAGACGAAAATCGCTTCATTCTGACAAGAACATTTCCCTGCTCGTCACATAAGTCAATATCCAGCTTCTGTACATGATCAGAAGCGTTGCTGCCATCGCTGTAGCGAATATACGCCCACATCTGTCGCGCGCATGGACTGAAGATTTCCAGCTCATCCAGCGCAAAAGGCAAGATTGGCTTGAGCGTATCGAAATTGTTAGCGAGACTCTTGTCATCAGCCCCTATAAATAAGCCAATCGCCGCCTGCAAAGCCGAATCCATCATACTTGGGTGCAGCACAAACTGTTCTTCTGTCCCCAAAACAGCGAAAGGTAAAGACAGCTTTGCCAACACCCGATCCGTGCCTTTGTGCACTTCCACAATTCCTTGCAGCGCTGGACCATACTGCATTCCCATTGCTTTATAAAATTCATAGCATTGGCTGCCACTCAAAATGCTATGGCTACACGCGTCTTGTAGCATAGCGAGATCAAGCGTGGGCGTCTCGGCAACCGTATGGAATACGGCACTTCCCTGACTGTGCACAATCTCTTCTGCTTCATTTCCTGTATGCTCACTATAGATGCGATAGCCAATCTCTCCACTGTCTTCCAGTTGAAGACCAATGTGAACATCGACAGGCTGATCATCGACAGCAATTGGCTTGGCCCACACCATATTTTTGAGCGTCAAGCCATTCTGTCCCGCTTTTAGGGCTCCCGCTGACTGATCGATTGCCGCGCGTGCCATTTCGAGATAAGCAACACTCGGTAAGAGCTGCTGTCCATTCACTACATGATCTGCCAAGAAAAATTCCTGTCCACGGAAGGTAGAACTATACCGCTGTTCCAACAATTCAGACGTGTTTTTCTGGAGCAATGGGTGAAGGAAGAGCGTCCCTTCTGATGTGGCTGCCACTTCGCGCGCAAATTGCGTATCCATCTGTGGAATCCAATAACGTTCTCTTGCAAACGGATACGTAGGCAAGCTAATGCGACGAGGTTTCTTCTCACCGTAGAGCTTGTGCCAATCAACCACGCCTCCGCTGACCCACAGATCAAGCAGCTTGGCGTATTTTCTTTTGCTTATCCAAGCATCAATTGCCTTTTGCAAATCTTCATCCGCTTCAAACACGGCGATTGTCTTTTTGTTACCTTTCACCTGTCCTCGGAATACATCTGTGATGCTTTCCTGTCCATCTACAAATTGCGTCAGCTTTTCCTGAAGCTCTTGAACGGAGCCGGCCATCACAGCCAGGCGTTCTTCCATGGCTTCTCGCCCAATTTGAAGCGTGTAAGCAATATCTGCTAAATCCAGGTCAGAAATGGACTGATCCTTGATCGCAGCTAATAAACGCAGTGCCTGTTCGTGGAGCTGGCTTTCGTTCTTTGCTGACAGGAGAATGATCGCTGGATTTGCTTGACTTACATGGATCGCTGGACGTTTCTCATGGTCTGGAATGTATTCTTCCAAAACGATATGAGCATTCGAGCCACCCGCACCAAAGCTGCTCACACCGGAGCGTCTTGGAAACTCCTGACCGTCAATGACAGGACGTTTCCATTCCGCCAGCTCTTGCTGGACGACAAACGGAGTTGCGCTGAAATCAATATTCGGGTTTAGCACCTCGGCATGCAAGGATGGTGCTAGTTGTCCGTGTTTGAGCTGCAGCAGGATCTTCGTGATCCCGGCAATTCCGGCTGCACTCTCACAATGCCCGATATTGGATTTCGCTGATCCGATGGAGCAAAACTGCTTGTCAGTTGTGTACGCCTGGAAGGCTTTGGTCAAACCTGCGATCTCTATTGGATCTCCCAAAGAAGTACCTGTACCGTGCGCTTCCAAATAACTAATCGTCCGTGGATCAATTCCTGCCTCCTTCAAGGCACGCCCAATTACACTCGCTTGTGCATTCGGATTAGGTACGGTATAACCATTTGTTTTGCCGCCATGGTTAATGGCGCTTCCTTTTATCACACCGTAAATTTGATCTCCGTCGGCAATTGCTTTCGCCAAAGGCTTAAGCAGTACCGCTCCGACACCTTCTCCAGGCACATAGCCGTCGCCGCCAAGTCCAAAGCTTTCGCATCGTCCCTTGCTGGAAGCAAATTTTCCCTGTCCGAGCATCAAATATTTATTCGGGTGAATGGAAACATTGACACCACCCGCAATTGCAACCTCGCATTCACCGCGTAGCAAGCTTTGGCAGGCAAAATGGATGCCCGTTAGCGAGGAGGAACACATGGTATCAACAGCTACGCTAGGACCATGGAAATTAAAGAAATAAGAAACACGGTTCGCTACAGATGAGAAGCTTCCACCAAGGGCCATTGGTCTGCCCATCAAGGTTTCTTGTGCACCATACAGTTGATACTCTTCATACATGATGCCCACATAAACACCGACATTACCGCCAAGTCCGAACCCTTTAGACGATCCGAGAGATTCGCGGGTATAGCCTGCATCCTCTAAGGTTTCATACACACACTCCAGGAATAAACGTTCCTGCGGGTCCATGATTTCTGCTTCCAGAGGCGAAATGTTGAAGAACAGCGGATCGAATTGATCAACACCATCGATGAATCCGCCCCATTTGCTGTAGGTTTTCCCCCGTTTGTTCTTATCCTCATCAAAATACAAACTGTGGTTCCAGCGGTCTTTGGGGATCTCCGTAATGCAATCCTTGCCATCGCGCAAATTGTTCCAAAACTCTTGCGTATTCCGCGCTTTCGGATAACGTCCAGAAACCCCAATGATCGCAACATCCAAAGCTCCTTTGGCTGGTTGCGTTTCCTTCTGTGTCGAAATGAACCGCGAGCCTTTGCGACTGGTTCCGCGATGGCTGTTCCTTTGCCTTTTCGACGTGTTCTCTTCTTTTGTCACGGATGCTGTTTCTCGGGTAACAACTGTTTCCTGCTGTTCTGTAAGGCCCAAGATTTCAATGAATTTGTCTCGATAGGAGTCCAAGAAATAACCAATTAATTCGTGAATCGTTTGATACTCAAAAAATAACGTTTTCGGCAGCGAGCCAAAGCTTTTCTCTAATTGGTTGGTTAATTTCATGGATAGAATTGAATCAATTCCGTATGTCTCCATCGAGGCATCTTCTTCGATTCGATTCACGGGAAGTTGCAGCACCTCGGCAAATTCCTTTTTCACAAAATGAGTCGCTTTCTCACGGAGCACATTTTGTTCTACAGTAGCGGTCGCTTGTTTTTCTTTTTTCTCTTCCCTGGTTGCTGTGATCGATGCCACTGGCTGCATCTGTTTTACCAGCATCTCTTCAAATTCTTCTAGTAAATAGGACGCAAGCTGCTGTAGCGTCGGACACTCCACGAATACATTAGGAATCAGCCCAATGTGATATTGCTGATTAAGCTTGTTGGCGAATTCAGTCAGTAGAACCTGATTAAATCCGAGTTCAGACAGCTCCACTCTGACATCAATGTCCGTGGTAGGAACCTGTAGCAGATCCGACACGGTTTGCATCAAAGCAAGTTCCACTTTTTGCAACAGATTGCTCGTATCCGCTGTTTCCGAAGCTTCCAATCGGACAGGAGCATGCTTCGATTGAGAACGGTTGACTGGTGTTTGCAAAACCAGTGTTTGCTTGAGCTTCGCCAGATCGCCTTCCATCACCATGACCTGAGCTTTTCCAGAGGCTAAGCCTTGGTACATAGCTCCAATACCCGTCGAAGTCTGCATAGCGACTACTCCCCTGCTATGCTCCAGCATGTCACCGGCCTCTGCGCCAGCCTGCATTCCGCCCTCTTTCCACAATGGCCAATTCATGGACAATGTCTGTCCGTGACGTTGCTGTAACGCAACCAAACCATTACGATAGTGGGCAAATCCGTCCATAAAGGCGTTGGCGCACGCATAGTCAGCTTGACCGATATTCCCCAAGCTGCCAGCCACCGAGGAAAACAGCACCAGGAAATCCAGTTCTACATCTTTGCTGGCTTCATCCAGATTGATGAGACCCGTAACCTTCGGATGGAGAACCGTTTGGACCTCCTCCCTGTTTTTCCTGAGGATATAGCTGTCACGAAGCACGCCAGCACTATGAATAATGCCATGTAGTCGACCATAGTCCTGTTGAATCGTGCGGATCAACTCTGCCATTTCCTGTTTCTGCGTCACATCAACTTGGCGGTATTCAACACTTGCTCCCGATTCTTTCAATTCCTGGAGTTTGCCTTGCTTCTCTTGATCCAATGGGGAACGTCCTGTCAGAATCAAATTCGCCTGTTGAACCTTCTGTACAATTTCGTTGGCAAAAATATAACCCAGTCCGCCTGCCCCGCCAGTGATGAGATAAACCCCACCGTGTTTCCACGGAATGCTCGTCTCTTGTGGAGCATCGAGTTCTACCCACTCAGCTACATATCGCTTTCCAGATTGATATCGAATCTGAACATCCAATGGGCAGCATACATTCTCCTTTATTTTTTCAGCGATCCCGAATTCGTCGTCGCCCGATTCTATCTCGATTACCTGTCCAATCAGGCTGGGATTCTCCAAGTTTGCCGTTTTCAGCAAACCAGAGAAAGCGGTGAAAGACGGCAGCTCCGCTTGCAAGGGAACGACAATCTGAACCAATACCTTGCCGCGTACTTTTTGCTTGAAAATCCCTTGAATTTCCTCTACTACCTGCGCCGTATAATCAATGAAACGCTCGGCAATGCCTTCTTGCGTGGATCGCAAAGGAATGCAATGAACGCCATTCAAGCTGGCCTGGAGATTGTTCCAAGAATCGTGATCCGGTTCTACCATCATCACGACTCGCTGTGTATAGTCAGGGGCTTCGGCCTTGCTCGCAACCGCTTGTTCCTTCCACTCTGGATGAACCAGCAGTGCTCCGAGCTTGCCTTTGGAATCCATCGTCGCTACTTCGCCTTCCAGCACTCGTGCCGAGAAGCCCTGCATACGCACGCAAACCGTTCCTTGATCGTCACACAAATCAATATCCACTTTCTGTACCTTGTCTCCCGAGCTATTGCCGCTAGCCTGTCGAATCCATACCCACATCCGGGAGGAAGTCTGGCTAAAAATGCTCAGCTTCTCCAGTGCAAAAGGCAGGATTGGCTTCAGATTCGCTGTATCGCCTGTGCCAAGCAATAATCCGATAGAGGATTGTAAGGCCGAATCCAGCATGCTCGGATGCAAGACGAATTCTCCTTGCGTCTCGGCAACTTTGGAAGGCATGGCTAGCTTGGCCAATACTTGCCCCTCTCCCACGTACACATGCTCAATTCCTTGCTGAGCTGGCCCATAGACAAGTCCCATTGTTTGAAAGGCGTCATAACACTCACTTGCATGAAGCGTGCGATAACTGCATTGGGCTTTGATCGCATCGAGATTATGCGTGGGTGCAGCAGTGATCCCTGCAAACACCACACCCCCTTGACTGTGTATCACCGATTCGGCCTGTTCGTCCTGCGGTTCGCTGTATATTACATAGCGAAGGTCGCCGTTATCCTCAGGATAGATGCCGATGTGTACCTCAACAGGCGTATCTTCCACCACAATCGGTTGCGCCCATACTACATTTTTCAGCTCCATCACGTATTGCTCGTCTTCCAACGCTCCTGCTGCTAGATCCGCAGCAGCTCGAGCCATCTCAAGATAAGCAACCCCAGGCAGGATTCTCTTTCCTTTTACAACATGATCCGATAAAAAGAATTCCTGACCATCAAAAGTAGAACTGAATCTTTGCTCACGTAGATCTGAAGTATTTTGATGCAGCAAAGGATGCAGGGAAGCTGTCAGACCAGGCGCACCTTTTATGTGAGTGGACGGCTGTGTCTTCGGTTTGGGCAGCCAGTAATTCTCTCTGGCAAAAGGATAGGCAGGCAAGCTGATTCGACGAGGCTTGATTTCGTCATAGAGCTTATTCCAGTCCATATTCAAGCCCTTTACCCAGAAATCGAGAAGCTTGGAGAATTTTTTGCGTTGCATCCATTTCTCAATTGCTTCTTGCAATTCCTCATCGCCTGCGAAGACGTCTGTTGTTTCTCTGCTGCGCTTTACCTGACCACGATAGAGGTCGGCAATGCTGTCATCACCTGCAAGAAAGCTCTGCAACTTCTCTACCATCTCTGAAAGCGAACTCGCCATCAGGGCCAGGCGTTCTTCCATCGCCTCGCGTCCCACTTGGAGCGTATACGCAATATCAGCAAGGTCCACATCTGTAAATGCTTGCTCCTCAATCGACGCTAACAGTCTCTGCACTTGTTCAATGAGACGCTCCTTATTCTTCGCTGACAGGACGATGATCGCCGGATTTTGCGGACTGACCGTGATCATCGGGCGTTCCTTGACCGCAGGAACATATTCCTCAATCACAACATGTGCATTGGCCCCCCCTGCACCAAAGGAAGAAATCCCGGCAATTCGCGGGAATTCTCTCTTTTCGCCGTTCACTTCAATAAGCGGTCGCTTCCATTCAGCCAAGTCCTGCTGAACGACAAAAGGTGTTTTGGAAAACGGAATATTCGGATTCAACTCTTGCGCATGCAGGCTTGGGACTAGCTGTTGATGCTTCATTTGCAGCAAAATTTTTGCTACTCCTGCGATTCCAGCCGCCGCTTCCAAGTGACCAATATTGGATTTAACGGAGCCAATCGCACAAAATCCTGTATCCTGTGTATCCTTGCGGAAGGCCTGGATGAGACCCGTAATTTCAATCGGATCACCCAGCTCCGTGCCTGTTCCGTGCGCTTCGATATAGCTAACGGTTTTGGCATGAACACCTGCCTTATCCAGCGCCTGGCGAATCAGCTCTCCTTGAGCAGTTGGATTCGGTACGGTATAGCCATTGGTTTTTCCGCCGTGATTCACGCTGGTACCACGAATCAATCCGTAGATATGGTCGCCATCCGCAATTGCTTTTGACAGTGGTTTGAGCAGTACTGTACCTACTCCTTCTCCCGGTACAAAACCGTTTCCACCTTGCCCAAAGCTTTTGCATTGTCCATCTACGGAAAGCATATGCAGCGCTGACAAAAAGACATAGCTGGAAGGATGCAGATACAGGTTGACTCCGCCGGCAATCGCCAGTTCACAATCCCCGTTATACAGATGCTCGCATGCTTCATGAATCGCCGTAAGCGAAGCGGAGCACATCGTATCAATCGGCATACTCGGACCTTGGAGGTTGAGGAAATAGGAAACACGATTCGTCAGTGAGCTAAACGATGTGTGCGGGTAAATCAATTCACCCTGCTTCCATAAATCAGGTCCATACAAGCTGAACCCTGTTTTGGTGATCCCTCCAAACACTCCAACCCGTCGATTGTACTTTTCCGCAAGCTGTTGTCTCGTATAGCCAGCATCCTCCAGCACTTCCCAGCAAGACTCCATAAACATCCGTTCCTGCGGATCGAAATGCATCGCTTCCCACGGAGACATATTGAAAAAGAGCGGGTCGAATTCAGCGAATCCGTCTACAAAGCCGCCCCATTTGCCGTAGCTTTTTCCTTCTGCCACAGCTTTGTCTGGATCAGGCTCGAAAAAGCCATCCAGTGACCAGCGCTCTTCCGGAATTTCTGTAATGCAATCCTTTCCAGACTTCAGATTCTCCCAATACTCGTTCAGCGATCGCGCTTTTGGATAACGTCCGCTCATGCCGATAATGGCAATCGGCTCCCGCGCTGTTTTCTCTCCTGATTGCACGGCTGCACTGCGAGTCGGAACATGGCTGACTGTATCACGGTCGTTAAGCACCAGTGGTGTTGAAGTTCCGCGATTGGCCGCCCCCTGACGATCAAGCCCCGTCCACTTCATGCATTCCTGCCTATGATCAGCGACGAGATAATCTGCAAGGGTGTCAAGAGTCTGATATTCATACAAGATGGTCTTGGACAATTCGCTAAAAACATCCCCCAGCTTTTTATTCAGCTGGATCACCATAATCGAATCGATTCCGTATGTCTCGAACGGTTCATCGACAGCGATTTTACCTGCTCCCAGTCTGGTCTCTTGTCCGAACATCACCTTTAGCTGATAGAGCGTTTTCTCTTTTAACACGCCTGCATCGACTGACAGCTTCGCATCGTGCACCGGTGTGGAATCGAGCTGTGACACGACAGAAGTACCAAGCAACTGATCCTTGAGTGTTGGCAGATTGCCTTCGATAACCAGCATCTGCACAGTGCCGGAAGCCACCCCTTGATACAGCGCCTGTATGCCGCTTGCAGTCGGCATCGCGATCATGCCCCTACCCTCCATGATCTTCTCTGTCGCTTCATCAACACGCATACCGCCCTCTTTCCACAGCGGCCAGTTGATGCAGAGTGTTTGACCTTGTCGTTCGCCTGCTTTCACCAAACCATGACGATACTTGGCGTATTGATCCATAAAGGCATTGGCAGCAGCGTAATCAGCTTGCCCCGCATTACCAAAGCATCCCACGCCAGAGGAGAAGAGAATAAAGAAGTCAAGTGCCATATCCTTGCTTGCCTCATCGAGATGCATCAGTCCAGTAACTTTTGGCGCCAACACTTGTTCCAGTTCATCCGCTGTTTTTCTCATGATAAAACTGTCGCGAATGACTCCCGCACTATGAATAATGCCTGTGAGACTGCCAAACTCTTGCTTGATGGCTTGGAATAAGTCTTCTACCGCCTGCTTTTGTGTGATATCAGCCCGACGATATTGAATATTGGCTCCCAATGCCTTCCATTCATTGCATAAGGCTGTGTTTTCTTCATCCAAAGAAGAACGACCCGTGATAATTACTGTCGCTCCCTTCGTTTGCTGGGTGATTTCCTTGGCAAAAATCAAGCCTAATCCGCCCGCACCGCCCGTAATCAGATAAACCCCATCATCTTTCCATACATGCTCCGCTTGCCCAGAAGCTTTCATTTCTGTCCAGCCGCTCACCCATCGCTTGCCATCCTGATAACGAATGTGCTTACTTTTCTCATCGTTGCTGTTTTGTTGGAGCTTATGGACCAGTTCTGCTGGTTTGTCCTCTGCTTGCACTTCAATGAGCTGTCCAATCAGCTTGGGATTCTCCAAGTGCGCCGTTTTCAGCAAACCAGAGAGACCGGAGAAGCATTGCTGATCCTCTTTGGCAGGCACAACAAGCTGAATCAGGACTTTTCCCTTTGGTTTATTGGCAAGGATTCGCTGGATTTCCGTGAATACGTGGACGGTGTAGGTTTGGAACCGTTCTGCGATACTTTCCTGCTGTGATTGTGGTTGTAAGACCAGGCAACGCACTCCGTTCATTTCGGATTCGATACGCTGTTGGAATTCCTCTGCCCATTCACAAAGGATCACAAGATGCTCTGCAAAAGCAGGTGAACCAGCTTTTTGACTGATCTCCTGTTCGTTCCAGCACGGTTGGAGAAGAAGTGTTTCTGTCTTTGGAGTTGTTGAAGGGATCGGCGAAATCTGGACACTAGCCACTCCCGACACTTTGAACACATTCTCAGGAACCCCATAGGACTCCTCAGCGAATGGATAGGTTGGAAGGCTGATGCGACGCGGCTTTGCATCGTTGTACAGGACTTCCCACTCGATATCCAGACCCTTGCTCCACAGCTCGGCTGCTTTTTCTCCTTTGCCTTCTGCAAACAGCTTGGTAATCAGCTCACGATTCGTCCCATTCTTTTTCAATCGGGAGACTTCATGGCTTGCTTGTTTTACGTTCCCTCTAAAGCTACCCGCTATTTGTTCCTCTCCATGCAAAAAGTCACTCAGCTTTTGAATGAGTTCCGCTGTATTTTTGACAATAAAAATAGCCCTGCTCTCCATTGCTTCTCTTCCTACTTGGAGAGTATAGGCCAAATCTGCTAGATGGACTCGCTCCTGATTCCCTCTAAGAAAATCAACGAGCTGCTGGGCATACGCCTGAACACGATCATCGTTTTTGGCTGATAATGGCACGAAATAAACGCGATGGTTGTTATCATCACTCACGCTGACACGCTTAGCTTCTGTCTCAACCTTCCATTGTTCAAAAATCGCATGAGCATTCGTCCCGCCAAGACCAAATGAACTTAACGCCGCTCTGTGGGGAACAGGCGCATCCTCCCACTTTTTGAGCGTGTCAACGACATAAAACGGCGATTGATCCAAATTGATATTCGGATTCGGCTTTTCATAGTTTAACGACGGAGGAATTTCATTATGGTATAAGCTCAGCGCTACTTTAATGCAGCCTGCTAACCCTGCGGCTGTATCCAGATGGCCAATATTGGTTTTCACCGAGCCAAGTCCGCAGTACTGTTTATTGGATGTGTATTGGGTATACACTTCATTGAGCGCCGCGAATTCTATCGGATCGCCTAAATAAGTGCCCGTCCCATGCGCTTCGATATAGCTAATCGTTTCAGGATGAACCTTGGTGTCATCTAATACTTGCTGAATCACCTCAGCCTGACCTTTTATACTTGGCGCATAAAAGCCGACTTTATCTGCCCCGTCATTGTTAATGCGAATTCCTCTCATGAGGGCATATATGTGATCGCCGTCCTTGATCGCATCGGAAGCTTTTTTGAGAACAACCACGCCGACTCCTTCTCCACCGATCATGCCGTCTGCCGACGCGTCGAACGTCTTGCAGTGACCATCACTGGAAAAGTTCAATCCAGCTTGATAGACATACCCTGTATAAGTCGTAGGGAAAATAGTTGCGCCGCCTACCAAAGCCACTTTTGATTCTCCCGATTGCAGGCTGCGATAAGCCAGATGCAAGCCAACCAATGAGGAGGAACAATTGGAATGGACGGCAAAGCTCGGCCCCTTTAGCCCCATTTTATGAGAAATCATCGTGGGAATCGTTCCACCTTGCGCCAAAACCCACGAGACATATTCATTGGGGTCTTTCATGACATTCGGTGATTCCTTGGTGAAATGCGGCAAGAGCGCTTGATAATAACTATTGCTCGCCGACATAAATACACCCGTCTGCGGTACCTGCTTCGGTGTATACCCTGCATCCTCCAACGCTTTCCATGAATGGGTCAATAACAGTCGAAATTGCGGGTCCATAAATTCTGCGTCTCTGGCTGATAGGTGAAAAAATCCTGGATCGAAATGATCCTTTCCTTCTATGGTGGACTGTACCGGGATAAAGTTCGGGTTCTGTAAGTATTCATCAGGCAGATGTAATTGATCGATCTCCTCATCAGAAAAGAAACGTACACTTTCTACGCCGTTTCGTAAATTCTCCCAGAACTCCCTATGATTTTTCGCTCCCGGGAAGTGGCAGGAGATTCCAATAATCGCGATGCTATCCTCATAGTATTCAGGATAAGTCTCCTCCACCTGTGCTACGCTATGCGCCGTTTCCTGGTTCGGATTGACAAAATCCGTTTGCTCATCTAATTCCTTCTCTTTCTTTGCTGCGATATATTCGCTAATCTCTCGAATATTGACGTACTTAAACAGAGTGGTCACATTTAGATCGCACTGAAACTCTTCTGTCATTTTGGCAACAACCATGGTAGCGAGAATCGAGTCTCCGCCCACATCGAAAAAGCCATCTTCTGTACTGATCCCCTCAACATTCAGGACATCCTGCCAAATTTTCAAAGTCCTTTGTTCAATATCAGATTGCGGGAGACCCTGCTTCTTCGCCTGTGTAACTACCAGCTTTTGACTCAGCAGCTCTGTGCGATCCACTTTTCCATTAGCAGTTAACGGGATTTTATCCATGGAAACAAAAAATGCCGGAAGCATATACTCTGGCAAATTCGTTCTCAAATACTCCCGTAATTTTGAGGGCTCAAGCTGTTCATGGTTGGCACCTGCTTTCGGAACATAATAAGCAACCAACCGTTTGTGATCGCCCTCTTCTTTCACCAACACGACAACGCTTTGGATCTGTGGATGAGCCATTAATTGGCTCTCGATCTCACCCAATTCAATTCGAAAGCCTCTAATTTTTACTTGATGATCGATTCGGCCTAAATACTCAATCGTTCCATCAGGGAGCCAACGTGTTAAATCACCTGTTTTGTACAACTTGGTTCCCGGTGTAAACGGGTTATCTACAAACTTCTCTGCGGTCAGCTCTGGGCGATTCAAATACCCGCGAGCCAAACCTTTTCCTGCAATACAAAGCTCTCCTGATACACCGACCGGCACGGGATTCATATGGCGATCTACGATGTAGAGTTGCGTATTTGCGACAGGTCTACCAATCGGTGTATTGCTGCTGACCAGTTCATTTTCAGAGCAGGAGAACCATGCCGCATAAATAGAGGCTTCCGTTGGTCCGTAAATATTTTCGATCTTCGCCTTTTGAAAAGTGGCAACCGTCCTTTTCACCAGCTCTTTTGGAAAGGCCTCGCCTGCAACCATCACATATTTTAGCGGACAATGCTGCAGGAATGGCTGATTCGCTGCAACACCGTTGACGAAGACATTCAGCATCGCTGGAACAAAATTGACATGAGTCACCCGATGCTTCATGATCGATTCCGCTAACATCTCTGGAGACTTCTCCCCATGTGGCGGGAGAATGACCAGATGCCCTCTACCGATGAACCAACCAAACAGCTCGGACAACGAAACATCAAACACATAGTTGGTTTTCAGCAGATAAACATCGTTCTCCATAACCGGATAACGGGATTCAAGGAAAAAGAGGGTGTTGATAATACTTTCATGACTCACCATGACCCCTTTGGGTTTCCCTGTGCTTCCAGATGTATAAATCACATAAGCGAGATTGGTTGGGTTTACTACCCGGTTAAGCGTTTTTTGTCGCTGGGCTGTCTGCTCAA
The DNA here is from genome assembly GCF_023714195.1 of Brevibacillus sp. MER 51. Taxonomy (NCBI): domain Bacteria; kingdom Bacillati; phylum Bacillota; class Bacilli; order Caryophanales; family Paenibacillaceae; genus Brevibacillus; species Brevibacillus sp. MER 51. The sequence goes on along the minus strand of NZ_JAMAUS010000017.1, from coordinate 36,661 downwards.
CTTCTTCCCAATCTCTGTCTAACACGATGCATTTCGTATTTTCTCCTGCGGCTGAAGATAACTGTTCCAGAAGGCGAGCCTGGGTAAGCAACAAAATGCTCTTGCTATCTTCCAGCATGTATGCCAACCGCTCTGTGGAATAAGTTGGGTCCAATGGAACATAAGCTGCGCCAGCTTTCAGAATGCCTAAAATGCCGATGACCATTTCCAAAGAACGTTCGACACAAATTCCCACTGTTGCTTCAGGACCTGCGCCCTCGGCCTGCAAATAGATCGCCAGCTTGGTTACCCGCTCATCCAGTTCACGGTAGGTCAATGACTGGTTCTCATAAACAACAGCCACGGCATTTGGCGTTTGCTGAACTCGCTTCTCGAACAAATCATGGATGCATAAAGCCTGTGGGAATGCCGCGTCAGTCTCATTCCACTCAACGAGCAGCTTGTTTCGTTCTTCAGCAGAGATAAGTGATATCTCATCCAAAGCGATGTCAGGATTTTTGATGACTTCGTTTGCGATATTCTGATAATGGCCTGCCATCCGTTGAATCGTTGCTTGATCAAATACATGCGGATTGTATTTCAGATTCAACACAAACTCTGCTTCCTGCTCAAACACTTCTAACTCAAATTCATACTCCCCTTCTTGATGAACACCCTCAATCAATTCGATGGCAAGCTTGTTTTGACATTTATCATAAAATCGCTGCAGGTTTTGCGATTGCAGAAAATTTTGGTACGTAAAGATGATATCGAAAACGGGTGAACTTCCATGAAGTCGAGGAATATTTGCCTCGCGAACCATCGCTGGAAAAGGATAGACAGCGTGATCCATCCCGTCAATCAGCGTAAGCTGCAATTCCCGAATGAACTGGGAAAAAGACTTATCCCCCGTTACCTGACTGCGAATGGGGATCATATTGACAAAATAACCGATCAAAGAATCGAATCTCTCTTCTGGACGTCCCATCGTCGGCATGCCGACAATCACATCTGTTTGACCTGTATAGCGATACAATAAGGCTTTAAAAATCCCTAACAAGAGAACAGATGGGTTCATACGGTAATGCTTGGAGAGCTGCTTCACCTCCTGACTCCATTCTCGTGAAAATACATGCGTAAAAACCTGCCCCTCAAAGCTTGGTGCAGAAGAACGCGGGCGATCGGCAGGGAGTTCCAGCTGCGGAAGCGTCCCTGACAATTGCTCCAGCCAGTAAGAACGATGTTCCCCACCCTCCTCGCTTGTCATCATGTCCTGCTCCCATTTTACGAAGTCAGCGTAGACGGTTGAATTTTGTGTTACTTTCAACTGTTTTCCTTCAACCAGCTCGATATAGGTTTGGACCAAATCTTGTAGGAATAGCAAGGAGGAATGCCCGTCAAAGATCATATGATGGACTGTAATCAGGACATAATGCTCTTCTTCCGAACGCGACAATAGATGAATGCGGAGTAAAGAACCCTTTTCCAATGAAAAGGGTTCTTTTACTTTTTGCCTGAGATAAGGCAATACTTCCTGAGACGTTAAGCTGGAGATGTCCTCCTGCTCAATGGCTAGCGATTGCTCCGGTCGTTGAAGCAGATACGGAACACCATGCTTTTCCATAATCGAACTCTGTAAAATCGGATGCTGTTTACTTACAAGGTGGCAAGCCTGTTTCAATAAGGCTACGTCCCATTTCTGGCGGATGCAAAAGCATAACGGAACATTATAAGCACTCATTGTAGGAGACATTTTTTGCAACATCCACAATCCTTGCTGCCCGACGGACAGAGGACTTGTAAACGATGGGGTTTCCAGCTCCAGAAGCTTCTCTTGCACTTCCGCAGCAGACAGCTTACCTTCTTTGTAAGCCATGAGGATTTCCCGTCGCATCATATCATCCCTCCTTTGTCGATTAACTGTTCGATCTCTTCCAAGCTTAGCAGGCCATCTTTGAATTTTTGCAGCAGCATATCGACTGCGAGATTCTCCATCGGTTCACCGCTATCCTGAGACGATGTTTCGAAATCTGTAGTGGAAGCAATCTCTTTATGACTCCACTCTTTTATTTTTATCGCAAGTAGATGAGCCAAGGACTTCATCGTCGGATTCTCCAGCACTTCCCGCCCTCTGATCTTGATGTTCCAGCGCTGCTCTAAATGACGAATCAGCTTGGTAACCATGATCGAATCCATGCCATAGTCCAAGAAATATTTGTTTGGCTTGATTTGCCCTTCCGAAAGGTGTAATTCCCGCGAGAGAAATTGTGCCATATCCCGCTGGATGTTTTCCTCCGTTGGGCTGTCCGGGTTGATATCAATCGCTAACGTCGCTTTTTCCATAGGCTGATTGATCGTTTCAGTTCCGAGCTGCTGCTGCTCACCCTCGGAAGTGGATAGCCAATAGCGTTCTCTGGCAAAAGGATAGGTAGGCAGAGATAGCATGCGACGCTCTTGTGGATTCAAGGATTCCCAAGGAATTTTACCTCCCTGCGTCCAATGAAGGGCAAGCTTGTCCAGATTATTTTCTGCTAAAAGAACCTGCAACACCGTATCTCCTACCTTGCCTGAAAGAAGATTTCTCACTCCTGCAAGGTCTTCTTCGAGATCCCCTGTATAGATAGGAATCGATGCAGTTGGCTCGCTGCCTTGTTCGACCGCTTCCAAATACGCCTGTAATCCATGAATCAGTTCATCTTGATCCTGAACCACCATAGCCAGCCTGCATTCCATGGCTTCTCGTTTCACTTGGAGTGTATAGGCAAAGTCCGCCAAGGAAAACGCTTGCTGCTGGGCAAAAGCAAGCATCTGCTTGGCAACAGCACGCAATCGGTCAGCATTTTTTGCCGAGAAAACCACGATCTGAGGTGAGGCGGCAGATGAAATGGATTTCATCTCTGTCTGTGGTGGAATATATTCTTCGAGAATCAAATGAGCATTTGACCCTCCTGCTCCAAACGAACTGATTGTCGCCCTGCGCGGAACCTCTCGTTCTTCCCCATTGATTCTCACTACGGGTCGCTCCCACTTTTGTCGATCTTTTTGCAGATAAAAAGGCGTTTCTGCAAAATGGACATGCGGGTTCAACGGCTCCGCTTTTATAGAGGGAACCAACTCCTGATGCTGTAGCTGCAAAATCACCTTGGTCAGCTGGGAAATCCCAGAAGCTGCCTCGGCGTGACCGATATTTGATTTCACCGAACCAATCGCACAAAACTGGACATCGTCCGTCTGCTTTGAAAAAGCATTCGTTAACGCCTTCAACTCAATCGGATCTCCCAGCAGCGAGCCATTTGCGGCGGCTTCCACATAACTGATCGTGCGTGGGTCGATACCCGCTCTAGCAAAATTTTCTTCGATCAATTGGGCTTGTGCGTTGGGATTAGGCACGGAAAACCCATTGGTACGTCCGCCATGATTAGTAGCGACTGATTTGATGACGGCTAAGATGGAATCTCCATCTTCTATCGCTTTGGCTAACGGCTTCAATAGTACAGCGCCTACGCCTTCTGCTGGCAAATATCCGTCTCCATCGCCAAAGCTTCTGCTGTCCGCGTGGCTTCCGATCATTTGTGCCTGACTTAAGCCCAGGTATTTCTTGGGATGGATCGATACATTCACGCCACCCGCGATTGCGAGCGAGCTTTCTCCCTTCATCAAGCTCTCGCAGGCATGATAAATGGCAATGGCAGATGAAGAACACGCTGTATCAATCGCCATGCTTGGACCTTGCAGATTAAAGAAGTAAGAGACCCGGTTGGCAATCGAATGATAGGAAGACAGAGAAATGATCGAACCCTTTTCCATATCCGTATCAAATGCGTGATAGGGCTGATACATTGCACCTACATAGACGCCTACTCGATTCTCATATTGACGTTGTAATACTTCTCGTGTGTGTCCTGCCTCTTCGAGCAGATTCCACACGGTTTCCAGGAAAAGACGTTCTTGAGGGTCCATCATTTCCGCTTCCCGCGGAGAAATATGGAAGAACAGCGGATCAAATTGATCGACACCGTCAATGAAGCCGCCCCATTTGCTGTATGCTTTTCCTGGGCTGTTTTTATCTCCGTCAAAATACAAGCTGTGGTCCCAGCGTTCTTGCGGAATTTCTGTAATGCAATCCTTGCCTTCCCGCAAATTGTTCCAGAACTCTTGTATATGGGAAGCCTTCGGATAGCGACCCGAAACACCAATAATGGCAATGTCTCGGTCAGATGTTGCTTGTTTATTTGCCTGCTCACGCGTAACAAACCGTGAGAAACGATGGTGATGGTCTGTTATGGAGCCAGCAGCAGGCAGTACATGAGAAGCATTTTCTACTGTACCTGTCTCTGCGGCTTTCCCAGCCCCCATGATTCCAATAATTTTGTCGCGATGCTGGGCAAAAAGATAGTCTGTCAAATCCTCTATGTTTTGATATTCATAGAGTAATGTTTTCGACAGCGATCCGAATGCTTTTTCCAATTGGTTGGTCAATTGCATCGCCATAACCGAATCGATTCCGTATTTCTCCAACGAAGCATCCTCATCGATTTTATATGCGGGGAGCTTGATAACAGCAGAAATTTCCTTTTTCAGATACTCCCTTACTTTTGCCCGAAGCACATCTTGTTGCCCAATGGAAACAGGCTGTTCTTTCTCCGTTTTTGCGGAGGTGCTCGCACTCTTTGCTCGTTGGAACTGTCGGATAAACCGATCAGTGTAGGCATCCATCAAGTGTTGCGAGATAGCAAAAAGCGTCGGGTACTCTACCAATACAGAGGGAGTCAGTTCAAGCTCATAGGCTTGATTCAGCTTGTTTGTAAATTCGGTCAGCTTAATCTGGTCAAAGCCGTATTCATTGAGCTCAGCGTGGATTTCTATATCTTCCTTCTCAACCTTGAGCAAATCAGCGACCATTTTCAGCAAAGACGCTTGGACCTCGCTTTGCAAGCTGTCCGAATGAGCTGTTGAGATCACGGAGGTTTCCGTTGCTCCCATCAGCCTTTGCTTCATCCGTACACGGTCACCTTCCATGACCATCAACTGATCTTGTCCAGAAGCTAACCCCCGATACAAGCAGTCGATACCCGAAGCCGTCCGCATAGCCACCATGCCCAGGTCGTCCCACAATCTCTTTTCTGTCTCTGCGTCTACCTGCATTCCGCCCTCTTTCCACAGAGGCCAATTGATGGAGAGGGTCTGACCCTGCCGTTCTCCTTGCTGGATCTGTTCGTTGCGGTAAGCGGAGAAGTTATCCATAAAGGCGTTGGCCGTCGCGTAATCTGCTTGGCCCATATTGCCCAAGCTTCCAGCCGCTGAAGAAAAGAGCACAAAGAAATCCAGATTCAGTCCCTTCGTTGCTTCGTCTAAATGAAGGAGTCCCGCAACCTTTGGCGCGAGAACGGCTTGTACCTCTTCTTTCGTTTTCTTCAGGATAAAGCTGTCTCGAGTCACACCCGCCCCGTGAATGATCCCGTGAAGATCGCCAAACTCTGTTTGAATGCTTTGGATCAAATCCTCTACGGCCTGTTTCTGCGATACATCCACTTGGCGATATTCGATTCTTGCCCCGTTGTCCCCCAGCTTGCGCAGCTTTGCTTGCTTCTGTGCAGTCAGCGCAGAGCGTCCCGTCAAAATCAAGGTGATGCCACGGGCTTGCTCCGCCATTTCTTCGGCAAAAATAAGTCCCAAGCCACCTGCTCCGCCCGTGATCAAATATATCCCGTTGTCTTTCCACGGCATGCTTGCTTTATGCTGTGCGGCCGCAGCTTCACTCCATCCCGCAATAAATCTTTTCTCTAACTGATAGCGAATCTGGCAATCTGCAGGGCAAAGGCTGTTTGCTTTCAGCTTCTCCGCCAATCCCGCTGAATCTTCTGTCGAATCGATTTCGATCAATTGTCCGATTACTTTTGGGTTTTCGATCTGTGCCGTTTTCAAAAGACCAGCTAATCCAGCGAACAACCGTTGTTCCGATCGGAGAGGAACCACAATCTGTATCAGCACCTTCCCCTTTGGTTTTGCTTGAAGAAGGGCTTTTATTTCTTCAAACGCTTGAACTGCATACGCTTGGAATCTTTCCGCTATGCCTTGCTGATCGGATTTCAGCACGAGGACTCTTGCACTGTTTATCTGAGATGAAAGGCTTTCTCCAGAAATCTTCCCAGGTTCGCAAAGCATCACCACATGCTGTTCATATTCAGGAGCATTGGCTTCCTTAGGAATGGCTTTTTCGATCCAAGCGGGCTGCAACATCAGCGTACTTGTGATTTTGCCTGCTTCACCTGTACCTTTGCTTTTTGCAACTCCGGCAGCTTTTTCACCTTCGAGCATCCTTGTTGTGAATCCCTTCATACTTACACAAACCTTGCCTTGCTCATCACATAAATCAATGTCGAGCTTCTGTACTTTTTGCGTAACTGCATTGCCGTCACTGTAGCGAACCAACGCCCATACAGCGGTTGTAGAAGCACTGTAAATGTTCAATTGCTCCAAGGCAAAAGGCAGGGATGGCTGAAGGTCGGAAGTGCCCATCATGAAACCAAGCGATGCCTGTAATGCGGCGTCCATTATACTCGGATGGAGGACAAATTTTCCTGCTGTATCCGTAACAGAAGAAGGCAAGGCCAGCTTCGCCAGCACTTGTTCTTTCCCGACAAACAGCTCCTCAATCCCCTGGTGTGATGGACCGTATGCCAGTCCTATCCCTTGAAATGTTTCGTAGCATTGGCTAAAGCTGTAACTACTCTCTGTGCACTGTGCTTGAATGGCAGAAAGGTCGAGCGCTGGCGCCTCCATAGCTGATCGTAGTACTGCTCTTCCCTGGCTATGTACTACTAGATTCTCCTCGGCTTCTCTTGGCTGGCTGTAGATTTCAAAAGCGATTTCACCATTCTCTTCCGGGTATAGTCCCGTGTGTACTTGGATCGGTGCATCTTCCACAATAACGGGTTTCGCCCACACGATATTTTTCAATTGAATCGCCGACTGATTATCAGATCGGACACCTGTTGCCAAATCCACAGCCACTCGTGCCATCTCCAGATAAGCTACCCCTGGCAATACCTTTTGCCCCTTCACGACATGATCTCTAAGGAAAAACTCCTGCCCTGTAAACGTCGAGCTGTGCCGTTGTTCCGAAAGTGTAGATGTATTTTCATGCAGCATGGGATGAAGGGTACCCAGTGCTCCTGCCCCGATATAACCAATGGCTTGTGACTCCACCTTTGGCAGCCAATAGCGCTCTCTTGCAAAAGGATAAGCAGGTAAGCTGATTCGACGAGGCTTCGTATCCCCGTAGAGCTTGTTCCAGTCAAAAATCAGTCCCTGTACCCACATCTGCAAAATCTTTGCATATTTCCCTTTAGTGATCCATGTATCGATTGCCTGTTGTAAATCCTCATCTGCGGCAAAAACATCCATCGTTTCTTTATTCCGCTTTACCTGACCCGTGAACAGGTCTTGTCTGTCATCCTCGTCTTCCAAATAAAACGTTAGCTTCGCTTCAAGCTCGGAGATCGACTTGACGATCACAGCGAGCCGCTCTTCCATCGCTTCACGTCCTACTTGGAGCGTGTAGGCAATCTCTGCTAGATGGTCGTCCGTCAGCACTTGCTCCCGAATAGCAGACAACAACCGTTGCACCTGCTCCCGAAGACGGTCTTTATTTTTCGCTGACAATACGATGACTGCTGGATTTTTTGCCGAGATGCTGATTGGTGGGCGTTGTTCCTCTTCCCTGTATTCTTCGATTACGAGATGAGCATTTGCTCCTCCCGCGCCAAAGGAGGATATCCCCGCAATCCTTGGATATTCTCTCGTTACCCCGTTGATTTCAATCACGGGACGCTTCCATTCCGTCAGCTCTTGCTGCACCACAAATGGAGTCTTGCTGAAATCAATGTTTGGGTTAAGTGTGCTGGAATGGAGGGATGGGACTAGCTTCTTGTATTTCATTTGCAGCAATATCTTGGTCAACCCTGCTATCCCTGCCGCACTCTCACCATGCCCGATATTTGACTTGGCCGAACCAATCGCGCAGAACTGATTCTCCTTTGTGTATTCCTGAAAAGTCTTCGTCAATCCGGCAATTTCAATGGGGTCTCCCAATGAAGTCCCTGTACCGTGTGCCTCAATATAGCTGACCGTTCTCGGATGAATGCCTGCTTCTTCAAAAGCTCGGCGAATCACCCTTGATTGAGAATGAGGATTGGGAACCGTATAGCCGTTTGTTTTTCCACCATGATTAATGGCGCTTCCTTTAATCACGCCATAGATGTGGTCTCCATCGGCGATTGCTTTTGCCAGTGGTTTGAGCAATACGGCTCCGACTCCTTCGCCAGGTACATATCCGTCGCCACCTTCTCCAAAGCTTTCGCATCGTCCTTTGCTGGAGGCGAACTTGCCCTGCGACAAATACAAATATTTGTTTGGATGAATAGAAACATTCACACCACCTGCGATCGCAACCTCACATTCGCCGCGCTGTAAACTGTGACAAGCTAAATGAATCCCCGTCAACGAAGACGAACACATCGTATCGACCGCCATGCTCGGACCGTGGAAATTGCAAAAATAGGAGACGCGGTTCGCGATGGAAGCCGGACTTCCCGCAATCGTAAGCGCTCTGCCCAACGCCTGTTCAGCGGACGCATAGAGCTGGTATTCCTCGTACATAACGCCTACGTAAACACCTACATTCCCCCCTAAGCCTTCGAGCTTGCCCAGCGTTTCGCGCGTATACCCTGCATCCTCTATCGTTTCATAGACACACTGTAAAAATAACCGCTCCTGTGGGTCCATCAGCTCTGCTTCCCGTGGGGAAATATGGAAGAACAGCGGATCAAACTGATCGACACCATCTATGAAGCCGCCCCATTTGGAATACGATTTACCGATCTTGTCCTTCGTCTCATCAAAGTAGAGACTGTGATCCCAACGGTCTTTTGGGATTTCGGTAATACAATCCTTGCCATCGCGCAGATTTTTCCAAAAATCATGTATATTCGACGCTTGCGGATAGCGTCCAGAAACACCAATAATGGCAATGTCCAACACTCCATTTTGTCGTTGGGTTTCCATACGAAGGGACGCAAACCGTTGAGACTTGCGCTTTTTGTTCCTACGCCCTGGCTGCTGTACTGTCCTCTCATCCGCAATTGTTGCTTCTGGCTCTTGCGCGAGCGTGAGAGGGGCTTCCGCATTCTCCCCGATCCCCAGTGTGCGCATCAAGCTTTCACGATAGTTTTCAAAGAAGTACCCTGTTAACTCTTTTATCGTTTGGTATTCAAAAAATAGCGTTTTGGGTAACGAACCAAATTGCTTTTCCAACTCCTTGGTCATCTGCATAGCCACAATGGAGTCGACACCGTATTTTTCCAACGAGGCGTCTGCTTCCATTTTAGCAACTGGCAATTTGATGACGGAGGAAAGCAGCTTTTTAAAATAATGGGTTGCCTGTTCCATCAGTGAGGTGGAATCTACGGCCTTCTCCTCTGCAAAAGAAACGGAAGCTTTTGGCGCTTCTCCTTCTGATTTAACAGATTCATTTGCGATCTTGCGCGTAGAAAAGCCCTTCATCCGCACCCGGACATTCCCGTTCTCGTCGCACAAGTCGATATCAAACTTCTCCACTTTATCTCCAGCTTTACTGCCCTCCCTGTAGCGAATGAGTGCCCACATGGAAGCGGAGCAAGCACCGACGATCTCCAATTCCTCAAGAGCAAAGGGAAGTATGAGCGAAAAATCACTGGTTGCCATCATCAAGCCAAGCGACGCCTGTAGAGCTGCGTCGATCAAACTCGGATGCAGACCAAATTCTCCTTGAGTTTTCGCCACGGAAGAAGGCAGAGACAGCTTCGCCAGCACCTGATCCTGACCGATCAAAATTTGCTCGATCCCACGATGTGCAGGCCCATAGTCGACTCCCATCTTTTTGAAAACCTCATAGCATTGCTCAGCGCTGAGTGTGCCTAGGCTGCACTGTTCCCGCAATGCGGTGAGATCGAATGGAGCAATATCCGGAATGGGACACAACACGGCACTTCCCTGACTGTGTACAGTCTCTGCCGCTTGATTTTGATCTTCCTTGCTCTCACTGTAAATTTCATAAACAATCTCACCATTCGCCTCAGGATAGAGTTCGATATGTGCCTGAACGGGTTCTGACCCCACAGCCAAAGGTTGCGTCCAGACCACATTTTTGAAACGAAGTCCTTCCTTTTTTTGCTCTGAATCAAGACCTCCCGCCGCCACCTGTATGGCTGCTCGTGCCATCTCCAGATAAGCCGCACTTGGCAAGATACGTTGACCCTTGATGACATGGTCACTCAGGAAAAACTCCTGTCCCGTAAACGTGGAACTAAACCGCTGCTCCATGAAATCCGATGTATTCTGGTGCAAGAAAGGATGAATCGCCCCCACCCCTGCGCTGCTGTTACCAGGAGACTTGGCTTCGATCCAATAAGATTCCTTGGCAAAAGGATACGTCGGCAAACTGATACGTCTCGGTTGCTCTTCCTGATAAAGCTTGTTCCAATCGATCGATAAGCCCTTCACCCACAGGTCGAGAAGCTTGCTGTATTTACCGCGTTCCATCCATCTCGCAATCGTTTCTTCCAATTCATCATCGGACGTCAAAATATCCAGCATTTCCTGATTTCGGTTTATCTGACCACGGTACAAATCACCAATATGCTCTTGCCCTTCTACATAGGCTGTTAGTTTTTGTTGCAACTCCTTCACAGAACCTGCGACGACAGCAATACGCTCTTCCATGGCTACACGTCCTACCTGAAGTGTGTACGCCATGTCGGCTAAGTGCGCATCGGTTAATCCGTGTTTCTGGATAAAAGCTAACAACTGCTGTGCTTTTTCATACAGCCTTTCCGCATTCTTTGCTGATAAAACAAAAATAGCCGGGTTCTGGGGTGTGATTTTCAAGCTGGATCGCTGTTGCTCTTCCGGAATATATTCTTCAATAATCACATGGGCATTGCTTCCTCCTGCACCAAACGAGGAAATCCCTGCAATTCGCGGATATTCATTGGTTGTGCCATTGATCTCAACAATCGGTCGTTTCCATTCCGCCAACTCTTGCTGAACCACAAACGGAGTCTTGCTGAAATCAATATTCGGATTGAGCGTGCTGGAATGCAAGGATGGCACTAATTGCCCGTGCTTTAGCTGCAACAATATTTTCGTTACGCCAGCAATCCCTGCCGCACTCTCACAATGTCCGATATTCGACTTCGCCGATCCCAATGCGCAGAACTGTTTGTCCTGGGTGTCTTTTTCAAAGGCGCGAGTAAGTCCAGCAACCTCGATCGGGTCACCCAGCTCCGTTCCTGTTCCGTGTGCTTCCAGATAACTGACCGTTCTTGCATGTACCTTGGCACGTTGCAAGGCATCTGCCACTAACTGCGCCTGCGCCTGCGGATTCGGGACGGTATAGCCATTCGTTTTCCCACCGGCATTCATCATGCTTCCTTTGATGACTCCGTAAATATGGTCGCCATCGGCAATCGCCTTATCCAAAGGCTTCAAGACGATTGCGCCCACACCCTCTCCATCCACAAAGCCGTCCGCCTGATCGCCGAAGGACTTGCATTGATTCGAAGGAGAGAGCATCGTCAAGGCTGACAATTTCATATAGTGGACAGGATCGACAATGAGATTGACTCCCCCTGCGATTGCACACTCGCTTGTTCCGCTATACAAGCTTTCCAAGGCGAAATGAATCGCTGTAAGAGAAGCGGAGCAAGCGGTATCGACCGCCACACTTGGACCTTGGAAGTTTAATAGATAAGAGAGACGATTCGCGATCGACCAATAAGTGGCTCCCGTCGGATAATTGCCATTCATCACGCCGACAAAAACGCCTACTTTTCTGCTTTCACACAGAGTTGCAGGCGTATATCCAGCGTCTTCAATACTCGCATAGGCTTCTTGTAAAAATAACCGTTCTTGCGGGTCCATCTCCTCGGCTTCTTTGGGAGAGATTTGAAAAAATAAGGGATCGAATTTATCCATATCCTCGATAAATCCGCCCCATTTTGTATACATCGAATCCTGTTTGCCTTTTTCTTCGTCAAAATAGCTCTTCCAATCCCAGCGATCCTTAGGAATTTCAGAAATGCAGTTTTTCCCCTCTTTTAAACGATTCCAGAATTCATCCACATTTTTCGCCTGGGGATAACGCCCGGAAAGTCCGATGATCGCCACATCCCGCACTACAGATGAATGCGTAATGGATTCCTTGCTCGCTTGTTCGCGAACGGATAAAAAGCGTCTCGTTTTTCTCACAGGAAGATTGGTGTACGCAGTTGAAGCAGAGTCGGTCATACCCTCATTCTCTAGCTCGTTCGGGTAAGCTTCGTCAATTGCTTCTTGTGCTTCTACTCCTGTTACCTTGAGCAACGCTTCCTTTTGCGTCTCTATGAGATACTCTACCAAGGCATCAATCGTCTGATACTCGAAAAATATCGTACTGCTCATATTCGCAAAATCTTTACGAAGCGAATTGGTCAATTGCACAACCAGAATCGAATCAATTCCATATTGCTCTAATGGTGCCGATGATTTAATCTGTTGGGTCGGAATTCTGAGCGTTTCGCTAATTAACTTTTTGATATAAGCCGTGCTTTTTTCGCGAAGCCATTCCTTCGTGACTCCACCTGACTTTTTCGCTGGTGTTGTGCGTACTGGCACTTGTTTTTTGAGTGGCTTCGCCTTCAAATTTGAGGCTTGCTTTTTTGCAGGCGAATACGCAACTGTTCCCGCCGACTGCCTCGGTTGGCTACTGCGACGAATCACCCCATCGCTTTCTGCCACAATAATCTGCTGGCATAAATCCAGATGCTCTTCTGCTGGCAAGAAAACAGATCGATACCCTGCCTTTTTCAACACCTTTTGCCATGTTTCCACTGTTAACAGAGGGCAGCCGGGAATACGCCATTCTGGATCATCATAGCGCCACCAGCCATCCAGCAAACCAAACGTCAAGTGAGCAAACAAGGTATTGCTCGTTAACTCATTCAGAATCAGCAAGCCATTTTTCTGTAACGTTGTTTTGGCGTGTAGCAAGGTTTGACCAATATTTTTCGTCGCATGCAATACGTTTGTGGCAATCACCAGATCATAGGAGTCCGCAGCGATCCCCTGTTCCTCAACAGGCTTTTCCACGTTAAAAATCCGATATGTGAGATATGGATTTTCGGCTCCATATTCTTTTTCGGCGTGAAGTAAAAAGGCTTGCGAAATATCGGTATAACAATATTCCTCGATATGCTTCTTAAAGGGTTTTAGCCTTGGCAGTACGATCGCACTGGTTCCACCTGTACCTGCCCCGATTTCCAAAATTCGAATCCGGGCGGAAGCATCTTGCTCCAAACGCTGCTTCACATAGGTAACAATCGTATTGGCGAGCACTTCGTTAAAGTAGTCCGCCACTTCATTGTGTTTATAGATCCCTTCCACCAGTTCCATCGAGGAATTCGGGAACATGATCTCTGTAGCTGGAATCTTTCCTAACAAAATCTCTGGCAGTACGCGCATGGTCGCCTCTACGAGAATCACCTGAGCTTTACTATTCGGATCGTTGAGCCATGCTGTTTTTTCTTGCTCCCATTTTTTCCATGCTGAATCGAGATGAATAGGGGTGGTATCGTTTGCGAGGAGTGACTCTCCATCGTACGCAAGATACTTATGTTGCACGAGAACGGCTATGCTTTCTTCCAGCCATTTGCCGTACCTGTCATGCAATTTGGTTTTGCATTCTGCTATTGTCTGGTTTTTTACCGTGAACAGCCCGATTGACTGTAATTGACCATAGAGTAGTTCACTGAGAAGCTTATCCATTGTATTCATTTATAAGCCTCCATTTCAGATTGTCTGCGTTGAGACGAAAACTCCAGTTTGGGCATATCATTCTTTACACGTTCGATGTGGGATACGAGTTTTTCTGGATAGATGTAAATGGATTTATCCCGATTTATCGTAAGCATGGCCTGTGATTTCGTGATTTTCACCAACGCGACTTGATTCATCGGTCCAGCAAGCAGGCTTTCCAAAGCCGTCATTGCTTCACGAGGTTCAATAGAGCCTAGTCCTGCCTGTGCCATCCTCTCCTGATAATCTTTGGTGGCAACAATGCCTACGTTCGCCCAGTATCCCCAATTCATCACCTTCACTGCACTGAGGCTATGCAACGAAAGCTGGTGCGCGAATATATCTTTAAACGTACAACCTGACGCATAATTGCTTTGTCCAGGCGACTTGGTAAATGAATTGATCGATGAGAAGAACATCACAAAATCCAACGGCTCCCGATCAAATACTTGAGCAATCCGCACGCTAACATCTACCTTGGCCGAAAGTCCGGCACGGAAGCGCTCTTCGTCCATATTTGCGAGGCTTTTATCTAGCAGGACAATCGCGGAATGAATGACTCCGTTCACTTGTTTATATCGCTTTTTGATCTCTTCATAAGCAAAATACAAGGACTTGCGATTCGTGGCGTCCGCCGCAATATAGACAGGAGCAGGTCCGAGCTTGGCAAGTCGATCCACTTTGGCTTGGATCTCTGCATTCTTTTCTCGGCGTCCTATCCAGATGATTTGCGCTTGATACGTGCTGATCATGTATTCGCTCCAGACTTCGCCAATACCGCCAGCACCTCCAATCACAACATAGACACCACCCTGCCTGTAAGAGGCCTGTTCCCATTGCGGTTGACGTAGTGGAATCAATTCCTGACGATACCATTTCCCTCCGCGATAAACCGTTCCATTCCCCTCGGCATCTGGCGGAAGTGTGAAAACCTCCTCCATTGGCCAAGCACGATCCGCTTCCAGATCAACAAGTCGAATACGCCAGTTGGTGTATTCTTTTGCCATCGAACCGACTAATCCGTAAAGACTGGCATGAATAGGGTTGACCACATCGTTTTGATGAATCGGTTGCGTCTGGAAGGTTACGAGACTCCATCCTAGCTCCTTGGTATCGTAGCCCAGCTTGAGCAGCGCTTTCAGCAAGCGAAACACATGAAATACACCGCGCTCCTGCTCGATGATCAGGGCCTCTTCTGCCAGGTACTCCAAATCAATCCATGGAGCAATCCAGATGATATGATCAATCGAACCAACCTGCTCCAGCTTTATCGCTAATTCATCTATACTTTCTGCGGGCGTAATCTCCATAACAGCTGCCTGAGGATAGCGTTGTTGAACAAGGCTTCGGTTCTCGTCATCCGCACAAACAATCAGAATACGATCAGTTGCAAATGGCGTTTCCGAACCACGGTTCACTACAACCTCTTCCCAAACAGGGCTGAGCAGCATGGTTCCCATCAGCGATTCGCTGGAGGGTTCAACCGGCGCCTTTATTGCTGTAAGATCGGTTTGGATCTCTCTTTCCAGTACCCGGGATGTGAATCCCTTCATCCGTACACAAATCGCTCCACTGTCGTCACATAGGTCTATATCATATTTTTCTACCTTATCCCCTGCTTGGCTGCCGTCACTGTAGCGCACGTATGCCCACATCTCGGTTGTACACGGGCTGATGATTTCAATCTCCTCCAGGGCAAAAGGCATCACTGGCTTGCGTTTTGCCATACTGTCGGACGACATCACGTGGCGGGAAGAGAGCGTCAACTCTACAGACGCCTGCAAAGCTGAATCCATCAAACTTGGATGCAAAACAAACTGCTCCTCTGACCCGGTGACCGATAACGGTAAAACCAGCTTTGCCAAGACTTGTCCACGCCCGACATATACCTTGTCTATTCCTTTATGTCCGCGTCCATAATCAATTTGAATCGCTCTGAAGAACTCATAGAATTCCTCGGATGAAATCACCTGCTCGCCGCACTGCTCTTGCAAAACGGGCAAATCAAGCAGGCGCAACTCCGAGCGAGGAGCAAGCACAGCATTTCCTTGACTGTGTACCACGATCTCGGCATCACTGCCCTCTGGCTCGCTATAAATTTGGTAGGATACCTCACCGTCTTCTTCGAGTACGAGTCCCGTATGTACCCGAACAGGCTGATTGCCTACAACGATTGGACGAGCCCATACGACATTGTGTAGTTTAATCGCCGTGTCCCCATGGATATTTTCTCCTATTGCGTGCTCCATCGCGCTTCTTGCCATCTCCAGATAGGCAACTCCCGGCAACACCCGCTGCCCTTTGACTACGTGATCTGCCAAGAAAAACTCTTCTCCCGTGAAGGTGGAGCTAAACCGTTGCTCGGAGAAAGTAGAAGTGTTCTGATGCAGCATGGGATGGATCACGGACGCTGTGATGGTAGTTGCCACTCCCCTTGCATTTGCTTTTGCTTCATTCTCCAGTACCCAATGCCGTTCCTTGGCAAAAGGATACGTAGGAAGTGGAATACGAGAATACTGATCGTTCGCAAACAGCTTGTCATAGTCTAATCTATATCCCTGCACAAACAATTCCGCGATCACAGATAGCTGCTCCAAATATTCGCTCGCCTGACTCGCCACATGCAGATTCTCGATGCTTTGATTTCCATAACGTTTCAAGGCGGTTTGTTCACGATGATCTTTTTCATTTAATTCGGAAACAAAAACCTGAGATGCTCTTCCTGTTTCCAACCACTTTTTCAAAAGCTGGACTAGCTCAGCGGTATTTTGAGCAATGCAAGAAAAGCGGTGATGGAAATGCTTTCTTCCTACTAGCAGCGTATAGCTGATATTTCCACAATCCGTCTCCGATGCTTTTTCACAAAAGGAAAGCAATTGGACAACCTGCTGGCGTAGCTGCTCAAAAGTGCGCGCCGACAGCACAAGCAAATAGCCCGGCCTTTTCGCATGAATCCGCTCTATTTGAGGCGCCTCTTCGATTACCATATGCGCATTTGTACCGCTGGCTCCAAAGGAACTGATCGCCGCACAACGTTTGGCTTGAGACTCTACCGACCATTCCTTCAGGCTTGTATTGACATAAAACGGGCTGCCATCAAACGTAATGTTTGCGTTCCCTGTTTCAAAATGCAGGGATGGTGCGATTTGTTTGTGTTTCAATGACAAAAGGATTTTGATGACCCCTGCAACGCCTGCTGCGATCTGTGTATGACCAATATTCGTCTTGATCGATCCAATCGCACAAAATTCTTCTTTATCCGTATAGGCCCGAAAAGCGCGAGTGAGCGCTTGATACTCAATCGGATCTCCCAGCTTGGTTCCTGTTCCATGAGCCTCGACCATCGTAATTTGCTCAGGATTGATGTCAAATGTATCGTAGACTTTGCGTTCCAAGCGCTCCTGAGATTTCGCACTCGGCGCAGTAATCCCATTCGTCGTCCCATCCTGATTGATACCCGAGCCTCGAATGACACCGTAAATATGGTCACCGCAAGCCATCGCTTCCGACAGACGTTTCAGTACAACGACACCAGCGCCTTCCCCCGTTGCAAAACCATCAGCCCGCTCATCAAACGTATGGCAGCGTCCCGTCGGTGACAGCATACCTGCCCGCTTGGCAGACAAATAGAATCCTGGCGTTGATTGAATGAAGACACCACCTGCCAATGCCATGTCGACCTCACCTGTCCGCAAGGCTTGACTCGCCATATGAATCGCCACCAAGGAGCTGGAGCAAGCAGTATCAATCGTAACGGCAGGTCCCTGCAAGTCCAGGTGATAAGCAACCCGAGCAGGCACAATGGACTCCATATTACCCCAAAAGGCTTGGGCAGGAGGGTTTTCTCCCACGAGACGGTCGTAATCACCTTTGGCGCATCCTGCGTAGACGCCGCATTGGATTCCTTGCACCCCTTGACCCGCATAGCCAGCATCCTCCAACGCTTTCCAGGATTCCTCCAAAAAGAAGCGTTGCTGCGGGTCCATATAGTCAGCTTCCAGACCGGATATGTTGAAAAACAGCGGATCAAACAAATCAATATTTTCAACAAGTCCGCCGTATTGATAGCCTTCCGCGTCGTCCAGGCCGTACGCCGATAAATCCCAGCGTCTCACTTTCGTAAGTAAATCCGATCCGTTCACCAAGTGCTCCCATAAGTCGTCAGCGTTGCCAGCGGAGGCAAACGTACCGCTCATCCCAATAATGGCAATGGGTTCAGTGAGATACGAAGCTTTTTCTGACATGCTCCCTGTTTCCGCTGAAAGCATTGGAGCTGCTTGAATGAATGGCTCGGTCTGAATAGCAGAGACGGACTCTTCCCTCTGCTCGGATAGGCTGATCTTCTGCCCTAACGCTCGAGCAATGACCTCATTGTACTCTGACAAAATATAACCTGTAAGTTGATTTACCGTACTGTAATCAAAAAGAATCGTCGTCTCAATTTCAATCACCAACGCTTGATTGATCTCTTGCACCAATCGAACGCCAAGAATCGAATCCAATCCATAATCTCTGAAAGGCTCGTCCACATCGATCGAATCGACATCGACTTCCAATGCGGTAACCAGTTTTTCAATAATCATATCCTTCACATAATCCGTCACCGTCTGCTCGGTCACCACAGACTCGCTTGGAATGTATTGCAGCGCTGGCTGCGAAGAGACTTTTCCTTCTGGTTTTGCCTGCTGTTCAGTCTCGCGCGCGATAGGCGAAACAGTCGCTCCGACACGAACACCAGGGTGAAGGACGCCATCGCTTTTTCCAATGACGATCTGTTGTCCCAGATCATGCGCTTCCCGAGCTGGAAAAGAGATCGTGTGAAATCCTTCCTTTTCCAGTACCGTTTGCCAACATGCCGGGGTTAAGGCAGGAGAACCAGGAATACGTACATCTGTATCTTCAGACAGCCACCATCCCTCCAAAAGTCCAAAGGTCAGATGAAGGAACAAGGAATTACTGCTAATCTCATTTAAAAGAACCAGTCCGTTTTCTCGTAAAACCGCTTTGGTATGGCGCAAGGTTCTGCGAATATCTTTGGTGGCATGCAACACATTCGCCGCAATCACCAGATCGTAATAGCCCTCTCGTACTCCTTGCTCCGCAAAAGGCGCTTCCACATTAAAAATTTGATAGGTCAGATACGGAACATGCGGTCCATATTCCTTTTGTGCGAACATCAAAAATGCTTTGGAGATGTCCGTATAGCAATATTCTTCGATAAACTCCTGATAAGGCTTCAGCTTTTCAAAAACAAAGGTGCTCGTTCCACCCGTCCCCGCACCAATCTCTAGGATGCGAATTTTTGCAGAGTGTTCTTTTTTCACCCGTTCTTCCACATAGGTTGCGACTGTTTCCGCGAGCACTTCATTGTAGTGATCTGCCACCGGGTTATTTTTATAAATATGTTGAACCAATTCCATTGACGAGCCCGGAAACATGACATCTGTAGCAAGTCGCTTGCCTGTAACAATGTGCGGGAGAGATTTCATCGTAGCTTCCAGCAATCTTATCCGCACTTCCAGATTGGCATCTTCTCGCCATGCCACCTTACGTCGATCCCATTCTTCCCAGACCGCGTCTACCTCGATCAAAGTCGGATCGACCACCAGGCATTGCTCTCCATCATAGCCATCGAGATAGCTGTGACGAGTTAACGTCGCTATACTTTCTTCCATCCATTTTTCATAACGCGGAGGGACGCCTGTTTTTGCCTTGAGGTCGGCGACATTCACACTCTTGGCAGTAAACCACCCGATCGACTGCATTTGCGCCCATAACAGCTTGGCGAGAAGCTCGTCCATCTCCTTCCACAATTCGGGATGGGTATTGGGCAAGCGATTCGGTCGCTCTGTTTTGGGCAGCCAATAGCGTTCCCCTCTAAAGGGATAGGCGGGCAAAGGCACTCGGGTGTATTTGCCGTTGTTATAGAAAGAACCCCAATCCAGCTTGTATCCTTTTACAAATAAATCGGCAAGCGTGGACAGCTTTTCTTTCCTTGACTGGTTGGTTAGCGAACGGTTCTCTGCTACTTCAGCCATCAATTTTTCTCCGAACTCTTTCAAGCTCGCATCTAGCCGCACAGAATCCGTTTCATCCTGGACAAAATAATCAGCAGCTGTTCCCGTTTCTTTTACTTCCGTGATTTTTTGCCGTAATTCCTCTGCGTCCTTGGCAATAAACATGCAACGGTGCGAAAAATGACTTCTTCCTGTTAATAAGGTATAGGAAATATCTTGTTCGTGAAAACGTCCCGCTTCTTTTGCTAACCACCGGGACATTTCATCCAGTTTTTGCGTGAGAGCTGTCTCGCTCTTCGCTGAAAACGGGAACAAGTAATAAGCTCCTGCTTGCTGATTGCTTGATTGCGGCTGTACCGTCGGCGCTTCTTCCAGAATCAGATGACAATTGGTTCCGTTCGATCCTAGAGCGCTCACACCTGCTCTTCGCGGAGTGGCATCACTGGTATTCCATTCCATGAGCTCGGTATTGATGAAAAAGGGACTTCCGCTCAATTTGATATGTTTATTGACTTCTTTGACGCTGATCGTCGGAGCGATCTTTTTATATTTCATCGCCATGACGACTTTAAACAGACTCGCCAGTCCCGATGTCATCGTGGCATGACCGATGTTGGGCTTATGTGACCCAATCGCGCAAAACTGTGCTTTATCCGTAAAAGAACGAAATGCTTCAATTAACGCCTTCACTTCAATAGGGTCACCCAGCTGCGTTCCAGTCCCATGCGTTTCGATATAACTGATCGTCTCCGGATCAACCCCTGCATTTTCATAGGCATCCACAATCAATTCTTTTTGGGCAAGCATGCTGGGTGCGGTAATCCCGTTTGACTTTCCTGTCTGATTCACCGTTGAGCCTTTGATGATTGCATAAATATGGTCGCCATCTTCCACTGCTTTCGCAACTGGTTTCAGTACGACCGCTCCAACGCCTTCTCCAAACACCATGCCATTTGCAGCATTATCAAAGGTGTTGCATGTTCCATCCGGTGAGACCACCCCCATTTGGGAGGACATCACATAAAATTCAGGGGAGCTGTGAATCGCCACGCCGCCTGCAAGAGCCATTTCGGTTTCTCCCCTGCGAAGACTGTCGCAAGCCAAATGAATGGCTACCAAAGCAGAGGAACAAGCTGTATCAACAGCAAGACTGGGGCCTTTGAGATTGAAAAAATAGGAGAGTCTTGCCCCTAGCATCGACATTTCATTGCCTAGCATCGTTTGTGAAGAGACACCTTCGGCCAACATGGATTTTTCTTTGTAGTCTGATTGGCGTCCCCCGACAAACACACCTACTTTTCTCCCCGATAACTGTTCAGCCGAGTATCCGCTATCTTCAAAAGCTTTATAGGACTCTTGCAGGAACAACCGTTGTTGAGGGTCCATACTTTTTGCTTCATCAGGGGTAATATTGAAAAAGGATGCATCAAATTGATCAATTTCCTTGAGAAGACCGCCGTAATATTGATCTGCTTCCCAGCCACTGCGCGTTATTTCCTCAATACAACTGTCTCCGGATGCAAGATGCTCCCAAAACTCTTCAACCGAATCCGAGCCAGCAAATCTGCCAGCTATACCGATGATCGCGATATCGGAGTGACGAATTTCGTTTGCGAAAATAGTAGGCAGGATTTGGCTTTCGTCTGCTGCTATCTCCGTTGCAAATTGCAGAGAGATATATTCCGCCAGTTCACCCACCTCTGTATAATCAAAAATAGCTTCTACGCCAAGATTGATCCCCAAGTCAGCATTGATTGCTTCTATTAATTCGACCGCTAATACAGAATGGATGCCGAGCTCGATGAAGCTTTTATCGAAATTCAAGGCTTCCACAGGTGTATCCAATAGGTGAGCAATGATTTTACCTATCTTGCTCGCAATCGTTGATGAACCGTTATCGGACTGGGTACGACTTGCTGGCTGATATTTTTCGAAAATATGCGCGGCTAGCAGCTTGGTATTCTCATGATCAAAAACGACCTCAATCCCCAAGTCAATGCCTAGCTTCCTATTCATCATCTCTACCATTTCTACTGACAATACCGAGCTGATACCCAATTCCACAAAACTTTTATCGAAATCCAAGGGATTCGTCGTATCTTTTAACAAGTCGGTCATTACTTCTTTCACTATGGTTTCCACATCATGTAATGAATGAAAAAGTACCTTCATACTCGACTCCCCCCTTTCTTCTACACCGTTTTCTCACCAACAGCCATGTACAGCTGTCTGAGAATGGAATGACCTTCCGTATTCAGCATGTTTCGCCATGCCACAGATAGCTTGCCCAGCGCCTTACTGGACAAATAAC
The DNA here is from genome assembly GCF_023714195.1 of Brevibacillus sp. MER 51. NCBI lineage: Bacteria > Bacillati > Bacillota > Bacilli > Caryophanales > Paenibacillaceae > Brevibacillus > Brevibacillus sp. MER 51. The sequence continues at coordinate 14,482 of NZ_JAMAUS010000017.1, read as the reverse complement.
CGTCACGCACCAACTGCACAGGTATGCCTACACCCTCCGACTTTAGAAACATTTCGTACCCGAGAAGCTCACTGTGAGCGCAAATGACTTCGAAATCTATTTTTCCGAGTCCGCCTTGTTTTAGCACCGTTGGCAGTTCACGACCGATTTTCGGGTTGCCACCTTCCGCATAGCGTGCCGCACAGTAGGCATCATATAGTTCTCGCAATTCTGGTACATGTGGGGTGGTCATGATATGCATCTCGAAATCATTGTCGATGAATACCGCTTTGCCACCTGGCTTTAACAACCTCGCTACTTCACGAACCGCACCAACTGGGTCGGGCAAATGCTCCAATACAAGTCGCGTAATGGCAAAATCATAGGAATCGCTGGGTAAGCCCGTTTCCATAATCGATCCCGCGACAATCTCAAATCGATCCAATTGCGTTTTTGTCAAATAGTTTTGGGAATAATCAACGAGAAGAGGATCGATCTCCAATCCCGTCACTCTGCCATTCGGAAACGCCTGCATGACCTTTTCCATCACGAATCCCGGGCCCGAGCCCAGCTCTATGACCGACATCCCATCTGTCAGACCAAACTCGATATAATGCTTCAGCTCCTTATCCCAGAACAGCTCCACCTGCGATTTCAAGCGTTCTATTTCTACCTCAACATTCGTTGCAATGTTTGCGATTTGATAAGAACCTTCCATGTTATTCCCTACCTCCGCTGTTCAGATATCGATTCGTTTAAAAAAGCCAAAATCTCGCCCGCAACAGCTTCCCATTCGGGATCAAGCATCATATCATGACTGATATTTGGGAAAAGAACAGGCTCGATTCCGTATGCTTTGCCAATTCGGCGCGTTGTTTTCTCAGAAATCATCCGATCCTGCTTGGAGCCGATAACCAGCATCGGAGCTTTCGCACTGATGGTTTTTGGAACAATTTTTCCATTCATCTCAGTTCTTGCTTTCAGTGATTCTGGCTGCAAGAGCTTCACCCACTCGTCCTTTTTTTCCATCGGCAGCTCCTTGGAAAAAAAGACATTGGCAAGCAGCGAGGCATCTCTTTTTTCGTTATATGTAAACAATTGCATAGCTTCTTTAAAATTTTTGAACATCAATCGGAATAAGTCACGCATCCCGCCATGCGGAGGAATCGAGGCAACGAGTACGGTTCCCGAGATTATATCTGGATACTGGTGCAAGATCTTCTGCACAATTCCTCCGCCCATGGAGTGTCCGATTAGCACTGGCTTGTTTTTTAGACGCCCGATCACTTCAAGAACATCATCCGTGTAATCCTGTAGGGTGTAGGTATGAAGATGGTCAAAGCCGTCACTTTCACCGTGCCCACGAAAGCTCAGCGCATAGGAAGAAAAGCCTTTGTCCGCAAAATAAGGAAGGAAGTTTTTTTCCCAACACCATGCTCCATGACATGCTCCATGCACAAAAAGAAGAGGCGCTTCGCTAGAAACGCCCTCAGGATGGTATTCTACTAGTTCCAAATTCATTTTCGCCGTTCCTTTCTTATTTGAGAGTCATTCCTTCTTTACTTGCTCGAACCTGTTAAGGCGTAAATACGCTGATTCAAAAGGTTGGCTGTCTCCTTGATCAGCATTTCACCGATTTGATCAACATGACGAGCTCTCCAGCTTTCAACAGCGGTTCCCTTCACCCATTGATTAAAAGAACCTAACGCAGGACCGCAGTAAATCTGATAATCTACTTTATAGCTTTCGGCCCCATCCAAAGCCCAGTCAAAACAGCGGTTAAAATACCATTTGAAAAGTAGCGCCATCTTGTATTTAGGCGTTCGTTCCGCTCTTTTCAGTTCCTGAGGTGGGCAAGTCGTTTTTATTTGTTCATACACTTCTTCAAAGCTGCGTTTAAAGTACTTTTCCTGGAGCTGCTGCTTGGTTTTCTCATCGATTTCATCAAGCGAGTTGTATTGACGATAGAGGTCGTGCAATTTGTTCGCTCTCGCTGGAAAAAATAAGCCTTTTTTCAACACCTGAATTTTGGCTCCCATTTCAAACATCTCACCCGCTGGGGCATACTCAGTGTCTTGAACATTGGCCAACTGCAATGCATCCTTCACCGACTCGCTGGTCGCCGCCTCCACTGTGCACTGGTTAATCGAACCTGTGACAATATAATCGGCCCCAAGCATAAAAGCGACCGCAGCAGCCTCAGGAGTTCCAATCCCACCTGCTGCCCCGATTCTGATCGGCTTACGGTATCCGTACTTTTGCATGAGGTTATCTCGGAGCCTGATCATAGCAGGCATCAAAGCAGAAGCTACGCCGTGATCAGTATTTCCTCCTGAATCCGCCTCCACCGTTAACTCATCCGCCATCGGAACTTCTCGTAACAGACTCGCTTCTGCCCTTGTAAGCTTTTGTTCTTGCACTAATTTTTCTATCAAATACTCAGGTGCGGGACTTAAAAAGGCTTCTGCTACCTCAGGCTGAGATACCTTGGCAAAAATTTTGTTTGCCGCCTCCACTTGCCCGTTCATCCCTCGTCTTAATCCCTTAGCCCGATAGATAATCAACGCAGGGGTAATCGCCATAAACGCAGATGCTTCAATCACCCTCACTTGATAGGCAAGATACAGATCAACGATTCTTTCTTCCATGGATGGATCACTTGGATGATGCAACAAATTCATCCCGTATGGCTCCCCTTGCTGTAGTTCACGTTGAATCTGTTGGATGGCTCGCTCGATTCTATCCAGCTGCAAGCCACCGCTTCCGAAGAAGCCCATCATCCCGGCTTTCCCCATTTTTATGACCAGCTTTTCCGATGAAATTCCCTTGTACATCGCTCCTGCCAGGTAGGGATATTTCAGATTGTAGTCCTGTTTAAATTGCTGATTTCCCAGCGAAGAAGCGGTAATCCCTTTTGGCTGCTCCACGTTGTTCGATATCTCTTCCGCCTGTACAGTGATAGCAACCGGCTTTGCCTCTGGTTCCATGTTTTCCTGCTCTTCTTCCACGTCTATGATCAGCGGCTCTGCTTCATTTCGGATCGTAGTAACCAACTTGGTCAACACAGTACCAGGGCCGACTTCTTCTATTTCGTTTTCTCCCACGGCCAGGAGATATCGAATGGTGTCATTCCACTTCACTGGGTGTGTAATTTGTTCAACCAAATTCCGTTTCACATCGTTCTGCTTATAGGGTCTTGCATGAACATTGGAAATCACAGGAATGGTCATACTGGAAAACGCGAACTGATTCAAATAGTTCTCGAAGCTCTGCTTCGCATCACTCATGTAACGGGAATGGAATGCTCCGCTCACCTTTAGCGGTATGTATACTTTTACGCCCGCTTCCTGAAAAATGGGGTTGGCCCGGTCGATATCTTCTTTCCGACCTGCAATCACAAATTGGGAGGGAGAATTGTGATTGGCAATATCGATGCTGGTCAGATTATTTTCATGTAATACGCGTTCCACTTGCTCCAAAGTAAACCCGATCACAGCCGCCATCCCTCCACCGACGGCCTGACTCATCAACTCGCCTCTTCTTTTTACCAAATGCAGTCCTGTCTCAAAATCAAATACCCCTGATGCAAAAAGCGCGTTGTACTCACCCAAGCTGTGCCCCGCCACATAGTCAGGTTTTTTCCCGGTTTCCTTCACTTTTTTCAGATAGCTAAGCGCATTTACCACGTACAGAGCAGGCTGGGTAAATTGCGTTTTACCTAATTGTTTGTCCGGATCATGCAGACATAGTTCTTTGATGGAATAACCTAATATCTGATCAGCTTTGGCCGTTATTTCTGGAAACTCATCAAAAAGAGAGTCCCCCATTCCTTTTATTTGGGAGCCCTGCCCTGGGAAAACATATGTGGTCATTTTTCTGCCATCCTTTCTATTTGTTTTCAAACTTTTCTTTGAGAATAACTGCTTGATGCGCTCTACATTTTCGCTATCCTTTTTAAATGGCGTGATAATCGAGTAGCATTCTGACTGTGAATCTTGCCGCAGATTTCGCTTTGTAAAATTACTCAAGTTTCCTGCTGGTCCCAAATCCAAATAGATGTAGCTTTGCTGTTTCTCCAGCTCTTGGACAGCTTTTGGAAGCTGCATTGGCTTTCGCACCACTTGCCAAAAGTAGTCAACTGGCAGTTCCTTCATAATTTCACCATGAACACACGATACGAAGGGAAGCTGGGGAATTCCAAATGATTTCTGTTTCAATACCTCCCGATAATGTGGTTCAGCCGGATCGATGTAAGAGGAGTGAAAAGCGTAAGATACGGGTAGTCGTTGACAGATAATCCCTTTGCCTTTGACATAATCGTCCATGCGTTGTAGCTGATGACTGCTTCCGGCAATGACAAAATGCGAATGAAAATTTACCGCTACCAACTCGCTATTTCGATGCAAGAGCGGCTCTTGGTCATACAAATCGGGATTGTGGAGAATCGCAAGCATACTCCCTTTCTGACAATACGTTTCGTAAAGGGTGGCTTGTTCAACCACGAGTTGCAGCAATTCTTCCACAGGCATGATCCCACACACAGCCGCCGCCGCAAACTCCCCCAAGCTGCTCCCCAGACAATAGTCGGGCTTTATTCCGCTTTCCATGAGAACCTGGGCCAGAGCGTATTCCACCATAAAAATGGCGGGATGCGTATAAAGGGTGCGATCAAATAGGTCATTTCGTCGTTTCGTGTCATCATATAACTGGGCAAGGACAGACTCCCCGATCAGGGAATGTACCTTTTCATCTAGCCGAAGCATCCATTTGCGAAATACCGGATTTTGATCAAAAAGGTCTTTTCCCATTTGGTAGTACTGAGACCCCTGTCCAGAAAACATAAACACCACAGGCTTTTCCATGTATGATGCACCCCTTGTTTTTATAAAAGGTTTTTATAAAGAAAACTCCCCACAGCCTGGTCAATTGACCGCTAATGGGGAATTCATAAGCGATTTGTCATGGATTGTTCTATCTCCTGAAGTAGATCCTTTACTACAGCAACACTCCACTCCGTTTTTTTCGGATAGGTGATCGAACATACATAGTCACCAAGGATATAGGAGGCAGTACGGTATTGTGGAAAATTGTCAAAAAGACTAAACACAACCGCATCCCTTACCTCTACTTGGCTTATTTCATAGATATGAAAAGAAGTTGTTAAGCCAGTCTTCAAAACTTTGGATAACGCTTCCTTGACCGTCCAAAAAAGAGTGAGGGTCGTTTCATAGGAATAAGGCAAGGATGACAGCAAGCCGCTCTCTTTCACAGTCATTTGCGTCTCCAGAACTTTATTTCTATCAACGCTAATTCTCTCCATATCAATCCCCATCGGTAGTTCCTCCGAAAAAGCAATGGCAGCGGCAAAATCATCACAGTGGGTGATACTCACTTGGACATTGGTTGTATTCGGCAGGCTTGCGACAGGGTGATGAAAAATGCCCTGTTCAATACATATGCGATCTAAGCTGTCTTCTCCAGTCAAAAACGAAATGGCTCTTTTGGCGACATATCTCCCTGTCAGGTAGCTTTTTACTCTCCGCTCAAATTCCAGACGAAAATAGTACTCGAATTCTTTGGGGTGCAAGAATTTTACTATTGTCAAAAAATCTACGGGAACAGAAAAGTAGCCCATGCACAAACTGGTACGAAACTCTTTATCTGTACTTTTTATAACGAATTCTTTCGTAAAAATCTGTGGGAACACATGCAATCCAATCTCCGCCTTCTCTCGTTCTACGACTATGCCAAAGGGCAGAGCTTCCCCGGTTCGTGGGTAAATAATTACACACTACCGTTTCTCCGTATGACCTCCCTCGTTCCTTTAACGTGCCGAAACATCGATTAAATTCCCTAAGAGATTTTACTTTCGAAAAGAAGCTTATGTAGCTGATTCTTTCTATTTATACAGAATGTTACAACAACCGCATTTATTGCATAACGCGAAAGAATTGGATATATTTAGTATAATACCACAAAATTTGATAATTTATCTACTCAATCATTCCTATTTTTGGTAAAGCAGTAAGCACTCCAGATACTTACGAATCTACTTCATAATGAAAGGATTGCTCATCTTGAAATGGTATGCCATCTTTGTAGAATCCGGTAAAGAAGAAGTCGTTCAAAAGTACCTCAAACTCTATTTTAATGAGCAGTCTTTAAAGTCCGTTGTGCCGAAGAGATTGGTTCCTGAGAAAAAGTCAGGCATTGTGTATAATGTCCTAAAGAATATTTTTCCTGGATATGTACTTATTAAGACTGAAATGACTAACGAAATGTTCCACAAAATCAAAAAAATTCCTAGAAGCTTGCGTTTGGTCAATAACGGTAGTTACTATTCGCAAGATCAGGGCGCTTATTATTCGAGCATTGACGAAAAAGAAATCACCCCGATACTCCAACTCATGGGGAACGGTGAGGTTGTCGATTATTCAAAAGTTTATGTAGAAAATTCAAAAGTGATCGTAGAGTCTGGCCCCCTCAAAGGACTGGAAGGCATTATCAAAAAAGTGGACAAGCACAAAAACAGGGCTAAAATATTTTTAACCTTCATGGGAGTAGAGAAAACAATTGATGTGGGAATTGAAATCCTTTCAAAACCTTTGTAATGGGGTGCGTTGCATACGCGCCCTTTTCCTTTTTCTTCCTCCTGTCCGACAAGCAGTCATATATTTTCCTTATACAAGCACGCATTCCATCGTAAAAACATAGGCTCATGGTAGGAGTCATTCAAATAGGATTGCCCTGCTTTCAATCGGGAGGGGCAGACAAACGTTCGATGTACGATCCATCAAAAGTGTTAGTTCCTTATACTTGTTTGGAAAGGAATTTGTCTACATGGTTTTCTCGGACGAAGACAACATGTTTACTAGTCAGGCTGCCATTTTCCTTGCAGCCATCTGCTATCAGACTTATCTACTATATTTTGAAGGGGAGCTTGTCTTACCCAAAGGTTTTCAACTCCGATACACCATTCGAGCTTCGGCTGACGTAGAGAATCCAACTGAACATATGTATGGTTTTGTGGCCGAATCAAAAGATGAAATCATCATTGCCTTCAGAGGGTACGCAGCATATCCGGCAGACCTTTTGGCAGCCTATGACATCCTGCAAATTCCCTATCCTTTTGTTACAGAGGCAGGGAAAACCTCACGTGGATTTACATGCCTGTATCAGTCAACACGAGATCGGTTACTCAGAAAAATAAATCAGTTTTCTACATCAAAAAAGCTGTTTATTACTGGCCACAACTACGGTGGCGCACTGGCTGTACTGGCAGCTTTAGATATTGCGGTAAACACGCAGTTTAGACACCCAATCGTTTATACCTATGGCAGTCCGCGTATTGGTGACCCCCACTTCGCTTCTCGCTTCAATAAAGTCGTTCCAAATAGCCTGCGCATCGTCAATGTTCACGACTCTTTCCCTACCTTCCCTGATCAAAAGTATCCGCCTCCTTTTACCCAGGAAGGCATCTACTATCAACATGTAAAAAACAAGTTTCCTCTCTCGTTTCAACTGAATAATACACCTCGCAACGATAGTATCGCCTGCTATTTTCAAAGCCTCACTCAGTTTGACCCTGATTACGCCCAAACGCTCTGTGTGGAAAATCCGGGGTTTTGTCCCGATACCGATACGTGTATTCCGTTTCAAGGGAAATGCTAGCTTTCACAACCTTGAAACCTAGAAAGGGAGACACATGAATGATCGATCGTATGTATAACAGCAAAGATGCGATTTTACTTGCGGCCATGGTCCATCAGGCCTATCAGCTTTTTGAAGCAGATTCTCTTGTCTTGCCAAAAGGGTACCTTCAGCGCTTGACGATTCGAGCATTGGCTGGGGTTGAGACGCCGGAGCCAGAGGTATTTGGTTTTGTAGCCGAGTCACCAGATAGTATCGTGGTTGCTTTTCGGGGAACACGCACGTTTAACGACAATGAGTCTGATCAAGATTTGTATCAAGTCCCTTATGGTTTTGTCAGAAAGGCAGGAAAGACCCACCGCGGGTTTACTTGCATTTATCAATCCGCACGAGATGAATTAATTCGGGAGTTGAGCAAGCTCTCTAGATCGAAAAGACTATTTGTTGCGGGGCACAGTTTAGGGGGAGGTTTGGCCGTACTTGCTGGCTTGGATATTGCCGTGAATACGAGGTTTACGCGACCTTTTGTGTATACGTATGGGAGCCCTCGTGTCGGAGATCCTGTCTTTGCTTCCCGGTTTAATGAGACTGTAGCGAACAGTATTCGGATCGTGAATGTTCATGATATTATTCCGACTTTGCCTTCCAAGGTGTACCCTCCTCCGTTTACGAAAAAAGGATTGTACTACCAGCATGTGGATCGGAAGTATTTGTTGGATTTTCAGTTGAATAGTTTAGCTGTAAGGAATCATGAAATTGTTTGTTATTTTAAATTTCTGGCGCAGGAGGAGCCCGGGTTTACGGAGAGGCTGTGCGTGGAGAATGAGGGTTTTTGTCCGGATACAGGGATGTGTGTGCCGTTTTTAGGGGGATGTTGATTCCATTGAATCACTCTCTTTTTTTATGTCCTGTTTATCCACGCCGGGGAGTAATCTCTTAAAAAAATTATTGATAATCATTTTCAACAAGACTATAATGGTTATAATTTCCAAATATTTACTTTCGCTCTTGAATGAGCAAAAAAGGAGGCATTACGATTATGAAAAAAGCTATTTTAGCAGGGGCATTAGGTATTGCTGTACTTACTGGTGGATATTTGCCTGGATTAGAAGTCTCAAAAGCTAGCGCAGCAACAACGGCTTTAGACACGCAAGAGGTTACGAAATACTATTCTCTGAGTTCATACGAAGTGACGCAAAAAGAATCTTTTTTGCTTAAAAAGGGAGAAGAACTGACGATATTTGTAAACAATTCAGGATTCCCGATCTCTTATACAGTCTTTGATGCGGATAATCAAGTGATTGGTACATACCCTGCTAATTCACCATACGGACGCGTCTTCCAAGCAGAAAAAGACGGCAATATTTCTGTACAATTTCAAGCTGGAGCGAATTCTTCCTATATGAAGAAAATGAATTTTACAGCTAAATTCTCACTTTCTAAGCGTTAGGCGTATGTAAAAATAGTAAGGGGCTGTCTCAAAAGTCGCTTTTTCCACTAAGAGACAGTCCGCTTTCATTACTGATTCATAAAACAAAGTTGTCGACGCTAAGGAAATAGGCTCAAAGACAAGAAACCCCCTTGCCTACCAAGGGGGTGAGATAAATTGTACCGCTCTGAAAGAAGCAGTCTATAAGTACCTTACAATCATACATGAATGATCCGTTTATAAAGTTAAAATTTACAAATGGGGCAACCATTTTTCCCCGTTCGATATGAAGTCGAGTGGGAAATGGTCTGTGTCGCTCATTGCTCCTTATTTCTTTAATTCTTCTGGAATTTCAGGTTTCCCCACGAATCCAAAGGATGCTGTAGTTACTGCCAGTACTGCAACGAATGAAGCAATTGCTGAAACATGCTTCGCTACGAACATCATCGCTTTATTTCTCATCTTTTCCACCTCCTTTCAGTGGAATTAGCGTCAGTGCTTGCACAAAAAAGGTTTTAACCAGTGTCTCGCTTTCTATGAAAAATAATGAACTAACGATGGTAATTGAGATGATCTTGAGGAGTACAATCTGATTTTGTTTGAATAGTCGTGATTGCATTTCCATATCTTGCGGAGCAAAAAGTGCTACCAGGACTAATGTGATGATAATAATCGGGGTGACAAAATCATTAGGAAGAGGAATAAGAGGGATGAATACAGCTCCCACTATACTTGTCATGGTGCAGTAGACAGACGATGAATAGTGAAATCCTCCTGAAAATTGACGTAGTACTAAAAATCCGGCCAATGTGAGTAATGTTCCCTGAAAGGTCCCTACCACGAGTGAAATGATGAGGCTAATCGTAATGATGAGCAGCATGTTTATGATGAGGATTAGCCCAAATTTCATGGTAGGGACTGACTTCGTTTCATGTGGATTGATCGACTTTAGTTGTATGGCTATTCTTTCAGCAAGAGTTTCAATCATATTCCCCATCCCTTTTTATAGCCAGCCATGCCAGTATCGTGATTCCGATTGCCATCCCAAAGAAAATCCACACTAAGGAAGCAATTCCATATGTACTTGCTAATTTAAACAAGACCGTTATCAATACACCTGTTACAATGATCAGTGACAAAATCACCATGTTGATTCTATGGTAAATAAAGAAAGGCGCTCCGTCTCTGACAAAGGTAAATTGCAGTCCAAATTTCCTAAGTCCATAGCATAATGCAAAGGTAAGGAGTGCGGAGATTGTCTGGAATATGAACCCCGTGTTGATGGTTCGATCCTCTAAAGATTCAATTGTCTCTAAGGTTCCTATGACGGTCAGGAAGAACACTTCCATCATCTGAATCCCCAAGTAGATTCCAGCTGTTATAATGGTCATTAAGGCAGCATGTCCCCAATTCACATTCCATACCAGGATTAATGCCCCAAAGATTATGACGACTTGAGCTATGGTTGCAAAGTCTCCATATGGCGTAAATTGTCGCAGCCCAAACGAGAAAAGCATTAATACCAGACTCACAAAGAGAATCCGATTGATATGCACAAAAAAACCGAACCTAAATAGCGTAGTCATAAGAGCAAATATTGCAAGGTATTCCAATGTTGAAAATAGGACAAACAGCATGGAACTTTTTCACCTCAATTACTTATATGAGGGTTATATTCTACTAGAAACGACAGATTCCTTCTTTAATTTACCAGATTTGACATTTTAGAGCGTTCGAGTGTCATTGAGCTTAGAAGTATGAGTTTTGAAGTAAAGAAGTGCTTGAGGTACAAATTATCAAAGTGATAACATTGGCGTTTTTACGACCTTAGGGACAGCATTGTCTCCTCGAAATCTGAACAGAACGTATAAACCTGCTCCTAAAGCTCTAACTCCTTCAAACATTAGTGAACCCAAAACAAAAACCGCCCGGTTATTTACCCGAGCGGCTTATTCATCGTGTGTAGCCTTAGTATAGAGCGTTTATCGATTGACTTTCAAAAACCGTCAATAACGTCAGATATGTCAGATATGTCAACTTTTCAGGTGCATATATACGTATACTTTTTTCAGACTTTCTATACGAACATCTTCATTCGTGAAAACTGTCATACAGGTAAAGCAAAGGTTATGTTAGTAAGAATGAGAAGAAGATATTCATTGGACTCTAAGTAACCCACAAAAAAACCTTAAAAAGCAAATCTATTCAAGGTAGTAATAATTACCTGGTTTTATTAACCGAAGAACCAAGCTTCGCCACTTTTATCGTCTACCATTACAAACATTGGTCCTTCTAATAGACTACCTGTTTTTGTTCTTACTTCAAAAGCTACAGCCCAATTATTCGGGTTTGCTCGAGACTTATTAATACTAATGAAATTTAACGTGTAATGTTCTGATGGATGTTTATCTACTAACTCAAATGCTATTCGTTTTGCTTCATTCTCTGTCATCGAATCCCTCCATAATCCAAAATGTAATCAATCGCATGTTGTTTTTCTCTTTCATTTAACATATTCCATCGCTTACTTGAATTAGACAGCATATCGAACACAAATTGTTCAGGTGCATTAAATTGTGTCAACTCATTGTAAGGAACTCTTCCTTGAGTACGTGGTAATTTCAAATATGGCCTCCTTTCCAATATTTCTATATTGAATATAATGCGAGAGTTCATGCCATACTTCATATTGGGTTGGATTACTTCTTAGATATAGTTCACCGTCGTTAGCGTTGAACGCTCCTCCCTTATTAGGTGGTAAAAATTCGTCCCCAACCTTTAATGTTACTCCTCTTTTTTCAAGATATTTGCCTAAAAGCTTCAAATCTTTTTCACTGTAGAGTTTTCCACCAAAGCGAGTTGTCTCTTCTACATAATCAATTTTACCGGTTGCCTTCTTTCCTTTCCTTGCCGCATCCACTAAATCCTTAATGTTTTTACTTCTCCCCAGCGTAAGTGCACTCAAGGCAAGTCCACCAATTGCAATTCCATCCGCAAGATCAACTTTACCATCTCGCAACTTATCCAAGTCTTCTTGCATTGGCTCAATAAAGGCTTCCTTTACAAACACTTCAATACCCTTTGGTAAATCCTCTGCTGCCTTTTTCAAACCTTTTGGCAAATCATTAGCAGCTTTCTCCAAAGCCCCTGGCAACTCACTTGCCGCTTTTTGCATCGCAGCAGGAACGTCTCCCAGCATCGAGATTCCTTTGACGAAACTATCCCACATGCTAGGTTTTTCCTGCGGCTTTTCGCAAGCTGGTCCTTGTCCAAAATCAGCAGCAGACGGCCCGCTATTTGGTGACGACTGATTTCCTATTGTCACACCACCCAAATCCTGCCCGTCATCTTCAATCTTGATCTGCCCACAATAGAAACACATATTTGTTGATTTATTTAGCAATGCCGGATGGCGACCGACCATTTTGTCCGCTTTCCCATCTATCCATGGCATTGTCGTCAGAGGTATGCACGGCATTGGCGTAAGTACACCGTTGTTAGCTGCCGTGGCTGAAGCGACTGTGGGATTTTGTAAGCTACTGCACTTTCCAAAGGGCATGATATTTACGTTGGGAACAAAATCCATGATGTTCATTTGCGGCTTTCCTTTTACAAAAACACCATGGCTGAACGGCATTTTCAGCCGACTCTGTTTACTTCCGCTGCTGCATGATAGAATGGCTCCAACAACCACGTAGCTCTTGCGTTCAGTGCTTGACTGCTGGATGTTGACACCTTCAATATTGGGCATTCAGTCTCCTCCTCTCTGTAAAGGTTTCCATACAGATGGAAGACTCATGGTGATCGTTATGTTGGATATCCAATCTATATTGCAAAAAGGAAATAATACCCACACTTTGAGGTATCGGATGTAGAATGGTTACGAGCAATAGGTATAAAATTACAAATACACCTTTTTGTACAAAAACCACCTTATTCGATTCTGAGTCTGCCCTGCTCGATATACCTTCATCATGGATTAAAGTAAACGAATATTGCCATCCCTCTGCTTATTTGACAATTATTTTGATGGTTTTGAGCAAACTCCGTTCTGGTCATATTGATACAGATAATCCGTTCCCCTAGACAATCCTGCCACCAATTTATACTGAAAGGAGACTTTATCATAATCGAGGTAGACATGCTTTCCCTCCTTTAATACATACCAGTAGCCTGAGGGCGTTTCCAAGTAAATCACTTGGGCCATGCCGATTTCGATGAGCCCGATCTCCTGCTGTTCTTCCATAGCTTCACCATTCTTTTCCTGTGCCAAGCGACTCCCTGCAAGCTAAATAGTACAGAAGTTATGAGAGCTTCATGTAATACAGTTGTGAATCGTTTCATTAACCAATCCCCTGTGGGATGTATATTTTCAATTCTGACATTTAGCAGGAATCGTTTCACGAAAGTAGGCCTGACTGAAAATGCAAAAATACCGCCCGTAGGCGGCTGGTGATTAGCTTTCTATGCTATTGATTATAGACCGGAAAAAGAGTCCCCGAATATATCAAAATGAATCCTCAGAACCCATCTCATCATGGTCGTCAAATGGCACGAGCAGTGGCTGCAAAAGATTGGCTTCAAAGTTCTCCCTGATCAAGCCAGATTGCTTCATCCTGATGCCGCTGTATTACAGGCATCCGGTCATCTACTCATGCACCATTTTTGTGGAATAGTGAACCTAGATTCAATGACTCTAATCATTTCTAATTACAAAAAATCAACACAATGCAACCACTGAGTAGCCTTTTTAATCCTGTCTTCATAATATTTTTTGTTAAAGCTGGACTTTATCATCAATTCACTAAATTTTATGGTTTCAACTAGGATGAATTCGACAAATTCCTTTTTAGGCAGAATCGTTTCTATCTCAAAATCAAAAACCGAGTCAGACGCTTTAACTGAATATTGAATTGTATTATTCGGAAAATCTACTAGTGAGAAATAACTCTGTGTGCTAGTGAATTGAACACTAGCAAAATTAAATTTGATAAATCGACTCACAAGGGATAAAAGGTCGCCCCAAAGATCGGTATCGAATACATGTTTATGCAACAATGTATCCCCGTTGAAGGTAAGATGAATTGCTGTATCAACATACCTGCGACTTCTTTTACATGAGAAGGGTCTGTCAAGAATTTCGTGTAAACTCAATCAACCGTTATATGAAAAGGTTTCATCCCCTAATTGGGACATCTTTCTCGGGTCAATGGAGTCAAGGGCGTAAGGCGAAGCGAACCCTTGACTCCGTTGGTGGAGAGAAAGAAGAATCCCTTCGGGGATGGAGCCTTTCTTTATTAGCGGATGTACGGCTGAACTCGTTCCTCGAAGAAAACGGATAGCTGCAAGAGAATCTGGCCCCAGTTCTGTACTCGCCCCGTCCATTTTCGTAAGACGTCCATCGTTACCAGATACAACATTTTA
>NZ_JAMAUS010000016.1:0-109208 GCF_023714195.1 Brevibacillus sp. MER 51 | reverse complement strand
AATCCTTCATAAGTAGCAGCTCCTTTCGTATTGTAGCGCTCTGTCTATTGGCGTACTTGCCCTTAGTGTAGCCAGAGTAACCTACGAAGTTACGAATAGGGGCTGTCCTCGTTCATAATAACTTATGAAATCCTCCCTCGAAACTTCTACGTTTGAAGCGCTCCCGCCATTTATTCCGGAGCGAACAGTCATACCCCTTGCGGGGCGTAGGCCGAAGCGTAGACTGGAAATTCGCTTCTTCCACCACCACAGCAACTTTAATAGCAAAAGACGCCTTCCCAAAGAAAGGCGTCTTACATGTATTAATCTTATTTCAAAACAGCCATTACACTGCGTACAGAGTCAGCAGATTTATCAAGAGCTGCTTTCTCTTCGGCAGTCAGATCCAATTCGATCACTTTTTCGATCCCGTTTGCGCCGAGCAGAGTCGGTACACCCAGGTAGAGATCGTTGTAGCCGTACTCTCCTTGCAGAAGAGCGATGGATGGCAGAATGCGTTTTTTGTCCTTGATGATGGCTTCAGCCATTTGTACCAAGGAAGCCGCAGGTGCATAGTAAGCGGAACCGTTCCCCAGAAGGTTTACAATCTCGCCCCCGCCCTTGCGGGTACGCTCTACGATCGCATCCAGACGGTCTTGCGGGATTAATTTTTCCAATGGGATACCACCAGCATACGAGTAGCGAACCAATGGAACCATGTCATCTCCGTGACCACCCAGAACGAAGCCCGTTACGTCTTCTACAGATACGTTCAGCTCCATCGCCACGAAGGCACGGAAGCGAGCAGTATCCAGAACGCCGGATTGACCGATTACGCGCTCTTTTGGAAAGCCGGACGTTTTGAAGAAGGTGTACGTCATCGCGTCAACTGGGTTGGACAGTACGAGCACGATAGAGTTTGGTGCATATGTTTTTACTTGCTCTGCAACAGATTTCATAATGCCAGCATTGGTGTTAACCAGATCATCGCGGGACATGCCAGGCTTGCGGGCAATACCAGCTGTGATGATGACGAGATCAGCATCTTTGATGTCTTCATAGTTCGCAGTACCTGTGATGTTTGCATCAAAGCCAAATACTGGCGAGGATTCCATCATGTCGAGAGCTTTACCTTTTGTTGGGTTCTCCAGTTGCGGAATGTCAACCAATACGATGTCGCCCAGTTCTTTTTGCCCCAAAATGAATGCAGTTGTTGCACCAGTGAAGCCACTACCGATAACAGCGATTTTTTTACGGTTGAATGCCATGAACTATTCCCCTCCAAAAATGTAAGTGTAAAAATTTGTGCCCAAATCTATCTTACATGTTTTGAATCAGAGCGTCAGCAAACTCGGAGCATTTCAGTTCTTGTGCGCCTTCCATCAGACGAGCGAAATCGTATGTTACTGTTTTCGCGGAGATGGTTTTTTCCATGGAGTTGATGATCAGATCAGCTGCTTCGTTCCAACCCAGGTGACGCAGCATCATTTCTCCGGACAGGATTACGGAGGATGGGTTTACTTTGTCCAGACCAGCGTATTTCGGAGCTGTACCATGAGTTGCTTCGAAGATCGCATGACCAGTCAGGTAGTTGATGTTTGCACCTGGAGCGATACCGATACCGCCTACTTGTGCAGCCAAAGCGTCGGATACATAGTCACCGTTCAGGTTGAGTGTTGCTACTACATCGTACTCAGCTGGACGAGTCAGGATTTGTTGCAGGAACGCGTCAGCGATAACATCTTTCACGATGATTTTGCCAGCTGCTTCTGCTTCTTTTTGTGCTTTGTCAGCGTCGCCGCCTTCAGCTTTGATACGATCGTATTGTGCCCAAGTGAACACTTTGTCGCCGTATTCTGCTTCAGCCAGTGCATAACCCCAGCTTTTGAACGCACCTTCCGTGAACTTCATGATGTTACCTTTGTGTACGAGGGTAACGGATTTGCGCTTGTTGTCAATTGCATAGTCGATCGCTGCACGAACCAGACGCTCTGTACCATCTTTGGAAACAGGCTTGATACCGATACCAGAAGTTTCTGGGAAGCGGATTTTCTTCACGCCCATTTCGTTTTGCAGGAAGTCGATTACTTTTTTCACTTCTGGAGTACCTTCAGCCCACTCTACACCAGCGTAGATGTCTTCAGTGTTCTCGCGGAAGATTACCATGTCTGTCAATTCAGGATGTTTCACTGGGGATGGAACACCATCGAAGTATTGAACAGGACGTACGCAAGCATACAGATCCAGCTCTTGACGCAGTGCTACGTTGATCGAACGGATACCGCCGCCTACTGGTGTAGTCAGAGGACCTTTGATTGCAATCAGGTATTCACGAACAGCAGTCAGCGTATCTTCTGGCAGCCACTCGCTGTATTGGTTAAAGGATTTTTCACCTGCGAATACTTCGAACCAAGCGATTTTCTTCTCGCCTTTGTATGCTTTTTCTACAGCAGCATCCAGAACACGAACGGAAGCTTTCCAAATGTCAGGGCCAGTACCGTCACCCTCGATGAAAGGAATGATCGGATTGTTTGGAACTACCAATTTACCGTTATCCACAGTAATTTTTTCGCCTGCAGTTGGTTGCGTCAGGTTTTTAAACACAAAAAATCCCTCCAGTGTTATATATATTTGGTGATTATGAATATTTCCAGACGTAGGAGAACTACCACTCACTTGTGGTAGTTCTCAAGCTTGCGCTCAGGAGCGATCAGCTTGGCTGACCCCCTACCCTCCACGCTCGAAAATAGCGAGTTCTTAGCGGCGGTCAATTGGAACGTAGTGTTGGTTGACCGGACCGGTGTAATCCGCGCGAGGACGGATCAGGCGATTATTTTCATACTGTTCCATGATGTGTGCTGTCCAACCGGACATACGGCTGATAGCAAAAATCGGTGTGAACAGGTCCGTTTCGAGGCCGAGAGAAATGTACACAGATGCGGAGTAGAAGTCAACGTTTGGCTTCAGTCCTTTTTCACCGGAAATCATTTCATCGATCTTCACAGACATCTCAAACAGCTCAGGGCGACCGATTTGCGCGGTCAGTGCTTTGGACATTTCTTTCAGCCATTTCGCACGTGGGTCACCATCTTTGTATACACGGTGTCCGAAGCCCATGATTTTTTCCTTGTTATCCAGCTTGGTGCGGATGTAGGATTCTACGTTAGCCATGCCGCCGATTTCGTTCAGCATCTTCGCTACTGCTTCATTAGCGCCACCATGCAGAGGGCCTTTGAGTGTACCAATTGCAGACACGATACCGGAATAAATGTCAGTCAGAGTCGCAACAGTTACGCGAGCAGAGAATGTAGATGCATTGAACTCATGGTCAGCATGCAGGATCAGAGCAACGTCAAACGCTTTTACTGCTGTTTCTGTTGGCTCCTGGCCTGTCAGCATGTAGAGGAAGTTTTGTGCAATCGTGAAATCTGCACGTGGAGCTACTGGCTCCAAACCTTTACGCATACGCTCGTAAGCAGCGATCAAGGTAGGAGTTTGTGCCATCAGGCGGATAGATTTCCGATAGTTGGCTTCAGGAGACATATCTTGCGCTTCTGTGTCGTAGAGCGCTAACGAAGAGACAGCTGTGCGCAACGCCGCCATTGGGTGTACGCCTTTTGGATAGTGGCGAATGCTTTCCAGCACTTCTTGGGCCACTGCTGCATTTTCACCCAATTGTTTTTTCAAAGCGTCCAGCTGATCACGCTTCGGTAACGCTCCATGCCAGAGCAAATATACAACCTCTTCAAAAGTTGCATGTTCTGCCAGCTCATCGATGTTGATCCCGCCATAGCAAAGAACCCCATCGACGATCGAACAGATGGATGATTGAGCGGCAACAACGCCTTCAAGTCCACGAGTAGTTGTCATAGAACTCCCTCTCCTTTTCCACTCAAGTAGTAGTGCTTATCTAGTCTTCGCTTGTCCGCCATGACTGATAAACGGCCTGATCAAGTTCAAAATAGACGACTTTTTGAACATCCTATCTATGAAATTGTAAGCAGCGGTTTCTTTCATCCACCACTCTTGACAGGGAATGTATCCACGCAAATCCTCACAAGGTCGTACATGCAAATGTCGCTCGTGCAAGGGGAGAGGCGAGAGAAAAGAATCCACTAAGACGACCCAATTATAAAAGATTATTGCGATTTTGTGAATAAGGTTGGCGAAAAAATGTTTCGAAGGGTGAAACGGAGTTTTGTTTTTTCGCGATTCTTGCTCCACCTATCAGGCATGCTGCATAATAGAAACATCAGTATTTTGTTCGCACCTTCGCGGCGGAAAGGAGAAACCGTTTGAATCAGGAAAACTGGGTAGAGCGCCTCTTTCAAATCATTCGATTGTTATGGGTTTGCCTGCTTGTCTATGTAGGGATTTGGGTATTCCAACATGCAACACCTTTACTGTACCCATTTATAATCGCTTTAGTCATTGCGCTCATCATCAACAAGCCCGTTACGTTTATGACCAGAAAGTTCAGGATTCCCCGCTGGCTTTCCGTCATTATCGCGCTCTTGGTTTTGATGTTGCTCGCTGGCGGAGTGCTCACACTGATCATCACGGAAACAGTCGTGGAAATCGGAGAGCTGGCCAAGCGTTTGCCAGTCGTTGCACAGGAACTGGCCCATTATTTGCAAAATACGATTTCTCAGGACTTCTTGATGGGCATTTACAATCAGCTTCAGTGGTTTTACGAGCAACTCGATCCAAGTTATAAGGATAAACTTACCAGTACGGTAGGTAGTGCGATCTCGACCATCACAAATGTTGGGCAGGACTTGATCGTCAAATTCCTGGATGGATTGAAAAACCTGCTTGTCTCACTCCCGAATATGGCAACAGTTTCCGTTATTTCCATCATGGGTGCCTTCTTTATCTCCAAAGATTTTGCCCTTTGGGAAGCGCGGGGTCGCCGTCTTTTGCCAACAGGAGTAAACAGCCGTCTCGATCAAATTTTCATCGATTTGCGCAATGCCTTGTTCGGGTTCGTCAAGGCGCAGTTGACTCTCATCTCCTTAACCGCTGCCATCGTCATCATTGGCCTGTTGGTCATGCGTGTCGAGTACGCGATTACGATTGGCTTGATCACGGGCTTGGTCGATCTCTTGCCTTATCTTGGGACAGGGACCGTCTTTGTTCCTTGGATCATCTACATGTTTTTCAAAGGCAATTACACGATGGTCATCGGCTTGTCCATTTTGTACGGGGTCGTCTTGATTTTCCGTCAAATTATCGAGCCAAAAGTCGTTGCGGAAAACGTCGGTCTCGACCCTCTCCTCACATTGGTCGCGCTGTTTGTTGGCCTCCAGCTGTTCGGATTCCTGGGCTTGATCATTGGACCTGTTTCACTTGTCATGATCAATGCTCTGGTAAAAGCCAACGTCTTCGTCGATGTATGGGGCTACATCCGAGGGAAGAAAACCTGACCTCATGTAAAAAGAACCGCTTGCGAGCAGCTTGTACACAGCTCGGAGCGGTTCTTTTTTATAGGGAATTTTAGTATTAGCGGCGGAAAAACAATTGAACACGACCAGACGAGATGAGGTTCCACAGCCAGCGCTTCAACAGATGACGAATGATCATCCGTGTGTACGGAATAAGAAAGACCAGTCCAATCACATCTGTGACGAATCCAGGCAACAAGAGCAAAATACCACCGATCAAGATCAAGACACCGTCAATGAGCGAATCGGTAGGCATTTGCCCACGCGACAACTGGTGTTGGACCATGCGGAATACTTGCATCCCCTGCTGCTTCGCAAGCCAAGCTCCCAAGATCCCTGTGAGAATGACCAGCATGACTGTATTCCAGCCGCCAATCCACGAACCAATAGTAATAAGCCCCCAAAGCTCTAAACCAAACGCTACGACAAATAGAATGGCAAAAAAGCGGAACATGCCTATTCCCCTCCTTTATGCTGGGAGTCCAACCAATCATAGATGTCAGGCACCGCTCTGGACAAGCGAATCGGCCTCAAAGCTGTGTTGGTAAATACATGCATTGTCTCTCCTGACACCAACAGCTGTTGGTCAGGCAATCTAACAACCTCGTAAGCAAAAGTGAGACGGACAGGACTGATCTCTTTTACACGTGTCCGTATTTCTACCTCATCGTCATAACGAGCAGGCTGTTTGTAAGATATGTTCGCATCTGTGACAGGCAGAAGTACGCCTTTTTCCTCGAGTTCACGATAGGTAATCCCCGCATGTCGAATCAGTTCTGTTCTTCCTACTTCAAACCAGTTCAAGTAATTCGTATGGTATACCACACCCATCTGATCGGTTTCTCCATAGCGGACACGCAATCGATGGGAATGAATAAACGGAGTCATTTTAGATCGCTCCTTTCTCTATAAAATGATTGTACCATAGTCCCCCTACTCAAGGCTCATTGATATAAGATACTGTAGTGGTGGGGAGGAAACAGGAGAAAACGCTCAGATTCTAGGTCCACCCGCTGGGGGATTCACTGCCCGGCTCCATGAAAAAAAGCGAAACCCGCGTCCAAAGTCGTCCATTCAGGAGGTCTCTCAGAGGTGGACGCTAAGAGCTTGTTTCCCTTTTTTTCATTGCGCCTCGGTCGGCGTCCCTAAGATCTTCGCTTATTTCTCCTGTTTCCTCTACGAGCTTTCTGTGTTATCCGATTTTTTAAATCCTTCAAAGAATGAAGAATCTCATCCTGTTACGCCAGAGAAGAATATTTCCAGACGTAGCGACTTGTGGAGTCCTACCGAGCGGAGAAGGGATTTGCGGGTAACAGAAACGCAACGTGCCCACGCGACGAAGCGGCTACCACTTTTGCGTTTCCCCGCGAATCCCTTCGGAGCGGACAGCCCCAGCCCCCAGCGGGACGGAGCCTGGAGCCTAGACTGGAAATATTCTTCTCTCCACCGCAGCCACATAAAAAAACAGGGGGAGACTGTTTCTACCAGTCTCCCCCTGCTCTTATTATTCGGATCGCTTAACGAATCGGGCAAGCTCCGCCTTCGCAAGATTCAGCCGTGGACAGATCAGCCTCGCCGCCAGTTTCATACTGCTGCAAAATCGCAGGATCAAACGGCTTCATGGACTGCTTTAATGCCTCGTACTGTTCTTTGGTGCACTCTTCGTAAGGAGCCAATTGGTAGTTTCCTCCATCCAATTGCAAGAAGGATACACCTACGAAATTATCCCAGTTATCGTATACGATGTCTTCTACTTCTGCCCATTCTTCCTTACGTACAGTAATGGTGTTCGAAGAGTTGTGCTCCGTATATTCCTTCTGGAAACGGAAGTACGTATCGAATTGGCGTTTTGCACTTACTTCGTTCTTCGTTTCTTCTGCGCCTGATGCTACAGGGAAATCGATGACGAGTGTACGTGCATTTGCCATGCGCTCTTCATACGTTTCGCCTGGTGTTCCTACCTCTGGGTTGACTGTCCAGCCGAGAGTTTGAACCGCTTTTGCCAATGGATCCTCAGCATTGATGCGAATGCGGCGGATGTAGTACGGCGAATGGGACCAGTGCAGACCGCTGGAGACACCACCAGCTACCTGAGACAGCGTACCTTCCGGCTTCACAGTCGTTACCAAGAGTGGAGAGTTCACACGCAGCTCATACGCATAACGGTTCGCCTCGTCACGAGCAGCATCGCCCAGCTGGCGCAGCAATTCGAGCTCTTGCTCTTCTGTATAGCCAAGGGATGCCAGCGCATCCTTCACACCAGTAAGAGAAGTTCCGAGCAAGCGGTCACGCTGTTGAACGGTATCCCAATGCGGCAGCTCCAACGTAACCAGCGTCATGCGCAGACCGGCACGAGCAGATTTGCGCTGAGCTTCCAGCAAGCCATCGAGATCCAGATACTTGGAGCCATCCCCGCGATCCTTCACGAATTCAACCAGATTGACTGTCGTCAGGTTGCAGACGCCATAAGAATCGAGCAGGATTTCTGCACAAGGGTTCAAGCCCTCTGCATTTGGGCGGCGACGGTTTGCTTCTTCCAGGTTGATGAAGCCTGGTTCGCCTTCCAATTGCATCAAAGTGAACACGAGGTTCAAGAATGGCTTAGTTGGTTGTTTGGTAAAGGCGATGGAGTTGTTGGACATACGGCGGTGATCCAGACCAAAACGTCCGTCTCCTACGTTTTGGATGCTGTCAAACCATACAGGCTTGTGCTCTCCCAACAGCTCGCCTACACGACGGTGATGGTTCAGCTGATCCTCCGTCCAGAAACCATTGATGCCGTATTTCGCCAGCATGCACTCGTAGTCATCGTGATCAAACAGGAAAATTTCCGCTGTACGGCGCACGCCACCTACTACAACGTTTGCTCCGATGAGGTTTCCAATGTCGAGAATATGTATCGGACGGATTTTACCGTATCCTTTTTCATCACTCTCGATTGGTGCCAAATGCTGGTCGATTTGGTTTTTCAACACTTTATCGATTCCTTCAAACATTTCGCGAAGCGGCTCATGACCACTAGCTGTACCGCCAAAACGCTTCAGTCGCTCGCCTTTCGGACGCACGCTGTTATAAGAGATTTTCACGGTGTGAATGTGCTCGTAAGTGGAATCTGTCAAAATTTGCAGGTAGAGACGGAGGGATTCTACCCAGCCTTCTTTACTGTCTCCCACATAAATTTTGGCAAAGCCGTTATCCAAAACGTTCAGCTCAGAGCGCTCCAGGCGTTGATGCTTTGGCAGCGGTCTGTATTCAGAAGAAAGCAGCGAGACATTCGTGCGAATCGGGCCCAGTCCAGCAGCCATTTCCTTCGTGCATTTGAAGCCTACGCCAGTTCCTACCAAGAGAAGGTAGAACAAATCGCCCAAGTCATCCCAAGACTTGATGTTCAGGAAGGAGCAGTTGAAGTTCGCCAACGGATACAAATCCGCTACGCCGTTGTCTGCACCGCCAACCCACAAGGTACGGCCGGACAAAAACTGGCGAAGGTTGAACATGTTGTCAAACAATCCTTCTGCCTCTTTTTCCATTGCGCGGGAATCGGCATACATTCCGATTTTGTTCAAATGCTGATAAGCCAGCTTAATATTGTAATCCACCGATCGGCGGCAAGTTTCTTTCCACGTTTCCCGTCTTCCTTTTTCCGGTACAAAGCGAGAATAAGTACGGTAGTAAACAAATTGTCCAAGAGGACTCATATGGTTCGGAAAATCAGGATATTGATTTAAGAATTCATCCCGCAAAAATTGAGTTCGGGATACGGTTTCGGTCGCCAGCATAACGTTCCTCCTTCGAATCTTTCCTCTCTAGTTTAACTATCTTTATCTGTAAAACTCAATAGTTTCACCTATATATTGTGCAAAATAATTTTCGACAATACTAGATGTTGTGTTCACCCTAAAAAAACACTTGACACAAAATCCCGAACATTGGACATACAAAAGGACCATTTTACGTTCAGCCTTTTCCTGAGAACGAGCCCTACAACACCCATTCTGTCATGATTTGGAAACCCCGAACGTATGGATTTCATCCGTTCTGGCACAAAGCCACCGACCGATTTTAACAGATTCCCACTCGCTTTGCATCACCTAATAATCGCCGTTATCTGGTAAAACTTATCAAGCAGTTCGTCGGCTAATCCTTTTTCCACCAAGCCAAAAAAGGTGACACTTGGTCACCCTTCAGAGGCATTCTTCATTAAAGATGAATAGTATTACCTACAGAATCCGGGCATGTCCTGAATAAATATGCCCACGTTCAGAATCCACCGTTACGATTTGCCCGTCCTTCAATACATCCGTAGCAAACTGCACACCTACGATGACTGGAATGCCGAGATTCAGGCCTACAATGGCTGCGTGAGAAGTAAGTCCTCCCTCTTCGCAAATCACCGCTCCAGCCTTGCCAAACGCTTCAATCATATCGGAGTCGGTACCGATGGTAACCAGGATTGCACCTTCTTCTACCTTTGCCAGCGCCTCTTCAGCGGATCTGGCAATCACTACCTTGTTGGTGACAACTTTTCGGCCGATTCCTTGTCCTTTTGCTACCACATCCCCAATGACGTGGATTTTCATCAGATTCGTTGTCCCAACCTCACGCACAGGCACGCCTGCTGTGATCACAACGAGATCGCCATGACGAACGAAGCCTGCATCAAGCGCCTCTTGAACAGACATCTCCAGCATTTCATCAGTGGTATTCGCCATTTCTCCCTTCACCGGATACACGCCATTTACGAGTGCAAGACGGCGAATAATCGCTTCGTGTGGCGTTACAGCCACGATTGGTGCTTTTGGACGGAACTTGGATACCATGCGAGCTGTGTGTCCGCTTTCCGTCGCAGTAATGATTGCCGCTGCGTCCAGATCCAGTGCTGCATTGGATACAGCTTGGCTGATGGCATCGGTAATCGTCACTTGTTTGAGCTGTGCTTGTGCGTACAAGATCTCACGATAATTCAGCTCTTGCTCTGCACGTACAGCGATGCGCACCATGGTTTCGACAGACTCAACCGGGTATTTACCGGCAGCCGTCTCTCCAGAGAGCATGATTGCGTCTGTCCCATCGAAAATGGCATTCGCAACGTCACTCGCTTCCGCACGTGTTGGACGTGGGTTGCGCTGCATGGAATCAAGCATTTGTGTCGCCGTAATAACTGGCTTCGCGAGTTCGTTACATTTTTTGATCAGCTTCTTCTGAACAAGTGGTACTTCTTCTGCCGGAATCTCTACGCCCAAATCACCACGCGCAACCATGATTCCATCTGTTACTACCAAAATTTCGTCTACATTATCGACGCCTTCCTGGTTTTCGATTTTCGCGATAATATCGATACGCACGTTATGGCGCTCCAGGATTTGGCGAATCTCCAAGATATCCGAAGCTTTTCGGACGAAGGAAGCCGCAATGAAATCGACTCCTTGTTCAATACCGAATTCGATATCCTGCGCATCCTTTTCTGTGATACCTGGCAAGTTGATTTTGACACCAGGAACATTGACGCCTTTTTTGCTTTTCAGTGTTCCGCCGTTTTTGATCAAGCAGATGATTTCGGTGTCACTCACTTCTTGTACAGTCAACCCGATCAAGCCGTCGTCGATCAAGATCGTATCGCCGATTTTTACATCACCAGGCAATTCCGGATACGTAATGGAGACGCGCTCTGCGGTACCCGCTACTTCCTCAGTGGTGAGGGTTAGCGTATTTCCTTCTACGAGCTCGACTGCATCTACTGCAAGCGTACCCGTGCGAATTTCAGGACCTTTTGTATCCAACAGGATTGCAACGGGTTTCCCGGTTTCTTTTGATGCCTGACGAATGTTTACAATTCGCGCCGCATGCTCCTCATGGGAACCGTGCGAGAAATTCAAACGCGCTACGTTCATTCCTGCTTCGATGAGTTTTTTCAGCGTTTCAACCGATTCACTCGCTGGTCCGATGGTACACACAATTTTTGCTTTCCTTAACATAGGATGTAAGCCTCCTCGACACTCCGAAAACTGTCAGTATTATATAGATAGCGTGCGCGCCAATTGATAAATAGATAAATCCAATTGATGCTTTTTCGCCAATGCTTCTTGAAAATCAACATCCACGATCTGGTTGTTCTGAATCCCAACCATTCGGTCCTGCTTGCCCTCCAGCAACAAATCGACAGCTGCGGCACCCATTCGGCTCGCCAGCATTCGGTCCATCGCAGTAGGGGAACCACCACGCTGAATATGACCGAGTACCGTCACACGAGTCTCCCAGCCTGTCTCTTTCGTGATAGCTTCGGCGTACGAAGCGGCACTTCCTACCCCTTCCGCCACAATGATGATGGAATGCTTTTTGCCACGGCGTTGTCCAGCATGCAGTCGCTCAATAATGTCGTCCATCTCCTGCGACGCTTCCGGGATCATAATGGACTCGGCACCAGCCGCAAGCCCTGCCCACAATGCCAGGTCGCCAGCATCTCGCCCCATTACTTCAATAATGTACGTGCGTTCATGCGAAGTGGCCGTATCGCGGATTTTATCGATTGCTTCCACAACGGTATTCAATGCCGTATCAAACCCGATCGTGAAATCGGTGCATGGAATATCATTATCAATCGTACCCGGCACGCCAATAGTCGGGAAGCCTTTTTCGGTTAGCTTCTGCGCACCGCGAAACGACCCGTCTCCCCCAATGACAATCAGACCCTCAATTCCATGAGTACGTAATTGCTCCACCGCTCTTTGCTGTCCGGCTTCCGTCTTGAACGCTTCACTGCGAGCGGAGTAGAGAATGGTTCCTCCCCGTTGGATAATATCCCCAACAGAGCCTAGAGACATCTCCGTGATATCTCCCCTCATCAGCCCTTCGTATCCGTGGTAAACCCCAAACATTTGTACCTCGTGAAAATGAGCACGACGTACAGCCGCCCGGACTGCGGCATTCATTCCAGGAGAATCTCCACCGCTAGTGAGAACTGCAAGTTTCCGCATGGAATCCACCTCTCCAATCGTATCGTCTTTAGCATGTCATTTAACGGAAACAGTATGTACCATACTTTGTATGAAACATGCTGTATCACTCAAATCCTCATATCTGTTATACAATCAAAAGATATGTGCCATACTTTTTGAAAGCTCTGATAACTCTTTCATCCGACTTCGATTGTAGCAGATTTTCCTCGGAGAAAAAAGAAAAAAACGCCCCCTGTTTCTTACAGGGAAGCGAATTCTCCGATCTGCTTAAACTTCTCGTAACGGTCCTGTATCAATTCATCTGGAGTTAAACGCCCTAGCTGTTCTAGTTGTTCCGTGATGACCGCCTTGACCATGCCTGCCTGCGCGATCAAATCACGATGGGCTCCTCCGAATGGTTCATCAATAATTCCATCAATGACTCCTAATTCCAACAAATCAGGTGCCGTAATTTTCATCGTCTCCGCTGCCCGCATACCCAAGCTGGAATCTCTCCAGAGAATCGCGGCGGCACTCTCCGGTGCAATCACGGAGTAATAGGAATTCTCCAACATATAGATGCGGTTACCTACGCTAATCGCCAAGGCTCCGCCGCTTCCGCCTTCCCCGATGACGATACAAATAATCGGCACGCCAAATGTCGCCATTTCACGCAGATTGCGAGCAATCGCTTCGCTCTGACCGCGCTCTTCTGCCGCTTTTCCAGGATATGCCCCTGATGTATTGATAAAGCAGATGATCGGGCGACCGAATTTATCCGCCTGCTGCATAATGCGCAATGCCTTCCGGTAGCCTTCTGGATGAGCCATCCCGAAATTACGCTTGATGTTGTCCTTCGTGTCTTTCCCTTTTTGGTGACCGATAACCGTAACCGGACGTCCATCCAGCTTGGCAATTCCACCCACAATCGAATGGTCGTCTCCGAACAAACGGTCTCCATGAACCTCGATAAAATCAGTAAAAAGTAGTTGTATATAGTCCAAAGTCGTTGGCCGTTCTGGATGACGAGCCAGCTGTACGCGTTGCCATGGAGTCAAATTGCCGTAAATTTGCACAGCAAGCTCTTTTGATTTTTGTTCGAGACGCTGTACTTCGTCAGAGAAGTCAATTCCCTTTTCCTCAGTAAAACGGCGCAATTCCTTAATCTTATCCTGTAATTCTACTAATGGCTTTTCAAAGGAGAGCTCGCCTGCCATGTTTCTACTCCTTCCCGAGACGTGTGCATCTCTACCAGTTTGGACAGCGTATTTCGCATATCCTTACGGTGTACCACCATATCGAGTTGCCCGTTTTTTAACAAGAATTCCGCTGTTTGGAAGTCTTTTGGCAACTCCTGACGGATCGTTTGCTCAATGACTCGACGCCCAGCAAAACCGATCATAGCTCCTGGTTCTGCAATATTGTAATCTCCCAACGAAGAAAAGCTCGCTGATACCCCACCATATGTAGGATTTGTCATGACCGAGACAAACAGCAAGCGTTCGCGATCCAATCGAGACAACGCTGCGCTGGTTTTCGCCATTTGCATCAGGCTCAACACACCTTCTTGCATGCGTGCTCCACCAGATGCACTGAACAAAATGAAAGGCAAACGCCGTTCGATCGCTTGCTCAATTGCGCGCGTGATTTTTTCCCCGACGACCGATCCCATACTCGCCATACGGAAACGAGAATCCATGACCCCAATCACGATGCGGTTCCCACTCAGGAGACCTTCACCTGTAATGATCGCCTCGTTCAAATTGGTGTTGGCCATGTCTTGCTCCAGTTTTTCCAAATAGCCAGGAAAACCGAGTGGATTGGCTGTTATCAAATTGGCATCAAATTCTTCTGTCAGAACCCCATCATCCAGAAGCGCTTGCAGACGCTCTGGAGCGGACATGGAGTAGTGGAACTGGCAGCCTTTGCAGACGCGCAAGTTCTTCTCCAAATCCTTCGAGTAGTGAATCGTCCCACAATGTGGGCATTTATTCATCAATCCCTCAGGGACTTCCTTTTCTTTCGTACCCGCTTCCTTGCTCATGTTGGTGGAAGCAGGGACACGTGCTAGTGTCTCTGAAGGAACTGTAGCGAATTTGCGCTTTTTCCCAAACAGATCTTTAAGCACAGGTACACCCACCTTTCTCTTCAGTGAAGGATCGTGCCGAGTACATCCCGGACTTCGTTTAGTTCGCTCTCGGGCACGAGAATCTCGTATTGCTTGGAGACCCTGCCTTCGCGAACCTTTACCAAAAACCCTTCATCTGTCAAACGTTGCTGTATCCGTTCTGCAATTCTAGCGCTAGGAGCGATGTAGATGACCGTCCACATGCTGGCTTCCTCCTCAATCGTCCAATACAGGTCTGCATCATCATATCACAGCGCCAGCGCCCCTCGCAAATTGAGGGAAAACTAAAGCTTGCTGTTCTCCAAATGCTGTTTCATTCTCTCTAATGCGACGTTCACATCGCCTTCGCGAATGGCTTCCATAATCTGTCGATGCTCTACGAGTGCTGCACTTGCTCTGCCTTCGCGCGACAGTGATTCAATGCGAATACTGTTGCTGTACTCAACCAAAGGCGTCCAGATGCGATGCAAAATCGAGTTACGGCTGGAGCGACATATGACACGATGAAACTGATAATCTTCCTCCGCAGGTACCTCGCCCCTTGCTACTCTTTCCTCTGCAATGGCCAGGATGCGTTCCATTTCATCAAAATGCTTGTCCGTCGCCCGTCTACAGGCTAGGCGGACAGCATCCAGCTCTAGCATTCGCCGCATTTCGATCAAGTCCTTCTTGGTTTTGGTATCCCGTAGGATAAAAAAGCCAAGAATATCGATCAGTCGATTGTGCCGGTAATGCTTGAGGAAGGTGCCTTCTCCGCGACGCGTCTCAATGAGTCCGAGCAGCTCGAGAGCCCGAAGAGCCTCGCGTACAGAGGAACGCCCTGCTCCCAGTTGTTCGGACAGCTCTCGCTCAGACGGCAGCTTGTCCCCGGGCCGCAAGTTTTGCTCCTGAATGATTTCATGAAGTTGCAGGAGAATTCCTTCGTAAACCTTTCGATCTTGAGAAGAGTCGAGCACGATTATCCCCCTTACTCGTACCTTCAACGAGGAGCACCCTCCACGTTTGTAAAATACCTACGTTTTTCGCGGAGGGTGTCGTCGGTGCCTCGATAAAGAGTATTTTACGCTTCTTGGTAAGAGATAGCTGTCAATTTCGTTGTCTTTTGTTTTACTTCTTCCGGATCAACTGTGATGCGAGCTACACCCGTTTCCATCGCTGCTTTTGCTACTGCCGCAGCTACGTTTGGCGCAACACGTGGATCGAATGCGGAAGGGATTACTTTATCCGCAGTAAGCTCTTCTGGCGTGATCAGGTCTGCGATTGCATATACAGCAGCCAGCTTCATTTCTTCGTTGATCTCCGTTGCACGTACATCCAACGCGCCACGGAAGATTCCCGGGAATGCCAGCACGTTGTTTACTTGGTTCGGGAAGTCGGAACGGCCTGTACCGATTACTGCCGCACCTGCTTCTTTTGCTTCTTGCGGCATGATTTCTGGTACTGGGTTTGCCATAGCGAAAATGATCGGATCGCGGTTCATCGAACGAACCATGTCTTGTGTAACAGCGCCAGCTACGGATACACCGACGAATACGTCAGCGCCCTTCATTGCATCAGCCAGGTCACCTTGCAGCATGCTGCGGTTCGTAATTTTCGCCATTTGTTCCTTCACCGGGTTCATACCGAATGGACGGCCTTCGTACACGATTCCTTTTGTATCAACCATGATGACTTCTTTCACGCCCATGGAAATCAAAAGCTTCATGATTGCGATACCAGCTGCACCTGCACCGTTCGCTACTACGCGGATATCTTCCAGCTTTTTGTCCACCACGCGCAGCGCATTGATCAGACCTGCCGCTGTAACGATTGCTGTACCGTGTTGGTCATCGTGGAAAATCGGGATGTTTGTTTCGCGCTTCAGACGCTCTTCGATTTCGAAGCATGCAGGAGCTGCGATATCTTCCAAGTTCACGCCACCGAAAGTAGGCTCGAGCAGTTTTACTGTCTCTACAATTTTATCTACATCTGTCGTATTCAAGCAGATCGGGAATGCATCTACGCCTGCGAAGGATTTGAACAAAACCGCTTTCCCTTCCATAACCGGCATTGCTGCTTCTGGTCCGATGTTTCCGAGACCCAGTACGGCAGTACCGTCGCTGACTACTGCAACCAGATTGCCTTTCATCGTGTAATCGTACACTTTGGACTTGTCATCGAAAATATCTTTGCAAGGTTCAGCAACCCCAGGAGAATAGGCTAGACTCAGATCGTAAGCATTGCGAACGGGTACCTTGGTCACTGCCTCCAATTTTCCTTGATGTTTTCTGTGAAGCTCCAGTGCTTCCTCTCTCAGGTTGGACATGAGATCCCACTCCATTTCACGATAATAGTTTCTATGATTGCTTGTAGGCAGTAAAAACGCCTGGGGTATTCCAAGTGGTCTGACCACTCATTGAGTTATGCTCTCAATATAATAAAAAACTGTTCTCCTGTAAACCTGCCGAAAACGGCGAAAAAGGGAGGACATTCCTCATCCTCCCCAATTTATAGGCATTTCTTTCCGAATTACGCTGTCAGGCCCCACAATTTCTCGCGCTTGCTCCAAAAATGACTCATCTACGTCTACCCAATTTGCTTCTGGCAGGCGAATTGTCTGTCTTTTTCCCTCGTAGAAGAGGATAACGGGAATCGTTCCTTTTTTTTCGACAAACAAGCGTGAAAGTTTTTGCAGCGTCGAATCGTGCTCTTGCTCTGCCGATATTTTGACAAATAATACAGTCTCAGACTTCGGCTGCGGCAGCGTTTGTGCATCCCAGAAACGGGAAGCCAAGAGCTTGACCATGTCTTCCTGGTGATCGACTCGGGCTTCTGCCACGACGATTTGTTCGCGCTCGAGCAGTGGCCCGTACTTCGCATACACCTGCGGGAAAACGACCAGCTCTACTGGTGCGGTTTTGTCCTCTAACGTAATAAATGCCATCGGGTCCCCTTTTTTCGTTTGGATGCGTCTGGCTTCCGTAATCATTCCAAAGACTTTTACCGTCTTGTCGCGTGGCACATCCCCCAACGAAGAGATAACCGATACTTCCGGGCGGCTCGCGACATGAGCAAACTGATCAAGTGGATGACCGGAGATGTATACCCCGATCAAATCCCGCTCCTCTTTTAATTGCTGTGTATGTGAGAGCGGCGGTACCTCGGGATATTCTGCTGGCTCGCGCAAAGGTGTCGTATCTTCTTCTCCCGCAAATAGATTGAGCTGGTTGGCGTCTCGCTCAATTCTCTTGCTGTTTGCCTTCCCTACCGCTTCATCCAGCAATAGCAAAAGCTGACTGCGATGGCCTGGCAACGAGTCCAACGCGCCGCATAAAGTGAGCGACTCTACTACTCTGCGATTGACTAACCGCGCATCCACGCGCGCACAAAAATCAAAGACATCGCGATACGGTCTGCCTTTGCGCTCTTTCACGATCGATTCAATGGCACCGTAGCCGACGTTTTTCACTGCGGCCAAACCAAAGCGAATCGCATCCTGCTCCACTGTAAAGTAGGCCAAGCTCTTATTCACGTCAGGTCCGAGTACGGTAAGCTGCAGTCGCCGCGCTTCCTCCGTGTATTCAGCAATCCTCGTTTGACTTCCAATGGACAAGGATAATAGCGCTGCCATGAACGCAAGCGGATACGTTGCTTTCAAATAAGCCATTTGGTAGGCGATGACCGCATAAGCAACCGAGTGGGCTTTGTTGAAGCCATAATCGGCAAAGCGCACAATCAAATCGTAGACTTGATTGCCCAGCTCTTCTCCGTACCCTTGCCGGACACAACCGGCCACGAACTTCTCCCGCTGCTCCGCCAATAGCTCCCGTTTCTTTTTCCCGACCGCTCGGCGCAAAATATCTGCCTCACCAAGGCTGAAGCCTGCCAGTGTCGAGGAAATCTGCATGATTTGCTCCTGATAAATCATAAAACCGTGGGTCTCCCGCAAAATCGGCTCGAGTACCGGATGAGCGTACTGCACTTTGCTCTGCCCGTGTTTGGCGGCGATATACTGCGGGATGATCTCCATCGGCCCCGGGCGATACAATGCCAGAACCGCAATGATGTCATCAAGGCTGCTCGGCTTCAAATCTCGCAGCACATTGCGCATCCCCGAAGATTCCAATTGGAAAATGCCGGTTGTCTCCCCACGGGAGAGCATGCGAAACGTTTTCTCGTCGTCTGTCGGCAGCTTATCCAGATCAAGTGATATTCCCTGCTCCTGCAAATGACGCAACGTCTCCTGAATGATTGTCAAATTGCGCAAGCCGAGGAAGTCCATCTTCAACAAACCGACTTCTTCGAGAATCTCCATCGGATACTGAGTAAGGGCCAAGCCTTCGTTGCCCGTCTGTAATGGAACGTAATTCGTCAGCGGTTCACGCGAAATGACGACACCCGCCGCATGCGTAGAGGCGTGACGCGGTAAACCTTCTACGCCCCTTGCCGTTTCGATCAGTTGTGCTGCCTGTTTGTTTTCTGCGCACAGCTTGCCGATATCCGGGTTGATCTGCATCGCTCGTTCAATCGTCATGCCTGGCGATTGCGGAATCATTTTGGCAACGCGATCCACGATGCCCAAAGACAAGCCTAGCGCCCGTCCAACATCGCGCACAGCTGCACGAGCCGCCATCGTACCAAAGGTAATGATCTGGGCGACGCGATCATGACCGTATTTGCTCGCTACATAGTGAATGACTTCGTCACGACGCTCTACGGAAAAATCGATATCAATATCAGGCATCGTCACCCGCTCCGGGTTGAGGAAGCGTTCAAAGAGCAAGTGAAAGCGAAGTGGATCGACATTCGTGATTTTCAATACGTACGCCACCAGGCTACCTGCCGCAGACCCGCGTCCAGGTCCAGTCGGTATCCCGTTCTCGTGAGCGTACCGCATGAAATCCCATACGATCAGGAAGTAATCGGTGAAGCCCGTCCCTGTAATAATCGCCAGCTCGTGATCCAGACGCGCTTGTGCCTCTGGCGTAATCTCGCCGTATCGCTCCCGGCAGCCCTTTTCACACAGTTCACGCAAATACTGCGTCGAATCTTGTCCCTCTGCCAAAGGAAATTCCGGCAAAATATGCACGCCAAAGGTAAGGTTCAGCTTGCACCTGTCAGCAACTGCTATCGTATTCGCTAACGCCTGGGGTGCAAAAGCAAAGAGCGCCGCCATTTCCTCGGCACTTTTCAGATAGTATTGATCCGTCTCATAGCGAAAACGGTTTTCTTCGCCAACCGTCTTGCCTTCCTTGATCGCCAACAAGATATCATGCTGCTGGTGATCCTCCCTGTGGATGTAGTGAACGTTGTTCGTCGCAATTAGCGGAATCCCCGTCTCCTGGCTCAGTTTCACGAGACGAGCATTCAGCCTGCGCTCCGCTTCCAGTCCGTGATCAGCCAGCTCCAAGTAAAAATGCTGCTCTCCAAACATTCGCTGATACTTGCGGGCTGCTTCCTTCGCAGCGTCCGCTTCTCCAGCCAGTAACAGCTTGGGTACTTCCCCTTGCTGACAGCCGCTTAGAGCTATGAGGCCGTCTGTATGCTTTGCCAACACTTCTTTGTTGAGACGCGGAAGGATGTAGTTGCCGTCTGTATTCGCGATTGTCGCCAGCTTCAGGAGATTCCGGTAGCCCGTTTCGTTTTCAGCGAGAACGATCAGATGACTAGGCGGCGGTGCATTTCGCACGCGATCTTGAAGATTTCCCTCTATTACGTATATTTCCATCCCGATAATCGGTTGGATGCCTGCCTCCAGACAAGCTTTATAAAACGGGATCGCCCCGTACAGATTGGCATGTTCTGTCATCGCCAGTGCATGCATGCCCAATTCGCTGGCTCGCTTCACTAGCGCATCGATACGTGCTGCTCCATCCAGCAGACTGTACTCCGTATGAACATGCAAATGGACAAAGGAGGTCATGATATTACCCCTCTCACTTTTCACGATTGAAACTTTCTCTCTTACATTATACCGGAAGTATAGCGCATACGGACGATAAGAACAAACGTTCTTGCTTGTATTTGACCGTTATCCCCTGATTTTGGTAGGATGGGTAGTACCAGAATGGCTAGAAAGGATGAATCCATCTATGTGGTCTGCCTTTTACATGACCGGTATTCTCGCTTCCCTAGTAGCCAGCGTCTACTATAGTATCCATGCTCGCAGACGAGGCATCCATCCACTTGAATCGCGTATGCTGCTGGGGAAGATGAATGTGTCATTGGGGATACTCGTTTCTTTGTTCGGGATCAATCAGTTTACTTTTGATTCGCTCGATACGATCCGCATTGTCGTTGCATTGATCATGCTGATTGTAGGGGCTATGAATTTATTTTTGGGAACGCGCAATTATTTCCGTTATCGTACAGCTTGGCAAGCAGAATTGAAAAAAGGGGTATAAAAAAAGGGCATGAGAACAAATTTACGTTCACATGCCTTTTTCATTTGGGGAGAAGCAACGCTGGAAATACTTTTCCTCTATTCCCAGCTGTTTATCATACAAACCCGATAGAGCTTTCGCTATAATGGATTTGTGTGACATTCTATTGCTTCGACAACCTGAGCGGCAGTGCCGAAGGTTGTCCTTTTTTCTGTTCAGTTCAGGAGGAAACGATTTCCAGCTATTGCAGGTCTTCGGCTTTTGCCCACATTTCCTCCGGGTTCAGCTCGTAGATGCCCTCTTCCCGATACATATAATGATTCATGATGAATTCCCGGCGAATCGTAGCATAATCTTCGTGGAATTGGCGAATGTATTCGTTGATCTCTGGTTCCTTGTATTTGCGGCCTTTTTCTAACCCTCGAACCATGTATTCAAAGACGATCAGCTTTTTCTTACGCTGGGACGGGATTTGTTTCAGCTTGCCATCTGGCGTAATGAAGCTGCGAATGACCTGCATTTTTTCCGCTGCCATCTGATGCCTCCTTTGAACATGAGAATTGTCTTGTGCAAAAATGTCCTCTGCTGTCGAATCCTTTGCTTTTTCCATGACGTTCACGATTGCCTGCGACTGGCGTTGTACATTGGCTTCGTGTAGGTAAAAGTAAATGGTGTTTTTATCACGCCGTTCGTAAACGACACCTGCTTCCCGAAGCTTTGCCATATGGTGAGTAATAGTGGGAGGTGTCACACCGAGCTTGCCTGCCAACGCCTGTCCGTGCAGGGGGCCATTTGCCAAAATCGCGAGAATGCGTACGCGCGTCGGGTCTCCGAGTGCCTTGTAAAAGGTGACGAGTTGATCTAGTTGCAAAATGGGGTACTCCTTTCTTTGATTGATTGTTACAATTAGATGATATTCTAATTAGATGATAAGTTGCATTGCTTCTCCTGTCAATTCTAGGACGTTTAAAATACCCTTAACTGTTGCTGTTAGTGGCAGCGGAAAAAGGAGAAAACGCTCGAGCTTCTTGGGCCCCCTGCATGGGGGTCATTCCTGCACGTCTCCGTGGAAAAAGGGAAACCGCGTCCAAAGTAGTCCTCCCCATGGAGCATGTTCAGAGGTGGACGCTTAAAGGCGTGTTTCCCTTTTTCCACTGCGCCTCGGCTGGTGTCCCAAAGAGCCTCGCTTATTTCTCCTTTTTCCTTGAATCGGCTGTCTGTTTAGTTACGGCTTGATTTGTTCGTTTATCAGGATGATTTTCGCCTCATGAATTAACTTTCAGGATGCCTTTACCAAAGCTGCGTAGAAGAAGCGCATTTCCAGTCCAAGCGCCTCTGGAGCCCATCTCAGCGTAGGTATAAATGACGGGGAATTTAAGCTTCACTTATGGAATACTTCCTCGAAACTTCAACGTTTGAAGCGCTCCCGCCATTTATTCCGAAGCGGACAGTTCACACCCCTTGCAGGGCGGAGGCCGAAGCGTAGACTGGAAATGCGCTTCTTCTCCCCCACAACAGCCACTTTTCAACACAAAAAAGAACAGTCCATAAGAGACTGTTCCTTTCTTCTAACGCTCAATAATTTGCGCAGTAATCATGGCCTGCCCCACGAGCTGATCGCCGTGGAATACCGATACTTCGACTTTTCCGAAGCGGCGGCTGATGTCTAATAGGCGCGGCTTTACTTCGATATGGCTTTCCATCTGGACTGGCTTTAGGAAATAGACGGTGATATTTTCCGGTACCATGTCTCCTCGACGATGATGACGCAACAGGTTACAAGCAGCCTCGACCATGACCGTCGTCATGATTCCGCTGGCAATCGTACCGAGGTGGTTGGTCATTTGTGGGCTCACATCCCCCAGATAGACCATCTCATCTGCCTGTCGCTCCTCACGGAAATGGGACATGATCAGATTCGGGAACGTTTCACTCATCTGTGGTTGCTTAGCTGTAAATTGCAGTGCTTTTAATACGTCGTTGCGGCTCAAGACCCCTACGAGCTTGCGATGATTGTCTACGACAGGCAATAGCTCGATTCCTTC
Organism: Brevibacillus sp. MER 51; assembly: GCF_023714195.1. NCBI lineage: Bacteria > Bacillati > Bacillota > Bacilli > Caryophanales > Paenibacillaceae > Brevibacillus > Brevibacillus sp. MER 51. Next base: position 86,315 of record NZ_JAMAUS010000016.1, on the reverse strand, counting down.
CCACACCATGGTGTGCGCAGATGACGCTACGGATACCCGCGGCGAGGTCGTGATCGGGTTCTTCGTCATGACCTTGTCGATCATTGCAGTCTCCTCATGACCGATGATGTCTTTGGAGGTAACAATCCCGATCAGGCGCATCTGCTCGTCAACAACGGGGAATCTCGTGTCCTGATAAAGCTCCGTATACTGGTGCCACTTGGCAACAGAATCTGAAGTCAATAAGACAGGCGTTTCTGCTAGCGGCTTCAAAATATCCTCAACCATTACGATTTCTTTTTTGATAAGGCGATCGTAAATGGCCCGGTTAATCATCGAAGCTACCGTAAAGGAGTCGTAGCTGGAAGAGATGATTGGCAGCGCTAAGCGGTCAGCCAGCTGCTTGATTTCCTCGCTTGTATCGAATCCCCCGGTAATTAATACTGCAGCCCCTTGCTGCAAAGCGATTTTGTGCGCCTGATAGCGGTTACCGACAATCAAGAGACTCCCGGCATCGATATAGCGCATCATGGCTTCGAGCTGCATGGCCCCTATTACAAATTTATTCAAGGTCTTGTGTAAGCCTTCGCGTCCGGCTTGCACATGACCATCGACGATGTTCACAACCTCCGCAAAGGTCAAACGTTCAATATTTTCCTTTTGCTTCTTCTCGATTCTCACCGTACCGACACGCTCAATCGTGCTGACGTATCCTTGTGTTTCCGCTTCCTTGATCGCGCGGTATGCAGTCCCTTCACTCACATCCAGGTCTTTCGCGATCTGCCGCACGGAAATCTTCGAACCGATCGGAAGGCGATCAATATGTTGCAAGATTTGTTCATGCTTCGTTGCCATATTGCTATTCCCCCTTCCTTTTCTCCCACCCGTTCCATGTACGTGCGCTCCTTCGACCAATATACCCGAAGGCGGGGCAAAAAAAAAGGGTAGCTTTTTCGAAAGCTACCGACCAGAAAGTATATCATTAAGGGGGTTTTCATCGTGCTTTTATCATACCCAAGGAATATTACAGGATTATTACAACACAGTTACAGTTTCTTTTCAGTTTTGTTTAACTGACCAAATTTGCCAATATACCTTGGACAAGCCCAATAATCCCGCCGAGGATAAATCCAAGCACGGTAATCATACGGAATTCCTTGCCCGAGATTCCGACTACCATCTCTTCAATTCTTTCAATCGGGAAACCCTCTACTTGCCGGGTAACAATATCCCGGATGGCCAGGCGCGAAAATATTCTCTCTATGTTTTGTTGCAGCGTGTCCACCATCCACTTGGCCAAACGAGGAGCGAGTTCCGTTGTCACCGTTTCAGAAATAGGCGCCGTCAAACGAGACAGAGGCTCGTCCACGATGCGCAGGCTTTGCTCCTCCAGCTTGGCAAAAAGCTTCCGCGCCCAATCGTCCACCTGATCTCGCCCAATCCAGGCAACCACTTCACCCACATTTTTGTCCAAGAGCTTGTCCGCTTCCTTATGTAAAAAGTGGTGCACGCGTTCTAAAAGCTCTCTGCTTTGCAAAAGCTCATCGATATACGGGAGAATCTTGCCCAAAATCTTGTCATCCCCAAGAAACATCCCGACCAAGCCACCAAACATGCCTCCGCCTCCACCGAGTAATCCGCGAACCATGTTTTGCAAGGTTTGCTGGCCTTCCGGGGAATGCAAATAATCACGGAAACGTTTCAAGAGTAGTTTGCTCACACTGCCAAGTGCAGCATCCAAACGCTCGCGTCCATTGTCCGTTACCAACTCTCGCAGTTTTTTCTCTTCATATTGTGCCAGAACCTGATCGACAAAGGTACCCCATTTCGACTCGATAGGCGCGCGGACACCCTCACTCCACGTTCCGTCTTCCTTAAATAACTGTGGCATCACCGTGAGCAATGCTTGACGCAGACTACGCTCATCTGTCATCCAATCCCGAGCGATGGTGTTCATCCATCCTGTCAATGTGCTCTCCAAACCACTTTGGTTCAGCGCACGCTTGACCCCCTCTGTCGTCAGCAAATGTTCTTCGACGAGTCTGCCCATTTGTATCGCGATATCGTCCCGTCTTCTCGGGATCAAACCCGGGGTAAAAGGCACTTTCCATCTGCCTATATACCACGGTTTTACTGGTTTAAACAGCATTCGGATGGCTAACTCATTCGTCACTCCACCGATGACAGAGCCTACTGCAATGTTCACTAATAGTATCCAAGCGTTCATAAATCCTAACAACCTCTCTTCTCTACATGGCACCAAACGTTTTGGATGCTCATACCATAGACTAACTTTGCCTGATGGGAAGGGGATACTCATGTCCTACGTTCCAACAATCGTTGTCGAAAACGAGATAATATCGGAAGTAGACCTTTACCTGCCCCAGGCGCACTTGCGCAAATGGAATCTTTCAACACCATCCACCATTGCGGTCCAATTTGGGAGCAAAACCGTTTCCGCACGCGTAGGCGGTTGGGAACGGGGAGGCAAAACCTCGGGTAAAACCTTCATTCGACCCTCTTTAGCTCAATCACTTTATCTACCCAGGGGCGTTCCTCTCTTAGTCCGTTATGATGCGAGTCAGAAAATAATCGTTTTCGGACCGTATGTAGGTGTTCTTGTTTCAGGCTACAATGCAGCGTTCTCGCAAGGACCGTTTGGACACCTAAACTCTTTCTTCCATGAGATGTCCGATATCACCCGCAAACGCGGAGGGATCCTTTGCGCATTTCGGCTTCAGGATGTCAACTGGGATGCAGGAATCGTGCGCGGCCTCGTCAGAAAGGGAGGCGTCTGGAGACAGACCTTACTTCCGCTTCCGCAATGCATTTACAACCGGCTCGTATCCCGCCAACGCGAACGAAGCGAACAGATGGCCAACTGGGTTCAACGCTGCAAGGACGCTTCTATTCCCTTTTTTAACGAGCGTTTTTTGAATAAGTGGCATGTACACGCCGCACTCGAGAATCAACCGACAGCCTCCGAACATCTTCCCAGTATGGTTCGTTATTTGAAACAGGAAGACCTGCGGCAAATGCTATCTACCTATCGCACCGTTTATGCAAAACCAGCTAACGGAAGCATGGGGCGCGGGATCATTCGAGTTCGCAGTTCGCCCGAGGGATACCAGCTCGCGTTCCCAGGAGGATTGCGCAAATCATTTGCTAGCATTCAGGGCTTACATCAGTATTTGCAAAAAAGGACAAAAGGCACATCCTATTTGCTGCAGCAAGGGTTACCGTTAATCGGCATCCAAGGACGACCGACAGATTTTCGTGTATTGGTGCAAAAAGACCGAAAAGGCGAATGGTCCGTCACTTCCATGGTGGCTCGCCTGGGATTAAACCGCATTGTTTCCAATATATCCAGAGGCGGGCAGATGATGACTCCCCTTCAGGCGCTGCGAGTATGTGGACCTCGGGCGAGTGCGATTCGACCTTCTCCCCAAACGTTACACGCCGTAGCACTGAAGCTCGCAATCCTTTTAGAGGAATCACTGCCTGGGCATTACGCAGAATTCGGAATTGATCTGGGAGTCGACGTCCATGGACGGGTGTGGCTATTGGAGGTCAACAGCAAGCCATCCAAGTCAGCCAAAACTGTTCCGCTGCCTGAGGGTGCCGAAGAGCTGCCTCGGCGTGCTCGCCCTTCTGTCATTCGCATGCTGGATTATTCCGCCTTTCTAAGTGGTTTTCCCCGGACCATTCAACCACAAAAGACGATAAAAAGAAAACCGAAACGCAACAATAACAGGCGAAGGTGACCTACATGACAGCATCCGAGAGAAGTCTTGGCATCATGACCCGGTGCCAAGGCTCCCACTTTGTAGACAAAGGGTACTACAAAAAGCTTACGCTCTATGGACGCAAGCACGGTATTCGCGTCTTCGTTTTTTCACCACGTCAGGTTAACTTTTCCACGCGTATGGTAAAAGGCTTCGAATATCGCAATGGGTCCTGGCACGCGAAAGACTTCCCAATCCCCGCCTTTATCTATGATCGTTGCTTTGTGGGCCCATCTTATCGCCACTATAAACCATTTGTGGAAAAGTTGCAAAACGATCGCAACATTACGTTTTTGGGGCATGGTCTGTCTGGAAAATGGCAGGTGCACCAGATGCTCGTTAAGTCCCCTCTCCTCGCCCCGCTGCTACCACCTACTGAAATATTCTCATATCCTGTGCTTCATGCAACCTTGGAAAAATACGGGGCAGCCATCATTAAACCGATGGCGGGAACTCACGGTATTGGCGTCGTGAGAATCAAAGAAATGCGCAGTGGCTATGAAGCTTCCGGACGAAACCGGGACAATAAACCTTTCACCAGGCGAATTCATGACACTGCCGGATTAAAAAATTTTGTTTCAGTCTTTACTGCCGGCCGCAAGTTCCTGGTACAGCCCTATTTGGAGTTGCATACCCCGGATGGTACCCCATTCGATGTCCGTGTTCTCGTTCAAAAAAACGGGCTGGGTAAATGGGGGACAACGGGCAAAGCTGTGCGCCTGGGAGACAAACGCAGTATCACCTCCAATTTACACGGAGGAGGGAAAGCAACACCTCTGGCCTCTTTCCTGCCCCTTCACTTCACATCCGCAAAAGCGGCACGCATCGAGCAAACAATCAACCGAGTGGCGGAAGAACTTCCCCGTTTTTTGGAAGAGTCACACGGCAGACTCGTTGAGCTGGGAATCGATATTGGCATCGACACCGCAGGTAATGTTTGGATCATCGAGGTAAACAGCAGACCAGGGCGAACTGTTTTTCGCATGATTGACGACCCGACTGCACAACTGCATTCGATTACTCAGCCTGTTCGCTACGCCCACTATCTCATGAAAGAGCGTGTAGGAGGTTAAAGCATGGAAACGTTCAGAATGCGGCTTCGCTTCCTTTCCAACCCACGTATCAGTGGGATTATCCTGCCAGCTACTCTCTTCCAACAGCTACAGCTACGGCAACGCCAAAAAATTAAAGTCTTACTGGGTAAAAAGGAAGTAGTCGCAACTGTCTTACAAGATAAACGCAATCCGGATACGAACGTCATGAAAGTGACGACGCTCTTGCAAACGGAGCTGGGCATTCCTCATCCTGGCTTGATCCAGCTCAAACTAGAGGGCGCCGCACTCCGGATCGGTCCTTCCATCGGGATCGTTACGACTGGCATCAGACGAGATCCCAAGCAACCAATTGGCTCTCGCACCTCGTTTTTTTACAATTTGTTACAGGCACAAGAAGGGAAAGGCGTTTTCTACTATATATTTTCCCCAAACGATGTGGACTGGGAATCCAATACGGTCAAAGCGTGGTTTTTGCGTAGAAACAAGTCAGGTGGATACTTTTGGAAAAAGCATGTTACCGCTATGCCCGACGTCGTCTATGATCGCATTCCCTCTCGTTCGGCAGAAAAACATGAAGCCGTTCAGGAATTCAAGTATCGACTCGCCAGCTACCCCAATTTACCGATGTTCAATCAGGGCTTTTTTAACAAATGGGGCGTGCACCAACTGCTGTACCCGAATCCAGAAGTGAATGAGCATATCCCAGAGACTTACACCTCTCCGTCCCTTACAACAGTTCGAAACTTGCTGCGTAAATACCCTATCGTTTATTTGAAGCCCAAAAACGGAAGTCTCGGGTACGGAATTGTCAAAGTTGTTCGCCAGGCCGGCGGTGGCTTTACTGCCTCTTATCATACAGGCAGCGGCAATGTCAAAAGGCAATTTTCCAAGCTGTCCAGCCTTTATCAGCATGTCTTCCGCAGTCGCCGCGTCAGTGCGTATCTGGCACAACAGGGCATTTCGCTCATGACCTTCCATGGACGACCGTTTGATTTCCGTGTTCACTTGCATAAAAATCAGCAAAATGAGTGGGTCGTCTCCTGCACGGCAGCCAAGGTTGCCGGTTCTGGCAGCGTAACTACCCACGTACGCACAGGTGGAACTGTCATCCCCGGCGATGACCTGTTACAACACCTGTTTGGCAAACAAAAAGCCCTCATGACCCAGCGAATTTCCGATGCCTCGATCCGACTCGCTACCGCGATTGAACTGGCGAAAGGAATCGATTTAGGCGAATTGGGGCTGGACATGGGAATTGATACGCAAGGTCATGTCTGGATGTTCGAAGCGAATTCCAAGCCTGGCCGTTCTATTTTCAAGCACGCCCGTCTCAGGCAGGCTGATCAAGAATCACGCAAGCTGCTCGTCGATTATAGCTGTTACTTGGCCAATTTCTAGTCACACGCGATCTGTACCGTTTTTCAGGAAGGAGGAACACCATGCTTCAGCAGCGCTCCGGGTGGCTGACGATCCTCCCTAGCGGTAGATGGTTCGTACAGTTACCTCGGCTAGTCCTTAAACGCTCGCCAAAGCCACTGGTCGCCAGTCTTGGTCCCTTTTCTCATACGAAACGGATATACGCTGGTTTACCCCGCGTGCAAGCAAGCCGCATTCGTACACGCATTAACTGGAAAATGGCGGACGACTCCCTGAAGCTTGGCCCATTATTTGGCATATTGACTGTTGGTGAAGGGGCAGCATTTTTAGGAAACCGAGAGAACTTCAAGGATATTTCTCAATCGGGAAAGCAATGGGGTGCACTCGTCTATGTGTTCACTCCACAAGGAATCAATTGGGAGAAGAAAAAGGTGCGCGGCTATTTGTACAACAATCGTCTAAACTCGTGGCAAGAGGTGATTCTGCCTTTCCCCCATGTGGTTTACAATCGAATTCCGACGAGAAAAGCAGAACGGCGACCTGAAGTCCGAAGAGCATTGAACCGCATACATGAGATGCCAAATGTCACATTGTTTAATCGCGGCTTTTTTGACAAGCAGCAGCTGTTTACGATGCTTGAGTCCCACCTGGAAGTGCAAGCCTTTCTACCGGAGACGAAACAGCTGGACACCTTGGCTCGCTTTCGAAGCTTTTGCACAGAACATCGCTTTGTCTACTTGAAACCTGTGCGCGGTAGAGCTGGTCAGGGAATTATGCGCATTGATTTCAAAAACGATAAGTGGTTCCTGCAACGGTTAAAGGAGCATAAGGCCATTACTCGCCGCTTTTCCAACTTGAATGAAGTATGGAAGCATATTAGACTTCATGTCAAACAGCAAAAGTACATCATGCAGCAAGGTATCCGTCGTGCCCGTTACAACGGCAAACCTTTTGATGTGCGCGTCCTCGTACAGAAAGATGGCGAGGGCGAGTGGAGTGTAACCGGGGTTGGCATCAGAAGGTCCGGCTCACAAAGCATCACCACTCATGTGCCACGCGGCGGCTCAATCCACTCGTTATCAACCGTTATGCAAGCCTTGTTTCATAATCATCACGAGCAAATGGAAAGACACATTCACGATACAGCGCTCGCCATCGCACGATCATTAAATGAAGAATGGACGGATTTGGCTGAGATGTCGATGGACCTTGGCTTGACAGAAGAAGGAAAGCTATGGCTCTTTGAAGCAAATGCAAAGCCGGAGAAATTCGATGAACCATCGATTCGACGATTATCGCTATCGAATTTGATCCACTACGCACAGCATGTCTCCCACTTGCCAGGCAAGCGAGGGAGTGCCGCAGGATAAAGGAGTCGAGCAGCACCTTGATTCACAGACGACCTTCGTGCGATTTGCCCGTCAGGAAGGGGAACGGCGCATCACCCAACGAACGACTGGCTGACGCGATTGACCCCCAAGCTGTTGACTTATAATGGGTCAATCCTTCCTGGTTGTAGATAAACGCTACCGCAAAAGGTGAATCGGCATGCTGGCTGTACATGCGGGTAGCACTGAACAATGAGGCAAGTCTCACGTTTTGCTCTAAAGGAACATGCCGTTTAGACTCCGGCATGTTTTTTTCGTTTCAAATGCATGACCTGACCAACCTTGGAAAAAATACTCCATGGAGGTGGTCTTAACCATGACCTACACAAACAACAATATGATGCAATCCCAGCAACAACCGCAATTTTTTGGAGCAGTAGGCCCTGCAGGTTCGATGTTCCAACCAGGCTTCGCCGGAACCAACGTACAAGAAGTACAATATTGGAACCAAGGCGGCCATGCACAATCGCTCGGAACGCCTTCATCTGCTGCATCCTTCAGTGGCGGAGTCGGTGGTGCCCAATCCATCTTTTCCCCAGGCTTTGCGAATACCAATGTACAAGAAGTAAGACAACAAAATGCTAGCTATCCAGTACAACAACAGCAACAATTTGGTTTTGGTCAAAATCAAGCATCCCAGTACATCCCAGCGCAGCCATCGTATCAACAAGCATTTGGTGGAGCGAACGCGGTCTTTTCTCCTGGCTTTGCTGGAACTAATGTTCAAGAGGTTCAGGCGCGAAATCAAGCTGGCTTTAACAGCTTCGCGGGTCAAACTGGCTTCGCTGGACAACCTGGATTTGTGAACCAAGCCGGAAACGCTGGCAGCATCTTTTCCCCGGGCTTTGCCGGAACCAATGTTCAAGAAGTACGCCAATTGAACAACACCGGATTCGGTCTGCAAGCACAGCAGCCTCAACCGCAACAGCAGGCTTTTGCTAATACAATCGGCATGGGAGCACAATCTGTCTTCACTCCAGGTTTTGCTGGCACGAATGTACAAGAGGTGCGCCAATTGAACGCTCCGGGTCAGGTTGCTCCACATACAGGATCAATCTTCCCTGGCACTTTCTAAATGAGAAAAGCGTGACCATCCATCGCGACGGTCACGCTTTTTATTATCGGTGGTTCAGCAATCTACATTTTCCCAAATCGCCTGATACACGGCGTGCAAATCTCGCAGACTCTCTTCATCCACTGTAAAAATAATACTGCCAAACACGTAAGCATCCTTCTGCACGCAGGACCATCCATCTCCGATTGGTTGAAACTGCGCCTCCACACAAGCCTCCGTTTGATCCAGCAGTTGCCGTACCGCTACATGCTTTTCCAACGATGGTCGGTATCTTTCCATCACTTGCGCAAGGCGTTCATCCTGACGCGCCAGCCGATACAGGGCAAGCTCAATCTGGAGCCAGCAGGTCACATAAAAATGGAACTCCAAAAATAACGTGTGTACGGCTGCACGGATTTTGTCGTGGTCACCAGTTTCCAAGGCTGCCCGTGCTTCCTGCTTTTTCTCCTGAATCAAGTCAAAATGACTGACAGCTCCGCGGTAAAATTTGCGCACCACGTTGTACAACATCTCTGGTGTACGCTGCGGGAGATTGCGATGTCGTTTTTGCACATCTCGCATGACTTGTTCTCCTCTTTCCGACACTCGTTTTCTTCTATTGTACAACAATGATGCACGATGCAGGCAGCCTACTCTTTCCCGTTTTTCCAGTAGTCATAGGCATGAATGGCGAGCCCCCAATAAGAGGAGTATCGATCCAGCGCTTTTGTCACCAGATCCAGCTGCCGATCCATTTCGCCCATGCCTTCATCGTGAAAGGTGATTCCTTTCCCTTCGTGGCTCTCTTTTGTCTCCACGGCGACGACCAGCTTTTTCTGGAGACTCTCTGCGTACTTCATCTGATTTTCAACCAAGCCAATGATCCCAGGAGCGCGATCGCGAAAGGCCATCAAGGTCGTATGATCAAGCTGCTCGATCATCCAATGCGAAAAGGGCAATTCAGGCTGACCCGGAGTAGGTGTCTTGTCCAGCCACGCGGCGAGATCGACGCTTGCTTCCAGGGAAGTTTCTTTCTTGGTCTCCTCGACAAAAGCTTCGATGTTGCCCATCCATTGACGTAAAACTTCCTCTTTATCCTCGCGCCAGACAGGAAGGACATACGGCTCAATGTCTAAGTGAATGCCGTGAAACTGCTCTTCTGTCGAGACAGCCTCATTGTAGGCTTTCACCCAATTCACGAGCTTCATGATCTTGCTCCGACTTTCAGACAGAGCCCAAATTGGATGGCCGCCCATCGCATGAACCTCGATCCCCGCTTCACGAGCCTCTCTGACGAAATCGCGATAATAGGAAGTCGGTTGCTCTAAATCCAGACGAACATAGAGGAGATTCACCCCGTTTTGTTCCGCAAAGGAGAGTATTTCCTCCTTTTCCGTACCTATCAATTCTGCACGCCATATGTAGGTGCCTTTATAACGCTGCTTCGTTATCGGGGGCAGTGGAGCCGCCTCCTTCCAATAGCGATAATCGTGGATCGCGACGCCAGAGAAGGACGGATGGTGTGCCAAATGTGCAGGCAATTGCTCTAATTGCTGTTTCATAAGAGCCGGGCCTTCCTCTGCAAAAGAAGCGTGGTCTTCATCCAGTGGCTTAATATTCACAGCAACCAAGACACGCTTCTCTAATTCATCCGCTTCCTTCATTTCCTGATCAATTAAATTCAGGATGCCGTTTTGACCGGAAAGTGTGTCACGATACGCCATGATACATACCGTATCAAACTGGCTGATTATCCATTTGGACAGAGACATCTCTTCTTGTCCCGGAACAGGAATATCGTCCAGCCAAAATGGAATGGCTGCGCTGGCAACCAAATCCTCATCTTTTGACACCTCGGCTGTGAACGTCTGCACATTGGCTTGCCATTCACCGATAATCCGCTTCTGATCGGTCTCCCAAAACGGCAGGAGATACGGCTCGATGTCTAACTGAATCCCGCGAATACGCTCATCCTTCTGTGCTTCACGGTTGTAGCTTTTTACCCAGTGGACGATGTTCATCATCCGCTTTTCATTGCTTTTGAGCGCCCACGCCGGATGACCGGCTACCGCATGAACCTCGATCCCCATCTCTGTTGCTTCGCGGATAAAATCGCGATAGTATTCATAGGGCTTGTTCATCTCGATTCGCAAGTAGACGAGATGAATATCGTTACTTTTGCAGAAATCGAGAATCTCTTGTTTCTCTCTCCCGATCATTTCGGATTGCCAGATCCATGTTGCTTTACTCTTCTTCTCCGCGGGGGAAAAGCCGAACAGAAAGCCGACCGTCAGGCAGAGTACACTCAAATAGATGCGCGCAGCTTTCATTCGTCAAAGTTGCTCCTCTCGTTGACTTGCGTGCTTCCAGCTCTCGTAATCATGGATCGCACTTCCTGCAAACGCCGGATTGTTTGACAGCTCCTCCTGTAAAATGGCCAACTGATTGTTCATCTCTTTTGTGCCTTCTTCAAAAAAGCTCACATGCGCGCCTTCCATCGTTTCCATGATGTTGACGCCTACGATGACCGACCCTTTTTTGCGTACATTGGCATCATCGACGATTTTTTCTACGATTTCGACGATCCCATTTTGCCCAAGGGCTTGATTGCGGTAGGCCATTAACGTAATACTGTCGAGACGCTGCACCATCCAGTTGCTCACTTTCTCATCACTGTCAGGAACGTTTACGGAGTCGATCCAAAAAGGCAAGTCGGCACCGACAGCGAGATCAGTATCCTTCTTTGTCTCCGCTACCAGATAGCTGACATTTTTCAGCCATTGCTGGACGATTTCCGCCTGGTCTTCCTTCCATGCAGGCAACAAATACGGCTCGATATCGACGTGAATCCCCGCGAATCGTTCATCTGGCTTGGCACTGCGATTGAACGCCTTCACCCAGGAGATGAGATCGTTGATGCTCTGTCGATTCGCTGTTAACGCCCAATTTGGGTCACCGCCAAGCGCCTCTACCTTGATGCCTGCCTGATTGGCTTTTTCAATGAAGGTACGGTACGTCTTAGGCGCAACTGCTGCTGGTTCGACGTGAAGATAGATCAGGTTGATGTCGTTTTTCTCGGCAAACTCGATCATTTCATAGGTTTGGGTCTCCATTTGCTTGGCATCCCATATCCAGGTTGCTTTTGTCAGCGGAGAGCGGGTGTTTGCCAACGACAGCATGATGATCGAAGCCACTGTCACAAGGAGCAGTGCTATCCAAAGCCAGCTATATCGACGAAGTACCTGCATCAGCGCTGGTCGATACCGTACTGTTGTGTCGTCGCTCCCACTCCAGCAAAAGCCCGCTCACCAAACGTACTGCCATCAACCGCTGAAAAGGGCTGAATTCTCGTGTAATCCTCGATGCTCTTGTTTTTGACCAGCGCGTACGGCCCGATTTGGCAGCCTTCACCAATCTGTGTGTCGCCAAGTAGGCAGGTTCCCGGATAGAGCACCGTATCGCGGCCGATCATTACGTCCGAATCGATGTATGTCGAGCTCGGGTCTATCATCGTAACTCCGTTTCGCATATGGAAATCGTTGATTCGCTTGCGCATCAGTTGTTCCAAATCTGCGAGCTGCACACGATCATTGACGCCATTGCCTTCTTCTGGATCATCCGTTGCAAACGCCGCTACCAAATGACCTTGCTCTTGCAAAAGCCCCAGAACGTCTGGCAAGTAAAACTCCCCTTGCGCGTTTTCATTTGAGACCATCGGCAGCATCGAAAACAGCTTTTGATTGTCAAAGCAAAAGATTCCGGTGCTAATCTCGTTCACCTTTTTTTGGCCCAAGGTCGCGTCTTTTTCCTCGATAATTTTACGGACATCGCCGTTCTCGTCGCGAATGATCCTGCCATAGCCTGTAGGCTCGTCCACAATGGAGGTCAAAACCGTGGCTGCTGCTTGTTTGAGCTGGTGATACTCGAGCAAACTTCGCAGCGTCTGTTCTTGTACGAGAGGTGTATCGCCATTCATGACAATCGTAACACCATCCTGCGCCCCGAGAATTTCGTGGCTCATCCAAACAGCATGAGCTGTTCCCAGTTGTTCCGGTTGATACGCATACTGAACGCGGTTTTTCAGCTGCTCTTTGACTACTTCGGCTCCGTGACCGACAACGACGACCAAGTGGCGAAGCGACAAGGCCTCCAATGTCTCTACGACATGCTCAATCATCGGCTTCCCGCAGATTGGATGCATGACCTTGTAGAGCGAAGACTTCATTCTGGTTCCTTTTCCTGCTGCGAGTACTACTGCATGTATGTTCATCCTATCGCCTCCGTCTTGGTCAGCTCCCCATTTGCAAGCTGACCCTGTTGGATTTGCTGATCGAAGTATGGTTTCAATTCATAGGTCAGTGTGTCAATCATCATGCTCAAATTAATGTCTTTCCTCTGCACGCCCAGCTGATAGGCCTGAAGCATAATCTCCAGTAATTTCTCCTGATTCAACGTCCGCTTCGAGGTGTTCATTCATCTTTCCCCCTTTTTCCTATTACTCTCTAGCCTTAATACGACTGACGTTCGTGTTTACTCAACTGTTACACTTTTGGCCAAATTCCGTGGACGATCTACGTCATTGCCGAGCGCAACCGAAGTGTAATAGGAAATGAGCTGGAGGGGGATAACGCCTAACACCGGTGTAAACAAGGCATCTGTCTGCGGAATCAGGCATACATCATCAACCGAGCGATGCAGCTCTACATGTCCATCTAAAGTAATACCGAGAACCTTTGCTCCACGGGCTTTCACTTCTGTAATATTGCTGATCATTTTCTCATGCAGCTCATCCTGTGTAGCCAAGGCAATGACTCTCGTTCCCTCTTCAATCAGCGCCAGCGTGCCGTGCTTCAGCTCCCCTGCCGCATACGCCTCCGAGTGAATATACGAGATTTCCTTCAGTTTGAGTGAGCCTTCCATCGATACTGCATGATCGAGTCCTCGTCCGATGAAAAACAGATGCTGCTCGTCCTTGATCGACTCAGCGAAATGACGAATCTCATCTGCATGCGCGAGAATATGCTCCACTTGATCAGGGAGCGCAGTCAGTTGGTCAAGCAGTGAGGCACGGGTGCCAATATCCAGTGTTCCCTTCGCTTGCGCCAAATAGATCCCGAGCAAGTAAAACGCAACCAGCTGCGAGGTATATGCCTTCGTCGAAGCAACCGCGATTTCCGGACCAGCATTTGTCGTAATTACGTCATCAGCATCACGGGCAATCGAGCTTCCGACTACATTCGTAATAGCGAGCACTGCCGAGCCGTTTCGTTTGGCTTCACGCATGGCTGCCAGTGTATCTGCTGTCTCCCCTGATTGGCTGACGGCAATCGTAAGCGTATTGGACTGAAAAAGTGGGCGACGGTAACGAAACTCCGACGCTACGTCTACTTCTACCGGAATCTGTGCCAGTCGCTCGATCACATGCTTGCCGATCAAGCCCGCATGATAAGCGGTACCGCATGCGACAATGTAGATTTTCTCCACACGCTTGGCATCCGCTTCCGATAATTGAAGAGTAGGAAAAATAACCTTTTGCTGGGTAGCATCGATTCGACCCGTCATTGTGTTGCGCAGGGCACGCGGCTGCTCGTAAATTTCCTTTTGCATATAGTGAGCAAAGCCGTCTTTTTCCGCTTGTTCCTTGTCCCACTCAATCCGCACCAGCTCACGCTCGATTGGCTCCGTCGTATCCAGACGCATGACGTGAACAGAATCTTTGGTCAAAATCGCCAGGTCTCCGTCTTCCAGAACGTACACATCACGCGTGTGCTCCAGGATCGCCGGGATATCAGAACCGATGAAATTCTCATTCTCTCCTACCCCGATAATCAACGGGCTCGCCATGCGTACTGCAATCAGCTTGTCAGGTTCATGCTCCGTCATCACGCCGAGGGCAAATGCTCCGCGAATTTTGCCAGCGACCTTCTGCACTGCCGCAACCAGGCTATTGTCGTATTCCTGCGCCAAAAGGTGCACGATGACCTCTGTATCTGTCTCCGAGGTAAACGTCACGCCTTTTTCGATCAACTCCTGCTTGAGATCCAGATAGTTTTCGATAATGCCGTTATGCACGATCGAGAACTTGCCGGATTGATCAAAATGAGGATGAGAGTTTTCATCAGAAGGTCGCCCGTGTGTCGCCCAGCGCGTATGACCAATGCCGATGGAGCCTTGCAAGCCGGACTTTTGGGTTTGGCTCTCCAGTACATCAATTCTGCCTTTTGCCTTGCGAATGCCGATGGTTGCTCCATCACAAATCGCAATGCCTGCTGAATCGTAGCCTCTGTATTCCAGCTTTCGCAGCCCATTGATTAGGATCGGCTGCGCTTCCCTGTTCCCGATATATCCCATAATTCCGCACATATCTTCGGTTCCTCCCTTGTTGCGTATACTGTTCGGACTTTGTATTATGCGAGCAAGCTGACGACTTCTTTCTCCTGCCTGATTGCGACGGAGGTTCCGATGCGATACACATTCGGATTCGTGATGCCCTCAAATGCATTTCGTGTGTCGATAATGGCCACTCCCAAATCCGCCAGCTCCTGATAGGCAAAGCATTGGTGATTCGTAATGAGCACCATGCAATCGTATGTCTTGAACGCCTCGTAGTCATTGGCGATGGAATGGACGATCTCGCCTTTTTTATTCACAAAGCTCTGCGCATACGGGTCGTAATAGTCAACCGTTGCTCCACTATTAGTGAACAGCTCGTAAATCTCCAGACCCGGTGATTCACGCAGATCATCTACTTCCGGCTTGTAGGCCATGCCGAGAATCAAGATGCGCGAGCTGTTGATCGCTTTGGCGTAAATATTGAGCACCTGTGCTGTCTTGTTTCGGACATAGTCCGGCATGTTGTCGTTAATCGATTGGGCGATCTCAATAAATTGGCTGTGAAAACGAAAGCCCTTGGCCTTCCACGACAAATACATCGGATCGAGCGGTATGCAATGCCCACCGATTCCGGGTCCCGGGTAAAACGGCATGAACCCGAAAGGCTTGGTCGATGCGGCCTTGATTACTTCCCAAACATTGATGCCCATTCTGTCGCACATCATTGCCATCTCATTCATGAAGGCAATATTGACGCTGCGGAAGGTGTTTTCCAAAAGCTTGGACATCTCCGCCACCTTTGGCGAGGAGACCGGTACGACGGTTTTGACCAGACTGCCATACAAGAGTGTGCCTAGCTCCATGCAGCGTTCTGTCGTCCCGCCGATCACCTTTGGCGTATTGTACGTACTGTATTTGCTATTGCCCGGATCGACCCTCTCCGGCGAGTAGCAGAGGAAAAAGTCGACGCCAGCCCGATAGCCCAGCTTTTCAAATTCGCGCTGGATCAGCTCCTCCGTTGTTCCCGGATAGGTTGTGCTCTCCAGCGTAATGAGCATTCCTCTTTTCATGAATCGCTTGATTTGCTCGACAACGTTTGTAATGTAAGAGGTGTCCGGGTCCTGATTGGGACTGAGTGGAGTCGGAACGCAAATGCTGATCGCATCCAGCTCCTCGATTACGCTATAATCAGTCGTCGGAAAAAAGCGATTGGTCGCGAGGCATTCCTGCAAGGTCTCATTAGAAACATCCTGGACATAAGACTCTCCTCTTTTCAGGCTCTCGATTTTTCCGCCATGCAGATCGATTCCGATTACGGTATAACCACTCTTGATCGTCTCTACCGCCAGCGGCAGCCCTACATACCCAAGCCCAATGACACCCACTCTCGCTGTCTTTCGTTGAATCTTCTGTTGCAGTTCCTCGTATCTCGCCATCCTCGTCTCTCTCCCTTTCTCTTTCTAAAATTATGAAATTAGCCTTTTCACCCTGGCTTCCAGCTCTACCGGGGAGAATGGTTTGGTAATGTAGTCAGATGCTCCCATCGCAAATGATTTTTGCACATCTTCTTCCAGACGTTTGTCTGTGAGCACCATAATCTTGCTCATAGAAGCGCTGATATCCTTGATTTTTTCCATGAGCTGGTATCCATTGAGGATAGGGAGATTCAGGTCGGTAATCACGAGATCAGGGGCGACCTCCTGATATTTTTCCATGCCATCCATCCCGTCATTGGCTACCGTAACGAGATACCCTTTGCGCTGAAAGTAGATGCTCAAAAACTCGTTGACAGTCTCATCATGGTTAACCAGCAAAATACTTGCCGGCCCCTCTTTTTGAGCGGGATTCTGCTCGTAAATCTTGATTTCCCCATGAGCACCTGGCTCTCTCATCTCTTGGATCATCCGCATCAGCATTTGACCGGACGAGCGAGAGCTTTCGGGAAAACTTGCAATCAAAAGGCTGCCTGCTAGCAGTTTGTGCTCTTGCAAATAGTCTTTGACACGCAATGCATAGAAATGGGTGTTCGAAAGCTTCTGTCCTTCCAGCAGTATTCCGAAGAGCTGCTTGTTTTTGTCATACGCGTAGTGCAAAGCAATCTCGGAGCCGTCTCCTGAACTGGTGCCCAGGTCTTGCTTGATCAGCTCCATTGACTCTTTCGTGAGGGTTTTGCAAGCCGCCAGAATAACCCCACACGCCAAATGTTTCTCTTCCATCTTGTTCAGATGCTCGTAAAAAA
Organism: Brevibacillus sp. MER 51; assembly: GCF_023714195.1. Taxonomy (NCBI): domain Bacteria; kingdom Bacillati; phylum Bacillota; class Bacilli; order Caryophanales; family Paenibacillaceae; genus Brevibacillus; species Brevibacillus sp. MER 51. The sequence continues at coordinate 69,105 of NZ_JAMAUS010000016.1, read as the reverse complement.
CAGGTACGAGATTACTCATGATCTAGCCTCCAAACTTGAAATGTTTTCGCTGCTCTTCGTCTGCCAGCTCGTCCGCGTCATCGTTCCCCAGGAGTTGTTGTTGCGCAAATATTCAATATGACCGAGGAATCTCCAGATGACGCCGATTTGCCGATAGCCGAAGAACATCAGAATCGTATAGAAAAGCATTTTGACGATGTCCCGAAAACGCGGATACCGTCGAAACGCGATTTCCTCCAGCAATAAGGAGCCAATGCCAAGCAGCATGCCATACAGCACATTGAGCAAGCCATAGAGTAAGAGGACATAGCCGTTGGTCATATCCAGCAAGGTGTAACCGATGAGAGCCAATAGACCCGTGATACGGAAGTACGGATTCAGGGTTTCAAACAAAATATTGAACGGTAGCGTGAGCATCCCGAACAGCTTGTACTTGGGGCGAAACGCCATGTATCTGCCGTACTCAATCATGTTTTTCAGATTGCCTCGACCCCATCTGCGGCGTTGACTGCCCAAGATTTTGAGCGTATCCGGCGCTTGCGTCCAGCAGACCGCATCGGGGCAAAATGCCACTCGGTACGGCAGCTTGTTTTCAAGCATGTACTTGTGCAGCTTGATGATGATGTTCATGTCTTCACCCGGATACCCCTCGCGATAGCCGCCTACCTTGATGATGTAATCCTTGCGAAAAACACCGAACGCACCTGAGACGATAATCAATCCGTTGATTGCGCTCCAGCCGATTCTTCCCCCGAGAAACGCCTTGAGGTATTCGACGGATTGCATCATCGGCAAAAACTTGTCTGGCAAACGAATGTCTTTCACGACACCGTCTTCGATCTTGCAGCCGTTGGCGATGCGAATATCTCCGCCGATAGCTACGGTTTCATCCGGATTTTCCATATACACCTTCGCAATGCGAATCAGCGCGTCTTTTTCCAGCAAGGAATCTGCATCGATAGAAGCGATCAACGGATAGTGGGAGAGATTGATCCCCGCATTGAGCGAGTCAGCTTTTCCTCCGTTCTCTTTGTCAATCAAGTACAGATTCGGAAAAGCCGGATTGTGGTAGACTCCCCTGATCTTCGACGTATGCAGAAGCGGCTGCACCGGCATGTGCTCGGAATAAACCAGTGAAAACTCGTCAATCAAGACCTGCAAGGTAGCATCCTTCGATCCATCGTTGACCACAAGCACCTCGTAGCGCGGATAGTTCAAGGACAAGAGCGACCTTACGTTTTCAATAATCGTCAGTTCTTCGTTGTATGCAGGCACGAGAATCGAAATCGGCGGAACGTGCTCAGAGCCTGAAAGTGTCTGGAATCTCGAATAGATGGAGCTTTTTAAGATTCCCATGATGCTCTTGAACGAGAACAGCATGATGATGAAGTACAAAGAGTTGATCGCGATCACGTAATAGACCGCAAATACTCCGTAGTAAAGTAGAAATTCTCTCATGGCAGCCTCCTTTCGCTCTATCTTTCCAGTGCCTGAACCGTGGAGATCGTTTTGCGGTACGACTTGCGGTACAGATGCAGCTTTTCGTTGTATTGCACGAGCTTCTCTGTCGTTGTTGCTGTCGCACGCTGTAGAACCAGCTTCTCTTTTTCCAGCTCCTCCTGGATCACTTGATGAGCCATCTCACTCTTATGACTGTTTCTCTCTTCCTGCAAAATTTCACACAGGGCAGCAAAGCCTTCGACCTCTAGCTGCGCCAGACTGCGCGCACTGTGATGACGAACCCACCAGTTCGCATCGCCCACCGCTTTTTTCAGTGAGGGGATGTACGAATGCAATTTCAGTGAACCAATTGCTTTCGCTGCCATTGCCCGAATTTCCCAATCTTTGTGGTTCATAAAATCCGTGACTGTCTGCTCATTCATATAGCGGATATCCCGACTCATGAGCTTGACTGACTTAATTCGGACTTCCTTGTCAGGCGATTGAATGAGCTGGTATAGCGCAGGCTCAATGCCAGGCTGGGCATGCACCGCGTAGCCAATCAGTCCGATTTTGACCAGTTCAGGATCGGATTCTTGTAAAAACTGTGCGAAAAGCGGTGCTGTATCCACCTGCGCATCACTGATAATGTCCACGATAAGCTGGTGGACATTTTTCTTCGCTCCGACAACCCAGGTCACCATTTCCCGCAAATCTTCTGTGTTACGTGCACATTTGGCGACGGAGCGCGCAATAATAAAAACACTGGTGTCATTCGTGTTTTTTTGCAGGAGGGTGAGTAGTGCAGGTACGGCGAGCTTGGAGCGCATGATCCCCAAATTGTAGGCGGCATCCACCCTCGTCCATTTCCACCAGCCATTTAGTCTTTGCATGTCCAGCTCTACGAGTCCCATATCCTCGCATAGCCAGATCAGCTTGTCCCGATGAATTCCTGTGACTCGCTCCATCAGCTCAAACAGCTTTTTCTGAATGATTTGCTTTTCTTTTTGCGTCACATCGCCATAAGGCACTTGCAAGCGCTCGTCTTCTTCCCCGTGTGCTTGCAGGTAAACGAAGTAGTCGCGATATTTTTCCAGACAACGCATGGTCTGTTTCTCCACCGAAATGTTGCGCAGCTTCAGTGCGAACAAGACAAGCAAGCCTAGTACTGTCAATCCACATAGCGCGTACAGAAAAACAATTGCCGTCGCCAATGGTGTTTGCACGTTTGCCACTCTCCTATCCAATCAAGGCTGAGTCCCGATCTTCACCGGAGCCTCAATCTCATGGAATGCTTTTTTTAGTATGGAATAGCTCTGTTTTTTGCGTTCGTGATAGCCGACCTGCTCCCAGCCTTGCCATGAATACATCGGGAGCTTCGTCACTGCATAAGCCTTTTGTCCGACGATTTGTTTGGTCGCTGTATCCACCAGGAGCGGCAGGATGCGAATGCCTTTCGTCTTCTTCGTCGTGAAGCTTTTGCCATCATCTTCATAACTCATGACGGACAAGGAGCTCGGGTCTGTAAATCCAAGCAGCATCCACGGTACTCTCAGCTCTACCACTTTGCCCTTCGCTTGCCAGGCGGTTCGTGAGTCGTACTGCGGGTCTGCGGCATCTGTCGTTCCCCGGATTAGCTTGCCGACCTCGACTTCCTCCAACGGATAGTACTTCTTGCTGTCTGGCGGCTCCATCTCCAAGCTAACAGCTAGCTTCCACGGCTTGAAAATCCCGGAATTGTCTTTTTTCTCCTCTTCCTTGATGGCAAGCATGCCGTAGCGTTTTCCGTATAAGCGTGCATGAAAGTCGTAATTGGCGGCGATTTGAATCTGGCTCTCGTCTGCTTTTCCCAACGCGATCAACGTCTCTAGCCCCTCATCCAGCGTCAGACCAGGAAGCTGAGCCGCATGCCTGTTCCCGCCAGGAAGCGTATCAACACCCATATAGAGTTGTTGTTTTGCCGGGTCAAAGTCTTCCTTCAATTGAGCAAGAAAATAGACGTACCCTTCATCATGTGTCATCCAGATTTCGTCGATGCCCGGGACTTGAACATCAAGGCGTTGCTTCTCTTCCGGCACGAGCTGATCCCAATCCGTGCGATTCCCATCGATGGTCATCACGCCTTCTTTGTTCGGGTACATCCCGAGGACTCCGAACAGAGACTCGTTGGTCAACACGTTGATCCACAGGGAGCGTCGATCTTCCGGCAACTCAAAGCGCATCGTGTTCCATGTTTTTTTGAACCACTCGTCCTGCCACACGAATACGATTGCTCCCGCATACCCTTCCTGATGGATTTCCTGCAAAAGCTCGGCGTCGATCTCTCCCTGCTGCTTTTCTGAATGACCACCCTGATTGCGCCCCAAATTGCCCAGATGGGCGACTCCCACCGATGCTGGGACCCCGAATTCTGTCACCATGATCGGCATGTTTTTGTGATACTGCTTCAGTTGTCGTAAATACGCTTTGTACGTATCGATTTGCCCTGCATCGTTCTTCAACTGTTGCAGGGTAGTGTCGTAGCGGAAGAAATCCGGATAATACGGGTACACGTGATAGGAAGCGAAGTAGCCTGCCTCCCACTGCGCTGGCTCTATATGGGTAGGATCGACACTGACCAAATCTTCATGATGGACCGGCTCTCCCGGATGCGATAAGGGATCTGTAGTCACCCAATTGGTGAAGGTCATCGGATGCTGCCAACCGTATTTGCTCTCTTCCATTGCCACCGTATCTACCATTTCAGCAATCCATGTCTCAAAAGCGGTTGCACTCGGTGTCGCGTGGAAGTACTTCCCTTGATAGGGAGTAACTTTTTGATGCAGGCGGTTGGTGTTTTGTACCATCACGGGGTCCCACTCGGTCCCTGTGTGCCAGCCGATCAAGTATTTGCCCGCATTGGCACGGTATGTACCACTTGCCTTTCCCGGTTTTTCTGGCAGGGTGATACCCCCGTAGACAGCGCCGACTGCATCCTTGATTTCCTGTCGAAACTCCTCGCGAATCTCTGGCAAATAGGCGTCTTTCTTTTCAATCAACAGCTCCTCTGGACTCCAAATGCCCTGCATCAAATAGAGAGGGTCCCCTTCTTTTCGCCGATTGTAATCGACCAGCGCTTCATAAAAGACAGGAGAATGGATGGTATACACACGAATGACGTTCGCTCCCATCTCGTCGATCATTGCGAACCAGCGCATGTAATCCTCTCTTGTTATGGGAAGCTCACCCGGATAATGACCCGGTAGCGATGCCCCCAGATTGACGCCTTTCGCAAAAAAGGGCTGCCATTTCTGATTCTGATAGACTTCGAACAGCTCGCCATTTGCGCGAAATTTTAATTGAGCACCTGTAGTCGTCTCCATGCTTTCGACACGATCTGCTGCCCAAAACCACCAGAAGGCACTTGCCCCCATCACGATCAGCATGGTCAGGCTCATCCAGCGCCATCTTCTCTTTTTTGTTGGCTCCATTTCTCGTCAACCTCCGATATGTTGCCACGTCACAGTCATTGTAAACATAGGGAGCAAATCGTTCCCATAGACAAAATTCACTATTGTGTCTTTTTCAAATTTGTCATGAAAATGTAATGTTGGGACAGATTCACCTCCATCGTCCTACGTTTTTTGGAGGGAAGTCCTGCAACCGGGACGGTCTTCTGGCCCACATTTTTTGCCAACTAGGTACATTTACTCCTTCCTTTTTTTTCCTTTTCGCTAGTAAAAATGGTAGGTTGCTACTATTTGAAAGGCGCTGGATTTTTCCGATATAAAGGATTATTTACAAAAAGAACACAAAGTGTTTCTCGGCTTGATTCCTGGGAAGGTTCGTTTATAATAGATATTACAGGTCTATAATAGTTATTTTATTTTTATTACAGATATAAAGAATCTGCAAAGGTGGTATACAAACATGAATCAACTTATCGATGTAGGGATTATTGGCGGCGGACCAGCAGGTATGAGTGCCGCTCTCGCACTTGGCAGGGCAAGAAAAAGCGTCGTCGTTATCGATGAAGGCCGTCCACGCAATCGGGTTACACGTGAGTCACATGGCTTTCTTACGAGAGACGGCATCACTCCGGGCGAATTTCGTCGCATTGCAAGAGAGCAAATCAGCGCCTACCCCACCGTCCGTTTCGTGGAGGATACGGCTGTAACGATAACGGGACAAGATGGAAATTTCCTCATTACGACTGCACAGGGAACGAATTATCAAAGCAAAAAGCTGCTGTTCGCAGTGGGAATGAAGGATCTTCCTCTACCTGTTAACGGATTGGCAGAAGTGTATGGAAAAAGCGCTTTTGTCTGCCCTTATTGCGATGGATGGGAATTACGCGACCAGCCACTCGTCTTGATCGCCAACGGGGAAAAGGCATTGCATTTGGCAAAAATGCTGTCAGGTTGGACCAATCAATACACCATCTGCACCAATGGACCAGATGGATTCACAGAAGAACAAAGGTTGGAGCTGTTGCAGCATCGCGTTCCTGTCTATGACTCCCCGATTGAGCGAATTGTATCTATCGATGGGATGGTACAGCGCGTTGACCTTGCAGATGGCGATAGCATTTCGTGCAAGGGGATCTTTTTTGCTCCAAAACTCGCGGCTGGATCTGAGTTGCCGCAAGCATTAGGCTGCCAGGTAACGGAAGCAGGAACGGTCATCGTCGACAGCTTTGGGAAAACGAGCGTACCGGGTGTCTACAGTGCAGGCGATGCAGCTACTACACAATACCAAGTGATAACTGCTGCTGCTCTAGGTTCTGCCGCTGGAATGAGCATCAACAACGAGCTGCTTTCAGAGGCATGGAATCATCAAAGTTAGCTCCATCCCTCCTCGTTCCTTCCATAAAAAAAGACAATCCCTCCGTCTGCAATAGATGGGTGGGATTGTCTTTCTTCTATATTATAGAAGAAATGCTTTTTCTTTGATTACAGCGTCTTCTGACCTGGCTTCCAGTTCGCCGGGCACAGACCGCCAGCCTGCAGAGCTTGCAAAATACGAGTTGTTTCTGTCACGCTGCGGCCTACGTTCATGTCCGTAACTACTTGGTAGCGCAGAATGCCGTCTGGATCGATGATGAACAAGCCACGGTGAGCTGCACCGGTCTCTTCGTCCAGGACGCCATAAGCTCGTGCCGTCTCTTTTTTGAAGTCGCTCGCGAGCGGGAAGTTTACTTCACCGATGCCGTTTTCATCGCGAGGTGTTTTGATCCATGCCCGGTGCGTATGTACGCTATCCGTGGATACCCCCAGCACTTCGCAATCCAAATCTTCGAACTCTTCCATGTTGTCACTAAATGAAGTAACCTCTGTCGGGCAAACGAATGTGAAGTCGAACGGCCAGAAGAATAAAATCAACCATTTTCCTTTGTAATCAGCCAGCGACACACGTTCTTCCAGTGTCTCAAGGTTTTTGGTCGTGAGCATGTTAAAGTCAGGTGCTGGTTTTCCTACTTGAAGTTGAACAGTTTGTTGGGTTGTCATTGTTGTCATGATAAATCTCTCCTTTTATATGTTATCTAATGAAAATTACTTCGCAGCTTCTTCCAATGCTGCCAGTGCTTTTTTGATACGTGTCGGGTTGAAGCCCAAAATTTGCTTTTCACCAATGACTGTCAAGGGAACAGACATCACGCCTAAACGGCTCAGCTCCTGACCGTACTCTTCCTTTTCATCGATGTTGCGTTCTTCAAAAGAAATGTTTTGTTCTGTCAAATACTTCTTTAATTCCTTGCAGAAGTTGCAATTGGTGCTGGAGTATACGATTGCTTGTGCCATGTTTGTTTCTCTCCTGTTCTTCTATTTGTATTGGGGGACAACTTTTGAACGCTTGTTGATGTATTTGTCTACAGCCATAGCCGCAATGGCACCGTCTGCCGCAGCGACTACTGCTTGCTTCACAGGTGTTTTGCGCACCTCTCCCGCTCCAAATACGCCTGGAACAGAAGACTGCATGAACTCATCTAGAATCATAAAGCCTTCCTCATCGAGGGGAACCTGTCCATCCAAGAAATCGGTACCCGGCTTGCTGCCAGACAGGAAGACGAAGACCCCGTCTACGGATAGCATTTCTTCCGTCCCTTCTGCCGTGCGAATGCGCAACCCTTCGACCGCTTTTTCTCCCACTATTTCCAATGGGCGCGTACGGAAACGCATTTCCGTATTCGGCAGTTCAGGTAGTCCATCTACCCCTTGGAGATCAGCGCGCGGCACCAAGAAGGTGATCTTGTCCGTAAATTTGGTCAGTGCATGTGCTTCTTCCAATGCTTCCTCCGTATCACCGATTACCGCCACATACTTGCCTTCATAAAAAGCTCCGTCGCATGTCGCACATGTGCTCACGCCTCGTCCGAGCAATTGCTCTTCTCCTGGAAGCATACGGTTGCGCCCTTTGGAACCAGTCGCTACGATCACGGCCTTCGCTTGGAAAGTACCATGAGCCGTGAAGATGCTTTTATCCTCATCCTCTACGTCTACCGCAGAAATCGTAGTCTGGATGAATTCTGCACCGAAGCCCTCCGCTTGTCTGCGCATTTTATCCAACAGTTCTTTCCCAGTCATCTCGCCTTCAACCCCTGGGTAGTTGGCAATTTTATGTGTCAGGGCAAGTGCCCCTGTTCCGGGTGCCTTATCGATGACGAGCGTCTTTAGATTTCCACGAGCTGTATAAATGGCAGCGGAAGCACCAGCTGGTCCTCCCCCGATGATGATGACATCATACATGAACGGCTCCCCCTTTCCTTATTATCAAATTATAATTATTATCAACTAGGAACAATTATCATTCTACTCGATAAAATTTTAAAGTCAATATCTTTTTATAATAATTTTAAATAAGTTCTTATTATAAAAAGCGCACAAAAAGTCCGCCCACTGCCTTGAATTATTTTACGATTCCGAATTCACCCGATTTCGTTGACGAAACAAGTAATTCAGGATAAAGTACCACTAACACTTGAACGCACAAAAGCAAAAAAGCAAGAAAGCACAAAAGTGCGAAAGTAAAAACGTGCCTTCTCACTGCTTTCAGGCTGATTTAACAAGGAGTTGCCATTATGAACAAGCCATTATCTTTTTCACAAAGTATTTGGGTGCTTGTCACCGTATTCGGAATCTTGTTTCCTGCCCTTTTCTGGGGAAAAGTTGAACCGCATATGCCGCTCTTCCTCGCAACCATAGGAGCTGCCACTCTCCTCTTCCTGTTCGGCGTTCCGTGGAAGCAAATGGAGGAGGGCTTGATCAAAGGAATTCAAACCGCGATCGCCCCCATGCTGATTCTTTCCTTGATCGGCATTTTGATCGGGGTGTGGATGATGAGTGGGACCGTTCCGATGATTCTGCACCTCGGCATTTCGCTCATCTCACCGGAGTACTTCACACTCTCCGCCCTGTTTCTGACGGTGATCGTCTCGACTGTTACAGGAAGCTCTTTTACCACGGTTAGTACGGTAGGGGTCGCTATGATGGGGGTCTCCACTGCACTCGGACTTGATCCGTTGATTACAGCTGGAGCCATTATTTGTGGAGCTTGCTTTGGGGATAAAATGTCGCCGCTCTCCGACACGACCAACTTTGCAGCAGCCATTGCGGGCGTCTCCTTGTCGGAGCACGTCAAGTTCATGTCACGCACTGCCGTTCCTGCCCTTGTCATTACCGCGATTTTCTTCGGAATTCAAGGACAAAGCGCCAGCGTGAATCTTGACGCCATTCAAGAAATCCAGCTTGCTTTGGAACAAAACTTCTCGCTTAGCCTCTTATCGCTGCTGCCTGCATTCGTCGTCCTGTTATGCTCAGCGCTGCGAAAACCGATTTTGCCTACATTGGTATTCGGGATTTTGAGCGGGATTGTCACAGCTGCTCTTTCCGAAGGAGTTACCTCTCCGGTCGAATGGATGACCGTCATGCAAAAAGGCTTCACCAGCAATATCGCCAATGAAGCCGTTGCATCGATTGTAGACCGCGGTGGACTGTTGTCGATGACCTGGTCCCTCGCCTTGATTTTGATTGCCTTGTCTTTAGGCGGCATCCTGCAATACAGCGGTGTGTTTCATGCACTCTTTTCCGGATTCATCAATCGAATCAAACGGGACGCTGAAATGGTCGGACTAGCCGGATCTTCTTCTATTCTCGTGAATCTGCTGACAGGAGAACAATATTTGTCCATCCTGCTCCCTGGGCAGATGTTTCGTGAAGCATTCACAGCTCGCGGAATGGCGGGCAGACGACTGTCTCGTACTCTCGAAGACTGCGGGACACTCGTCAACCCACTCATTCCATGGGGGGTAAGTGGTGCATTCTTTACCGCTACCTTGCATGTATCTACAGTGGAATACTTGCCTTACGTCATCTACCTGTGGATCTCGCCAGTTTTGACGTTTCTTTTCGCCATGCGTCGGCAGAAAGCTTAGCCGGCTGCATACACGGTCGTACAGTTTTTCCCTTTGCGCTTGGAGCGGTACAGTGCCTCATCTGCTGCCCGCTTCAAGCCATCTGCCGTGTTTGCGTCTTGAGGGTAGCGCGCGATGCCAACACTGACCGCTATCAAGATGCAGCAATCGTCCTGTGTTAACGGGCGCAAGCGCAAATATTCCCGAATGGCATGCGCTTTTTCCTCCGCCATCTCCATCGACGATCCGGGGCAGAGCAGCATGAACTCGTCTCCCGCATAACGATACGCAGTATCCTCTGGTCCCGCCACTTCTTTCATCGCTTCGGCAATTTGTTTAATCAGTGCGTCCCCTGCATGATGACCATAATGGTCGTTCACCGTTTTTAAGCTGTCTGAATCCAGCATGATCAAAGAGACAGACGCATCCTCTTCACCCAGCAGCTTTTCCAAATCACGATGGAAAGCACGATAATTCGCAATCCCTGTCAGCTCATCCTGAAACGACATCTGGTACATTCGCTCATATAAACGCGCCGTTTCGATAGCACTTGCTACCTGAAAACCAATGATTTTCAGTAGTTCCTCGTGCTCTTTTTTATAAGCAAACTCGCGATAAGACTGGGCAGAAATAACGCCTTTGATCTGATTCCCCAGCATGAGTGGAACGAAAATGCATGTATTCGTATCAATTTCCGGGCTTCCCCAGCGGATCATTTCTGGTTCGCTTGGCTCGTTCTTCATCGTCTTGATGTGGATGGTTTCCCTTGTATCAATCACCTTGGACACCATCGCTTGCCCATAGGGAATGGTGAGCGGACCATAATTGACCCCGTTATCGATGCTGATTGGAATTTTGATCTCACTGTCGCCTTCATCATAAAAGGCGATAAAGAAAGCATCTGCACGCATTACGCGCGAGACCAGCTCGAATGCTTTCCACAAAATTTTGCTTTCCTCAAACGTTTTCGCAAAAATGTGGCTGAGATCGTGCAAAATCTTCATATGCTCGGAGATCCACATCATTTCGGTTACCTTATTGCGCAACTCCACAATCTGCTTTAGCAGTTCCGCATGCAAGGCACTGTCCTGTTCCGACAGCATGCTGTCTACCTCACGGGATAACGCTTCAACCTCGCCAAGCTCGACTTCTTCTATGTTGCCGAGCCATTGGCTATAACGCTCCAGCAACTGTCTTGCATACGCTTCTCTAACGTCGTGCTTCTCATGCATATTCAACCCTCCGGCTATTGGGTAGCTTTACACTTTTTTTCATGATATCGCTCAATAGCTGCACGGATGGCTTGCAAGACAGCTCCCTGACCAGGTGCTAAAAAGCGTTCTTGGATCGCCTTCGTGATCTCCTGCATGCCATCTGCAACTGTCTTGCCCACAAGCAAGCTCACCAAAAACTCGCTCGTCTTGTCCATGACAAAGGTAAAGCTGGCGTCGCAAATCACTTCGGCGTCTACATCAATGATGAGTACACAGCCCACCATGGTAGAAACCTCGTACAAGGTAGTTCCCTTGGGGATTTGGGCGAAGCCTGCTGTCAGTACCGTATTTTTGTTCATCCAGTCGTCCTCCTAGCTGCTGATCGGCAAGCATACCTCGACTGCTGTTCCGTTACCTGGGGTGCTTATCAACCGCAAAGTTCCCCGATGGTTCTCGATGATTTTGCGGCTCACCATCAATCCCAGGCCCGTCCCCGTTTCCTTCGTCGTGAAAAAGGCCTCTCCCAATCTCGCTATCTGATGGGCGGGGATTCCCACTCCATTGTCTTCAAACCGAATGACGACTCGGTCATCTTCACACCGCAGTCGAATCACAATTTCTCCATTGCCTGAGGTCGCTTCGATCCCATTTTTCAAAAAGTTAATGAAGGCTTGCTTCAACTGATTCTCGTCGCAATGGATCATGGGGACTTCCGATTCGAAAACGACCTGAATCATGACCTTTTTCAAAATCGCCTCCGTCTCCAAGAGCGTAACCACATGCGTGATCAGGTTGGAGAGATCGCGAGCTTCAAACACAGCCGTATGCGGCTTCGCCAAGACCAACAGCTCTGAGACAATCATCTCGATTCGCGCCAATTCCGAGCTCATGATCGAAAAATACTCTGGCTTTCTCATGCCATCCTTTTGCATTAATTGCACAAAGCCCTTTAACGAGGTAAGCGGATTGCGTATCTCATGCGCGATCCCTGCCGCCAATTGCCCGACCAGAGCGAGTTTTTCCGAGTTTTGCAAAAATTCTTGCGCCCGTTTGCGTTCCGTAATATCTCGGATCAATATATACATGGAGAGCTTGTCCTGGATCGTCATAGATGTTCCACATACTTCTACGTCCGTCCGACTGCCATCCAAGCGGATCAGCTCGACCTCTATTGGCGAGGCCGTTTCCTCTTCTTCCAAAGTGCGGATCAGACCCTTGATCTTCGGTACATCATGGGGATGGAAAAAAGACTGAAATGGATACCATAACAGCTCGTCCAAGCCGGAAGCCCCAACCAGCTTCATCCCTGCTTGGTTGACATATTGAAGCTCCCCAGCACGGAAAATGAACGCACCTTCACCGGAAATATCCAATACTCTGCACTGTTTGGAACCATAGCTGTCCCCAAACGGGGCCGGAAGCTTCTGCACCATCGCATAATACCCAATTGATGTGCCTTCCTCCCAAAAGGTTCCATATGTAATATGCACGGGAATGCTTGTCCCATCCTTATGACGAAAAGCAGTGAAAAAAGGTCTCGGATCACCATTCATCGCAAATTGTGTTTGAAGGCGTACCATTTCTTGTTCTTCCGAAATAGCCAGCTTCCAAAATGAGGACCCTTCCCATTCTTCTACGGAGTAGCCATTCAACACCTGGCAGGCAGGATTGCCTTTAAAAACTCTACCAAATTGATCGAGCAGAAAAGTGGCCTGAATCATTTGATCAAAGAAGGAACGATAGAGATGACCACTTCTCCATCCACTGTCCAATAAATTTTTCATCGTGCCCCTCCCTCCTGGGACGAGAAAACGGCTACTCCAAATTACGGAAATAGCCTACATCGTTCTCAAATCCTATTCTCACCCAATTTTACCCTATTCGCTCTGTTGTTTCCATCCCCCGGAAAATTTAATTATGCGATTTTTCCAGTACCTCTGCACTGACACGCAGTTGCTCTGCCATTTTTTCATCTACAACTAAGCCCAGCTTTGTGATAGCCGCTACCAGCGCTCCGACGACAGGGGATACCGTGGGAATGACCGTTTGAAACGAAGCTCCCCCAATCAGTTGTTTACAAAGGATTGTACTGGCCTTTAACAATCCTCCCGCCAAAACAACTGGTACAGGCTCCTGAACCTTTTTTAAGCAAGCATCGGCCAATTCCAGCAAATCCTCTACTGCTTGCATGATCAAAGCATTCGCCACCGGATCGCCCATAGTTGCGGCTTTTTCCACGAGCTGACTCGTTTTTGCCAACTCCATTCGGGGATTGCTTCCCCCGTAGATCAGGCTGATCAGCTCATCAGGACGCCCAACGCCATAGTGGTCCATAAACAGTCGCGTCAGTACTGTCGATTCACCGCGCCCATCGTATTCGCGCAATACGGCGCTTGCCGCTTTTTTGCCCAAATCAAATCCGCTGCCCTCATCCCCTACCAGATAGCCCCATCCACCTACACGATGCCTCGCCCCCTCTTTTGAAAAGGCACAGGCAATCGAGCCTGTACCGGCAAGGAGTACGACGCCTGGCTGCCCCCACGTCCCCGCGTAAAGAGCTGCGATGACATCACTATCAATCAATAGCCGTTCTCCCCACTCATCGGCAAAGGCATGCTGAATTCTTTCCTTGATCTGCGGACGATCTGCACCGCCAAGCCCAATAAACAGACCGGCTACGTCTTCTTCTTTCGCACCTGCCTTTATCCTTACAGTATCAATGAGTTGGCGTAGCGTAGCTTCCACATCCGCCCAGCTCCTGGAGAGCGGGTTTGATGATTCCCCCACCGCAATTGCCTGTACCTGTCCCGCCTCATTGCAGATGGCTGCTCTGGTTTTGCTTCCGCCCCCATCGATCCCGACAAACCACTTTTCTCCATTACTTGACTGCACCTGCCGTCAACCCCTCCATAAACTGCCTCGATGCCATCAAAAACACGACGATCATCGGTAACGCAGACAACGTGAGCCCAGCAAACAGCAGGCTCCAATCCGTTTCATATTCTCCAAACAGCACCATCATGCCTACCGGAATCGTCTTGAGCGCTTCTTCTTGAATGAAAATCAACGGGAAGAAAAAGTCGTTCCACGCATGGATGAAATTAATAATGACCACCGTAGCCAAAGCCGGACGAATCAGAGGCAGGAGTACGCGCCAAAACACCTGAAAATGGCTGCATCCATCGATCCGCGCTGCTTCCTCCAGCTCAATCGGCAACGTCCGAAAGAAGCCCGTCAAAATAAAAACAGAGATCGGAATGCCACTCGCCGTATAGATCAGGATCAGCGACCAAAGAGAATTCAAGAGGCCGAGATTCTTCATCAGCAAAAACAAGGGAACGATCCCCAGCTTGATCGGAATCATCAGGCCAATAATGAAAAAGAAATACAGTCCCGCTGTCCATGTAAAGGAAAAACGCGACAAGTAAAAGGCCGCCATCGCTGAAAACACCGTAATGAGCAAGACAGACAGAGCACTGACAAATACACTGTTCCATAAAAAGTCGGCAAACGGCACGGCTTCCCACAGCTTTTTGTACGTATCCAGACTAAACGTCTTCGGAAGGGAGAGCGGACTCGCGAATATCTCCCTATTTGTTTTCAAGGAAGAAGAAATCATCAGTACGATCGGATATAGCGCGATTAATGCAAATAAATACGCCAGCACATACGAAACAGCTCTCCCACCCACAGTCATCTTCACATCGCATCCTCCTTTCCACTCAGGAACACGCAATTAGTGTTGGACTTCTCGTTTCCTCATCAAATAGAGTGATAGCGCCGACACAGATCCGACGATGAAAAACAACACGACAGCCAATGCCGAACCGAGCCCGAGTGTGACATCTCCAGCTCCGCTGCTAAACGCCATGCGATAAAAGTATACCGCCAGCGTATCCGTGGAATAAAACGGCTCACCCATCGAGCCTTGCATGGCGTAGACGAGCTCGAACGCTTCAAACGCTTGAATGAACGTAAATATCGTCATAATCGTGATCGCTGGCATGCACAGCGGCAAAATCATTTTCCACAGCATCCGCAAGCCTGTTGCCCCATCCAATCTCGCCGCTTCGATCAAATCCTCCGGGATCGATTGCAGTCCCGCCAGAAAGATCAGCATGGCAAAGCCTATGCCAAACCAGCAGTTAATCAAAATGATCGCGAGAAGCGCTGTATCCGGGTCCCCGAGCCATGGTCTGGCCCACTCTCCAAGACCGATTTTCTCCAATATGGTATTAAGCGCACCGTAATTCGGATTTAAAACCAATTTCCATAAAAACCCAATCACGATAACAGACAACAGCCTTGGCATGAAATAAGCGATCTTGAGAAACCCGGACCCTCGTATTTTGCGATAGATGAGAAAAGCCAGACCGAAGGCAATCCCATTTTGCACAATCATTTCGACCACAAAGTAGAAGACGTTATGCCGAAAAGCGTTCCAAAACATTTCGTTGAAAGGCTCTACTGTAAATAGCGTAATGAAATTTTGCAGTCCGACAAAAACCCCCCGCTTGATGCCATTCCAATCGTACAGGCTGTATAAGAAGGCCGAAAAGATCGGGTACACGACAAACAACGTATAAATAACAAGCGCGGGCAGCGGAAACAAGTGAATCAGCCAGCGAACTTGCCCCTTTGTTCGAATGCTTTTCCGGTTTACCGTCTCGATGATACCCACCCCTTTTTTCTGAAAATCATCGCGGTCTGTTCAGAAGCCGGGAGTGAACCCAACTCAGGTCCACTCCCCTTTTTCGTCTGCTATGTTCTACTTTTTAAAGGGAGGGAACCAGGTAGCCGCCGACTTTTGTACTTCTTCTGCGACCTGCTCAGGGGTGAGCTTGCCTAAATACATGCCTTGGAGAGCGTTTTCCAATGTTTGCTTCGTGGTCGGTTTTCCTTCCGCGAAGTTGACGACCATCAAATAGGGTGTGGCGCTTGATTGGGACAGTTCTGCCATCTTGTTTACCAACGGATCGTCTGTCGATACGCCTGGCACCGCACTGATTCGTTCGAACTGATTGGCGAATAGCTCCCCGAACTTTTTCGTCGCCATGAATTCCATGAACTTCAATGCCTCGGCTTTGTGTTTGGACTTGGCATTGACGGCATAGGAACCATCGACCCAGGTTGTCAGGACTTGTTTTCCGTCATTCGTTGGCATCGGAAAGAAATCAAGTGGCAAATCGGGGTTGAGCTTTTTGATACCTTCCAATTCAAAGCTGCCATTGATGAACATCGCTGCTTTTTCCGTGGCGAACAACGTCCGCATATCATTCAATTCGAGACCCACATAATTTTCCGGGAAATAAGGGATAAGTTCTTGCATACGCTGCACGGATTGGAGGAACTCGGCGCTTTTTAAGTCACTTTCTCCTTTTAGCAGCTTGTCGAGATAGTCCGTTCCGCTGTAGCTAGCTGGAGCAATCACACCATGACTGAGAGAGAGGAGCCAGCCTTCCTTTGCTCCGAATGAGATCGGGACGATTCCTTTTTCTTTCAATGTTTTGGCTGTCGCAATCAGTTCATCCCAGCTTTTCGGTGGCTGGAGTCCATTTTGTTCGAAGATTTTCTTGTTGTAGTAAAATTGCGTCGAGTTCAGGGATAGTGGGACACCGTAGACTTTACCGTCTTTACCTGTGGCCGCTGCGAGGACTTTTTTTGGGATGGTAGATATGCCTGGCACATTGTCAAGAGGCTCCAGATGTCCGGCTTCAGCCAGGGCAATCCCCGGAGCGTAGGGACGCAGCTGCAAAATATCTGGACCACTGTCGCTTTGGAGCGCCGTGTTGAGGATGGTATTGTACTCCGTTGCTTTGAATGGTTTGAAGTCGATTTTGATATTCGGATTGTCTGCCTCAAAAGCTTTGATAATTGCTTTGTAGCCCTCCGTGTCTTCTACTCGCCAACTATGCATGGAGAGTGTTACCTGTTGTCCTCCACCCTGACCGCCGCCAGACTCTGTTTGGGTTCCCCCACTGCTACATCCTGTCACCACCATAACCGCAGCCAACACGATAGAAGCTACATAGCGAAAACGAATTTGCTTCATGCGAAAACCCTCCCCTTTTTCTTCCCTTAGGTCTGCAAAAGCTGAGCCGTAACAGCATCGTGCAAAATCGGTCGTAATTGCCGAAGCTGATGATTGCGGCCCAGATGAACGGCGTTAGTGAGAAAGATGACTGCAAACTGTTGCTCTGGGTCGATCCACATACTGGTACCCGTAAAGCCCGTATGTCCGAAGCTCTTACGATGAAAGCCGCTTCCACAGCTCAACGTGGTGGATGCTTGATTAAGCTCCCAGCCATACCCTCTACTCCCCCCTGCTTGCTCTGCATGATTGCGTATCGCCAGTTCGTACCATTCGCTCGCAAGTATTCGAGGATCTTGGTACAACCAGCTCATCGCGTATCGGCAAAGATCGTCAGCCGTTGAGAAAAGTCCAGCATGTCCGGCAACCCCTCCCATCGCAAATGCTTTCTCATCATGAACCTCGCCTGTAATGTAGGCATTGGTGAGGATACAACATTCAGTAGACGCAATATTCCGATAAATTTTTCGATCGGGACAGAAAACGGTATGCGCCATGCCCAATGGGGTGAAGATACGCCGAGTGACAAACTGGTCCAAGTGCTCTCCTGTTACTTGCTCGATAACGAGGCCTAACCAAATCATGCCCAAATCACTGTAAATTACCTGGGTCCCTGGCTCGCAAATCAATTCTTGCGCGTACAGCAACTCGGGCAAATCGATCTCGCTGTCTCGCCTTCTCTCTGTCAAATCTGCCGGCATTCCTGAGGTATGCGTAAGCAACTGTTCGAGTGTGATCCGCTGTTTATCAGCGGGACAATCGGGAAAAAACCGACCAATCTGATCATCTAGCGCTACCATTCCCTCCTGCACAAGCAGGAGGATAGCAGGCAGCGTCGCTGTCACTTTGGTGAGTGACGCCAGGTCAAACATGGTATCCGGCGTCACTGGCTGGTCTTTGGCGATACTCGTCGTTCCGACATCACACGCATACCAGATACGACGATCACGTACGATTCGCAAGGCAGCTCCCGGGAGCAGACCGTTGTCCACCCATCCTTGCAAAAGCAGCTCCAGATCGTCCATGTCTTCCCTCCCTTCTCCTACGTCGATGAACGTTTCGTCCGACTCACAGCAAGCCTTGATTTTTCCAACAGGGGAATGACTTGCTCTTGCATCCTGCTAATCATGGTAATAAACAAAATATCGATGACGTTCAATTGGGCAATGCGAGAGGCCATGGCTCCGCTGCGAATGCTTTTTTCTACTGAACTGGTGAACAGCCGGATGTTGGCTAATTCGGCTACTGGCGAGGGGCCTAATTTGGTCAGGGTAATGATGGTCGCTCCCTGCTGCTTGGCCTCCGTCAACGATTGAATAATGTCTTCGGTCTGTCCTGAATAAGATATGCCGATAACTGCGTCTTTTTCCGTTAAAGTGACTGCCGACGTCAATTGAGCGTGAAAATCCGAATAAGCCTCGCACCACAAGTTAATCCGCGAAAATTTTTGCCGGATATCGTCAGCAATGACTGCCGATGCACCGACGCCGTAGACATCGATCTTCCTGGCTACCGACAGCACGTCGACTGCTTTCTTTACTTCTTCGTTAGACAAGACGGAGAGCGTATCCTGGATGGATTGAATATTGTTCCAGCTGACCGCTTGCATAATCGATTCAACTGAACCTTCCATCATAATCTCCTGATAGCTGCCTATCGCCGTCTGTTTCGTCAAATCTCCCGCGACGCGCAGCTTTAGCTCCTGATATCCCTTCATATTAAGAGAGCGAGCCAAACGGATAATCGTCGCCTCGGATACCCCACTATATTCCGCCAATTTTTGGACAGATAGCTTCACGACATCTTCCGGGTGAGCCAGGATATAATCAGCGACTTTTCGCTCCGAAGGCTTCAATTGATCCAAGATTGCTTGCAGGCTGACAAGCCCTCCATTTAACATATGTGACATCTCTTTCTTCCCCCAAATCTTATCTACATTTTATGTAGCGTTATTTCTCTCGTCAATTGTTATCTAATAAACAATATTTCAAATTTGCAAAGCTCAGCACAACTCGTCTGAATTTGTTCTCCCTTTTTCAAAAAATTCCCTCCTTGACTTTCTCGCGGCGTCAAGCTTTACGCTTGCATCGCAACTAGGAATAAAAAGGAGGATTTTCCCATGAAAACGTTACTGATTAAAGACTGCATGATATGGACGATGGTTGAAGGAGAGAAGCCATTTCTCGGGGATATTTGGATCGTGGATGGTCGAATCGCCAAAATCGGACCATCCCTTGAAGAGGAGGCAGACCGTGTCATACTGGCTAAAAATAGGCTAGCGATGCCTGGTCTCATCAATGCTCACAACCATGCCAGCATGTCCTTGCTGCGTGCTTTTTCCGATGATCTCAAGCTGATGGATTGGTTGGACAAAAAGATGCTCCCGGCTGAAGCCCGGATGACAAGAGAAGATGTCTACTGGGGAACAACACTGGGAATCGCGGAAATGATCGCTTCTGGCACGACCGCCTTTGCCGATATGTACGTGCATATGGATGCTGTTGCCCAAGCGGTACTTGATTCCGGGATACGTGCTTCCCTGACTCGCGGCATGGTCTTTATCGAGGATGACGGAGGACGACGAATGGCCGAAGCCTTGGACCTCATCGACAACTGGACGGGAGCTGGCGATGGCAGAATCACGACGATGCTCGGTCCGCACGCTCCTTATACGTGCCCGCCAAAGCCCTTGCAAGGAGTCATAGAGCTTGCCCGCAAGCGCCAAATCCCACTCCACATCCATCTGGCCGAAACAATTGAGGAAGGAGAGAAAATCCGGGCCAAGTACAATCAGACTCCCACGGAGTACTTGCACGAACTGGGCATGTTCGCCGATACGCACGTCTTGCTCGCGCATGCTGTTCATCTGAATGAATCCGATGTCGCGCTTCTTCGCGGGATGAGGGGCGGTGTCGCACACAATCCTGTCAGCAATTTGAAGCTCGGCTGCGGCATCGCCCCTGTCAGGGAGCTAATCGAGGCAGGGGTCACTGTCGGGATGGGAACAGACGGTGCCGGCAGCGCTACGACTCTCGATATGTTTGCCGAGATCAAAGCCGCGACTTGGATGCAAAAGCTCAAGCACGGTGATCCAACGGTACTGCCTGCTGAAACGGCCTTGCGCATGGCTACCATCGAAAGTGCAAAGCTGCTTGCAATCGATCACGAGGTCGGAACACTGGAAGCCGGAAAGCGAGCCGATCTCATCCTGATCGATCTGGATAAACCGCACCTCCAGCCTGTACATGACATCCCTGCCCTGCTTGCCTACAGCGCGACGGGAGCCGATGTGGATACAACCATTGTGAACGGAAAAATTTTAATGCATCAGCGCCAATTCCAAACCCTCCATTGGGAGGAAATAAAAAGAGAAGCGACAGCACGAGCCAGCCGACTCGTCGAGGGCCTGTAATTGCTATTGTACTCACAGGTTGCGTAGGCAGAAGCCAATCGCGAGACACATCGCAAACACGCTCCACATGAAATAAGGGATGAGCAGCGAGGATGCGATTTTGTGGTGGGGACGAATGGCGCGAATGAGTACCCATGTGGAATACATCACCAGAATGGTATCCAGCGCAGCCAACACGAGCAGTTGATAACCGATAAACAACACGAAAAAAAGTTGATGAAAAAACCAATTGATTCCATAGAGGAGCAAAAGCTCACGGTCTATCTGCTTCGTTCGAATCAAGATCAACAACGACCATGCTATGAGTGCATATAAAATGAGCCAGATGATGCGAAACAAGTAGATTGGCGGTGTTCCATCAGGCTTTGCAAGGGAATCATACCAGGCTCCACCGTCTGGAAAAGCAAGACCACCCAGTGAATAGAGGACCACTCCCGCAAGAAATAGAAGACTATTGTGCACCAATCTCATCCAGGAAGTCACCCTTTCTTCTTTCTCTTCTTTCCTCTTCTATATCTATGAGCGGTCCTTCTCTTTTCATGCTAGTTTCAGAGATTTCTTTTTGGGTAAAAAATCTTGGTTCGTGCTGTAGTGGTGGGGAGGAAACAGGAGAAAACGCTCCAGCTTCTAGGGCCACCCGCTGGGGGATTGACTGCCCGGCTCCATGAAAAAAAGCGAAACCCGCGTCCAAAGTCTCCATTCAGGAGGTGTCTCAGAGGTGGACGCTAAAAGCTTGTTTCTCTTTTTTTCATTGCGCCTCGGTCGGTGTCCCTAAGATCTTCGCTTATTTCTCCTGTTTCCTCTACGAGCTTTCCGTGTTAACCGAGTCTTACATGCCTTAAAAGATTGAAGAACGTAATCAGTTACGACAGAGAAGAATATTTCCAGACGTAGCGACTTGTGGAGTCCTACCGAGCGGAGAAGGGATTCGCGGGCAAAAGAAACGCAACGTGCCCGGGCTACGAAGCGGCTACCACTTTTGCGTTTCCCCGCGAATCCCTTCGGAGCGGACAGTCTCAGCCCTCAGTAGGACGGAGCCTGGAGCCTAGTCTGGAAATATTCTTCTCCCCACGCAGCCACATACATAGAAAAAAACCGCTAATCCATCCTCCGTAGATTAGCGGTAATATGTATCGAGATCGTGTTATGGCAGACGCAACGTCTCTCCTGGCTTCAATGCCTTGCCTCTGATGTCTTTCTCAGCCAGCTCAGCCACGAATGCTTCCCCATCCTGTTTAATCGGCGGGAATGTATCGTAATGAATGGGCACAACGAAATCTGCTTGTACCCACTCAGCAGCCACGATTGCATCCTCAGGTCCCATTGTGAACACATCGCCAATCGGCAGGAACGCCAAATCGATGTTATGACGCTCTCCGATCAGCTTCATGTCACCGAACAGCCCTGTATCCCCTGCGTGATAGATCGTTTTTCCACCCAGCTCGATCACAAAGCCCCCTGGCATTCCCATGTACACGATTTGTTTTTCATCATCCAACACAACACCGGAGCTATGGAACGCCTGTGTCATTTTCACTTTTCCAAATGGCAGTTTGACAGAGCCTCCCAGATTCATCGAGATGGTCTTGACTCCCTGCCAGCTCAAATAGGTAGCAAGCTCATGGGTTGCAACGATTGTCGCATCGTTTTTCTTGGCCAATTCTACCGCATCCAGAATATGATCTTGGTGTCCATGTGTCAGAAGGATGTACTGAACCGAGATGTCTTCCAGCTTGGTTGCTGCCACTGGGCTTCCTGAAATAAATGGATCAATCATAATTGAATGCCCTTCACTTGTTACTTGCACGGAAGAATGTCCGTGAAACCGAATATCCAACATAGTGGTACCCCCTCTATTCGCAGCGTTTTTTCAGTCCCTTTTATGTTACCATGCCGCAGGGTGTAAAGAATAGGAAAGGCCGTCGATCACTCGACAGCCTGAGAAACAAACTCTAATTTTCTACAATCAGAACTTAGCAATCGTCGCCGTCATGCTCTGTAACAGCAACAATTTTTGAATCACGAATAATGGTGCGGCGATTACCATTGCGTTCTTCCAAAATAATAGTGGTCGATTTTACTTGTACCAGACGGCCGAAAAAAGTACCGTCTACAGTAGCAACCTTAACATTTCTGCCTTCGAATTTTTTTACTTGGTCTTTAAATGACATGGTCAATCCCTCCTTCTCATGCATCCTATGTACATTTGGCATAGCCCTATTGAGCAAATGCGGAGTGAAAGAGAAAATGTACTTGTACCCGTCCGTCATTTGTCCTTATTTTACCCTACACTCTCTTACCAACTTTGTCGTCTGGTGGCATAATGACGCCAAAACCGTCCTCCGTTCACGAACACTGTGAGATTTTGTCGCACGATTCCAAAAGGAAAACCATTTTCACGTACAGAAACGGTATAGCAAGAGATGAGCGGACTTACGCCAGAGGAGGGATTTCCATGGGAGAGGTTATCGAGTTATTGGCACGGGAGAGAACATACAGTGGCAGAGAAGTTGCGGGACTGTTAGGTATTGGGGCCAGCACCCTGCGCAAGTGGAGCATGCTCTTAGAACAGCATGGCTACTGGTTTTTGCGAGATAGTCAGAATCGTCGGGAGTACAGGCAGGTAGATATTACGTGTCTTCAGCGGTTTTATACCTTAACAAAGGATCAACTCATTCCGCAAGATGAAGCTGCCCGAATGGTTGCTACGCAAAGCTCACCTGAACCTGCCCGAAAGGAAACAGCCGTTGCGGTTGCATTCCCCCCTGCCCCTGTTTCCTCACATCCAGCTTTGAACCATACTGCCGTCATTGAAGAACTGGATGAAAAGCTGCATGCCTTGGCTTCCCATGTCCAGCAACAAGACGCTGCCTACTTGGCACTGTTAGCCCGTGTAGAAAAGCAGGAAACCTATATTACCAACAACCTGAAGGAACGAGATCGCCGCTTGACCAAGGCAATGAATGACATTATGGATGCCAAAATCGAGTTGGCAAAGATCAAGGACGCAAGTAGAAAAACTTCCTTTTGGCAAAAGCTGATTCGTCTGTACTAGTTGCGTTGTCACTTTCTGGAAAGAAAAAAGTTATCCCCTATTACACCACGGTGGAATAAGGAATAACTTTTTTCTTTTTAAAATTTTCGAATCAGTTAAAAACAGCCAGGGTCTTTTTACTTGTTGTCTTGAAACAACCCTTCTGGAATTTTAGCATCCCAATTTTCAGGCAATTCCACCCGAAGCGCATGGGCTACTACGGCGGCAGTGTCTGTGTTTACTACCTCTGAGAGCTCTGTACCAGGCGTGATGGAGCCACCTTTTGCCGCCCAGAAAATCGTCTGTTCTCCCGGTGAAGAACCCCCATGCCCTGTCCCTTTCCCACCGTGGTCAGTCGTAATGATAATCAGGCTATCCTCCATCAGTCCTTCCTCTTCCAGTGCCTCGAGGATATTACCTACATACTCATCTGCTTTTTGGAGCTTTTTATAAAATGCCGGTGTGAAATAGCCTTGATTGTGACCAGCCCCGTCTACTTCATCTAAATGAACGAAAATGTTGCGAGTATTTGCACCCTCTTTTTTGATATAATCGACTACTTTTTTCGCAGTCGCTTCATCCGACCCGCTATTTTGCTTGTAAGAACCTGCTGAATCTTCAATGATACCGATATTGATCGGGCTCCATGTAGCGAAGGAAGCTTGCTGGAGCTTAGGACGCTCTTGTTTCAACAGCTTCATATAGGAAGGATACTCGTTTTTCTCCGGATAAGGAGTAGCCGCTACGCTATCGTTTGTCAATTGATGCTTGTCAGGAGTGACGCCATGCAGGATAGATCCCCAGTTTTGCGCACTGATCGTGGGCAGCTCTGCTTTGGCTTCAAATGTTCCAGCACCTTCTTCGATCAATTTCAAGATATTCGTCGCTTTTGCTTCCGGATCCTTGACTGCATTCCCTGCACCATCGATGCCGATAACCACGACACGTCTGTAAAGGAAATCGTTCTTATAAGGAGCCAGCTTTTCTTTCATCATCTCCACATCGGCTTTGTCCACTTTCTTGTCATTGTTAATATCCGCGTGTTGCGCTTTTTCCCAGCGCCAGTCACCAGCGCGGCTTTTCTGGTTGTTCAAAATGACGTTCAAATCTTCCTCGGTTAGGAGGCCATCTCCCGATACGTCAATCGAATTTGTAACGATTACTTCCGCTTTCGCCGTTTTGCCTCCATCGACAGTTTTCACTGTGATTTTTGCTTTGCCCGGTTTACCTGCTACAACAGTTGGGCGTCCATTGACCATTTCGACCTTCGCGACTTCTTTGTTGTTGGAACTCCATCTGACATCCTGAACGGACGCTTCTTTCGGGGAAATTACAACTGTAACAGGCATCGTTGCTCCAGCTTTCAATTCGAGCTCCTTCTGATCCAATGAAATGCTCTTCACTGGAATTTTCGGAGCGCTTGCGTAACTATCAGCTACTTCTTCATCTGTAACGGTACGACTCAGAATCTGCAACTGGTCCAACTGTACGTCATAGCGGTTTCCAAAATGGTTTCCAGCGCCATCTACTCCAATCTTGGTAGTGAAGCTAGTGTCGATTGTTCCCTTGGATTGGCTGATATCGATTGTTTTTGCTACTTTACCGTCGACGTAGATCGTTGCCTGTTCATCCCGATCATGAGAAACGACGACATAGTGCCATGCATTATCCGCAATGTTTGGAATCGTTGCATCGAGACGGGAGCTGTCGGATGTGCGCCAATTCCACTTTAACGTAGAACCTTGCAGTCCGATGAACCACCCCACGTTACCACCGCTTGACCAGTTTTTATTGGAGATAATGCCAGGATCAGCGTCAACGCCAGGAGATTTCACCCAGAAGGCAATGGTGAAATCTTGAGTTTCCCCAAACTTCAACTCGTCATTTTCACCCAGATCTATCCAGGTTGCATTGTCCTTTGAGGTTGACTGGAAGTGAATGGATTTCCCCAATCCTACACGTCCTTCCACGAACGTTGGTGTTCCGAACACTTCCACAGGATAGTGAGATTCTGAGCTATCCTCTATGCTATTCTCAAACAGGAAACGATAGAGTTGCTTTTCAGATGGGAGTTCTTTCGCCGCCTCTGCCGCCGCATAAACAGACGAATTCAGAAATGGAGCTGGTGCGATGACTCCACCGGTAACGAGAGTTGTAACTGTTAAAAGGGCAGCAAGTCCTTTTTGGTTCAGGATTTTTTTCATGATGTCTCTCCTCCTCGGATCTCAATTCATTTTCTTTTCATCGGCTTGATTTGCTTCATCACTTGCTTACGTAATTATCAAGCCTCCCTTTTTCTGCCCCGATCCCTATCACTTAGAAAGAATCCAGGTCTGTTTGCATTCATTTTATAGCTGGAGTGTTGAGGGTTTATTAAAATCAAAAGAAAAAACAATTAATTACAAATTAAATACACAACTTATCAATCGCAAACACAACAAAACACACATTTTGTACCACTACCTGAGTCCCGGATTGTGGGCTCTATTGGGAGATAAACGTAAAAAAGCAGCTTGCCACATTGACAAGCTGCCTTACTTTTGGATTATGACTGGAGAATGATCGCTACCCTGTTTCTATTCCATCACGATTTTTCTGGCCGCGTTGACGAACATTTTTACGCCGACTTCGAGCGCATCCTCGTCGATTGTAAAACGTGGATGGTGGTGCGGATATGTGATGCCTTTTTCTTTGTTTCCGGCGGCGACGTAGAAGAAGCAGCCTGGCGCTTTTTGCTGGAAGGCCGAGAAATCCTCGCCCCCCATGGTTGGGCGCATATGCTCTACCCATTCTGCTCCCAATGATTCTTCCACGACCTCTTCCATCAATTTCGTCACTTCGGCATCGTTGATAACCGGGCGATAGCCAAATTCATACTTGAATTTATACCCTGCTCCATGTGCTTCTGTAATGCCTTTGATCACGCGTTCCATGAGTCCCGGAACGGACTCGCGCAGATTTTTGTCAAAGCTGCGGACTGTCCCGCAAATCTCTACCGCACCCGGAATGACGTTGTGTGTCGTTCCCCCCACAAATTGCGTGACAGAGAGAACCAGATTATCGAGCGGATCCGCATTGCGGGATACGATGTGTTGGAGGTTGGTCACCACTTGTGCCGCAATCGCGATGCTGTCGATCGTTTCATGCGGGAGCGCCGCATGTCCGCCTTTTCCAAGTACCGTGATCCAGAACGTATCGGGAGCTGCCATCATTGGACCTGGGCAGATACCCACTGTCCCAAACTCCATCGTCGACCACAGATGCGTACCAATCACCATGTCTACGCCGTCCATGACGCCTGCCTGTACCATTTCCTCCGCTCCGCCCGGGTATACTTCCTCCGCGTGCTGAAAGAAGAAACGAACCTCTCCCTTGATCTGATCCTTCATCCCGGACAGCAGCTTTGCCGTTCCGAGCAGCATGGAAGTATGTCCGTCGTGTCCGCACGCATGCATGACACCAGGATTTTTCGAGACGAATTCAAACGTATTCTCTTCCGTAATCGGCAATGCATCCATGTCAGCGCGCATGGCAAGCACTTTTCCAGGCTGGGAACCGATCAATCTGGCCATCACACTGTTTTTCGTCGGTCTGGACACTTCCAGATTGCCAAAAGAAAGCAATGTCTCGTATACAAACTGTGCTGTTTTTTCTTCATGGAAGGATAATTCGGGGTTCTCGTGCAAATAGCGTCTCCACGCAATTACCTGATCCTTGATTTCTTCGACCGCCTTATTAAGTGTTACCACTGCTGTTGCTGTCATGCCGCTCTCCTCCTGATTTTCGTGGCTCCCCCACTTACTATCTCATATGCCTATTTTGCTAAGGATAAAACGGTACGGTACAGTACTTGTGCTCCGTTCGCACAATCCTCTTTTGTCGTAAACTCTGCCGGGTTGTGGCTAATGCCATCCTTGGACCTGGCGAAAATCATGCCAACCGGGCACAGCTCAACCAGCTGCATGCAATCATGCCCTGCCCCACTCGGGAGTCTAAATGCTTCCAAGCCTTCTGCCTCACACGCTTCTGCTACAGCATGCTGGATATCGTCCGAGCATATAGCAGGAGCTATGCGTTGCAGCAGCTCTACTTTCAACGTCACATTGCGCTCAGCACAAATCGCTTTGGCCCGTTCGTAAATGCGCTGTTCCACTTCATCGCGGATCGCTTCGTCTACATCGCGCAAATCAAGCGAAAACTCGACTCGTCCAGGAATGACATTCACCCCGCCCGGGAATGCTTGCAGGCGTCCAACCGTTCCTACACTGGTTCCTGTCCGTCTGGCTTCCTCCTCGATGACCAGCATCACTTGAGCGGCTGCTGCCATCGGATCACGGCGCAAATTCATCGGCGTTGCCCCGGCATGACCGGCTTCTCCCTCCAGCACGAAATTCAACCAGAGCGGGCCCGCCACTCCTGTCACGATCCCGACAGATAGGCCGCGGCTTTCCAGTACTTTACCTTGCTCGATATGTAGTTCCACATAAGCTTTTACACTTCCAGGCGTTCTCGCGGCGAGACTGGTGCGGTCTGGATCAAGCCCTGTTTGTCGCATTGCTTCGGCAATCGTGACCCCATTCTTGTCTGCTTGTTCCAGCTCGTCACGCTTGATCAGACCCGCGATACCGCGACTGCCGATCATCCCGTAACCAAAACGTGTTCCTTCTTCATCTGTGAACGCGATGACTTCGATCGGATGCTCTGTTTCGATTCCCTGTTCTTGCATCGTCTGTAAAACTTCTACGCCAGCCAGCACGCCAAGTGGGCCGTCATAATCGCCGCCATTTGGTACGGAGTCGATATGCGAGCCAACCAAAACGACAGGAGCGGCCGGATTTTTCCCTTCTTTTCGCCCAATCAAGTTCCCAACCTCATCTTCGCGAACGGTGAGACCTGCTTCTTTCATAAAGCCTGTGACGAGATCTTTTGCCGCCCTTTCCTCAGGCGTAAAAGACAACCGCGTGATGCCGCCCGCCTTTTGCTTCCCGACGTTGCCAAGCTGTCCCAATCGATCCCACAATCGATCCGAATTGATCATGACGCGCCACTCCCCCTTCTATGTAAAGCCAATAACGGTTGATTAACGGTTATGTCCTTAATTGTATAATAGTCTGTCTATTTTGAAAAGGAGGCAGCCATGGGCCCCTGAAATAAAGTCCTAGACTGTCTCAATAGCTGTTCGATTTCCTTACGGAGATCCTTCTACGTAATAATTGATTTCCTTCAATGCTTCCGCCGCAGTTTCCCTAATAGAATCGTTCGGAGAATGTAAGTACGGCTCAATTACTTTTATAAATTTTCGGTTTTTTGAAAAACCAAGGATGGTTAATGCATAAATAAGGATAGCGTCTTCCAGTGTTGGCAGAACATCTGCTAATGGCTCCCATTCTACATTTCTTGCGACTCCTTGAAAGGTTACTGCATTCATGAGTAGATAAAACAAACTTTCCTTTACTTCAAAGTTTTCCTCTGCAATCGCAAGTTCCAGGACATACTTTGTAAATGTGATAACGTCATTTCGATTAGGGTTTCCATACTCGAGCAAATCACCAATATCACCCAATCTGAGATGTAGATCTTCCCTTCTATTTAGGAATAACCTTTCCAAGTAAGTAACGTCTATCATGTTAAGCCTCCCTGCTATCAATCTTCCTCAATTCCCCTTTCAAATGTCCGATCGTCTCCACTCGATCTTGTTCTTCCTGCTCATCAAACAGAAGCTGCTCTAGCAGTTCACCTATATCTTCCAGCCTACGCCGGATTTGATAGAATTCCAGCGCTTGTCGATTGATCACATAATTTGGATGTGTCTTCCGATAGGTAGTCATAAACTCCTCAAAAAAAGGCTCATCTACCAAAAACATCAGATCGGCTTCTACTGGAGCCAGCTTCAATCCTTCCCAGTCTATGAGAATGAGCTGGTGATCAGATTGCATCAGGTTCCAGTTGTGAATATCCGTATGGCAAAGCTTCATTTTCACCTCACTGCCTCGCAATTCCTCTGCAATCATCTCCAACTTATTCATGCGGTCAGCCAGTACGTTTACAAAAGGTCTGACGATTTCATCCACATCATCAGGCAGACGATGGATATCTTCATTCAGCATTTCTCTAAACTGCTCGGCAAATGGGATGCGGAAGTCTTCCTTGATGGCAGCCGTACTGACCGGGATTTCTTCTGTGTACAAATGCAACTCTGCTATGATTTCTGCCAACTGGCGAACTTGCATCGAGTTTAACACTTGGCTCCCAATGGTTTTCCCCTCAATATATAAAAACAGTTGATAGATGCCCATGTCGTCTTCATGTTTAAATGCTGCGTTTCTAGTCAGCAGCGGCACTGGAATTTTGCCTTGCAGTCTGGTCTGACGTGATAGCCATTGGATAATGGGAACATACTTATCGATCAGCGCTGTCCACTTGGGCGTAGATGCTCTGCTTTTTTCATAGACCTTCAAGAAATAGGAGTGCTGGTGGCTAATGACTTTATAAGCAAGCGCCGACCATCCACCTTGTTGAGGGGTCACATCAACAGCGTCTATATCATAATGGTGTCTCACTATGTTTTTTAAATGCTCCATGAGATACTCCTTTCTAACTTCTTATACACAAGGTAAATTACCACAAACATACAAAAAATTGCCTTGCCCCACAAGGAGCAAGACAATTTTCAACAGTATGACAAATGTTTCTTGTCACGAAATATTTTAGTGATTATTGCACGCCAACTGCATCATACGCATCTCTTACAGATTCTACTTGTTGGGAATTAGCACCGAAAAGAACTGTTGCGGATTGAATAGCTGCTTGTCGCATAGCGGAGAAATTAGAGTTTGGATTGAGGTAGTTTGTTAGAGCGTAGTAGTAGATTTTTGCTGTGTCATTGCGACCAATGCCTGTAACCGTTACACCGTGGTGTGAGCCACCCTCTGCGAGGAGGTATGCCGCTTTGTTGTTGATACCGCTGTTCGTGTGTACGCCTCCGTTGTCATTTGGACCTGTATATCGATCGCTGTAGTGGTCAGGATCACCAGCAATGGTTGGATCTTCGAGAGAGCGCAGAGCATCTCCTGGAGTTCCTGGCGTGTATACATCTTCACCCATGAGCCAATCGTCGTTGTCAATCATTGCACCGAAGATATCAGAGATGGATTCATTTAACGCACCGGACTCATTTTGATAGATCAGATCGGCTGTTTTTTCTGTAACAGCATGTGTTAATTCATGTGCGACGACATCCAAGCCAGCAGACAGTGGACGGAATACGCTTCCATCTCCATCACCGTATACCATTTGTACGCCGTTCCAGAATGCGTTGTTATAGTTGCTACCGTAATGGACAGTGGAGATCAATTTCGCACCGTTGTTGTCATAGCTGTTGCGGTTATGTGCGTTTTTATAGTAATCGTAGGTTGCCTGTGCATAGGCATGCGCGTCAACAAGTGCTCCATCTGTCCACTTGTTATCGGTATCAGAGCCAAGAGTGCCTGGGAGAGTGTATCTGTTCCGTGCAGTGTACGTCTCAATTCCCTTGCCGCGAGTCGTATCTTTCGTTGTATAGTTGGTATTGCTTACTTTCGTTACTTCGAACGATTTGGAATCACCTAGTACCCCTGTACCCGTCCCTGTAATCTCATGGAGCATATTGTATTTGTTAATCACGTCACCAGTGTTTGCATCGATGAAATACTTCCAACGGCCTGGCTGTGGATCGAGGAAATTCAGCTCCACTTCGTAAGCCAAATACGATTCATCTTCGTGGATGTAGATGTAGAGGTTCCCTTCTGGCTTCACTTCGAACTTCTTCACTTCTTTGTCAATCTCATCCTCCAAATCCTTGATAGCCTCTTTCACCGCTTTATCTGCCTTGAGTTTTGGTTTTTTCGTCAGCTTATCATTGTTTGACAGGTCAGGCGCGTAGTTCCCGAGGAATGCCGTTACATTTCCATCTTCGTTTACGTGAATCGTCTGCTGATAACCATAGACCGGGATGCCCTCGTACATTTCTTGTACGCGATAGTGAGTCATGTCTGTCTCTTTGTCTGTCACTTCATCTAGCACTTTAAAGTGATCTTTCACATCTCCATCAATGCGGAAGGAATCTTGGTACTGTTCCAGGAATCCCCAAACTTTTTCTTCGCCATCCAGCTCTTCTGCTTCGAACTCTTCTCCGATAAATTCGGGGGTATCCCACTCAGCGCTATAGACAATGCTTTCGGATGCGGCCTGCGTAGCCAACGGCAGGAATGTAGTGGTACCTAATGCGAAGCTGAGTGTTACTGCAAAAACCGATTTCTTCATACTTGTTAACTCCTCCTTGGTAATTATTGTTTTTTATGTAATTTCATAGTTGTTTACATCTCTTATTATTTGTCATAAATGTGAATTTGAGAACAATTTTTTAACGACAAAAAAATCATTTCCCGAAAGAAATGATTAATTGGTAAATTTATTACAATTGCGATTGCCATTCGATTCGATACACCTTGCGCGGTCTGCCCCGCGGGTGCGGGTTTTCTTCTCTGATTACCTGCGCTAGTCCCTTTGACTCCAGTTCAATCAGGATTCGTCTGGCGCTTCGTGGCAGAATTTGCAGATATGAGGCTAATTCTGTCGCATGAATTTCCTGAGAGCCTCGCTTTTTGAGTATGGAGTACAGCTTGGCGAGCGTCATGACACTTAGGGAGGTAAGCTGACTGAGCTCTTGCAGCTTTTCTGAGTCGTACCGATAGGTGATCTGTTCATCACGACCAAGCGGCCCTGCGATGCTTTTGTCATCAAAGAAGACCATCCAGTTGCCTGCCCCGCGCTCTTTGGCGTGCAGCAAAGCCGCGCCACCGTGGATCTCTGCTTCATAAGCGGTCTTGCCGATCCCGATTCCGCACGTCACCAGATCAGCGCGAATGCCAAACAGCTCTTCCAAATCCGGCATGGTCGCATAGTCACGAGTCACTTCTTGCAGGTTGCCCCGCGTTGTAAAAATGACGTAGCGTCCGGGACCTGCTGTCTTTAGTGAGCCTTGCAAATGCTTTGCGTAGCGCAACAGCTTTTCCATCGTCTTGATCTCGGCATTTTGCCATTCATCTGTGGAAAAGTTGCCACCGGCAAGCTCGCGAAATGGATCGATCTCCATCATCTGCACAGCGATTTGGGTATCTTTGAAGTGAAGCATTTCGTGTGTCCGCAAAAGCATGTGAATGACCGAAATCACGCCTGCACGTGTCGGCACGACCCGATGTACAGGGACACCTCTGCGTGCCAGCTCTACATCTGCTGTCCGCAAGCAGGTGACAGCCACCTTTGTCTTGCCTGCCCTCCAAAGCTGTTCGTGGTAATCCGCCAGTTCATCGGCTGAGATCGCTCCCTCGTAATGCTTGAGCCATTTGTAGCCGCCAGCGATGCCCGCTTCATCCATAAAATGCTCCAGTTCTTCTGGTGAAAATGTATCAAAGCTCACTTCCTCCACCCGGATTCCCAATTGATGGGACAGATGAAGCAAGGTTCTGTACAAGCTCGCACCGAGATGAGGCACATACGCCATCGGGACTTGAACCTTGCCTGACTCGCTCACCATGGCATAAGGGACTTGTCCGGAGAAAAGCCACATATCCACCTCATCCACATGCGGCATGATCAGATCGAGGATTTCTTCTTCTTTCCAATAGACAATCGGCAAGTATTCAATTTCGGGAAACTCTCGCATGACTGATTCGATGATGGCAAGTGAATCATCCGCGCCTATTACGCCTAGTCGCAGCTTCAACAAAATTCCCTCTTTCACACCAATCTTCTCCTACTAGGATAACATACTCCCTTTCTTTTTCTCATCGGGGGATCATTTTACCTGCTGCCTCCCCAAGCCGGTGTGCCACGTACAAAACAGGTATGATCAGCAAGCTGAACGGCAATGTGCCCCATAGCAACGGCCACGTCACAAGCCCCGCCTCAAGCAATCGATCATACGTATATAAACTATACGGCAAAACGAATGCCACAGCCGTCACCACACCAGGTGTGTACGTGCGAAGGACAACGGTATGACCAATATGCATGAACACATGGAGAAACATCACGTGCAGACAAACGAGGAAAAACGGAAGGTACGTTCCAGACGAAAGCGTCGTGACAGTCAGGATGACCGCTACCGATAAAACTGCGAAAATACAGGAGACTGCGACAGCAAATTGCGCCGTATTCATGGAAAGAGACGGCTCCAGCATCTTCATAAGCCGTTCTGGCACAGTCCGTCTAATCATGTCTTTCTTGGCTCGCACCCAACCTTCTACCATCACGATCTCCTCGAAATCATGAAACATGAAAACAACTAAAAATAGCCAAATCAGATGGGACAGCTCCAGCATACAAGCACCCACTCCCTATTCGTTTGCCTGCAAAATTCCATATGCCAAAAAAGATACCGCGTCATCTGCAAGCTGCTCCGCTGTTTTCTCTCCTGTCAGCAAATACCGCGCCGTCATCCGGTCTATAACTGCGATCATTGCCTCAGCCGCTACCTCCACAGACAACTCGATACGAACATGCCCAGCAGTCTGATTTTGTCGCAAGTTGACAGCAACAATCGAAGCCAGCTTACGATGCAGCTCTTCGCCCTCTTCTGCCTGATACAGCACAATCCGGGTCAAGTCAGGCTGATCCTGAAAAAATCGGAACAAGGCGAGCAAGTTTTCCCGTACCTGATGGAAGACATCTGCCTTCGTCAAAGCCGTTACCTTTTGACCGCTGTTCGCCAATTCCCACAGCTTGGTGACGAATGTGTCCGTCAACTGCTGATACAAGCCTTCCTTGCTGTCGAAATACTGGTAAAAAGACGCCTGAGTCAGACCTGCTGCTTTCACAATGTCGCTCACCCGTGTACGATGAAAGCCTTTTGCCGCGAACTCAGAAGCTGCGGCCGCAAACAACCGACTGCGACTCAGCTCTCCTTTAGACAATTTGTCATTGGTCATTTTCTCACCTACCAAAAGTAACTCATCAGTTATATAACTCTTGAGTTATTTTTACAACTTTTGGATTTCCTTGTCAAGACCCACTTGCTTTTTCCTTCCGCTCTATGTAAAATGTTTGCTCAAAGGGTATCATTTGATGGCAATGAGGAAGAAGAGTAGTCATTTTGCGAGACTTCAGAGAGCTGATGGTTGGTGCGAATCAGTGTTAAGGAAATGATGAATGGGCTTCCGAGCTCCAAACCGAACCCGCCCTTATGGCGGCAGTAGGCCTTGGCGTTACGTCCGTACGTTACAATGGACACCGTATCAAGCTGTCTTACACAGAAGCGGTACGGATTAAAGAGATTTTGCGTATGGATGATTCCTTGCGCGAAATAACAAGGGTGGCACCACGGTTCATTCGTCCCTGTCCAGGGCGGATGGACCTTTTTGTATTTAAGCGGACATTCAAAAAATCGACTTTTGATCACGAAGTAGTTCTGAAAGCTTATGCGGCATCGAAAATGGCGTTCACCTTCGAAGTCCGGTGCTCATGTAGGTCCCCTACATTCCGCTCCTCCTTCTTCAGCTTCTCGCCATTTTCTCGGTGCTGAAAAGTCGACTTTTTGAATTCATATTTCACGATTGAAAGGAGCAACTTTCCCATGAAAACCATCTTTTCCGGCATTCAGCCGAGCGGCATTATGACACTCGGCAACTACTTGGGCGCAATGAAGCACTTCGTTCCGCTTCAAGATCAGTTCAACTGCTTTTACTGCATCGTCGACCAGCATGCGATCACCGTTCCACAGGAGCCTGCTGTTCTGCGCGAAAACATTCGTCGTCTCGCGGCTCTCTATTTGTCCGTTGGCCTCGATCCGAACAAAATGACGCTATTCGTCCAATCGGAAGTACCGGCCCATGCCAAGCTCGGCTGGATCATGCTGTGTACCTCTTACTTGGGTGAATTGGAGCGCATGACCCAATTCAAGGACAAATCCGATGGACGCGGCGAATCTATTCCAGGCGGTCTGCTAGCTTATCCTCCATTGATGGCTGCTGATATTTTGCTGTACGGCACTGATTTTGTCCCAGTGGGCGAGGATCAGAAGCAGCATCTGGAGCTGACACGTGATTTAGCTGCTCGTTTTAACAACCGTTATGGCGACATTTTCACCATTCCGGAAGTTCGCCTGCCAGAGACTGGCGCACGCATCATGTCCCTTGCTGAAGGCACCAAGAAAATGAGCAAATCCGATCCAAACCAAGGCGCCTTCATTTCCATGCTGGATGATGCAGACACCATCACGAAAAAAATCAAGCGCGCACAGACGGATTCCGACAGCGTTGTGCGTTATGACAAAGCAGAAAAGCCTGCTGTCTCTAACCTCATGACCATCTACTCCCTCTGCTCTGGAAAAACGCTGGACGAGATTGAAGCGATGTACGAGGGCAAAGGCTATGGCGCATTCAAAACCGAGCTGGCAGAAGTTGTCGTAGAAACACTCCGTCCGATTCAAGAACGCTTTGAGCAGCTGTTCCACTCCTCCGAGCTGGATGATATCCTGACTGCCGGGGCAGAAAAAGCGAATAAGGTCGCGAATGAGATGCTGTACAAAGTTGAAAAAGCGATGGGGATGGCACGTATCTAATCCATTTGCACAACAAAAAAACGGGCTGGGAAGCTTTCTCCCGACCCGTTTTCTTTTCGTCAATTGCTCTTAACCGTGACAGTTACCTTCGCTGTCTTGCCAGCGTAGCTGATCGTGATGGTCACTCTTGTCCCTGGTTTGGCATCATCCAAGACAAGAATACGTCCAGACTCATCCACCTCTACCTGTTCGGGCTTGCTTGATGTGAACTCGATACCCGCTGCTTCGGTAACGTCCTCTTCTGCATCATTACCGAGGATCGCCTTCACCTTGAGTTGTGCTTCCTCTCCTTGGGCTAGCTTGATTGATTTCGGCTCGATCTCGATCCTTTTCAGGGCACTCTCTCCGACGACATAAGTTGCCGCCGTTGTTACTGTAAAGCTACCCAAATCGTCTTCCTTCGTCACCTGGATCGCTTTACCCTTGAGTCCAGTAGCTGCTCTCCACATATTGCTACGGTACGAATACGCCTGGAGCTTTTCGCTTGCGTCCTCGGCGACTGGCAGACCAAGTGTAAAGCCTGTTTTGCCGAGATTTGTCACTTTTTTACCGTTGCTCCACACTTGCAATTGATACGCTTCGCCAGGATTCGGCACACCTTTCCACCCGTTCCCGTTTGCTTGTGTCAGAGCGAGGGCAAATTCTCTTGCACGCTGAGCGGCAAAATATGTGCCAGGCACCTCAAGCCATGCTTCGCTGTCCAAGGTTACGCGAATGCCTACCTCTTTTTCCTTTAATTGTTCAACGAGTTGCTGTTCCAGGGTCACCGTCGGATCAGCGGATTCTCCCTTGCGAGAACGCGTGTCGCTCGCATCGTCATCGCCTTCTTTCACCTGAACGAACAGCACAGGAGCAAAGCCGATCTTTTCTTTCACAGACTCGATTGCCTTCATGAATTCCCCGAGTACGTCCAGAAGCTCATCTACTTGTTCGTCATCTGCCTTGATTTCATCCCCATCATCTATGACGACAGTGCCAAGCTTTTTCAAGAGCTCTCCTGCCAATGTACGGACATGCTTGGCTACCTCTTTGGAAATATCCTTTTCATCGAGCGGCTCCAGCGCTGTTTTCGCCAAGCTCGTCAAAGAGGCAAGTGCCAGGCGGGCAATCTCTTCATCCTCGATGCCATCTTCAGTGAGTGGGTCAAATGCTTTGTCCAAAAAGCTCTTCGTCACATCTTGGAGTGTCTCTTCACTGATAATGCCTCGCTCAGCCTGCTCGGTTACTGCCTCGAGTACAGTCGTGATCGTATCCGTGACTGTCTCCCATTTCTCCGTCGGCGTCCATTGCTTGGCATCCAGAAGTTTTTCCAAATGGCTGAGCACTTGATCCACCTGACCCAAAATGGCGTTCTCCCCGTTACTTGAGGAGATCACTTGAGCTGCTTGCTTGTTCAACTCACGCTGCGCGTCCGGTGTCGGTGTTCTGTCCGGCGGCGTAACTGGCGGTGGTGAATCCGGCTTGGCCGGAACCTGTACGGTCAATACTTTCGTTTCTGCTGTCGATTGATCAGATGCTCGCGTGACCTCCAAAACCAGGTCTACATTCGTCTGGCGATATGGCAGCGTGATTTTGCCATCCAGCGCAATGACTGCTGGATCACTAGACGACTTGATCGTGATAGTAAAGCCTGTAGGTACTTCAGGCAGCGTCAAGCGCGTCTCACCCGCTGCGGGCTGTGTGAGCTGCGTAATGCTTTCCGCGACTTCTTGTGCTGTTTTTTCCGGCGTACCACGATCCTTCAAGTCCAGTTGGACAAGGACGGGATTATGATCACTCACACGTCCCTCGCTCTCGGTCAAGCCAGCGTTGATGTGAACGATGTCAACCTTTGTGTCATCCTCCAAGTGGTTGCTGACCAAAATTTGATCCAGGACTTGAGAGTTCCCTTGGTACACGTACGTATACTGCTCACCCTTCGGCAGTTTCTCGACCATATTGGTCAAAACGCCATCTGCCAATTCCTGCACCGGATTCGAAAACGGGAAATCGTTGAGATCGCCCAGCACCACAACATTTGCTTTCGCTTCCGCTGCATGGATTTCTTTTACGAAGTTATTTAACACACGGGCAATTTTCATCCGCTGTACTTCACTCACCAGCTGTGGCGGCTGATCTTTTCCAAACAGCGCTTGATCTCCGCCCTTGGAGTTGAAATGGTTGGCGATGACAATGACTGGCTCGCCCTGGAAAATGAATTCCGCTGCCAGTGGCTTACGGCTCGAAGCAAACGCCGCGTTGGTCGGATCTACCCGTCCTGGATTGTGTGACAAATGCGCTATACCATCTCGTGCCTCGATTTGCACCGCATCAGTCGCACCACCTGGCGTTCCTGCTGCCAGCTGTACCCGTTCTGGGTTGTAGAAGAAGCCGACACGGATGTTTCCTCCTGGCTGTCCACCATCCTGATTGTTCTGTGGCGCAATATCGATGTATCGGTAAGTCGGTCCGTTTTTGTTTGCTATTGCTTTGATCAATGCGTCGGCAGACTGCGTAGCATCTGTTTGCCCATTGTCCGTCGGGCCATTATCGTCCTGCATTTCCACCACTCCGATAATATCCGGCGCTTTCATGTTGTCTACAATCGTCTCGGCGATGCGATTGATTTTGGCAGAATCGGTTTTTGCCGAGAAATTCTCGATGTTGTACGAAGCGATTGTCAGCTTGTCTTCTTTTGGGGAAATACTTGTCACTGGCTGCTCATAATGGCTTGGCTGTACCGTAAACGCTCGTGTATGGAACAGCTTGTAGTTCGCAAAGCTGTAATCAATAATACCTACCAGCGGGCCGTCAAATTTGTCGCCGACTTTTACTTCTCCGGTAATCGATTCGAGTTTGTCCGATACCGTGATGCGCTCAGGGTGAAAATCATTGGCTTCCAGCACCACTCCGCCGGCTGGCGTACGTGGCTGATTCGGATGGGCTCGATCATCGATGACGACAAATTCCGTTGCGCGTGGATTGGTAAACGTCTTGGTTTCGCCAACCACGATGGGATTTTCGATTTGTACCAGCATGCCTTCGAGGCTTTCCCAGAAGTCGATGCCGTCCTGGTCTGGATCGAATTTGCCGAGACTGTCGTTGTCGATAATTCCTTTCGGATATTCGTAGTTGTCTTTGCCCAAGATGAGTGGGTCTGGGAGTCCCTTTGCTGGATTTACAACGGCGTACGAGGTTGCATCAATTTGCGTTTGAGTGAGGTCTGTACCCGCCCTGTTCGATGGTACATATTCCTTGACGGTACCACTAACGGTTACTTCATCGCCAGGGGCGACCGCTGCTTTTGGCTCGTAAACGTAAATGCCTTCAGAGGTAAATGGATCTGCGTCCGGTTGCGGGTCTTGCATATAAAAGCCTTGTACATTGCTGCCGCTTTTGACGATGGCCGTGACGATTCCTGGAATATTGGTCACCGTTCCATCCGTCATCGGTGAGCGGTGCGAGGTTCCTTGAATGTCATGGATACGAATGTTTTCTTTTTGAATCACATAGCGGAAGATCGCTATATTGCTGTCTGTGTAACCATCCTTGACGGCTATGGCTGAAAGCGTCGTATCCGTATCAATCTGGATCGGTCCCATATACTTGATGCTTCCTCTGCCGGGCGTTGAACCATCTACCGTATAGAAGATCGTAGCGTCAGCCATCGTCGTTGTGAGCGTGACATTTGTTCCTTTTGTCACCATAGGACCAGCTGGGCTCGCTGTAACCATCGGGACTTTATTCTCGTCCTCGACGAGATCGGCAACAGTGCGCGGCACCAGCTTGTATACATTGCGGTCATAGTTCACCACGCCTGTAATAGCTGCATAGCTCTTGTTCACTGGTAGCAGAAGAGAGGCATCCGGTCGAGACACAAACGTGCCGTGCTGATCCTCCAGCGTATAGTTGCCGCTTGATACTGATTTGACAGTAACCACCTTCACGGTTACCAGTTTGCCTTCCAATGCCTCTCCTGTAGCAGTTGCAAAATCAGTGGAAGTCACAACTTGCGGGTTAGGCACACCTGCTTGCTTTTGCACGATTTCCACGTTATTGGTGAGCGCTTCGAGTTGAGCAAGTCCATAATAATCATTCATTTTTCCGGTAGCTCGGATCTTGTCTCCTACCTCAATTTTGCCAGTCAGCCCTGGCGCACGAAGTACGAGTCCTGCCGTCTCATCTTGGAAGTAGACGTTGTTTTGTCCGCCCGCTTCAAACATCGCGGTCACCGTTCCGACGACAATCACGTTCGTCCCAACCGGGGTTTTTCTTGCTTCAGCAATCGTCGTCGAACCTACGGCTGACTTGGTGACGCTAACTTCCGGGCTCTCAAACGACTTGCCATATTCCCCAACTGTTTGCTGCGTTACGAGGATATGATCCAACTGGTCGATGTTTGGAATCGTAAGGGAAAATGACCCATTTGCCTGTGCCGTTCCAGTTTCTTTGTTACTAAGCATTAGCGGTTGTTTTTGTGGATCGTATGCACGCAGTATCGCATTCCCTGCTGCCGCACCTGCTTCTCCACGCAGCTCGCCCACACCGTTCAATGCTTGCAGGCTGACTTTATCCTGGATCATAGCTGGGCTTGCTACCGCTGGCCTCAGCTCAATGCTCGCGCTTTCCTTCTTGCTCCCTTCCGTTGCCGTGAGATAGACTCCCTGTGCATTTGGATCGGGATTGGTAAAAGTCAGGTCGATCAGTCCAGAAGCATCCGAATCTTGCTGCGCCAAAGGAGTGTCGTTACCTGTTCCGGTAGGCTGACTCGCATAAACCTTAATAGTTCGCCCTTGACCGACATAACCGCGAATTGTTGCTTGGATAGGATCCGTATGATCAAAAATGAGTTCTGTGGCATTCGGCTTTTCGGTCACATCTGTTGGTAGCGGCGGTTCTACCGGGCTTTGCGTGTTTTTCGGGGTAGGTGCCCCTGTAATAAAATCGTTGCCGTTGTTATTGGTATCCCAGCCATTTCCTCCGTTCGGCACAATGCCGCTGGCGTCGCTAATCCGTTGGGCACTGGTCGTATTCGAGGGAGCTGGTGCTGGTGAGTTGCCCTCAGATGAATTGGCAGTACCAAAGCCAACCATATCCACGACACTTGCTTGGGAAGTGACATCCGCCCCTGTTAACGGGGTACTATCGTTGACCAGCGCTACCTTCCCATTCGACCCTGACAAGTTCAGAGTCCCGCTATCGTCAGGAGTTGGCAGTTCCCCCCCTGCTGCACCCGATGAGGCTAGCTGAACTAAATAGAAGCCGTACGGGGCTATGCTTCCTGTCAACCCTGCCTTTTGCCAAGATGTTCCCGTAGCAGAAGCATACTGTACAGACCAGCCTCCAACCGAAACAGCCGTGTCTGTCGGGTTATACAGTTCAATGAAGTCATTCTTGTAATGGGCACCTGAATTCCCCCCACCCCCATACACCTCACTGATCACCACATGATCAGCCCGCTCGGCTTTTGCCTGTGGTATCCACCCGGTCGGTAAAACAGTTCCCATCATGACCGCGGCTATTAACACCAGCTTAGGCCATCTGGAAGTAATCCCTCTTTTTTTCAACATTCTCGCATCATTCCTCCTCACATCATTCGGAAGTAATTACTATAAGATGGTAAACGTATAACCTGAATCTTATGTAAATTTGATGTAAAGTTTGTATAATCCTTCTAAACATGGAAAAACAAAAACCGCCAAGTTTCATCGTCCTTGGCGGTTTTTCCGTGTTTTTGTCAATTAGCTTTCGTCCACTTTCATACTACGTGCGATATAAAGAGCCGGCGTCGAAGCTGCCGATACGACAAACTTGATCAGGTAGGTGGTCAACAGGATTTGCCACCAAACATCCATCGGGAATTCTCCCAAAAAGGCAATCGTACAAAAGGTAACCGAGTCAAGCAACTGACTAAAGAGCGTGCTTCCATTATTGCGAATCCAGAGCTGATTTGGGCCCGGACATTTTTTCTTCAACCACGAATAAATTTTCACGTCGACAAACTGGCTGACAAAATACGCACACAAGCTACCCAATGCAACTCTTGGCATCAAGCCAAAAATCGTCTCTAAGGAACCTTGGGCAATATCTGTTTCCTGTGGTTCAAACACCAGCACGAGCTGCATGATGATCGTTGCCGCAATTAAGGTAAAGAAGCCGAACCATACGGCTTTTTTCGCTTCTCTTTCCCCATACTTCTCGTTCAATAAATCGCTTACCAAATAAATAGAAGCATAAATCGTATTGCCGAGCGTCATGACCAAGCCGAACATTTCGATCGTTTTGACCACTTGGATGTTGGCCAGCACGGTTGCCATCCCGATCCACGCGTACAGTCCCATTCTGCCGAACAATCGGTAGCAGAGCAGGAACAGCCCGAAGTTCACCAGAGCAAACAGCACTCCGATCCAAAAATTAAACATATGATTTCCTCCTAGTTTTGATAACGCGGGAGTTTACGAACCGCGGCCCGTTTTGAGCATTCAATCATTTTACTTGCATTCTCTTTTTTTATCAACCATTCTCGAGGCATGTACCGCAATCGACATGCGGGACACCAACACCATTCCCTCATCGACCAAACTGGCTAATGCTAATGAAACAGTTTCTCTGGTCGCCCCTACCATGTTGGCAATCTCCTGGTGGGAGAGAGATACGGTCAATTTCCAAAACGGCCCTTCTGCTCTTCCAAACCGCTGACATAACTGAACCAACAGATGCAACACGCGATCCCTGACCGATTCCAAGGCCAGCTTTTCCATCCGCTCCTCTTGTTCGCCCAATCGTTTTGACAACTGATACATCATTTCTTTCAAGCGTGGTGGACATGCTTGCAGCATTTCTTCCATCCGAGTCGCACTCCAATGAGTAAGGGTCGTTTTTTGCATCGCTTCAATGTACACAGCACGTGACCCTAGCACCATTTCCCCAATCTCGCCAAAAACAGCCCCGGGTCCCAGCAATCCCACGGTAAAGGATTTTCCATCCTCGTTTAACCGAGAGAGACGCAGAAGTCCCTTTTGAATGAAAAAAATGCCCATTCGAGTGTCCGTCGGTGTCTGAAACACCGTTTTCTTGGCTAGAACGATTTGCTCACTCATGATACATCCTCTCCACACCATATACCTAGTTACCTATACTTTTATGCACTTCATCTCATTTGTCAATCACCTCCCCTCTTCTTTCTCCATGAAAAAATGACCCCCTAATAAAAGGCGGCCATTGTTTACTGTGATATTGCTATACCCAAAACACAGGATAAGCACGCTTCTTATGCATGTTATTGACGAATAGCGCAATCAGCACAACCACTACTGCACCTATAAGTACCGGAGACAATAAAAACTCCCACCCCTTGCCGTCCATGACAATGACGATCGGATTGGCACCCGCAGGAGGATGGGTCGTTTTCGTCACATGCATGGCGACAATCGCAAGACCGACACTAACTGCTACGACCCACAGCTGCGATCCGCCTATTTGATAAAGCAGCACGCCAACCAAGCTGGTAAAAAAATGCCCCCCGACGATATTGCGCGGCTGAGATAACGGCGAATCCCAAGCCACGAAAGCAAGCACACAGCTTGCTCCAAATGAAGCCATCAACCAGACAGCGGTGGTGAATTCCGTCAGCATGCCCAGCACCCCTATCGTCACTAATCCGCCAAGGCCCCCAATCAAAGCAACTGAACCAGATATTTTCAAAGGCGTTCTGCTTCTCCCCTTCATTTTGGCTACAAATCCCTTTATGCTCCATTCATCACTCATCACAGCCACCTCCTGCTCCCATCGTAGCAAGTGACCCTTCCTTGTTCTGTAAGCTATCTTACAAAAACACAAATAATAGCTAGTTACCTAGATATTTAGTAAAATAAAATACAAACACCAAACTGTGAGGCGAATATCCATGACTCAATCACTTGTGCGGCTAAATCCAGACTTTCCAATCCCGATTCATGTGCAAATCAAAGAACAATTGAAGCTTCTCGTTGGCCTCGGCCACCTTCAACCGGGCGAAATGCTCCCACCTGCTGCCCAATTAGCGGATCAGCTGCAAGTCAACCGCAACACCATCAATGCTGTATACACACAGCTACGGGATGAAGGTCTCGTCCATATGCAAAAGGGTCGCGGCACCTCTGTCGCCGACAATTCTGCGATTACTGCCTTTCGCATGCGGCAGCAATCGCTTTATGATCACGCCAAAACCATCATGACCGAAGCACAGCAGCTTCCGTTTTCGCTGAATGAGCTTATGCTTGCTTCCATTGCTTACGGGCACTTGTTTCTTTCCCGGTCCAAAAAAGAAGCCCGATGGCTCTTGGTAGAATGTCACGAGCATGACCATCCTTTTTATCGTAGGAAAATAGAAGAGATCATTGGTCAGCCCATTCAGGCTGCCTATCTTGAAAACCATTCAGATGTTCTCTCTGCTATACAAGATGCCG
Source organism: Brevibacillus sp. MER 51 (assembly GCF_023714195.1). Taxonomy (NCBI): domain Bacteria; kingdom Bacillati; phylum Bacillota; class Bacilli; order Caryophanales; family Paenibacillaceae; genus Brevibacillus; species Brevibacillus sp. MER 51. Next base: position 24,501 of record NZ_JAMAUS010000016.1, on the reverse strand, counting down.
ACCAAATCGTCACCACCGTCAATCATGCAGAGGAAGTAAAAGAATTAGCTGCTCATTATCACAAATCAGTCCTCATCATTGGAGCAAGTGCCCAGACGAGCACGCTTCTGGAGATCGCTCGCCTGGAGGCAGGCCGTTCAGTTGGGTTTGTTTGTCTCGGAAAAAAAGGCGGGGAATGGATGGCGAGACGGGTACAAGAGGCAGGTATCGAACAGATTCAACACATGACCGCAGGATTCGCTGATGAACGCTCCTTGCAGCAGATTATCCACGATTCTGACTTGCTCTATGCCTCCGCTGCGGTATATGATCAGCTCCTCGCGTTAGCTCCAGACAAAACACGTCTCTATCCCATGCTGTTGGAGCAAAGCAGCGAGGCACTGCTAAAAGAAGCGAGCAACCTCCTAGCCCCCTAACTTTTACCTGTTACCGATTTGTAGGATTTATGTCGATAGTCTGTAACCAATGCATCCATCCTATCGTACATAATGAACGTGTAGCAAGGACAAGCCAAGATGCAGCACACTACACATTTACATCATGATCAGTCAGCAAGACTGGGGAGGAGATTCACCACATGAAACACATGAAACACTTGAACAAACTCGTAACAGGAACAGTACTTACTTCCGTACTTTTCACTGGAGGGTATGCAATCACAGCAGATGCAAGCAACACAACTGCTACAACAAAAGGCTTGCAAGAGATTACGAAAAAAACAGCAGACGTAACGGGTGACAAAACCGCAGACACAGTCGTTCTGTACGGGAAAAAAGAGAAAAACAGCCCATACGTGAAGGACCTCACCATCAAAGTAACAGATGGCAAAACGAAGAAATCTTTTAACATCGACGTGAAGGACAACGGCTACGAGCCGAAGCTGTCCGTTCAAGATTTCACTTACGATAAAAAAGGCGAGATCATGGTTACTGCAAGCACTGGCGGAAGCGGCGGCTACACAACCAATCACATCTACACCGTGAAAGATGGAAAAGCGAAAGAACTCAGCCTGCCAGGTCTCGATAAAAACAAAGCAGGCGTAGTCGGAGCGGACTTCGTTGAACTGAAACCGATCGACCTAAACAAAAATGGCCTCTACGTACTGGAAGGCACAGAGCGTCTGACTGGTGATTACAATGCAGATGTTCGCGGCTACCTCAAATCCAAATGGAAGTGGAACCAAACCAAATGGGAATTGATGAGTGCCAACTTCGAACCAGCTGTAAAACCACTCGAAGTCTATCATGATACTTTCAAAAGCCAAGACGCAGCCTTTGCTTTTAAAGGTCCAAAATCTTGGAATGGCAACATCCTTGTTGAGGAAAAAACAGGCCCAAATGCAGACGAATACTTGCCAGAAGCAAAGAGTGTAACCCGCTTCATCTTCAATGCTGACAAAGCGGAAGATCGTACACCAGTTGTAGTTATCACCGCGTTTGACCTGAATGACTGGAAAAAACTGAACAACCCGGACGAGCCACCAGTCGGCGTCGAAATTGCACGTAACCAGGCAACCAACACGGTTTATGTAGCAAGCTTGCCACAAGACACAGTATTTGATCCAGCAAGCAAAGAAGGGAAGAAATTCATCCCTCTGATGATGTCTCTGGACCAAGTAAAACAAGCATTTACGCTGGTAAAACGATAATCAATATACATCTCTCCATGAATAATCCCTTTGCCTCTCTCATTGGCAAAGGGACTTTTTCGTTGTTTTTGAGATGGTTTTACGAGGCAAATCGCACGGGAGAACAGAATAAAAAACCCCCGACACAAGTCGAGGGAAACCTTCTCTTTTATGCGAAGATCGGCAGCATGAGATTCAGCAAGAACAATCCCGCGATGACATACATGAGCGCAGGCACTTCACGGCGTTTGCCCAATGCGAGCTTCAAGAGCGGATACGCCACGAATCCAAACGCAATTCCATCTACAATGCTGTAGGACAACGGGATAATCGCGATGATCAAAAAGGCAGGGAAGCCTTCCGAGAAGTCCTTCAGATTGATATTCTGTACATTTTGCAGCATCAGTGCACCAATGATGATGAGCACCGGAGCAATGGCTCCATCTGGAATCATTTTGATGACAGGAAGCAAACCGAGCGAGAGCAGGAACAAGGTACCTGTTACAAGTGCGGTTAGTCCCGTCCGTCCTCCCGCTGCGATTCCTGCTGCTGTCTCTACCGTAGAAACCGTCGGACTGGTTCCCAGAATGCCAGAGATGGCAGCCGACAATGCATTCGCTTGCAGCGACCGGCCGAACTTCTCGGGCTGCCCAAGCATCGAGGTATGCCCATGAATCAAGCCGATATTTTCAAAGACGATGACCATCGCCAATGAGAAGGTCGCGATCCAAAATGGCAACGCCCAAATGGCTGAAAAGGAAAGACCCGCAAATACGCTTCCGTAATCCGCGAACGAAAACGAGCCTCCTCCTCCTGGCTCGATAATCCCGAACAAAAAGCCAAGTCCTGTACCAACCGCAATACCGATCAAGAAGTTGCCCGGTACATTGCGAACAAACAAAATCAACGTAACAATCAAAGTTATCAGCGTGACGATCACATGCGGGCTGGACACGTCACCCAGCGCGACAAATGTAGACGGATTCATAACGATCAGCCCGCCTTTTTGCAGACCGATGAAGGTCAAGAACAGCCCGATCCCTACGGTAATCGCTTCTTTTAGCGAAGCGGGTATCGCATTGGACAATATTTTCGCGGCCTTGGTAAAGGCAATGACACTAAAGATCAGACCCGAAACAAAAACAGCTGCCAATGCTTCTTGCCAAGTGAGGCCCATCGATTTGCATAACGTGAACGTAAACAGGGCGTTGATCCCCATGCCGGGAACCAGAATAATAGGTGCATTTGCCCAAAAGGCCATAAGAAGTGACCCGATAAATGCCGTCAATACAGTCGCCAGAATGCCTGCTTCCATCGGTATTCCAGCATCATTTAAAATCGAAGCGTTTACGGCAACAATGTAGACAATGGTGACAAAGCCAATAAATCCGGCGATGAGTTCCCTTTGAAACGTCGTGTCGTAAGCGCGCAAGTGAAATAGCTTTTCCATCCACGTACGCACGGATTTCCCTTCTTTCCTTTATGTCTTTTCCATGAAGTGAAGATTCACAGGAAACATGCTATCATAGCTTCATCAATATGAAAAATATCCATAAAATCTAATTTTCATATCGTTTTCATATGGAACCATTCTCGTTAGGAAAGAAGGCATTGTGTGTGGACATTCGGCAACTGCGTTATTTTATCGCCATAGCAGAAGAAGGTCAGATAACAGGAGCGGCTAAAAGGCTGAACATGGCCCAGCCGCCTTTGAGCCAGCAACTGAAACAAATGGAGGAGGAACTCGGGACCTTGCTTGTTGAGCGCTCAGGCAAACAAATGGTTCTGACAGAAGCAGGCGTCACTCTCTACAAACAGGCCCTCAATATCGTTCATCAAATGGAGGAAGCCCTTTCCGAGGTCAAAGAGACAGGCGAAGGCATTCGTGGGACGCTTTCCATTGGTGTCAGCGCACTGTCAGCCTATCGTCTGCCAGAACAAATTCGCGTGTTTCAGCAAAAATATCCGCTCATTACGTATAAAATTTGGAAAGGCGATACGCAGCTCCTCAATCAGTGGCTGGAGCGCAGAACCATAGAAGTCGCAATCGTACGTCTCCCCCACTCATTGAACAACTGCACCATGATTCCGTTGGAGGAAGAGGATTTTGTGCTCATTGTTCCTGCCACCTCCCCTTATGCCGATCGCAAAGAAATCGAAATGCGCGAGATCGCTCAGCTCCCGCTCATCATGCCGAGCACGCCAGGATTGGGCATCTACGACTTGATTATCAAGGAATTTTCCCGTCTAGGCGTGGAACCGCATGTCATCTGCGAGTGCCCGGACATCTCGCTCATCGTCAGCATGGTCGCCTCCTCTGTCGGTTCCTCCATCGTCCCCATCTCGGCATGGGAAACTCATCAGAGCGAACAAATTCGCGGGATTCGACTCTCCGGTACTTCTATTTATTCTTCCGCTGCTGTCGTTTGGCAGTCTGGACGCCATCTATCCAAAGCAGCGAATCGGTTTATCGAGACGTTTTCATCGTAACTCCAGTGGAATAATCTTGGAAATCCCGCGGGATGATAAACTATTACCATTTCTTGTAGATTCCCGGGAGGATAAAGATGACTTTCCTGATATCCTTGGTCATTGTATTTGTCATTGTGCTGTTCGGCGCGATTTCTCCTGAGCTGTTCGCCTCTGCGGCTTCCCATGTCCTGAAAGTGACCACGACGAATTTTGGCTGGTTTTATTTAATCGTGACTTTCGGTTTTCTGATCTTTTGCATCTTCCTTGCCTTTAGCAGATACGGACAAATCCCTTTGGGGAGCGACGATGACGAGCCGGAATACTCGCTGCCTACGTGGTTTGCCATGCTGTTTTCTGCTGGGATGGGGATCGGTCTTGTCTTTTGGGGAGTGGCAGAGCCTGTCTCTCATTACTTCGCTCCGCCAGCAGGTGTGACCGGACAAACGACCGAAGCCGCACAAACTGCTCTGCGCTATGCGTTTTTTCACTGGGGTCTGCATCCTTGGGGGATCTACGCTCTCATCGCACTCTCTCTCGCGTATTTTCAATTTCGCAAAGGGGCGAAGGGCTTGATTTCCTCCACCTTTGGCCCACTGCTCGGTGAACGCATACACGGACCGCTCGGAAAAGGGATCGATATTCTGGCTGTCATCGCCACGGCATTCGGTGTCGCAACCTCACTTGGCCTCGGAACTCTGCAAATAAATGGGGGCTTGTCTCACCTCTTTGGACTGCCGTCCAGTACCACAGTGCAGATCGTCATTATTTCCATAATTACAGTGCTATTTCTGCTCTCGGCTACGACAGGGCTGGATCGAGGTATCAAGTATTTGAGCAATACGAATCTGGTATTCGCTTTGTTGCTCCTCCTGCTAACGCTCGTACTGGGACCAACCTCATTTATTTTTGACGCCTTCACCAGCACACTGGGCAGCTATTTGAACAATCTCATCTCGATGAGCTTGCGACTGACCCCTTTTACACAAGGGACATGGGTAGCCAACTGGACACTGTTTTACTGGTCGTGGTGGATTGCCTGGGCGCCGTTCGTCGGCATGTTTATCGCACGCGTCTCCAAAGGTCGCACGATCAAGGAATTCGTCATTTGCGTGATGCTCGTTCCGAGTTTGTTAAGCTTCATTTGGTTTTCGGTGTTTGGCGGGACTGCTCTTCATCTCGAAATTTTTGATCAAGCGCCTATAGGGGCGGCGGTACAAAGTGACATCTCGACTGCGTTGTTCCTCGCCCTGGAGCAGTTGCCTATGGGGTACATTCTCGCTGTCGTTGCGATTCTGTTAATCATCACCTTTTTTATCACATCAGCGGATTCCGCTATTTTCGTGCTCGGCATGCTGTCTTCTGATGGCAACCTGGACCCGTCGAATCGGGTAAAAATCACCTGGGGCGTCCTCCAATCCGCTATCGCGATTGTTCTGTTGTTAAGCGGCGGCTTGGAAGGCCTACAGACAGCCTCCATAGTGGCAGCACTGCCTTTTACCGTCATCATGGTCTTGATGTGCTTCTCCCTTGTCATGGCATTGCAAGAAGAAGACCGGATTGCGAAAAAGAAGCGGAAAGAACAGCAGAAGAAGCTGGAGAGGTTGTTGAAGGAGTTGTAAAAGGCAGGAAGACCCTTCTATCAGGCATTATGCTTCGTGAAGGGTCTTTTTTGTGGTATTATATGGAAAATATTTCAAAGGATTTGATCGTATGGAGCTAGATCGTTCTTTTCGAAAAAAGATAGTACCGATACCGTACTGGAAATTGATGATTGTCTTCACACTATTCATTGCTTCGTTTATTATCTTGCAAGTATGGGAAAATCAAAATCGCCTCTATACCGACAATCTGTACATGAAACGGTCGATTTTTACTGGTGTAATGTTTCAAGTGGAATTTCTCAAGGAACCAAACAGGGAAGAAATAGAGCTGTACAGCTTTGCAACCCCAGACGCTCGAGTGGATCGCCAACAAATGCACAAAGACAACCAACTGGAGTTTTCATTACTGGAGGATAAAATCGATCTGCTCATTCGAGAAGAGCGCAATGTCATCTTTTATTTCCTAATCTTGTCGTACATACTGTCCGTTTGGTTTATACTGCGAAATGTTATTCGCGATCATAGCCTTCCTGCGTTAGCATTTGTTGCATGTGTCTTCTTCAGTTTTTCTCTTTGGCGTTCTTGGTTCAAAATACAGGAGTTGTTTGAAGAGACCGCTTATTATATGAGCAGATTGTAAAGGGGGACGCTATTCATCGCGCCCCCCCTTTGTTATTCATTAGATGTTTTCACCTCAGATGTTACCTCAATCCCGTTTCTTCTAAACAGCGCTGCCGTCAGCCCGACACCCGGCACTTTTTTCCCGGAAAAGCTGCCATCGTAAACGAAGGAGCTCCCACAGGACGGGCTGTTTTCTTTTAAAATAGCAGATGTGGCTCCAACCGTTTTCGCCAGCTTAAGTGCTTGGTTCGCCCCCATCAAAAATTCCTCGGTAACGTCTTGGCCAGTGTCGTCTATGATGCGTGCTTTGCCATCCAGAACATCTTCTCCCGTACCCCCGATGATTTCGGCTGGCGGTCGTGGTGTTGGCAAGCCTCCCAGCTGTTCAGGACAGACGGGAATGGCCTTTCCTTCCCGGAGCAATTGCTCCAGCTCTTGGTTCAAGCATGACTTCTGATCGTAACGGCATTCACAGCCGATCAAACAGGCGCTAATCACTTTCATGACAACCGTCCTCCACCTTTTTATTTACAGCTTGCGCAGCTTCACGCTTTGTACCCTATGATCCTGCCCCTTGTCCAAAATCAATTGAGCGCGAACACGCGTCGGCAAAATGTTTTGACGCAGGTTAGCTCCATTGATCTCCGTCCAAATACCGGTGGCCACCTTAGTCGCCTCCTCATCAGACAAACTCGCGTAACGCTTGAAATACGAGGATGGATCGGAGAACGCAGTCTGACGCAGCAGCTTGAACCGCTCTACATACCATTGCAGGATGTGCTTCTCTTCCGCGTGTACGTAGATCGTGAAGTCAAAGAAATCCGAAACAATGACCTCGGAAATACGAGTATCGTTTTCGTCACCTCTAGGCGGTTGCAGCACATTCAAGCCTTCGACAATCAAAATGTCAGGCTGTCTGACGGTCTGCCATTCATCTGGCACGATGTCATAAACAAGGTGGGAATAAACTGGTGCTTTCACTTCAGGCAAACCCGATTTTACATCGGATAAAAAATTGATAAAGCGGCGCAAGTCATAACTCTCCGGGAATCCCTTGCGTTTCATGATTCCTCTGTCTTCTAGGACCTTGTTCGGATACAGGAACCCGTCGGTCGTTACCAAATCGACCTTCGGATGATTCGGCCAGCGGGACAACAGCGTCTGCAAAATGCGAGCCGTTGTGCTTTTGCCTACAGCCACACTGCCTGCGATACCGATAATGAATGGAACCTTGCCATCCTGGTTCCCTAAAAAAGTGTGAGTCGCCTGGTACAGCTCCTGCGTGCCCCCGACATACAAATTCAGCAGACGGGACAACGGAAGGTAAATGTCGGAGACTTCGGTCATGGACATTTTCTCGTTTAAGCCCTGCAAAAGGGAAAGCTCGTTATCAGATATAGTCAACGGCGTGGAAGCCCGCAGAGCACTCCACTGCCCGCGATTAAATGTAACATAGGGTGATGCCATGGGAATGTACATCCTTTCCATCATGAAAGTGCTTACTTTATTTCACACAAGGTTAGTTTACACCAGCATGTCTTTCTTGGGAACAAGGGGGTTGCCCCAAATCAGACCAGCTCTGCACTTTGCCTTCATGAGTACATAGGAAAAAAGCCGATACCCCATGGCATCAGCTTTGCTTATAAAAGAATTTCTCGTTATTTTCCCAAGTGGGCTTGGAGCATCCACACATGCTTTTGCAAGCTGTCCATGATCCCTAAGAACATATCGCCAGTCGCTTCATCGTCCCCTGCTTCCGCGGCTGTAATACCTTCTTTGAGTTCTTTGATCAGGAGTGTAAAATCGTTCACGACTGCCTCTACCATCTGATCCGCAGACTCTCCACCTGTCGCTTCCTTAATGGAAGCCTGCTCCATACAGGCCTTCAACGTCGAAACAGGCTTGCCCCCAACCGTTAACAGCCGCTCTGCCAGCTCATCCACATTTTTCGCTGCCTCGTTGTATAGCTCCTCAAATTTTTCATGCAGGGTAAAGAAATTCGGTCCTTTGACAAACCAGTGATAATGATGCAGCTTCATATACAGCACAGACCAGTTGGCAACCTGTTTATTAAGTACGTCGGTCACGGGCCGACTCATTGTCATACTCATCCGGACGCTCCACCTCTCATGGTATAGAATAGCGTTTGTAGTATGTGGTCAATCGGGCGATTCTATTCTTTTCATGACAGTCCATCTTTTCTACAAGCTGGACGAGCTTATACAACTAGCTCCACGTATTGCTAAAAGCTCTGGAATGAAATCTGTGTCTTTTTCATGTAAAAAACCACAAATTACTCATTTCCCTTTTTTCTGTCAATCATAAGCTATTTCTAGATTGACAAAAGGAGGATTACTATGGCGCATAAAGCGAAAACGAAGGTTAGCCCACAATTCAAAAGACTCTGTACCCGATTTGGAAGAATATTAGGGGGCGAGTCGGAAATTGACAGTGGGCCGGTTTGTTTTGTCATGCGGCTTACAAATCTTCGAGAAACCATCTTGGGAAGACGAACGCTATCCCCTTTAGTTCGAGCTCAAATGTTTTCGTTTGAATCCCTTGATAAGTCGGGCCGTGCCCTTTGTTTGGGAGAGACTGCCGTTCACCAAAATCAGGTGAACCGCTTGATGTCGAATCTCCGAAAGCGTGGAATTAAAGTGACCGCACTTCACAACCACTGGCTAAAAGAAAACCCGCGCTTAATGTATATGCATTGGGAAGCGATAGAAAACCCTATCGTATTCGCTAGGAAAACCAAAGAGTCCATCGCATTCCTGGGTTAACATGGTGGAGCCATGAAGTTTTCATTTCATCATAATCGAAAGGATGACGGATATGGGCAAAGTAAATGCAAAAGCAAAGGCAAGTCCCCAGTTTAGAAGACTGTGTAACCGATTTTCAGCCATTTTAGGTGGAACAGAGCATGAAATTACAAGAGGTCCCGTTTGTTTCGTCTCCAGAAATAGAGTATTCAATGCGTCTATATTAGGCAGAAAAACCACATCCCCTTTGGTCCGCTATCAATTGTTCTCATTCGAATCCTTGAACAGTTCGGGACGTGCACTATGTTTAGGGGAAACGGCTCTCTTCCAAAACCAAGTAAACCGTTTGTTGTCAAACCTTCGCAAAAACGGGATAAAGGTAACAGCAGTCCATAATCACTGGCTCTTTGACAACCCGCGTCTTATGTATATTCATTGGGAGTCAATTGATAATCCCATTGCATTTGCCAGGAAAGTGAAGCGTTCTATTGCTTTTTTGGGATAATCATTGGTATTGATAACAGAAAACAGCGGCAGGATGACGTGATCATATCGTCCAAGACTGCCGCTCAGTTTCAAACCAAAAACGCGAGATTTCGTACAACGGCAATCCACGATTAGTATCCCCTGAATCTCCGTGCAATTGCGGATTCACAGGATATTGCCAATTCGTTATTATTTTCACCTTTTCCTGTTATCTCGCGCGTTTTGTTTCACGAGCTGTTGTGCAATTGCATTTGGGTTAATGTAGGGTATTATTCATTGATGTTGATGGGGAATGTTCCGACCAATTTCATCATTAATCTGTATCCCATAAAAAAAGCTCACTCCTTCTACCCTAACAGAAGGAACAAGCCTACTTCATTTATTATCCTGTTACAATTTTTTGGGTGTTGGACTTGGCAAATTTTCAAACGCATACCCATTAATCCCGGCAAAATCCATCTTTTTACGCAAATCACTGACAAACTGCGTAAAATAGAGGCCACGATCCATGCTGCCCGCATATTTTCTCAAGTCGTAATCGTAGGTTAACGAATCGTATATGTAATGCAAATCATCAACAAGCACCTTTTTCATATCACCTTTTTTAATAGATGGATCGATACTGCATTCGTTCACGAGCGCCTGTAATGTTTCCTTGAGCGCATCGTTGTCATAGGACGGGTGAGCGAGTAAAAATTTCAAATCGTACAAGTCTTTAAACCTCGGTCTGACAATTGTTTGATGCAGCTTCCAAGCAACCTGGATGGACAGAGGCACAGTGTACGGAACCAGAAAGCTATCCCCGAAAGCAGGTTGGTACTGTAGCGGAACCGGGTCTGCATCCATTTCCAGGTTAAACGAAATATCCAGATCAAGCTCGTTATAATCATTCGCTTCCCTTGTTTGACCTTTGAAATAATAGGCAATATCCGTATTGATCGTCGGAAAATCATCTGCCATTGCGTAATCGATATATCTCCAAAAGGCATTTTCTCGAAAGCTTCTAAACACGACGCCGTCGTTCAGATCCATTTCGGTTACTTGAATCATCCATTGTGTAAATACTTCATGGGCGTGTTCGACGTCCCTGATCTTCCCCGCATACAATAAGTCAATATCATCCGCGTCCCGAATCTCTCGGTTCTCCAAATATTGTCTGGTGAGAAGGCTGCCTTTTAATACAAAGGGCATATTCACAAGAGCAATTCTTCTCAACAGTGCTTCCAAAACTACTAGCTCCCTCGCCTCATATTCTAACTCTGCTACATCATCATATGTTATCATCATGATCCTCCATCTTAAAAATTAGGATATCCAGCCGCTGTCCAGTTCTTCTCGGCTGTCATAAATACATAGTTCGTATTGTTCTTTGATTAACTCGATCTGATTTGCTTGCAATATGGTATGTATCATTTCTACTCGATCGTAAAACTGTTTCGGGCTCTCATATTCTCGGACGGTGATGAATCTCACCTTTCCATTCGCATTCAATGAGTTTCTCGAAATATGCCCGCCATGACCCTCACATAAATTTCGTAACGCGTCGACATCATCGACCTGTACTTTGCCATGCCATTCGAAGTAAGGCTTCGAGTTTTTTAGGATGGGCTGGTGAAAGTACGTTTCTTCCTTTGGAGAAATCTCTACTTTTTTTCGGACGATGGTAAAACCGTTGTTTTGAAACGTAGCTGCAACCTTTTCCATCTCTATATTCGCTTCATGAAAATCTGCTCGCTTGATTACTCCTGTTATCATTGGTTGATTGATGTAATTTCCCTGATCCAAAACGATCATGACCGGTTTCACATGTTGCGATTGGCAGAGATCGATAAAAGCTTCCTTTTCATCAAGTTGTAGATCGTTGAAGGTAACATGAAACTCAAATTCCATTACTTCACTCCCTGACTTTCCTTGTATGGCACAATCAATTTATTTCCTTTTCTTCCTATTTGTATCGACATATCTATGCTAGCTCTTAACCGTTTCGTTTTAAAAAATAAAAAAGTAGAGGTTCGCTGAGAATCTTCTCTCAACATATCTCTACTTTGTATGGTGCTAGTTGCTAACCATTTAGCTTGGTGGTTGCTGAAAAGTCAAGAGAGTGTACTTTTTGGGACCAGTACTCCAAGATTTCATCGAGTCTTAAAGCCTAAGTCCTGATCTTTGAGCCAAAAGAGCTTTGATACGTAAGGTTTGAAATCTGAGCGCTAAGCTTTGAGCTTTCATCCGCATATTCACCAAATAATTTTAGGATGGCCTGGTTAACCCACCAGGCAAGGGACTCTCGTTTATCAGCTATTCAAATGATTAGCAAATCACACTGTTAATCCACAAGATTGATTTTGGTAATCGTATTGGATTCGCTTAATATAAAATCGACTTCACACTCAAACTCGTCAATTTCTTTACTGAGCGTATCCATTTTCTCTTTCAGCTTCAAGGGGTCTACGAGCTTCGCTTCATTTTGTTCTTTAAACGGTTTGGAGATCGCTTCCATTTCCGTATCCTTTACCTTGGAGTCTTTGCCAAAGTTCGCTTCGAGCAGCTTTTCCAATCGCAGCTGTACTTCTTCATTTTTCTCTTCAACCTGCATGACAGCGTGGTTGTAATCTCTTCTCATTTTCTCCAACAGTGATTTCTCATATTGAATGGAGGTTTTTCGCTCGATTGCTTCGGCAACTGTCAATCTCTTTCCGCTTATCGTTACCATCGTCTTCGCGTTGGACTCGACGATCAGCGACTTAATTTTTTGTCTTCTTTTTATTAAATCAATGGTGGATTGGTAGTTGCGCTCTGTTGTTTCCACATACAGTTCTGTTGACGTGTAACCAGTTACTGGCTTAGGTCCAATGGCCGAAGACATGAAAGTCGTTTCATTGATTCCTTTTTGGATTCGTTTATCGAGTAATTTTAATTCTGAGAGTCCTCTTGTGATAGACATTTCCATCGTGTCATTCCTCCTCGTGGAGTTTGGATAGAAGAGTTGTTTATGTATAGGGGGGTTCATTTGATAGTTTAATATACAACTATCTGTAAATAGCTGTCAAATGACCTATACAAAAAAACCAGGGCCTACTCTCCCTGGCTATCACACATTACAGAAGTCCTTCCATTTTCCCTTTTTGTACCGCGTCCTCCCGATTCCGCACCCCGAGCTTGTCATACAGAGCAGACGCATAGTTACGCACGGTCCCGTCTGACAAATACAGCTTGGAAGCAATTGTTTTATAACGCATGCCTTGGGAAAGCATCTGCAAAATCTCCTGCTCCCGCTTCGTTAAACCATAAGCATTCTCGTCTTTTTCGCTTAGTTTCGGTGCACCGAGCAAATCTTCCTGTTCGCTTGCTGGCTGTGCATCCAGCATTTTATGAAACAGGTCCTGTGCAATCATCGTACCACCGCGATGGACGAGGCGAATCGTTTCCGCAAGCTCTCGTGAATCGATCGATTTCAAAAGATATCCGTCTGCACCACTGCGCATGATTTCCTTGGCTTTTTCAGTATCTTGAAACGTAGACAGGACAAGGACACGAATACCGGGCCATTTTTCCTTTATTCGTTTTGTCGCAGTAATCCCGTCCATATTCGGCATCTCCAAGTCCATCAGCACAAGATCTGGTTCCAGCTCCTCGCACAGCTCCACAGCCTGGACCCCATCCTCTGCTAACCCGACTACCCGCAGATCCCGCTGTCCCTCTAATATGGAACGCAAGCTTTCCCGAATAAACGAGTGATCATCGACGATAAACAAACGAATGATTTCATCGGTGCTCTCTACCATCCTCGGAACCAAACAAGTAATGAGCGTTCCTTCTCCCCGCTCTGAGTATACGGATACTCTTCCTTGCAGAAGCGCGGCCCGCTCTTTCATCGTCGTGATCCCGAAGCCATCCTCCCAATTATCCACCCCGTGACCGTTATCCTGTACTTCCAGCCTCGTCTGTTGCTGCTCAAAATGCAAGGAAACGACGATGTCTGTAGCGTTCCCGTGTCGTACGGCATTCGTCAAAGATTCCTGCAAGCAGCGAAACAAGGTCATTTTCACTTGTTTACCGACCGGATACTCTTCTCCAATTGCACGAAACCGCACATTCACTTTTGCATGTGTCTGAAACTCCTCTGCAAGCTGCCTCAGCGAATGAACCAAGGGAAGCGTCTCTTGCGGTGCCCCCATCTGATGCAAGTACCCTCGCACTTCCTTCATACCTTTTCGCGCAAGCTGCAAGAGGGATTCGAGCTTTTGCGCCCCTTCCTCCGACGCTACATCCTGACGCAAGGTTTCCAGCCCCATGATGATCGAGACATAGGAATGCCCCATCGTATCATGCAGGTCCTTTGAGAGTCGGTCCCGCTCCTCCAGCAGAGTCACTTTCTCGATTTGGGTGAGGTATTGCTCCAGCACACTGTTTTGCTTGAGAATAATTTCATTTTGCCGATGATTGACGATGAGCAAATGAAAGGCAAACCCTATCGCATAAGCAAGCCCGACTTGCGAAAAAATCACGAAGACATCAATTTCCCGCGAAAAAAGCACAATCAGCAGTGGAAGGAAAACAATCGTAATGGGAGCCGCCCAGCGATACGATTTCTCCGCACTATTGGCGGCAATCAAAAAAGCAGGCATCAATAAAGTAATGTACGCCTCCGGAAACATAGACGTGAGATAAATCGATAATCCGCCAAACAAGAGCATTTCTGCTATCAGATAATAACGATAGCTCAGCATTAAACAAATCCACGGGACGGAAAACACCATCATTTCCCAAAGTATAACAATCCATAAGGGTAGCGTGAGATAATCTCCAAATTTTACAGTCGTAACGGTGAGTGAAAAGCAAACGATCAGACGTAAAAAAAACATCACCCAGTCATACCAAGCCCATTGTTTCACGACATCTAACAAACCATCATCTCCTAATTGCTTTGAACATCAAGCGGGTGTACCCACCAACTAATTGTACCAGACCGTTCCCTAGCTTGGAGCATCCGATCATGAGTATGAATCCTAAACCCATGATTTGCAATGCCTTCAGCTCTGAATCCACTACGCTCCCGAAAAAATGTATCTCCACGAAAGGATAGCACAACGGTACGATCGCAAAAAATACGGGTGCAATGTAGATGAGCACTCCGACCACCAGGCAGATACAGCCTAGGACAAATTTTTTCATCAGCCAGTAAACGGATATCCAGTTTTTTACATCCGATAATTCCGCCTTAGCCTGCATCCATTGATTTCCCTTGGCTCTTTCTCTCATTGCCAACGGTTCTATGGAAATATCCGTATAAATCTTCGTCTGAATACGTTCATGCTGGACAAAGGTTTGAGTTGTACGCAAAACATTGGTGAGCAATGGAATTCCCACTACGGTAAAGGACAAGGCCAAGCCAAGCATGATACTGACCATGTAAAAACATAAATAAAATACTCCCGAGACAAATGTATACAGCAAAAAGATAACATTTTGAACGTTACGCATGATCGCTTTTTTCATATAAGCTAATTCTCTCCTATCTATACTTTTTCCGACACACTAATGACGGTCTGCCATAACCGTAAACCACTGCGCGTCACATGAGCCAGTATCAAAATGTCATATGACAGGGTAAGTCATGTCATTTCATCAAAATCATTTGTTAGTCGGAAAAGTGATGACAGGAAGTAACTACCGAGTATGACACGAGCTTTGCCATACTGTGCTCAAGCGCTCGCTCTCAGAGTCGGTGCGCCAAAACGTTTTGTAACACAAAAAGGAGAATCGCACATGAAAAAAGTGATACAAAAAATGAGTCTCGTTGTTTTTCTTCTCTCCACAACCTTGATTTCCGCATGCACACAGTCGCTCGGTGCTGTTGAATCTACTCAGACTGCTTCCATTGCTACCCAAGGACCGGTGGATGCCAAAGAAATAGAAGCGTTTGCTGATCCACTGTTTGCAAAAAAAATGAAAGAATTTAATGTGGCTGGTTCCAGCTTTGTTGTCGTCCGTGATGGCAAAGTCATCGTGAACAAAGGCTACGGTTTTGCTGACAAGGAAAAGAAAACCCCTGTTGATAAAGACACGGTGTTCCAAATTGGCTCAGTATCGAAAACCTTTACCGCCTTGGCTGCCATGCAGCAAGTCGATGCGGGTAAAATTGACCTGCATGCCAATATAGAGGAATATCTCGGTGGGCTAAAAATTCCGAATAAGACAGGAAAACCAGTCACCATGTACGACTTGCTCGCCTACACACCCGGCTTCGAATTTCCGGACGAAACTACCTTTACCGGTCCACAATACATCGGGCAGGACATCTCTATGGATGAATTCTTTCCAAAGCACATGCCGGTCATCGTCCGACCACCTGGCGAAGTCTATACGTATGATAATACAGGATTCTTGCTCGCTGGCTACGCTGTGGAAAAAACAAGTGGAATCCCATTTTACCAGTATATGGATGAGAAAGTGTTCAAACCTCTCGGAATGTCCTCGACCAGTGTACGCTTGAAGCCTGAGCTCATGAAGAGAATGGCTACCAATTACTTTAATACTGGCGAGCAACGTCCGCTAGAAGGAACCAATCCAACTGATGGTCCGCAGGGAAGCATTATATCAACAGCAGATGACATGGCAAAGTACATGATCATGCACCTGCAAAACGGAAAATTTGACGGCAAGGAAATCGTCAGCCAGAAAAGCTTGGATTTGATGCATACGCACCAGTATTCCGCGGGTGACATCCCGATCACAACCTTAGGCTTTGAAAACTATTTTCCAGAGTATGCAAATGGTCAGAAAGTTGTTTTGAAGGGCGGAAACATGCCAGGCCATTCTTCCCTGATGGTATTGATCCCGGAACATAAAACCGGCTTTTTCATGTCCTACAACAATGATTCAATGGTTAGCGCTGATATTTACAAAGAATTCATGGATCATTATTTCCCAGAAACAGAGAAAAAAGCTGAGCCTGTTTTCATGACCTTGAGTGAAGCGGATGCGCAAAAATATGTCGGGCTGTATCAAAATACACGTGCCTATTGGACACGCACTTCTATTACCTATGAGAATGGATCACTCGTGCTTGAGAGTGAGGCAACCGGAAAACAAAAACTGCGAATGATTAAACCATTGCTATTTGAAGATGAGACAGGCGAAAAAGTCGCGTTCAAGGAAGACAAAAACGGTAACATCAACTACTACTATTATACAACAGCAATAGGCGTTAACATTGCTGGCGAATCTCAAAGAATGGAAATGGAAAAGACCTACTCAGACGTCCCTAACACTAGCAGCTATAAGACCCATATCAACAACCTCAGCGCCCTTTCCATTATGGGAGCGAAATCAGGAAGTAAATTTGATCCTACAGGGACCATGACACAAGGCGAATTTGCTGACACCCTGATCAAAGCAGAAGGCCATTACGTAATGGCCGGGACGGACCTTAGACCGCAATTGGTCGCTGGCATCCCTAATTTGAACCCATCGGCACCAATTACAAGACAAGTCGCTGCTGCCATGATCCAAAATTTAAAGCAGCTTGAACCTGTGGCAACCAGCAAAGTGACGCTGCAAGACCCGGCCGACGCATGGGCAAAAGATGCGATCACTGCTCTTGTTTCACAAGGCATCGTCGATCCTGACACGAAGGTAAACGCAGATGGCTCTTTCACATTCCGCGCAAAAGATTTACTGAAGCGTCAAGAAGCCAGTGCCTTGCTTGACTTAGCATTTGGTTACTATTCATTGCCGATTAAACGATAAGCATCCTTTTCCTCTTTTTGGGATAAAGTAGGGACTTGTTGTATACCCTACTCCTTTGAGGGAGGTGACTGGTCGTGGAAAATAGCGATAAACACAGGGGACAAGCTGAGCAAAAAAATTCAAGTGACTTGAATGAGAAGGAAATCGAACTTCAGCATCAATTTCAAATGTTCCCTACCCCGGATGAAAAACGCGCTTCAAAAGTGATTACGGAGTTGAAAGATTAATAATTACTCTCTCCCATTTAAGGCTGTCGAGAAACTCGGCAGTCTTTTTCATATGCTCTTGGAACCTGCGTATGAGCCAGTGCCAAAGTGTCATATGACAGAAAGTTACTACCGAGTATGACAAGAGCTTTGCCATGAGCTTTGCCATACTGTGCTCAAGCGCTCACTCTCGGAGTCGGTGCGACAAAACGTATTAGCAAAACCCAAAGGAGAATCATACATGAAAAAAGCTTTTCAAAAAATGAGTCTCACGGTTTTTCTTCTCTCCGCGACCTTGATTGCCGTATGCACCCAGCCACTCGGTGCAATGGAAATAAATCAGACTGCTTCCATTGCTGCCAATAACATAAAAGGACCGCTGGATGCCAAAGAAGTAGAAGCGTTTGCCGATCAACTGTTTGCAGAGAAGATGAAAAAATTTAATGTCAATGGTTCCAACTTTGCTGTCGTCCGTGATGGCAAGGTCCTCGTGAACAAAGGATACGGCTTCGCTGACAAGGAAAAGAAAATCCCTGTTGATAAAGACACAGTGTTCCAAATTGGCTCTGTAACGAAAAGCTTTACCGACATGGCGGTCTTGCAGCAAGTCGATGCGGGCAAAATAGACCTGCATCATAATGTAGAGGCATATCTCGGCGGGCTAAAGATTCCCAATAAGACGGGAAAACCGCTCACTCTGTACGACATGCTTACCTATTCAAGCGGCTTCGATTCTCCTGACATCACTACCTTTCTCGGTCCACAATACATCGAGCAGGACATCTCGATGGCTGAATTCGTTTCAAAGAATAAAATGCCGTCCGTCATCCGACCACCTGGCGAGGTCTATTCCTACGATAATACAGGATTCTTACTCGCTGGCTACACCGTGGAAAAAGCAAGTGGAATCCCCTTTGCCCAGTATATGGATGAAAAAGTGTTCAAGCCTCTCGGAATGACCTCGAGTAGCGTTCGCTTAAAGCCTGATCTCTTGAATAGAATGGCTGCCCATTACCGCCCTAATGGCGAGCCACATCCCGCAGAAGGATTCCTTCCAAGTGATGCTCCGCAGGGAAGCATTATATCAACAGCAGATGACATGGCAAAGTACTTGATCATGCAGCTGCAAAACGGAAAATTTGACGGCAAGGAAATTGTCAGCCAGAAAAGCCTGGACTTGATGCATTCCTATCAGATTTTCGCCGAAAAGGACATCCCGGTCACAACAGTAGGCTTTGAAAACCTCTATAGAGAGCTGGCAAATGGTCAGCACGTGGTTTTCAAGGGAGGAAACATACCTGGCCATGCTTCCCTGATCGTATTGATCCCTGAACAAAAAACCGCCTTTTATATGTCCTACAACAATGATTCGGACATGAGATCCGATATTTTCAAAGAGTTCATGGATCATTATTTCCCCGAAAAAGAAAAAGCAGAGCCTGTTTACTCTCCCTTGAGTGAAATAGATGCGCAAAAATATATCGGGCTGTACCAAAATACGCGTGGCTTTTGGAACCGCACTTCGATTGCCTACGAGAATGGCTCACTCATGCTGGAAGATAAAACTGGTGGAAAACAAAAGCTACGAATGATTCATCCACTGCTGTTTGTAGATGAGGAAGGCAATAAAATCGCGTTCAAGGAAGACAAAAACAGCTACATCCAATACTTCTATTATTCCACGCCAAAAGACGTCACACACGCCGTTGCCCATTCACAAAAAATGGATAGGAAGGAGACTTACTCAGACGTCCCTAACACCAGTAGCTATAAGACCTATATCAGCAATGTCAGCGCTCTTTCCATTATGGGAGCAAAAACGGAAGGTAAATTTGATCCTACAGGTACCATGACACAAGGCGAATTTATTGACGCTCTGGTCAAAGCAAATGGCTGGTATGGATTTCCCGGGGACGAAGACATGAATAGACAGCAATTGGCCGCGAGCCTCCCTGATTTGAACCTTTCGGCACCTATTTCAAGACAAGCCGCTGCTGTCATGATCCAAACTTTGAAGCAGCTTGAACCCGTGGCAACCAGCAAAGTGAAGCTGCAAGACAAAGCCGATGCATGGGCAAAAGATGCGATCACTACTCTTGCTTCACAAGGCATCGTCGATCCTGATACGAAGATAAGCGCAGATGGCTCTTTCACATTCCGCGCAAAAGATTTGTTGAAGCGTCAAGAAGCAAGTGCCATGATTGATTTAGCGTTTGGTTATCATTCTTTGCCGGTTAAGTGGTGAGTAGCTGTTTTCTCTTTTTGGGATAGTGTAGGGCTCTTTCTCTCCCCCACGGCTGTCGAGTAACTCGGCAGCCTTTCTCCTTTCAGAAAAAAATCTGCTTATCGGACATGGATTCTCGCCAGAACCTTCATCTCTGCGTAACTCTCGTGCTCTCTGACAGTAGCCTCTCCCGCTAAGTGCTTCCCTAATTCGAATAGATAGAGTCTATTTTAAGATTTTGTTTGCTGAAATAATCCAAGAAATGTCGAAACTGAGATGGAGTACTCTTGGATACGCTAAGCATGTAAAAAGACTCTTACGACTTTCGTCGTAAACCCAAAACGGATGGTAAAGCGCATAGAAAAAATGCAGCCCTCATCCTAAAGGAGTTGGACTGCTGCATTTTTTATCAAAGTTACATTTTAGAAAGAATTGTTAGAGAAGAGTCTAGCTTCAACCAAAACACTACTATATGTAGTGCTCTATATTAAGGCCCTTTTACTAACAATTATTATAGACGTGACGGATCAAGATGTACTGAAGTATGACCGTTCACAGATATATATCTTTCTTGCATCCCTAACAATCTACCACCATATTTAGGATGACCATCATATGCACCAACCCAAACTCTATAATAGCCAGCTGGCGCAGAAGAAAGACTATAGTAACCAAGACCTCGACCAAATACATACTCTGGTATAATGTGGTTATTAGTGTTCACCTCTCTCATGGACACCTGGTAAAACGTAGCTACTGGGTGTTCGGTCCATGAAATGTACACGTTATACGACTGTTGCTGAATACTCACAGCCGTTGGTGCTTTAGCCGTTGATACACGATCTCCCTGAGAAGCAAATGCTGCACCAGTTCCCATTGATAGCACCATAGCTGCCGAAAGAATAGAAAAAGCAAAACGTTTCAACATAAAAACAACCTCCTTAAATTTTGTAATACTCACTCCGTAATATCAGCTAAACCTGTAATCCATCCAGCTATGCTTTTCACCTCCTCAATACCTTCAACCTCTTCTGATTATTACTTTAATCCAGATTTTTACATTTTTCACCGAAAACGCTATTTCGGAAATCCGTATATCTTTTGCGCTCCCCGCAATCATTCTTCCGAAATATAAAAAGAGCGCTTGACTTTTTCAAGTACAAACGCTCTTCTCTCCAAACGACTACCAACTCTGTTCAGGGATGATCCCCCTTTTGATCGCTTCGCTGATCGCCTCTGCCCGCGACCGTACCTGCAACTTTCCAAAGATGCGCGTCAACTGGTACTCCACGTTGCGCTGGCTCATCAGCAAGATCTCCGACAGTTCTTTGTTACTGCGCCCTTTCGCAATTTCGAGCAGGATTTGCTGCTCGCGTTCGTTTATGGACACCTCTTCCAGTTGATCCTCGCCAGTACATAGCCGTACACTGTTTCGTCTTAATTGTTTGAACAAAGGAATCGGAATGACGGTTTCATTGCGCACTGTGCATCGGATGGCTTCGATCATCTGCTCTCTTGTGGCTGTTTTGCTGACAAAACCGGAGACACCCGCCTCTACCAAATTGTTAAAGTAAGGCTCAATTTCAAAGCCTGTGTAGATGATGATGAGCGAATTGGGTTTGATGCTCATGATGCGCTTGGTCAGCTCCAAGCCGTTGATTACGGGCATGTGCAAATCAAACAACATTACATCAAAGTCATTGATTTTGACCAGCTCCAATGCCTCCATCCCGGAAGAAACCGCGCTTACTGCAAAATCTTGCTCCTCCTCAAACATGACTTTTGTTCCTTCCCGAACAGAGGGATGATCATCGACCAACAACAGCTTAATCATGGATAAATCTCCTTTCCATCCAACAAAAGTGTATCGGCAATCCTATGTACGGGCAGTGTGACATGAACATCAAATCCTTTTCCCACATCGGTTTGAAAAAGAATAGTCCCCCGCAAACAGCGCACCCGCTCTTGAATCCCCACGATGCCCATGTGAGAAAAGCTTGATCGAAGCTCAGTTTCAGCCATGCCTTGCCCGTTATCGGAATAGTGCAGGATCAGGTGTTCTTCGTTGTTGCAATCCAACGTGATGTGGACGCTGGATGCACGGGCGTGTTTAGCAGCATTTCGCAACAATTCCTGTACAATCCGATACAGACTGATCGAGATTTCCTGATCAAGATCAGAAGGAATCTGACCTTTCGCAAACGTGATCGTAAAATTCTCTTGTTGCTGGGTGTAAGAAATCAAGCCCTCCAGCACTTCTACAATGCCCATCTCCTGCAAAAATGGCGGTCGTAACTCGTTGCAAATTTGACGGATCTGATAGATGACATCCAAGAGTCCTTCTCGAATGTGCGTTAGCTCACTGGCTACCGCTTCTGGTGTATTCGTGTCTGTAATCAGCTTATCCAGTCTTCGGTACCAAACAATTTGCTCCTGTAACGCAGAATCATGCAGATCGCTTGCCAGTCGGCGCCTTTCCTTCTCAGACATGCGAAAAAACAAGCGAAGGAGCCACGGTGACACCCCTTTTTGCTTTTGCAGCGATTCCTCCAGCTCGTCTGACAGCTTCTCAATCAAAAAAAGATTTTCATAGACAAGACCTACATATCTGATCATTGTTTTTATCCACATGATTTCGTCGAAATTGAATTGTGTCTGGTTCGGCTTGTTTTGCAACCAGACAAATGCCAACTTCTGATTCCGCTCCCCCATATGGATAAACACACCGCTCTCATCGGTAACGATGTCTCCAATCTTCACGACGCTACTTTTTTGTTGAAGAACCTGAATAATACTCTCCGTCTGCGGGGCTGGATAGCCTTCCAGCCAATGTACCTTCTTCTGGTTCGGTTCAATCTCAGCGATGGAAACGGCTTTTATTTGCAACGTGTCACGTATTTCTGCAAGCAAGCGCTCATCCAGTTCTACCACCTTCATCACTCTCATGATCTCTCGTGAAAAACGATCCAGGCTTGACTGGAAATTGAGTTTTTCTCGAAACAAAATGTGCCTTAGTTCATAGTCCAGCGCCTCTTTTGCAAAAAAGAGCAGCGTAATAATCAGATAAGTCGCCAGTGACAGCTGAAGCCAGCTCACCATTCCATTTGGAGAATAGCCGATCACATACATGCAGATCAGCAAGATCAACACCGATGGCAGGAGTGACAGCAGGAGATAATACTTTAATCGGTTCAACAAAAAATCAATATCTAGAAGCTGTTTCGCTGTCACCAAATAATAAAAAGAGACAGGCAAGAAAAACAGAAACGAGACCGCTACCTCAGTCTGGATCAATTCAAAACCAAAGAGCGTTTTCGGCAAGGTCACCATCATGACATAAGGGAAATAGGATACACATATCCCAGTGAGCATAACCTTCATAATCGCTTCTTTTCGTGTTCGGCGGTAATGGAAATATTGAAATAAAATAACAATGAGATTTATCAAGAATACAATGGAGTAAAAGGTCAGCTTGACTACATACACCGTCAAGAAGTAATCCTTCATCTTTGCAAATGAAACGAAGCTTTCGGCAACATAGAGGAGCGTGCCTGTGAAGTATACGAGAGTCAGCAGGATGCGCCCTCTCATGTGGAGGAGGTCAAAATAGCTGAGAAGAAAATGCAGTAATAATACGAGGCAGAACAAAACACCCAGCGTATTGCCAAGCCGAATGATCATGTCCCCCAAGCCAGCGGTAGCACCTGATACATAACCACACCCGGTCGCCAGAAAAAACAGAATTAACGTGATCGAAGGAACATTTTTTGCCTCTGTCTTCTGGAGCAAAAATATAGAAAAGAGAAGCAGCATCACAAAAATAATGCTTGGCAGAATCACACAGTACACCAGATACGAAATGCTGTGCTCATTTTGTATGTGATGCACAATCCGCTTCCCGTCTTTTATGACTTCCAGTGTATCTGCCGTGCCAATCTTCCCAAAACGTGAAACGGAGATGTCCTCATCGGGAGAATGACCATCTATTTTTATAATCCTATCGCCTGTAGCTATGCCATTCTCCTCTGCCCACTGACTTGCATTGTATTCCGATACGACGTTGTCTGAAACGACCCAAGCCCCGTCAGGCATTTTCTCTACATATATGTTCACGAGCGTTTTGGTAAAGGCTAAATAACTCGCATAGCTTGCAAACAAGCCTGCTAGTACAAAAAGGACGATAAAAAGCCATTGCTTCTTACATAATTGCATATCGGCTAGATCTCCTTTACCACGATCTTTTTGAGTTCGTATAGTTTACATAAAATATACCATAAATTACCTTATTTTGCCATTTTTACACCAGAACATCTACTTTCCTTCGGCTGCACATAAAAAACAGGTCAATCATGGTGGTATCTGACCATAATCGACCTGTTTCAATTTAACGCAATAGCGTTGTTTAGGGTATAAATTTCAAAGCGTTGATGTGCGTACATCCGTATTGACTGGTATTACATGGGTTATACGTGTTATTGGTTGTATGATCTTGTTGTTGGTTGTATGATCTTGTTGTTGGTTGTATGATCTTGTTGTTGATTGTAAACGAGCTTACACAAAAATATTGACAGACCACATACTAATTGTAGATTAAATGATTAAATATCGTTTATTTCTATAGGCTCCGGGTCTGTCAAGAATTTCGTGTAAACTCAATCAACCGTTATATGAAAAGGTTTCATCCCCTAATTGGGACATCTTTCTCGGGTCAATGGAGTCAAGGGCGTAAGGCGAAGCGAACCCTTGACTCCGT
>NZ_JAMAUS010000015.1:0-124285 GCF_023714195.1 Brevibacillus sp. MER 51 | reverse complement strand
CCAGCTGAGCTAAGCCTCCAGGATCCCTGCTAACGCAGGGCATTTTGCTAGGTGACCCGTAGGGGATTCGAACCCCTGAATGACAGCGTGAAAGGCTGCTGTGTTAAACCGCTTCACCAACGGGCCATTTCTAAGAAAGTGATGGCGGATGGAGTGGGATTTGAACCCACGAGACGGTTCAACACCGCCTACACGATTTCCAATCGTGCTCCTTCGGCCGCTCGGACATCCATCCATATATTTGAAGTGGATCAAAGCGATCCGCTTGTTTGCCTTTCAGAATTCATATGTTAGCATGCATTCATCTGAAACGCAAGAACTTTTTTCAAAGAAACTTAAAAAGTTCAATGTGACATAACTTTTCTGCTAGGCACAATAGCCATTGTAGCGCGTGGATCATGTGCTGTCAACGAAAAGTAATGAAAATCTCAACTTTTTTCTGTGTCCCCATCCATGGATGGGAAATACGTATCTATCTTTACCTGTCCCCAGCAATGTTACTCGCCGAATATCACTCTTTTTGTCGAGTCAGCTCATATCTACACTAACAAGAGAACTCACCATACGGAATGCTGGAATGGTATAATTTAACTTGAGACAAGACTGGCGGTGGAGGACCACGGCACAGCTTCCTGTAAAGGGGGTGATGCTGATGGTCTCGCTCGGCACGCTTTACCTTTTCCTAAAAGTACTGGCAACCTTGCTAAGCCTCTGGTTTAGCAGCAGGAAGCTCTACCGATGGGTAAGAAAGTGGCGTAACAAGCGAAAACCCACCGCCTAAGGTTGACCGCCTGACGGTGGGGTTCGCTGTTTTTGTAATCATGCGCGCCGTGGGTGTGCCACAGCTACTTGTCTCAGGAGCCTTGCCGCTGCAACGGTATTGGCTCCTTTATTTATATGTCGGATAATCCGTATCTCTACCAGTAGTTTAACACCCTTTTTCCATTCCATACAACATAAGCAACGATTTACAAGTAGAAAGGATTTGAAATGGATGACCTCAATCCGTCTAGCTACTCCTCAAGACATTCCTGCTGTCTGTACGATTGATGCCATGGTGCTCGGTTCAACCAGTCGTTCATCTGAACTGCAAGAAGCCATCGAGCAAGGACATTGCTACTTGGCGTTAATCGACATGAATATTGTCGGTTTTGCCATCATCAATCAATTATTTTTTAAGAACAGCTTTATTCATCTACTCATTGTTCACCCTCACTATCAGAAACGAGGGATTGGCGAGGAGATGATGCGCTATCTGGAAACGATCTCCCCTACGGAGAAGTTGTTCACTTCTACTAATCTTTCCAACGAGAGAATGCAACGCCTCTGTCTGAAGCTCGGATACGTTCACTGCGGAACTCTGACTCACCTAGATCCAGATGATCCTGAAATGTTTTTCTGCAGATACATTCGTCATCCACTATGATTGATTCCGCTCATAGATCAAACGAAGTCCTTTTAGCGTAAGATTCTGATCCACAACATGAATACAAGAGGTCTCATTCGCAAAAAGTGCTGCCAGCCCTCCCGTAGCAACTACGGTTGGACGCGTACCATATTCATCCATGATTCTGCGTACAATGCCTTCAACCTGACCGACGAATCCATAGAAAATGCCGGACTGCATTGCCGCTATCGTATTGCGCCCGACTACACTTGCAGGCTTGGCGATTTCGATTCGCGGCAGCTTGGCAGCACGAGTGAAGAGAGCCTCTGTCGATATCCCGATACCAGGAGCAATCGCCCCGCCCCAATACTGCGCCCGCTCGTCCACATAGCAAAAGGTCGTCGCCGTACCAAAATCGACAACAATAAGCGGTGCGCCATAATGATGAATCGCAGCAACAGCGTTCACGATTCGATCGGAACCTACCTCTCGCGGATACTCATACTTGATGTTTAGTCCCGTCTTGATACCCGGTCCGATAATCAGCGCTTTTTGTTGCATATACTTCCCGCACATACGTTCAATCGTGAGGTTTAAAGGTGGCACGACAGACGAGATAATGACGCCTCTCACCTGTTCAAAGCCAAGCCCTACGCTACCAAACAAGCTTTTGACGAGCATGCCGTACTCGTCTTCCGTTTTGTTACGATCTGTGGAAACTCTCCAATGGTGTTGGAGCTCGTCGCCTTCATATAAGCCCAACACAATATTGGAGTTGCCTATATCGATCACCAATAACATCGTGGTCGCTCCTTACCGCTTGCGTGTATTCAGATCGAGGCTGATATCAAACGCTTTGACAGAATGAGTCAGTGCCCCTACCGAAATGATATCTACGCCTGTTTTTGCAATGTCACCAATCGTCTCCAGACTCACACCGCCAGACGCCTCGACAATGGCCCGTCCATTGATAAACTGCACGGCTTCCACCATTTGATCGAGGGACATATTGTCGAGCATGATCGTATCTGCACCTGCTGCCAATGCTTCCTGAACCTGTTCAAACGATTCGGCCTCTACCTCTACTGTCATCGTATGCGGAATAACTGCGCGTGCCGCTGCAACAGCCTGTGCGATACCGCCCGCTCCTTTGATATGATTGTCCTTGATCATCACGGCATCATACAAGGCAAAACGGTGATTGTAGCCTCCCCCGACTCGTACCGCGTACTTTTCCAAAGCCCTGAGGCCTGGCGTAGTCTTTCTCGTATCGACAACTCGTGCCTTCGTCCCTGCGACGGCTGCTGCGTATTCACTCGTTTTCGTGGCAATCCCAGACAAACGCTGCATTAAATTAAGTGCAAGCCGCTCTCCACTCAAAATCGAACGAACCGAGCCGCTGACTTCGGCGATCTGCTGACCAACCTCTACTCGTGCCCCTTCTACTACCTTTGCCTCAAAAACGAGAGCAGAATCAACCGTGGCAAATACTTGCTCCGCAATCGGCAGGCCTGCCACGATTCCTGCTTCCTTGGCATATAAAATGCCGACACCCTGCTCTGATTCAGGAATGGTGCTCATAGTCGTTACATCACCAAACCCCACGTCTTCCTGTAGCCATTCCTCTATTTTTCGCTGAAGCTCCCGTTTATTCCACATCATACTTCTCACACTCCTCTTGGACACCATCTTCTACGGACTGGATCAAATGCTTACGCCACACCAAGTCATCTTTATTTGGAAAATCAGTACGATAATGCCCACCTCTGCTTTCTTCCCGCAAAAGGGCCGCTCTCGTTGTCAGGACGGCAGCATTCAGCAGATTGAAAAATTCAAACGTTTCCAGGCTCTTGGGCTCGTACTGATAGTATTGCTCCATTCGCGCAAGCTCAGCTAGTGCTTTCGTTAATCCTTTATCGTCGCGCTTCACACTAACATGCCGCAGCATGAGCTTTTGCATTTTCAATCGTTGTTCACGTGTATTGAACGCTTGAGGCAGTTTTTGCTTGGAAACAACCTCAAAAGGATGGATGCCGGGCAAATCAGCAAGCTGCTTGATCCGCTCCGCGATCCGGTGACCGAATACAACCGCTTCCGATAACGAGTTGCTGGCCAGTCGATTCGCTCCATGTACCCCTGTGCAAGAAGCTTCCCCGCATGCAAAAAGACGCTTCGTCGAGGTCTCCCCGTTCAAGTCAGTTTGAACCCCGCCCATAATATAATGGCAGGCAGGAGCTACCGGAATCCAGTCTGTCACCATATTGAGCCCGTATTGTAAGCAAAAATTATAAATCGTCGGAAAACGCCTCTTAATAAGCGCCTCCGATTCGTGGGTAATGTCGAGATACACAAACGTAGACTTTGTCTGCTCCATCTCGGAGACAATCGCCCGGGCGACAATATCGCGCGGTGCCAGTTCTTTTTGCGGATGGTACTTGTCCATGAAGCGATCGCCATTGCTGTTACGCAAAATGGCACCCTCCCCACGAACCGCTTCTGAAATCAAAAAGCGCGGGGCTCCCGGATAGTAAAGCGCAGTCGGATGAAACTGGATAAATTCCACATCTTTAATGCGAGCGCCCGCCCGATACGCGATTCCGATCCCATCCGCCGTAGCGATTTGCGGATTCGTCGTGTATCGGTAAAGCTGACCTGCTCCTCCTGTAGCCAGCACCGTTGCTTTGGCTTCCAGGAAAAACAGTTCGCCATCCGGCTTCCGCACGAGGACACCCACGCATTCACCATCCTGCGTGATGACATCCACAGCAAAATGATATTCCAAAACCTGAATGTTTGGCTGCTCCATCACTCGCTTGGACAAAGCGCGGACAATCTCTGCCCCAGTGGCATCTCCGTTTGCATGCAAAATTCGCCGTTTGCTATGCGCGCCTTCCTGTGTCAGCTCGTACTCCCCTTGTTCATCGCGGTCAAATTCCGTTCCATATGCAATCAGTTCATGCAAGCGATCAGGGCCTTCATGCACCAGGACCTCCACAGCGTTATACGAGCAAAGACCTGCTCCAGCGATTAACGTATCCTGTCGATGAAGGGCCGGAGAATCTGATTGGGCTGTTACAGCAGCGATTCCTCCCTGAGCCCAGCGTGTGTTACTATCATCGAGTCCCTTCTTGCTGATCAACACCACATCCGCATACTCACTCGTTTGCAACGCTGTATACAATCCAGCAATTCCTGCTCCAATAACAGCTACATCTGCCCTCATCCGAGGTAAGGTGTGCAAATCAAAGTCCACAATATAACGGGGAATCATGACTGTGTCCCTTCTCTCTTGTAACTGATGATTTTCCACCCATTATAGCAAATACACGCTTGAAGGAGATGCAAAAAAAGAGCACCCGCAAAAGCGAGCACTCCCCTTTATCCGATTAATTCGAATGCGTTACACATTCCTTGCACGTGCCATATACCTCGAACTTGTGCCCCGTCACCTGAAACTCTTCCGGTACAGCGGAAATGATATTCATCGGACATCCTGGCAAAGAAGAAGTCTTTCCACATTCCGTACAAATCACATGGTGATGATGGTGTCCATCTGTCGAACAGGCCAAACGGAATCTGCCTTCCCCGTCAAGCTCCGTCTCTTCCAGAATCCCCAGCTCAACAAAAGTGGAAATGTTGCGATAGACGGTATCGAAGCTGAGTGTTGGATACTGCTCCTTGATTCTTTCCATAATATCTTTGGCAGACAGGTATCGCTTCTCGGCCGCGCAGATTCGAATCATCTCCTCCCGCTTGCCGGTATACTTGAAACCATGTTCTTTCAATATTTGCAGCGCTTCTTCTACTTTCATCGACAAACACTCCTTCCTTTTGTCATATCCGGAAAACTCTTATCGGAAAGCGACCCGCAGCTTTTTTACACCCAATACAACTAGCATAACCAGCACTGCCATCAGTACAATTGTACCACCAGATGCCCAATCAAGGAGATAGGCAAAATACAAACCGCTTAACACGGAAAACTCCGCGAACAAAATCGACAAGAAAATCGTTTGACGAAAGCTTTTCGCGATTTGCAGACTAGCCGCTACCGGAAGGGTAATCAGCGCCGAGATTAACAGGACACCGACTATACGCATGGAAGCCGCAATCGTCAGAGCGACGAGCACCATGAACCACAAATTAATCGAACGTCTTGCC
Organism: Brevibacillus sp. MER 51; assembly: GCF_023714195.1. Lineage (NCBI taxonomy): Bacteria > Bacillati > Bacillota > Bacilli > Caryophanales > Paenibacillaceae > Brevibacillus > Brevibacillus sp. MER 51. The sequence continues at coordinate 118,737 of NZ_JAMAUS010000015.1, read as the reverse complement.
ACCCCGGAGACGCGAGCGAATTCCTCGTCAAAGGAGACCGCAAAAAGCTCCTTGTAAATCAACACGACTGTCCCTAAAACAACAACTGCCACACCAATCAGCGCATACAGGTCTTCGATGGACACCGTCACAATTTTTCCGAACAAGTACGAATACAAATCTGCATTAAAACCGTCTGCGATGCTGATCAATACGGTAAACAGCCCAAGTCCCGCAGATAATATAATCGGAATCGCCAAATCCTGATACGCTTTGTACACCTTACGCAACCGCTCGATGAACAACGAACCGATCACCGCAAACAGCATCCCGAAAAACAGCGGATTGACTGCGGAGAAAAAGGCAACCTTTTTGGAAATGAGCATCCCGGCAGCTACACCGGACAGTGTGACGTGTGACAAGCCATCTGCCATCATCGACAAGCGACGAACAATGAGAAACGTGCCCAAAATAGGGCAAATCAGACCAATTAAAATCCCTGAAAACAGGGTATACCGCAAAAAGTCATACTGCCACCAATCAGCAAGCATGTGCCTATTCCTTCTTTCTTACCTATTTACAAAGCTTAATGATGATGAGACAGCAGTCTGACCGAATCACCGTACATACTTTGCAAGATTTTTTCTTGGTTATGCTCAAAATCGTGCGCTGTTCCGTGGAAGTGAATTTTCTTCTGCACACAAGCCACCTTGGTCACCCATTGCGACATGACTCCCACATCGTGGCTGACGATCATCATCGTCAATCCGTTCTCTTCCTTCAGCGACCGAAGCAAGCTGTAAAATTGATCGATCGATTCCTGATCGACACCGACCGTTGGCTCATCGAGGATCAACAGCTCTGGTTCAGCTACAAGAGCTCGCGCTATGAAAACGCGCTGTAACTGCCCGCCGGACAAGTTACCGATGCGTTGATCCAGCTTCTCCAACAAGCCGACACGCTCCACCGCAGCCCGAACATTCTCATGGTGCTGTTTCGTCAATCTGCGAAAAAGGCCTACTTTCCCGACCAATCCAGATGACACGACTTCTCGCACCGTCGCCGGAAATCCACCCGCTCCATGCGCGACCTGTTGCGCGACGTATCCAATGCGGTTCCATTCACGAAACTTGGATAGAGGTTGCCCGAACAACTCCACTGTCCCTTTGTTTGGTGTCAACAGACCCAAAATCAGCTTCATCAGCGTAGATTTCCCTGATCCGTTCGGCCCGACGATGCCCACAAAGTCTCCGCGTTCCAGTGTGAATTCAACCTCATCGAGAACCTGTTTGTCTTCATATTGAAAGGAGACACCTGTGAGCTTAATGACAGGCACCTCTTGTGTATGTGGTTCCATGAAATATCCATCCCTTAAATCGGATTTGTTCTTATTTGATTCCCTTCATCGTACTACGATTTTGCCCGAACCACAAGCATCCTACTAATGAATGAAAAAATGCCGCCTGGGAAGCGACATCTTTTCGAGGGAAAACTTATTGGAGTGCAGTCTTCAATGTATTCATATTCTCGCGCATAATGGACAAGTAATCACGCCCCGCCTTTACGTCGTCTTCCGTCAAACCTTCCAACGGATTGAGCGTAGCCGTCTTCACGCCAGCTTCCTTCGCAATCACTTCCGCTACCTTCGGAGAAACCAACGTTTCGAACAGCACATAAGAAATATTGTGTTCCTTTACATGCTCCACCAAGCTCTTCAACTCTGTTGTGGATGGCTCATCAGAAGGATTGACCCCAGAGATCGCTACTTGCTCCAGCCCGTAGCGTTTTGCCAGATAGCTGAATGCGCTATGAGAAACCATGAATTCTTTCTTCGGCGCTTGCGTAACCATATCTTTGAACTCTTTATCCAACTGTTCCAGGTCTGTTGCTAATTGTGTGAAGTTCTTTTCGTAATCAGCAGCGTGCGCTTGATCTTTTTGCACGAGCGTATTTTTGACCTTCTCCGCCTGTGCCTTCAGTTGCATCGGGTCGAGCCATACATGAGGGTCCAGATCCCCGTGGTCGTGCCCTGCTTCTTCTGCGTGACCTTCTTCTTTGTGGCCCTCTCCTTCATGCTCATGCTCAGCTGCATGAATCAGCTCGAGACCTTCCGTCGCATTAACAACAGTTGTCTTGTTTTTGTCGAGGTTGGTTACAGCCTTCTCTACCCACAGCTCTAAACCACTGCCGTTATAGGCGAAGATATCTGCTCCTGACAGAGCGACCATGTCTTTTGCGGTTGGCTCGAAGTCGTGAGGCTCTACGCCTGCGGGAACCAGATTCGTTACCTCCACATGCTCACCGCCGATCCGCTTTGCTACATATTCCAATGGATAAATCGTCGTGTATACTTTTGGTTTCCCTGACGCGTCACTGCCAGCTTGGGGAGTCCCAGCTGTTTCGTTCGCTGCTCCACATCCTACCAGCCCCACTGCCGTAATGAAACTTAGGGCTGCCAGCATAACTCTTTTCATCTATATTTCCTCCTGCTCCAATTCAAAATGATTCCGATTTACGTCTTCGTCGTTTTTCATTATACGGAGAGGAGCCCAAAAAGTAAATAGGATTTATTACGATTTAAAAATCAAAAGTGTGCATCTTCTCTCCTGGCTCCACAATTTCTCCATCTCATTATGATAAAATAACTGGCAGGAGGTATGTCCAAGATGAAACGTAAATCATGGTTAGCCATTACTTTTATCACCGGAGCTCTGCTTACTGGCTGTGGCTCTACTGATCAAGCTGAACAGAATCATAGCGATCACACGCAGCACGCCCCCAATGGAGATTTGCAGGAATTGACTGCTTCCGCTGATCAGCTACCAAAATTTTTAGACAACCAAGACCCTGTCATTATCCAATCCTACAAAGTTGCTGCCGCAAATCGTGAGCTGCTCAAATCCATTCCATGCTATTGTGGTTGTGGTGAAAGTGCTGGACACGGGCATAATGGCAACTGCTTCATCAAAGAAGAAAAGTTTGATGGCTCCATTGTCTGGGATGACCACGGCACTCGCTGTGGCGTATGCATGGAAATCGCCGTTATTTCCGGCAAGCTGAAAGAAGAAGGCAAATCTACAAAAGAAATTCGTACCTACATAGACCAAACCTACGGGCAAGGCTACGGAAAACCAACTCCTACCCCGATGCCTTCCTAAACACAGATAACAAGACTTCCCGGCGAGGAGGTCTTTCTTTTTCCTTTTTATGGAATAACATAGATTACCTTATGGGGCCAGGGCTTTGGTGCCTCTCTAGATGCATTGCCCGCCCTTGAGTCTGACTATATTTTTGGACCAAATGTAGGGATCGCCTTTTTCATTCTTGGTGTTATGCTGTTTCTTCGTTTGCTCCATGCCATCAGACGAGTAAAAGATGTTTACCGATCCTTGCTGTTATCCGGTATGATTGTACTCGTCCTGAACATTTACCGACGAAAAGACATCCAGCCCTTAACCAAAATCTCCTAATAGAAAAAGGGAGTAAAGCCCCTGCGCTCTACTCCCTTTTTGCATTTGATCAGTCTGCCCCTTAAGCAGGCGCTACCGCAAGCATGCGCTCCAAGGAAGCACGTGCCGCATCTGCAACATCTGTCGGAACAAAAATCTCCGGCTTCATATTCTCCAGCGCCTCGACGCACTTCTTCAGGTTGTTCACCTTCATATTCGGGCAAACGAGGTACTTGGAAGCGAAAATGAACGTTTTGTCCGGGCTGTCCTTTTCCAGCATGTAGCGTGTGCCGTCTTCCGTTCCAATAATAAACTCTTTGTGCGAAGACTCCCGGCAGTATTTCAAAATTCCGGTCGTGGAACCAACGTAGTCAGCCAGGGATACCACTTCTGGGCGGCACTCCGGATGAACGACTACCACAGCCTCTGGGTGCTGCTGCTTCAACGTCATGATGTCTTCTACAGACAGTTGGTCATGCGTGTTGCAGTACCCTTCCCAAATAATCATTTTCTTGTCTGTGAATTGGGATACATAGTGGCCGAGGTTTTTGTCCGGCACCCAAATGATCTCATCGCTGTCGATCGACTCGATCACGCGCTTCGCGTTGGACGACGTACAGCAGATGTAGGTTTCTGCCTTAACATCCGCAGAAGTATTGATGTAAGCCACTACCTTAGCATTTGGATGTTGTGCTTTGAGCTTGCGGAGCCCGTCTACGTTCACCATGTCCGCCATCGGACAGCCAGCCCGTTCATCGGGAATAATGACGGTCTTTTGGGGATTGAGAATTTTTGCACTTTCTCCCATAAAATGAACCCCACAGAACAAAATTACATCGGCATCCGTTTCTTTTGCTTTCTGTGCCAATCCAAAGGAATCGCCAATGAAGTCAGCGACTTCCTGAATCTCGGGACGTTGGTAAAAGTGAGCAAGAATGATGGCATTACGCTCTTTCTTCAACTGCAGCAGTCGTTCACGTAACTCAGCGTTGCGCTGGGCTTTTTTTTCTAACGCTAAAGCGTCCATGGAAAAAATCCCCCTACGGTGGTGTCATAATTTACGGTCATTGTAAGCGTATAACCTCACCTTGTCAACGTGGTACATTTTGAGCGAAAAAGCAGAAACCGGCCCGTACAGACGCAGCTTCTGCTTTTCATTCCCTTACTCGCCTTTTTCTCCAAGAACACGCTCCCGAATAAAGCGGGCAACGCCTTCCTCATTATGGTGTGGGGCGATATATTTGGCTACCTGCTTGATTTCGTCAGAAGCGTTTTCCATCGCGACGGAATATCCTGCGCCCGTTAATGCTTCACGGTCATTTTCTGCATCGCCAAATGCCATTACTTTCTCTGGGGAGATTCCCCATTTTTCACAGAAGTATTGAAGCCCTTCCCATTTGGATACCCCTTGAGGAATCACTTCGACATTCTGCTTTCCGGATGAAGTGATGGTCACTTGCTCGCTCCAAGGCTGTAGCTGCGCTTTCACCCACTCCAGACGATCCGGGTCATAATGCCAGATGAAGAACTTGACGATCTCTACTTCCCCGGACTCTACTTTTTCCAACATCTCTGCCAAAGGCTCTATGCGAGCGAGCCTATAGTAAGGAAAATTCAAGATCGAGAATCCTTCCACAGACGCATCCTCACTCATGGTCGCTTCCAAACGTTCACGGTCTTCTTTGACCATCCAGCGATTGCTGTTGGTATCATGAAGCTCATAATAAATCGTTTCTTGCCTCAGTGCATGGATCGCACCGATTATCATCTCAGTAGGAAGGAGCGATCGACGGACCAGCGTACCATCTCCTTCGAAAATAGCCCCGCCATTGCTACAGACAAAGCCGTCAAAAGGAAAGGAATCGATCGGAATTTGAGCGGAGCCATACATCCTGCCCGTAGATAAAACGAGTTTGCAGCCTTGCTGTTGCAATTGGCGAAGTGCTTCTTTCGTGCCTTCTGTCAGCTTTGAATCGTGAGTCAGTAAGGTTCCATCCATGTCAAATGCAGCCATGCCTGGTGTAAGCAACATATCCAATCCCTCTCATTCGTTTTGGGTTTGCCTTTAAGTATGAGTCAACAAAGTGGAGGAGAAGAAAAAGCGTAGTTCTCTTCGACTCTGACACGCCAGCAAGGGGATTCACTGGCCATCTCCACTAAAAAAAGGGGACCGTCGAGCCAAAGCCACCCTACGGGAGGAAGTTTCTCAAGGAAGAAGTGTTCGACAAGCGTGGTCCCCTTTTTTAAGTTCCGACTGGGGTGGCCTGTCAAGGTCTACGAGCCCTGCGCTTTTTCTTCTCACTAGCTTTATCGGTTCATCGACACCTTTAAAACTTAGGAGCTAAATACCCACAATATTTATACTTTCCGATATTGCAAAAAAGGGCACCTGAGGCGCCCCTTATTGTTTCGGTTCTTCGTTTGTATCTTCTTGTGTATCTTCTTGCTTTGGTTCTTCTTTTACTTCTTCCAGCTTCGGTTGAATGTTCACGACCACATCTTTATTTGCATCTGGATCGTTATCCATTTTACCTGTTTCGATCAATTGCTTGATCTGCTCAGCATCGAGAGTCTCTACACGGAGCAGCGTGTTCGCAATCAGATCGAGCTGATCACGGTGCTTCGTCAGCAATTCTGTACACTTTGCGTAGCACTCGTTGATAATATTTTGCATTTCGAGATCGATCTCGTAGGCAATCTTATCAGAGTAGTTACGCTCATTGCCATAGTCGCGGCCCAGGAATACCTGTCCTTGACTCTTACCGAATTGCATCGGTCCGAGCTTGCTCATTCCGTATTCGGTAATCATGCTGCGAGCGATAGCAGTCGCGCGTTGGAAGTCATTATGCGCCCCGGTACTAATATCCCCGAGCACCAATTCTTCCGCAACACGTCCACCCAACAGGCCGACGATTTTGTCGAGCAGGTCTGATTTGGTAGCAAAGAAACGGTCTTCCTTCGGCAGCATCACGGTGTATCCGCCAGCTTGGCCGCGCGGAATGATTGTTACCTTATGTACCATTTCTGCATTTCTCAAGTGGTATCCGATGATCGTATGACCAGCTTCGTGGAAGGCAACCAGACGGCGTTCGTCTTCGCTCACTACGCGAGACTTCTTCGCTGGGCCCGCAATCACGCGGTCAATCGCTTCATCTACTTCGGTCATTGTGATTTGCTTTTTGTTTCTGCGGGCAGTCAAGAGAGCCGCTTCGTTCAGCAAGTTCTCCAAGTCTGCGCCCGTGAAGCCCGATGTACCACGAGCAATCACGTCCAGCTTCACGTCTTCGCCAATTGGCTTGTTGCGGGCATGAACCTTGAGCACCGCTTCACGGCCTTTGATATCAGGACGATCAACCGTAATTTGACGGTCAAAACGTCCCGGACGCAAGAGAGCCGGGTCGAGAATGTCAGGTCGGTTCGTAGCAGCGATCATGATGATCCCTTCGTTTCCACCAAAACCGTCCATCTCTACGAGCAACTGGTTGAGAGTTTGCTCGCGTTCGTCGTGACCGCCGCCGAGTCCAGCTCCGCGTTGACGACCCACGGCGTCAATCTCGTCAATAAAGATAATGCAAGGAGCATTTTTCTTAGCATTTTCAAACAGGTCACGTACGCGGGATGCACCCACCCCAACGAACATTTCCACGAAGTCAGAACCGGAGATACTAAAGAACGGCACACCAGCTTCGCCTGCAACAGCGCGCGCGAGCAAGGTTTTACCTGTACCCGGAGGACCTACGAGCAGTACCCCTTTTGGAATACGAGCGCCAACCGCATTGAACTTACGGTTGTCTTTCAGGAAATCAACGACTTCCTCCAGCTCAGCCTTTTCTTCGTCCGCTCCTGCCACGTCGTCGAAGGTAACGCGTTTCTTTTCTTCGTTGTAAAGCTTCGCGCGGCTTTTACCGAAGTTCATTACTCGGCTTCCGCCACCTTGGGCATTGTTCAGAAGAAAGAAAAACAGGATGAAGATGATGACAAAAGGAATGATCGAGGTCAAGAACGTGAGCCAAATGCTGTTGCCCTCCGCAGGATTGAACGCTACATTCTTCATCTTTTGTGCATCAATTTTCTCTTCGACTAGCTTTACAACATCTGAATCATACAAAGGAACATTGGTAAAAAATTTGTTGCTTTCCTGTCCCGGAATAGCTTTTGCCAACGTACCCTCAACCCTGTAAGTACCATTCTCTGGTCGAAGCGCCAACTCAGTGACGTTGTCAGCTTTTAGCTGTACCCGGAATTCCTGATATGTAAGTTTCCCAACCTTATCAGTACCGGAGAGGATGAAATTCACGATCCCGACCGTGACAAGAAAAATCAGTAGGTAGAACCCGGTATTACGAAAAAAGCGATTCATTCCTTACCTCCTCTCACGAACAGACACTTTTCACATTTTATCATAGAAAGTACGGTCTCCACAACAAACCTACTTCGTGTAGACCTCAGGCTTCAATACACCGATATACGGCAGATTACGGTAGTGCTCGGCATAGTCCAAGCCATATCCCACAACGAATTCGTCTGGAACATCGTAACCCTTGTAATCCGGTGAAATGTCCACCTTGCGACGCTCTGGTTTGTTCAAGAGAGTCACCACTTTTACAGAAGCGGCTTCCCGATGGCGCAACAGCTCTACCAAGCGGCTCAGCGTCAGTCCACTGTCCATGATGTCTTCTACAACCAGTACGTGTCTGCTTTGCACAGATGTATCGAGATCCTTCAAGATTTTCACCATGCCAGAGGACTCTGTTCCACTTCCGTAGCTGGAAACTGCCATGAAGTCCATTTCGCACGGAATGTTCATGTGACGGATCAGATCAGCCATGAAAATGACTGCGCCTTTCAGCACGCAGATGACCAATGGATTTTTATCCTTGTATTCTGCAGCCAGCGTCTCACCCAATTCTCGAACCTTTACCGCGATATCCTCTTCTGATAGCAAAATCTTCTCGATGTCTTGATTCATGAAAAAACCTCCCGCCAATCTTCTCCAAACTCTACCCGCACGTGTAGAAAACGCCTGGTCTGTCCATTGACAGGCGCTACGGCGGAACGGCGCACACCTGGTACCAAAATCACCTCATCGCCCGCCGTCAAAAGCGGAAGTTTGTCACGCCATGCTCGCGGAAATTTGGCATCGATTAATAAATCCTTGAGCTTCTTTCCATCTGCTGAGCCAAACAGGGTGATGCGGTCTCCAGGTTTTCGGTTACGCAAATACAGCGATCCTGGCAACTGATCGGCATCAAAGACCGCTTCATTCGCAGGGAGTCGCTCCCAATCCATGGGACCTTCCAGGTAAGTAATATGTACCGTGGCCTTGCTCTCGTCGATCCAGGTTACACCGGGAACGGCGAGCTCGTAACTATACGTATGTATGCGATCCTGTCGCTTTCTGCGACGAAAAGTGATTCGCCCGTACACCCGGTCCACTACCAGGTCATTTGGCAAATGCAATTCCGCAGAAGGGCGACTTCCCCCTAGCATGTGCAAAACGGTCTCCACATGTTGCGAAGACCATTCGGTATGTTTTGAGAGATAACTTAATATTAGAGTAATCATTCTCCTTTGTAAAGCAACGTCACAAGTTTGAAACTTGTCATTGTCCATCAAAAATGCTTCAGGTTTTTTCTCAATCGTTACCTCTTTCAGCTGCTCAATCGCCAGCCTCATTAAAAGCGCTTCGTCCTGCCGGATTGCCTCCGCGGTAGCCAAGATATGCTCCCGATATTTGTCATTCACTTTTTCCAATAAGGGCATGACATCCAGACGCAGCAGATTGCGCGTATATTTGCGCGATTGGTTGCTGCTATCCTCACGGGGGACGAGTTGATGTTCCCGACAGTAGCCTTCCAGTTCTTGACGCGTTTTATGCAAGAGCGGACGCACGAGCTCAATCGGGCAATCCGCAAGCATTCTCCGCTTCGGCATCCCTGTCAGTCCATGCAACCTGCTGCCTCGTACAAAACGAAAGAGAATCGTTTCCACCTGATCGTCAGCATGATGGGCCAATGCCAGCTTGGTCGCTCCTTGCGCCAGACCTACCTCTCGATACAGCCGATAGCGAATGTCCCGACTCGCCTCTTGCCCGCCCAGACCCGTTTTTTCCATATAAGCGGGGACGTCATACTCAAAGAGGTGGAAAGCCACGCCGAGTTCGCGGCACAGCTCTTCTGCATAGCGTGCGTCCTGCCTTGCTTCTTCCCCACGAAAGCCGTGATTCAAATGGACAGCATGCAGCTTCCAATGATACTGGTATTGTTTATTGAGAGAAGCCAATATATGCAACAGTGCGGTAGAATCGTTGCCACCGGATATCCCGACGACAACGGTCTCACCTGGAAGCAAAAGCCCCTCGGACTCAATCTCGTTGCGCACGCTTGCCAGCATAGCGGGCTCCTTTCCAAATCGTCAGAACCGAAATTCCAAATATAAGTCCAGAAGCAATCGCGCCGGCTACCATCAATGTTTTGGTCGCCTGGGTAATTCCTCCGACATAGTCGTTGTTTACAAAAGCAAGCATCGCTTTGTAAGCCAACGATCCCGGTACCAGTGGAATAATGCCCGCAACGCTAAAATTCGTAGAAGGAACTCGCAGTATAATAGATAAGAGCTGACTGAGCAAAGAGACAGCAGCAGCAGAAACAAACGTCGACAACAAGACCTCTGCACCGTAGATAGGAAGAATCGAGTAGACGAGAAAACCGACCACTCCGGCTAAACCACCCGCTACGATTGTTCGAACCGGCACATTAAACAGCACACACCACGCTACTGAAGAGGCGAAGCTAAGCGCCAATCCTTGTAACAACATCGTACTCACCTCGTAAACGAAAGAATAATGGCTGTGGCTACCGCTACGGAGACAGCTGTCAGCATGGCTTCTACTCCGCGTGAAACACCTGCAACCAAATCACCAGCCATCAAATCCCGAAGCGAGTTGGTGATGGCGATCCCCGGAAACAGTGGAAGCATCGCACCAATAATAATGATGCTTAAATGCAACTGCGGAAAGATCGTCACAGTCAACAACGCGAAAAGTCCTCCTAGTAAAGCGGCAGAGAACTCTGTAAAAAACTTCATCCGGACAAACTGTTCTAAATATTCCTGGCTCAGGTTCACAATCAGACCGGCTATCGCAGAAGGAATCAGACTGCCCCAATCTCCCCCTGCAAGCATAGAAAAGGAGCCGCTAGCCGTAGCGGCTGCCAGATGCTGCAACCATTTCGGATAGATCTGCTTTTTCTGATCGATCTCACGCAGCGTCCGATAGGCTTGCTCCAAATTAATTTTCCCACCGACAAACTGTCGGGAAACATCATTCACGAGCGTTATTTTATTGAGGTTAGTCGTACGTTTGGGGGTACGAACCATTCTTGTATGATCGAATCCACTGCAACGAAAGGACAGGATGATGCTCGTAGGCGTAGCCGAGCTGTTGACATCATCCATCCCCGCAGCCTTCGCAATCAATGCCATTGTCTCTTCCGTTCGGTAAGTCTCTCCACCGTTTTTCAAAATAATCGAGCCTGCCAACAAGCAAGTATCCATCACCAAATCTGAGGACACGAACCGTCACATCCTTCACATAAACCATGCGTAATACAAAGTGCCAGCCAATAGGAGCAACGAGGCGACAAAAAGACCGCTAATGCCCGCCCCTGCATTCCCTTTCGTCCGCGCTTTCTTTTGCGACTTTTGCGGTTTGGCGACCATGCTATCTCGCAAGACTGCCAACAGCTCCGCTCGCATTTCTTTCGCGGTCGCAAACTTGCCGTGAAACGCCTTCAATAAAGGCTCCCGGTAAGGGTACAGGCTGTCACTTTTTCGTATTATATCACAGAGTAATATCGTGTGACGTGGGTCACCAAGGCTGTTTTTCCACGTTTCTGCTCCAACCGTCAGACGCACCATCATCACGGCTGTCGAGAACAGGTCATAACTTACTTCAGCCCGTCTATCACCTGCGTGCCAAAAAGCTCGATCATACTCTTCTGTAAACTGCCGAACGGCGTTTCCCAGCTTGGTCACTCCACCAAAATCAATCAAGCGTACCTGCTTGTCCGTTTGGGTCACCATCACATTCTGCGGCTTCAAATCACCAAAAATATAGCCATGCTGGTGCAAAACATCCAGTCGCGCCAGCAATTGAACCATCATCACGGCCACCCAGTCCGTACCCTCTTGCTTGATATATTCATCCAATTGCAAGCCTTGAAGATACTCCATGGCATAAAACGTACAGGCCTTCCCGTTTACAACGAGATCGTCCACGTCGCACAGGAGCGGTCCCACTTTGGAATCCCGCCCCTGCTGTGTGCTTTTCAACACATTCACTTCCATTAAAATGTCTATGCCTTCCACACCGACCTTAACCGCGCGCTGTACGCCACCTTGGGATACCAAGTACACGGTCCCGTTTGCACCACGCCCCAGCTCCCGTAAGACATGGTACGATTTTTTGTTCCATTTGCCTGTAAAGTGCTTGGGCAGGTCGGGGGTGGCTGCCTTAAAAGACATGGTCACGCAGCATTCCGTTCGAATCGTCCTCTTCGTCTTGGTCGATGTAACGCTCTTGCAGTGAGCGTGGGAGCTTGTCCTGCTCAAACAGGGCAATTGCCTCAACGATGGCGGGGCCAGTAGGAGTAATTCCGCTCATCGCCAAATCACTCGTAATTTGATGGGCCTGCTCGACCTTTTCTGTCCACGGTATGCGGATATCGAGATGCTTTTGTTTCCCCGGAAATGAACCGACTGCCATTCTGCTATGGCCACTCCTCGAATGGAGACTGATACTGAAATCGTGAATCGCTTGCTGAACAGCCGACAGCTTTGGCTTCATACTTCCTGAGGTATCGACCAGCATCACGACGTTCAAGCTGCTTTTTTCACCCAACTCGTCAACCATTCCGGCAACCTGCACTCTTTTATCAGGTGCCAGCTCTTCTATTCCGGAATCGCCCAAAATCTCTTTTAATTCTTTATTAACCACTTGATGAATGGTGCGCGTCATTGCTTTTCGCGTCAGCATTTGTACCGTTTGTGCAAGCTGTTGGGGATATACGATGTCGCAGAGTCCACCACCTGCTTCCGCAATATCCCTGATTTCCTTCTCCCCTTTCTCACCCAGCTCACTCTTGTCGATTACGCCAATCACATTGACCGTAATCCCTTGCTCTCTTGCCAGTGCCGCCGCAGCAACGGGACTCATCCCCGAGTTGGAGCAGCCGTCTGTCACTACCAGTATTTGACGAAGTGTCGCTTCTTTCACAATAATCTCCCCATTCGATCTGTTTTGTCAGTCCCAGCTCCGTGTTGCGAACGTTCATCCACTTCACTTCGCAGGATATTTTTAGCAACAGTATCGACGGGTAATGGAGAAAACATACTCCTAACTCACAATCCGTGGACGCTCGAGCTTCTCCATGCCATGTACCGCGATGGCAGCCCACTGTGGTACAAAGCGGTCAATTCGCGCCACCAGCACGGTCATGTCATCAACAATTTGTCCAGAATGCTGGCGAATGACTTTTTCCAATAGTAAATCAGCGACCTCCTGTGGATCATTCGTCTCCAGTTCGCTGATGATTCGCTTCATCCACGCTTGCCTGTTTTCAATATGTCGCGGCGCCTCATAAATGCCGTCGGACATCATGACGAGCAAATCACCCGGCTTGAGCATACGAGATACAACATCCACCTCGATTTCTTCCAAAATCCCTACTGGCAGGTTGTTGGCGGTGATCGTGATGACATCTTTATTTCTTTTGACAAAGCTCGGGGTGGAACCGATTTTTACAAAACGGGTATGAGCGGTTTGCAAATCGATCAATGCCAAGTCCACCGTCGCGAACATTTCCTCCTTGGAGCGCAGGGCGAGCACGGAGTTAACGGTTTTGATTGAAATTTTTTCGTCCATACCAGAACGCAGAAGCTGCTGGAGCATATCGAGGGCGGATTGACTCTCTATGGATGCCCGCTCGCCATTCCCCATTCCATCGCTGATCGCCAGCGCCATTTTTCCATTCCCCAAATCCATTGTCCGGAAGCTGTCACCGGATAATAGCTTGCCGTCTTTGGCTGCCCCTGCGACCCCGATATCGATTTCATACGTTTTGGCGGAAGCAAGGCACATTGTGCATGAACCGTCTTTTTGTGCTTCACAATGCCTCTCGCGTACCACAATGTTTTCGCCCAATATCTCCGTGAGCATCGGAGCCACGATTTTCGCGCATTCATCACGGCCATAGCAAGTCGGCTGACTGATTTCGATATCGACCTTCCCTTCTTCCAAGCTGTGTATTTCTACGCGGCGTACCGACAGACCCAAGCCCTCCAATGCTTGTGAGACCTGCTTTTCCTGAAAGCTCAGCTCCATTCCCTCTCGCTGTATTTCCCGGGCAAAATCACTCATGACCCGAGAGACTCCCGATAGCTGGTCAGCTACGAGCATTCGGCTTTCCTTTACCTGCTTTTTCAATTGGTCAAACGACTGCTGGCGATCGTATTCCTGCTCCATCACAGTCATGACCTTTTCGGTTTTGACACACTTGCGCTCCCAGTCACGCGGCGGTGTAACGCCGGCCAAGGTACCGTTCTCGTACACTTTTTCCATTAAAAAGCGCATTCCCTCATAGGTCGATTGTGTATCTTTTTCCCAGCATTGTTCTTTTTTCCAGCATTTTTGGCAGGTGAATTCAGATACACGGCTGAGAAAGGCGTCGGCCTGTTCTTCTATTTCTTCAGGATCGGCTGTCTGGGCAAAGCTATGGGAGAGTTGCGTAAACAAATCGGAGAATTGCTGGATTTTGCCCGCGGTCACATCACGAACTCTGCGCATGTATTCTTGATGGGATTGTAGATTCTCGGGAGTCCCGGGGATAAATCGGGCTACTTTTTTCCAAAGAGCAGCAGGGGTCAGAATGAAGAGAACAATCGCCAGAGAAGTTTCGATCAAGGAGTAGTAGAGTGTCTCTTCTGCTCCACCGTAAATCGCAAGGATAGCCGTACCAATCAACAAGCCTGCAGATACGCCCACTTTGCCGCCTTCCTTCAACAAGCCAGCAAGAAGACCTGAAAAGGCAAGCAGATTGATTTGTAAAAGAGCACTCACATTAGCCAGACTGAGGATGAGACCTGTGACCACGCCAACAGCCGCACCAATCGTGCCACCACCGACAAAAGCAAAGATGAGCAGCAAATAGCGTGAGAGTACATGCTCCATCGAAATGCCTTCGACCATCCAATCCACGGTACCCGTCATCAAGGAGGCCAGTAAAATCACTAGCGAAACGATCTCTTCATTTTTGAGAGGCTCATAAGGCTTCGCCAAATGAATGATCGATAAGGACTGGATGAAGATAAGCGTCAGTACAAAGCCAAGAATCGCTTCTACTGCTACCATCACGAGCTCGTAGGTCGTTACCTGATTGGTCAGAACCGCATACAACAGACGGCTGATGAAAATCGTCCCGACAACCAGCAAGGGCGTCCGTGAAAAATCTTTCTTACGCATTTTATTCATCAGCTTGCAGGCAAACAGAGCAAGTATCACGCTCAAGGCGGTTTCCAGTCCAACAGGCACCGACTGGGTAAAAGCACCGATAATAAGAGCCATCCCTGTGACAAGCAAACAATCTCGACGAATATAAAACATGACAATGAAATACGGTATAGCAAAGGGGGTTAGCTCCTCCACGATCAGAGCTCGTCCTAATAAGAAGCCCATAAGGATGGGGAGAACATTCCACTTCTCTATGAAGTCTGCTACTTTTTCTCCCCACGTCTGGGCAGTGGTACCCATTCGATCGGACACTTGCCGCGTCCAAGCCTGTCCGGCTTGTGTTACGTTTTTGTTCGCAATCATTTCGCTCCACCCCGTTCTTGGTCAATGTGTTTCTCCATTATACGGAGGGGGCATTGTAAAATTTGTCAAAAATCCAACGTACATTCACAGAATCGTGCGACAAATTCAGTAACGAAAATGGACAAAAAAAACCGACGTTATGGCGGATAACGTCGGCTGACAGGTGATTCGCGCTTTGCGAAACGGGCTTAGGATACTTTATTCGGCAAGACTTTGAAATGACCTTCCTGTTTTTACAGTCAAAATGCGCTTTTCACGAAGAAAGAAAAGTCATAATTTTCCGAATCACATAGACCGACCGCGGCCCTTTTTCTCTACGCTTTTCTTCAAAGCCTTCCCTTCGCTCCCGCTGATTGCGGGGTGGCCGTTCCTTTTCCATTGTTTTTTTGATAGAAAGCCCGATCTTGCCCTCACGGAGGCTGAGGACTTTTACCTTTACCGTATCTCCTATTTTTAAAAATTGATGGATGTCCCGGACATAGACGTCAGCAATTTCACTAATATGCACCAGTCCGGCACATCGCCTGGCAGCTGAACAAACGCTCCGAATTTCGTAATACCCGTG
Organism: Brevibacillus sp. MER 51; assembly: GCF_023714195.1. Lineage (NCBI taxonomy): Bacteria > Bacillati > Bacillota > Bacilli > Caryophanales > Paenibacillaceae > Brevibacillus > Brevibacillus sp. MER 51. The sequence goes on along the minus strand of NZ_JAMAUS010000015.1, from coordinate 102,875 downwards.
ATTTTTCCTTCCAGTATGCTCCCGACCTCGATCTCCATGACGCGGAATGCCTCCCTCTCGTTGAAGATCAGATGTATACTCAATCCGGAATGATATAGATGGTTTCGCCTTGCTTGGTAAACAAAATTCGCTTACGTACCAGCTCTGCCAAGTACTCCTGATCGTTTAGCCGGCTTGCTTCATAGGTCAGATCGTCTTGCTTTTGCTGCAAGACCGCTGATTCTTGCTTCAAGACTTCCAGCTCTGCCTCCTTCTTGGACAACTCGCCACTTTGCAAAAACAAGGTATAGCTAGTCCAGACGAAAAAGCACAGGATCACAAAGAAAAAAAGACGCATTCGCCTTCTTTGCCCTTTTCGGTTAATGGAAGAGGTTCTTGCTTCCTTCATCAGTACGCCACCTCGAATCTACTCCCGCTTTTTCTTTGAGTGAAACCAATTCTTCCAATTGGTCCAAAATCCTGTTGTTTTTCCATACATTTTTTTCCCCAAATGTTGACCCCATCTGGCAAAAGGAGAGGTGACAAAACGCGTCACTTTCCACAAAAAGCCGAGGATCGCGAGCAACACGGAATACAAAAATGTCAGCACCATGATGATCACCCGGAAAAGAAAGAGCACAGGACGTACTAGCAGGATGTCTATAATTTTTACGACCGTACGGTAAAACCACTGACAGAATTTTATCACGCGGTGCAAGAAAAGGATATACTTCTTACTACCTATTAAGAAATACAACCACGCGCCAAATATCATTCCAAAAAATATCGGAAACCGAATAATCCCGTCGTTCACTTTCACCAAAATCAAGAAGACAGCGCCCATACTGCCCACCCAAAAAAGGATGTCAAAGAAAAAGACCAACCAGAGTGGCAGCCTGGCCTTGCCCTTAAATACATGGTACGTATCGAATCCCATACCCATCAGGGCACCACACATCGACATGGCCAATACCGTCTGCAACTGAATGGCGATGTTCACTTGAATAACTTGCCGAAGAATCCTCTCGACCGATCGCCAGCCTGCCCTTGCTCCAGATAGGCCATCTCGTGAACAAGCCCCTCGATCGCTACTTCTCCGGTTTCCAGACTCAGATTTTTCATATGCAGGTTTTGGCCTCGTATGGTTAAAAAGCCGCCGTCCGTCTCCAAGAGGAATTCTTCGCTGTCAAAGCTTTCGACGTTTTTTACTCCCGAAATCGCTAAGCTGCGACGATTAATCATCACGACTTCATGACGTGGCCGTCTCGTGTGATCGTTCATAATTACTCCCTCCTCACGTACCCTTCTTGTACTATCGTATGGGGAGGGATGTCCTCTTAGAACACAAACGGTCAAAGCCGTTTTTGTTGACCGCAAGCTATCGCATTAACTCTAATGAAAAACATCGAGATGTTTTTCACAAAAGAAACCCCGTACGTATACGGGGCTTTTGCCAAACTTCTATTTACTTGTAAACGGTGTAGTTCCCGTTCACATAGATGATTTTGTAACCGGTACGCTCCGTGATGGTTTTTAGAGGCAGGGTAGGAACGTTGTTTTTCAGCTGAACCGCTGCAGGTAGTGTTACATTTTTGCCATTGACGGTCGCTACGTTTGAACCGACCTTGAATTGCATGACTGTATTGCCGCTCACAACTTTTGCAGTTGTTTTGGTGTAGCTGATTGAAAATCCGAGGGCATCACGGAAAAACGTAGTTGGCATTAGCGTGTTGCCATTTACGGTATACGGTGCCACTGCGAGTCCGGTTGTTTTACCAGCCTTTGTAAAGGAAGCGACGCTCTGCTTGAAGCTCACCCCATTCAGCGACACAATGGTCGCCGGACGGGAGAATAGCAGTCCTCTCTCCTCGGAGTTGTAGACGCCAATGCTGTACACACCTGGAGTAGCCGGATTCACAATGCCAGCTGTCTCGGCGATATTGACCTGAGCTGCTGTTTTTGCCGGAATATCCTGGGCAGGAATAATAATCAGATTTTGTCCGCGTACACCAACAAAGCTAGCGGCCACACCGTTTACCGTTACTGTGTTCGCTGGCAAGTAGGCTGGAACACGGAATCCAACTGGGAGTACGACCTCAATGAAGCCCTGATTGCGAACAATCGGAGCACCCATTGCTTTGATGCCGATTGAAATACCAGCAGGAGTAGAGGCAGTCGCTCTCGTCAGCCCAACTGTTGCCAATGTATTATCCACCGCGACTGGTGGAGTCACTCCGGAAACTTGAAATTCCTTCGACTTATAGGTCTTGTTGTCGACTTTAGCCGTCACGGTATACGTTCCCGCTGTTCTCGGAGTGGTCAAGTAGCCTTCGAATGCAAACTTGATGCTCGCGCGATTCGTACTAGTGAATCCGTAAGGTGTGCGGAAATAAACCTTATTCCCCAACACGCTTACATTCGTCACTTGAGCACCGTTTACGGTGACGTTGTTGCTGGTAAGAATCGGCGGCACGGATACCCCACTCGGGAATTCGACCTCGATTTCTACGTTCGACCCCAGCTTGGAGGAAAGATCCATATCAAACGTATAGCTCGTACGCGCCCCCGCTGAACTGTCCGACAAAGAAACGGTGAATGGCGTATTGCTTGTGTTTGTAATCTCTACATCTTTTGACTTGTATTCCTTGCTGTCATATTCAACTTCATACGAATAGTACTTGTCTGGCTTCGACGGGTTTACAATCCCCGCAGAAGAGGTAAACTCCAGCTTTATGTAGCTATCTCCGTCTGCACCACTCGGAATCTCAATTCGAATCGAGTCGCTGTCGAGAATCGAGACGTAATCCGGTTTGTACCCGTTTACCTTCACATCAGATTTGCTGATGCTCTTTGGCAGCATGTCCTTGGAGGGGAAATTGACATAAATGTATTTGCCCTCTTTCAGCTTGCTTTTCGAGGAGAGATTAAATTTTCCGAGCGTTAAGGAGATGGTGTCCTCGGCATTTTTACTGCTATGGGAAGCCTCGAAGTCACCCTTGCTGCTGCTACTGCTGCTAGATGAAGATTTGCCGATTGTTATCTTGTCGCCCTTGTAGCTGGTTTCCGAACTTGTTTTTACTTCGATTTCGTAGCTGCCCTTGTCTTCCGGGTTGGTGATATTATCAATGGTCAGTGTAAGTACGGTACCTTTTTTGATCTTCTCATCGACTTCGATCTCGACCACATTCTTGCTTACATATACGCTGTCGATCGAAATTTCGTCATCGTCATCATCTTCTAATGTGACGTCCGATTTTTTCAATTTTTTGTCGACCGAATATTCGGATGGGAATCTAACGAAAATACTGTCTCCCGATGATAGGTCCTTATTGATTTCAAACTCAATCGTATATTCTGTTTCCTCGTCCGCACGTGTACTGTCTGCAGAAACATCCTCGATAGAGAGAGCATAAGCCGCTTTTGGCTCGAGCATCAATGGACTTGCCAGTACCGCAGTGGCCAGCAGCACTGAGATCCCTTTGTTTACGCTTTTGTTCAACGGTAACGCCTCCTTCTCTAAAGTTCCCTACTATGATAGGAAATGTTCGGCAGGAAAGGGTTACAGACTGGTAACGAATGATTTTCTTCACGCAAAAGAAGCTGCCCGATGACACAGGCAGCTTCTTCTTTTGAAATGTCTACTGGTTCGACAGGCTCTCCAGGATGGCATCGCCTCTCTCGCCAATTTTCACGATAGCGTATTTGGCATTCCGCTCTACTTCAAGTCCGGTTCCTTCTGGGACAAAATAGCTTTCTATGCCGTATTCCACTCGATCGCCACCGATTGTGCTTCCATTGATGATCACATCCGCTGGCTGAGGATCGTAAGCCCGATTCCATCGACCATTAAGCTCATAAAAGCCACTGTAGCTGTGCAAGCCATTTGCTTGTTGACGGAGTACGACTCGAATCTTATCCCCTGAGTCAACCTGTACATGGTCCAATGTAGATATGGTGTAGCCAAGTCTGACGTAATCACCTTGGAGCAACGAACGCGGATCGATTGGGACTAGCTCCAGCTTCACTGTTTTTCCGTTGGCCAGTATTGTCTCACTGCTCCATACTTGATAGCCAATCAAAGCAAATTGCAGCAAAATGACAGGAACCAACACAAGCGCTTTTTTCACGAAAAGGGGAGGCCTGCTTTTCGGCCACTCGATTTTTGCCCTTCGATCCCACCACAGAGTAGCGATAAAAAATACCAGGCTGAGCAGAAGCAGGCTCAGTGACTTGTGCAGCAAGCTCCATAGCATGTCGTAGTACTTCATGAGGAGAAAGGCAAACCAGAAACCGAGCACGATTCCGAATCTCACCTTATTTTGCTGATGCAATGTCCGGTACAGCAAATACGTACTGACTGCGAAAAAAGCCAAATTCACGACTACATCCATAGAGCCCGATTGAAACCCTTCCTCTGTCAGGATCAAAAGCGAGAGTAAGGCGTACACCAACGAGCTGTTTTGCAAAACAACCGGCAATTGCTTTACGTAATACATCGCCAGCTGCGCAACAAAGATGATCAAGAGTACATATTCAAAGGACGGCAGGTACTCATTCAGCTTCGTAGCCAGGACGACTAAAAAAGTCAGCTGTGTCAAAAGCCGCGCCGGAATGGCAGAGACAGCTTTCCACACGTATAACAGTACCAACAGGAAAACGATCCAGTACGCTCCTTCTAAAAACAGAACAGAACCGACACCCAATATATAACCCATTGTGAGCAACGTATATCGTACCGTTGCATTCATCCGGCTCATAAACACTACAGGACCAATAAAGCCAATTAATGAAAGGAAAAACTGCAAATCAATTACCGTTTCTTCTTCAATGAGCAGAAAAAGCAGACCTGCTATCGATATAGCTCCAATGGATGCGGCGATAGTAGTGACGAGAACCGTGAATGCCTCTTGAAAAAACACAACCCATTTGCTTTTTTGATGCGCTGATTCCTTGCGCAGCCAATTAATCCCTGCAACTGCTCCCCAAACAAGGAGTACAGTCAGCAGCAGCATCAAAACAAAGAAGCTTTCTGAGAAATACTTCACCATGTAGGATATGAAATTAACGAGCACAAACAGCGAGAGTAGCGAGGCCGTCACAATCAGAAGCCCGCGACTCGGCACCCATTTTAAAAACGTAACAAACAGAATCCCGCCCGTCAGGACATATAACAGCTCAGGGAGCGGACCATACACTTCGGTGAAGGATGAACTGAAAAGACTGACGGAAAACGTCAGAAACGATAAGTAGTAAATCGGCTTGGAATGCAATTTCCCCGTAGAGGTTAACCAGAACAGGACCATATTTCCCAACGCAATTAACCAAAACATCATGAACCACCACTCGTCTTCACGCGCTACATGAATGACGGAAGGATGGAGAAAGAAGTAAATCGCCAAATGAGCAAGGACATAGCTGATGACATAGAATGGCTGATAGCGCGTGAAAATCGCGAACAGCAAATTCGGTATGAGCCATACGACGAACAGCATATAGCTGTCGGCATGTGAATTGTATATTTGCCCCAACAAAGCCACACTGATACCAAAAGCCAAGCCTCCAGCCACCAGAAGCCAATTGCTCAAAAACGAATGTCGTTTGATGAAACGCAGTCCATAGGATAATAAATAAAAAAGAACGAGGATTGCCACACTGACGCCAATCTTTTGCTCCCTGACCATGAGTGGCCAGTTCGAAGCAAAAAAGTACAGGATAGATGATAACAGAAGCGAAATGGACAAAAAGTAACCCGTTCGAACTCCGTTTTGTTGCATGCAGCTCACATCCCTTCGGAAATGCCTTAGGTACTCTCATTATATCCTCCGATTGGAAAAAAGCCTAAAAAAAGACTGCCATCCCGGCAGTCTCTTTTCGCGTACATATTACCCTTTGAGGTAGGCGTCCTCTTCTTTTTCGTCACGCGGAACGGGAACTTCGCCAATAACGGTATACAGCGAAGCTGCTTCTTCCTTGCGCGGGTTTTCTTTGATGTCCTCTACTTTTACCGACACGATTTTTTGTCCGAAACGGATCGCCAGCTTGTCGCCGATTTTCACGTTACTGGACGCCTTTGCAGGGCGATCATTGATTTCCACACGCTGTTTGTCACACACTTCTTTGGCGAGTGTGCGTCGCTTGATCAGTCGAGACACTTTCAAATATTTATCGAGTCTCATGTTTGGCTTCCTCCCACCATTTGTCCATCTCTTGCAGGTCCGTCTGCTCAAAGGTACGGCCCGCCTCTTGCAGCTTGCCTTCAATATAGGAAAAGCGCTTCTTGAACTTGTTGTTGGTCAATGCGAGGGCTTCCTCCGGATCTAGCCCGAGGAAGCGCGCCAGATTGACTACCGCAAATAGCAAATCTCCCAACTCGCCAGCGCGTTCTTCCTCTGATGCTTCTTGCAGCTCGCGGTACTCCTCTTCTACCTTTTTGTACACGTCTGCAATATCGTCCCAGTCAAAGCCGACTTGGGCTGCTTTTTTCTGCAGCTTGTACGCGTACATCAGCGCTGGCAAGTCACGCGGTATTCCCGCCAGCTGTGATTGAACCGTTACATCGATGCCTTTTGCTGCCTTTTCCTGTGCTTTGATCTCCTGCCAATTCGCCAGCGCTTCCTCGGAATCATTCGCGCTCTTTTCCCCGAATACGTGTGGGTGGCGGCGAACTAGCTTTTCATTCAACGTTGCGACAACATCATCTACCGAAAAATATCCATCTTCGGCTGCCATCTGTGAATGCAGCATGATTTGCATCAACAAATCACCCAGCTCCTCACACATCGCATCTGGATCATTGTCGTCGATCGTCTCCAATACCTCGTACGTCTCTTCAATCAAGTTTTTGCGGATGCTTTGATGTGTTTGCTCGCGATCCCACGGGCATCCATCCGGACTGCGCAGGATCGCCACGATCTCCTTCAAGTAGGAGAATTGGCGGTACGACACCTTCTCGTCCTTCGTCGGCGGTACATACACCAGGGACAAATTCCCGAAATGATCGAGTCTGTCCAGTTCATACAACGGCACTGTCTCAATGATTTCTTGCCCCGCTACCCCTACGGCTGTCGCTACCGTCACCTCGTAGTCGTCCGGCAGCACTTCCATCAAGGTCAGCTTCACATCAGAGGCCACAAACGCATCGTACACTTGCGCAATAATCGTATGCAGACCCGGTGATACTTGATGAGCAGCGAGCGCGGTCCCATCCAGCAAAGAGAATCCCTCGATCGGGTCGATATGTAGGCGGGCAAACAACGGATCAATAAAGCTCTGTCCACCGCCAATTTGGATTTCTACACCACGGTTTGGTCCCTCTGCCAACAATAGCTGCACAGTACGTTCCGCCACCAAAGGATGACCTGGCACGGCATAGACAAGACTGCCTGCTTCGTTTACCCGTGAAAAAAGCCGTTCTACAATATCGGTGTACACATCGGAAAACGTATCGTGCTGCTCATATACATCGTCAAAGGACTCAATCGTGATGCCTTCTGCGATCAACTCGGCTACGACCGGATGCTCTTTCGTGCGCAAATACAGCTGTTCGGCAGCTTTGAGCGTACGATAGATGCCATAAGGGAGCTGGTCCAAATCTCCGGCACCAAGACCGACTACGGTAATGGTCTTATTCTTCATTTCCACTTGTCACGCCTCCTTTTCGTTCATTCTCGCTTTCTCCGCCGGGAGTAGCTTGTATTTCGTTAACAGCGAAGCAATTCGCTTTCCTTTTGGCAAAAATTGAATATCGTTTCTCGTGAGTCCGCCTGTTTTCAAAAGCGCCAGCAAATAGACCAATGCTCCTGAACCGACAGCAATCAAGCCTACCAGCGTATAGAACAAGCGATTTGAAAGTCCGGCACTACCGAGCACTGTATTAGCGAGCCACTCCACAATCAGCACGACAATCGACATCACCACGACAGACACGAATGGCCTTTTCACCGTTTGGCGGAATCCGATGTGTGCTCCCGTGTATTTGATTACCGCTAGAACGTTTAGTCCCATGGCGACTAAATAAGCTAAAACGGTGGACACTGCTGCACCAGAGATACCCCAGAACGGGACGAGCGCGAGATTGAGGATGAGCTTTACCAGTACACCAATAAACAGGTTGCGGGCAGGTCGCATTACACGTCCCAAGCCTTGTAAAATACCCGCGCTGGCAATACTCACCGTAGCGAAAAGAATCGTGAAGGACTGTACAGCGAGGGCCTCAGTACCGTTGCTGTCTCCATAGAGCATGACGTTGATCGGCTCCGCCAACAGAGCAAGTCCAAAGGAGGCAGGCAATCCCAACAGGAAGGTCAGTCGAATCGCGACTTCGGAACGGTGAGAGATCAATTGATGCTGACGCTGGGCAACAGCTTCACTGATCGCAGGCACTAATGCCAGCGACAAGGACGTGGCGAAGAATGTACCAAACTGAATGAGTGGCTGACCACGGTCAAATGCACCTTTCAAAAGCTTGGCCAAATCCTCCGGGGTCCCGCTCCATTGCAACATATTGACGACGGTCATCGAGTCTACAAGCGGAACAAGCGGCAGAACCAATGCGCCCATACAAATCGGAACGGCATAGGTCAAGAGATGACGCAGTATTTGACGATTGGTCCATGGTTTCGCTGCCGATTGCTGAACTTGACCGACGGACAGCTGCCCCATCTTTTTGTCCGCTCTCCAATACCAAAGCAAGACGAGAATAGCAGCAATGGCACCTGGAAAAGCAGCAAAAACGGCACCTGTACCAGCCAGGTAAGGGTCCTGATACACATTCATCGCCCAGAATGCAGCAACCAGAATGAAAATTACGCGAATGAACTGCTCAGCGACCTGAGAGACACCAGTCGGCATCATATTTTGATGCCCTTGAAAATAGCCGCGCAAGATCGCAACCATCGGCACCAATGGCAGTGACCAAGCCACTGCTCGGAGCGGGGTAATCAAATGCTCATCACCCATCATACTGGCAATAATAGGTGCCCCTCCATATAACAGTAAGAAGAAAAAGATCCCGAGAACGACCAGCGATATACTGGCTACTCGAAACGCCCTGCGCGCCCCGATCGCATCTCCGACAGCGACGCGCTCTGAGACGATCTTGGAGATGGCAATGGGGAAACCCGCCGTCGCTAGAATCAACAACGCGGTGTACAGCGGGTATACTTGCATATATACGTACAAGCCGATATCTCCGGCAATGTTTTGGTATGGGATGCGGTATACAGCGCCTAAAAGCTTGGAGACAAGACCGGCAATTCCAAGTATCGCCGCGCCTTTCACAAATTGAACGGAAGCCTTTTCTTGAGCCATGTGCGTGAAATTTCTCCTCTCCAACCTAAAACTTCGTTCATTATACCACAAGGCCATAGGCACAAGAAAAACAGCCCCGGGGTACGAGGCTGTTTTTGCTGAGCTATCCTACTGCTCCATCTGCTTTGCCAGGAAACCGGCCGCTGTTTCCGACATTTTGATCTCCAAATCACTCATCTTGGTTGACTCGTTTTTGTTGAGGAGGATAACGGACCCGATTGGATCTCCTCCTGCTACAATCGGTGCAACGACGAACGAACCATAAGTCTCGTTCATGTCACGACAAATTTCATAAGAGCCTGTGTTTTTCTCCAGTCGGGTTTTTCTTTCTTCCAAGCATTTCTCGACAATGCTGCCAATTGCTTTCTCCAAGTATTCCTTTTTGGAGGCACCTGCCACTGCAATGACAGTATCCCTGTCTGAAATCAGTACGGTATGATTCATGCTTTCATACAAAGAGTCGGCGTATTCTTTTGCAAAATCACCCAACTCTCCAATCGGTGAATACTTTTTGAGAATGACTTCTCCGTCACGATCCACAAAAATCTCAAGCGGGTCGCCCTCACGAATGCGCAGTGTACGACGAATCTCCTTAGGAATCACGACCCGACCGAGGTCGTCAATTCGACGAACGATACCAGTTGCTTTCATGTCTTGTTGCCTCGCTTTCCCTGAGAAGTGGGTAGTGAATAGATGGTGGTTGGTTAGTTGTATTTTTTCCTCAAATTCTAATTTTAACTATGGGTGATGGTATCAATTTTTGCCAGTTACTTCAATTACTCTCCCCCGGGTGGTAGCGAGTGATAATAGTATTTGCCCACATTTGAAGAATATGCGAGAAAACGAAAAAACAGGGAAACGAATTCCCTGTTTTTCTGTGGACCTCTTATTTCTTTGCCGGAGCATCATTTTTGGACTGCGGGATGTTGAATTTCGTAATGAGCTTGTCCAGCTCGTTCTTGCCGAAAGTATCGTACGCTTTCTCCAAAGAACTTGCGCGGAGCTGTTCTTTCATCTCATCAAAGGTCTTTTCTTTGCGATTCTCGACCTTAATAATATGGTAACCAAAATTAGTTTTTACTGGCGGGCCAACTTCACCGACTTTTTGTGTCAGGGATGCTTCTTTAAATTCTGGCACCCATTGCGTTACATCCGCATTTTCGTATAAGCCCCCAGACTGCTTGCTGCCTGGGTCATCTGTGAATTCTGTTGCCAGCTTCGCGAAGTCTTCACCCTTTTTCAGGCGAGCTTCCAAGTCGTTGGAGATTTTCAACGCCTCTTCTGGTGTGCGCTTTTCGGTAGAGATCAGAATGTGGCGAACAGAAGCAACTGTACGGGAAGCTTTGTCCATTTGATCATAGGTTTGCTTCAGCGTAGCATCGTCGATATTCTTTTTCATTACATTGATGGACTGGTTGATCAGGTCCATCTGATTGACGATCATATCCTTGGTTACGCCTTGGCCCTCCATGAGCTTGGTGAACTGAGCTTCATCCTTGCCCAAAAAGCCCATGTACTGCGTTTTGATTTTCTCGAAAGTTTTCTCAGCGAGTTCTTTGGACTCTTTTTTCATGGCATCGTCGGAACGGCTAGCCAAAACCTTGGTAGCTGTATACTCACGAGCAAAAGCCTTCAGTGAGTTGCTATCAGCCATTTCAATCATGGTACCTTGTTGTGGGTTCATGAAGTTAATGACACGCAGGAACTCTTCGAACTCTTTTCCTGTTACAGTTCCTCCTTGATACTCCACAACGACCGCTTTCTGGTCTGCTGCGTAAGGCAGAGTGAGTTTAGGGAATTGTACCAAAGGATCGTTAGCAGCTTGATTGCTGCCATCTGTCTGATTCGCTGGAGTTTTTGTTTCTTGTTTCGCTTCTTCTGCTTTTCCGCCGCAACCAGACATGAGTGCCACGACCAGAACAGCCGAAGATAGAATCGCTACAGAACGTTTCATAAATAAGGTTCTCCCTTCCCGGGCAAGCCCATTTTGTCAGTTATGACACAGGACTCTCCGTACCGGTGTCTCTTCGCACCTGGTGAAATTGACGCAGCAGCTTTTCAACCAACTGCACGCCCTCATCTTCCTTTAACCCCTTTACTTTAACAGCAATCGTGATCTGTTGTCCACCCGACAGCCCTACCCTCTTGCTCCAGTTACTGGTAAGCGCAAACAGCGCTCCACCATCGATGTTGTTGTTCTGGCTAGGGTGCAGGACCAATTTAATCTCGTCCGGATTCTTTTGGCTAATTTCGGTGATGTGGTGCTTTAAGGCATACACACGCAAACGGGAAATGGTCAGCAGATTATCAACTGGCTTCGGAACTGGTCCAAAACGGTCTAGCAGCTCTTCTGCCAAATCGTCGACGTCTTCTAATGTAGACACCGCGACAAACTTTTTGTACATCTCGATTTTTTGTCGGCTGTCCGTAATGTACATCGACGGAATATAGGCATCCAGTTGCAGATTGATCTCCACAGGTGTGACAATTTCTTGTTTGACTTCGCCCTTCAGCTCATCAATGGCTTCTTTCAGCATCTGGCTGTACAAGTCGAATCCGACCGTATTAATAAAACCATGCTGCTCCGCGCCCAGCAAATTACCCGCTCCACGAATGGACAAGTCTCGCATCGCGATCTTGAAACCAGAGCCGAGCTCGGTAAATTCCTTGATGGCTTGCAGACGTTTTTCCGCTACCTCTGTCAGCACCTTGTCCCGTTGATACGTAAAGTAAGCGTACGCAATTCGATTGGAACGACCTACACGTCCACGCAGCTGATACAGCTGGGACAAGCCCATTTTGTCTGCATTGTAAATAATCAGCGTATTGACGTTCGGGATGTCCACCCCGGTCTCAATGATAGTCGTGCTGACCAACACGTCAAAATTCCCTTCCAAAAAGTCGAGAATGACGCCTTCCAGCTCGCTTTCGTTCATCTGTCCATGCGCTACAGCGATGCGCGCGTCAGGAACAAGCATAGAAATCTGCTCCGCCATCTGTTCGATTCCCTGTACTTGGTTGTAGAGGAAGAACACTTGCCCATCACGAGCCATCTCGCGCTCAATCGCTTCGCGAACCAAAGCAGGGCTGTAATCCATCACATACGTCTGTACCGGAAAACGATTTTCTGGCGGCGTTTCAATGACAGACAAATCACGCACACCGAGCATCGACATGTGCAAGGTACGTGGAATCGGCGTAGCGGTCAGAGTCATGACATCCACATTCGTTTTGATTTGCTTCAGCTTTTCCTTGTGACTCACACCGAAGCGCTGCTCCTCGTCTACGATTAACAGACCAAGCTCGCGGAATGTCAGGTCTTTGGAAAGCAGACGGTGCGTACCGATGACAACATCGACAGTGCCTTCCTTCAGTCCTTTTAGTGTGGCGTTCTGCTCTTTGCGCGAACGGAATCGACTCAATACCTCCACGCGGATCGGATACTCCGCAAAACGCTCACGGAACGTCTCGTAATGCTGTTGCGCCAGAATTGTAGTTGGAACCAAAACGGCTACCTGTTTTCCGTCCATCACAGCCTTGAAGGCAGCACGAATCGCAACCTCTGTCTTCCCGTAACCCACGTCTCCACAAACGAGGCGATCCATCGGGCGTTTGCGCTCCATGTCCGCTTTCACTTCCGAAATCGCGCGGAGCTGGTCTTGTGTTTCCTGATACGGGAACATCGCCTCAAATTCACGCTGCTCTGCCGTATCGGGAGAGAATGTATGACCGACAGCCGATTCGCGGGCTGCATACAGTTTGATCAAATCTTCGGCGATATCCTTTACAGACGACTGGACTTTGTTTTTGACGCGTTTCCATTCGCTGCCGCCCAAGCTGTAGATCTTCGGCTGTGCCTCTTCGCTCGCCACGTACTTCTGCACATGGTCGATTTGATCAATCGGAACAAACAGACTGTCTCCTGCTGCGTATTGAATATGAAGGTAATCTTTATGAATTCCGAGAATTTCTTTGGTTTCAATTCCAAGGTATTTTCCAATCCCGTGATTCACGTGCACGACGAAATCACCGGGCTTTAGTTCGAGGTAGTTTTTGATACGCTCCGCGTTGTTCATCGTCTGCTGAACTTTGCGCGCCTTGCGCTGTTTCGCGGTAAATACTTCACCTTCCGTAATAACAACCAGCTTGTTTAGCGGCAGCTCAAAACCTGTCTGGAGGTTTCCTAAAATGATCGTAGGACGCCCTGGAGGCACCGTTTCCACTGCTTCTGTTAAAACATCGGCTTCCATTTCGTAGTCATGCAGGACACGCTCCAGTCGCTTCGCACGCTCCAAATCAGCTGCGACAAAGACGATCTGATCCTGAGACTTCTTCCAACGGGCCAGCTCTGTTTTCAGCACGTTCATCTGTCCGTGGAAGTTTTGCATGGTACGGCAAGTCAAATTTACGATGTTTTGCGGCTGAGTCTTCGGTGATTGCCTCAGAAACAGGGATAGGTAAACAATCTGGCGCTTTTTGGTCGACACGATCTCGTCATACGTACGCGACAGGCTGAGATTGGACATATATTCGCCCTGGACGATGCGTCCTGTCAGCCATTCCCCTTCTTCTTTTTGCAGTTGCGCTGCCGTATCCAACACGCGAGAAGGCTCATCAACGATCAGCAAGGTATCGGAAGGCATATAGGACAATAATGTATCGCCAGTCGGGTAAATGACAGAGATGTACGAATACAGCTGTGCAAAACGCTGTCCCTGCTTCATTCTCTCTGCATCAGAGCCGATTCGCTCCATGACTTTTTCCTTGGCAGCCCCATCCTTCAAATTAGCAAGGGTTTCTCCCAGCTTTTGTTCTAGGCGAACAGCCGATTCCTGCAATAACGGAGTCGAAGCAATCATTTCTTTCGCCGGACCAAGAACATACGTCTGGACGGATTCCAATGAACGTTGAGAGAGCATGTCAAATGTACGGATCGAGTCGATCTCCACATCAAAAAGCTCAATCCGTACCGGCCACTCTGAATCGATCGGATACAAGTCGATAATTCCACCGCGAATACTCATTTCTCCCTTGCGCTCGACCATGTCCACTCGCTCATAGCCAAGCTCAATACATCGGAGCAAAAAGGATTCGATATCAAGCTCATCACCGACGGACAACTGAATCTGTGCTTCCTTCCATACCTGCGGAGGAACGACCAAACGACGCAAGCCAGCAAAAGGTGCAACCAAAAAACCCGTAAAGCCTTTGGCCAGACGGTTGAATACATGAATTCGCTGCGCCAGCATTTCAGGGCTGGCAATGGCAAGCTCAGAGCCAATCAGCTCATTACCGGGATAAAGCAACACCTGATCAGAGGGAACCAACTCGATCAAATCTTCGTATACTTTTTGTGCTTGGTACATGTTATGCGTCACTACGCAGACCGGACGATCTGACATTTGTTGCAATGACGCCATCAATACTTGTCGCGCGGAACCAGCCAAGCCAGAGACAAGCTGCTCATGTAGCCCCTTCTCCAAACCAGCCACGATTGTCCCGACGTTCGTGTCCTGTTTCATCGGGTTAATGATGACTTGCATTCACTAATCCCCTCTCTAATTCTTCTGTCAACTAAAATCAGAGCTTCGCTTACGTTCACAACAACCGCAGGTCAGCCATGCGAAAAGAAGCCTTAGCTCCCCAAGCTAAGGCCTTGTCAGTGCAAGCCTTCCTAATGCGTATCCACTTATTGAAGTGGGTTTCCGACTAGCGAAAGCTCTGGATGCTGAATCAGCGCTTCACGGCAATAGTCGCACGTGATGCTGACGACCGTATCTCCACTTTGTTCTCTCGATATTATAAGAGCACGTTCCTCCGGGGTCAAGGAATCAAACCCGAGCTGCGCTTCCGTTACTTGCGATTCGTCAAATTCTGCAATCTTCATGCCGCAGCAGCGACATGTATAGCGTATGCTCATGCACATACCACCCCCATACTGTTCCTATCGCTTAGTATGGACGATTGGGTGGGAAATCATACTACTTTTTCAAGCTGTTGTAATGGTTCATGACCTTTAAAAACGACTCTCTTGTCCACATGGCGCATGCGTCAGCCGCCAAGCTCACCGCTTCTTGAATATCGGCTCTTTCTGACACTGGAAACGTATTCAAAACATAGTCGCTGACGCTCCGCCCTGGTTCAGGACGACTGATTCCTACCTTGATTCGTTTAAACTCCTGTGTGCCCAAATGCTGAATCATCGACTTGATGCCGTTATGCCCACCAGCGCTGCCTTTTTCTCGCAGGCGAAGATGTCCGGTCGGCAAATCAAGATCGTCGTAGATGACGACAAGATCGTCGGGGATCAGCTTGTAAAATTTGAGTACTTCCGCTACCGATTCACCGGAGAGATTCATGTACGTCTGCGGCTTCACCAGCAGTACCTTCTCGCCCTCGATGCGGCCTTCGCCCACGAGTGCACGAAACTTGTTTTGCGTAACAGGAATTCCCCATTTGTCGCTAATCTTATCTATGGCCATAAAGCCAGCATTATGTCTGGTGTCTTCATATTTTTTGCCGGGATTACCCAATCCGATTATGACTTTCACGCTTATTCCCTCCTACTCTCTCCCCATTGTACTCGAATGGTTACGTGAACAAAAGTAGAAGGGCAGAGATGAAATCACCTCGCCCTTCTTTTTCGTGCCCTGATTTTATTCGTTCGCTGTTCCTGCTTTTTCAGCCACTGCCTCTGCTTCTTGCTCCGCATCGATTGATTCTTCGGACTTGGCCTTCACTGGCAGTACACTGATCAGCACTTCCGTGGATTCGAGCCCCAGATCTACTCCGGATGGGACATTCAGATCGGAAACAAGCACGACATCCCCGATATTCATTCCATCAACATCGACCAGGAAGGATTCTGGTATATTACCTGGCAAGCAAGTCACTTCCACACTGTGGCGGATAAGGGTAGCCACACCCAATTCCGGATCTCCTGTCATGAGGACAGGGACAGACGTGTGTATTTTTTCATTCATATTGATCTTCTTAAAATCTGCATGCAAAATGTTCCCCTGCAAGGGATGCCGTTGCAGCTCATAAACCATGACATCGTGCGTGTTCCCGTCTACACTTAACCGAAATGGCTTATTTGTCGACTGGTTACGCAGGGCCGCATCCAGCTCTCTTCCCTTGACCTGAATCGGCTTATTGCCCACTTCGCTCCCGTAGATAATACCGGGAACCCAACCTTCGTTACGCAGTACCTTTACAGCATTGCCTGTCTTTTTTTCGCGAGACTGTGCCTGTAATTGTTCCACAAAAAAACCTCCTTCGGACCGCTAGTAAAAGTTTCCTCACTAGCTTGTCCATCGGAGGTTTAGTTCAATCCCCTAACAGGGGATTGTATATTAATCGAACAACTTGCTTACGGAAAGCTCTTCGTGAACACGAATGATTGCTTCACCAATGATTGGCGCTACGGAAAGAACGGTAATCTTATCGATAATTTGTTCTTCTGTCAGCGGAATCGAGTTGGTCACAATCAGTTCCTTGATCTTCGAGTTTGCAATACGCTCGATAGCAGGACCAGACAGAACTGGGTGCGTGCAGCATGCATATACTTCACGTGCGCCTGCTTCTACAAGTGCACTTGCAGCCAGTGTGATCGTTCCAGCGGTATCGATAATATCGTCGATGATGATCGCTGTTTTGCCTTCGATGTTCCCTACGATGTTCATTACTTCGGCTACGTTTGGTTCTGGGCGACGTTTGTCAATAATGGCAATAGGCGCTTCCAGACGTTCTGCCAATTTACGAGCACGGGTCACGCCACCGTGGTCTGGAGATACAACAACGATGTCTTTCAGACCTTTTTCAGAGAAGTGTTTACCCAAGATAGGCACACCCAGCAGATGATCTACCGGAATATCGAAGAAGCCTTGGATTTGTGTTGCGTGCAGATCCATCGTAATCACACGTTGTGCACCCGCTGTCTCGATCAGGTTCGCAACCAGCTTAGCCGTGATTGGATCGCGTGCACGTGCTTTACGATCTTGACGAGCATAACCGTAGTAAGGAATGACCACGTTGATACTCTTAGCCGAAGCGCGCTTCAATGCATCGACCATGACCAAAAGCTCCATCAGATGCTCATTAACGGGAGCAGATGTTGGCTGAATGACAAATACGTCACAACCGCGAACACTTTCATTGAGTTTGAGTTGGCATTCGCCATCACTAAAGCGCACTACTTGTGCGTTTCCGAGTGGTACGCCGATGTGTTCGGCGATTTCTTTTGCCAGTTCCGGGTTTGCGTTGCACGTAAATACCTTCAGTTTTGGGTCGCGGTAGTTAGCCATGATCTTCTCAAGAACCTCCCGTTATGATTGCTTTTTGCCCTTGCGAGGCATTTTGTTCGCGTAATCGATTTTATTTACTTGACGCTCACGTGCGATCGCAAGCGCATTATCTGGCACATCTTGATTAATGGTCGATCCTGCAGCTACATAAGCATTTTGTCCAACTGTAACTGGCGCAACCAGATTGCTGTTGCATCCGATGAATGCTCCATCTTTTACTGTTGTTTTATGCTTCACAGCCCCATCGTAGTTGACGGTAATCGTTCCACAGCCAATATTGACTCCGTCTCCGATTTCCGCATCTCCTACATAGCTGAGATGTGGAACCTTCGTACCGTCACCAATTTTCGCATTTTTCAATTCCACGAAATCACCGATTTTGGCATTGCTTCCAATCTGTGATCCTGGTCGAACATAAGCAAATGGCCCAACAGATGAGTTACTTTCGACACTCGAATCAACCATCACCGAGTAAGAAATGGTCACGCCACTCGCTACTTCTACATTCGTCAGATCCGCTTGGGGCCCGATTACACAATCGGCTCCAATAGTTGTTTGTCCACGCAGGAAAGAACCTGGGTGAATCACGGTATCTGCCTCAATCTTCACATCAGTTTCGATGTACGTAGAAGTTGGGTCGATAATAGTCACACCATTTCGCATGTGACCAGTCATAATACGTTTTTTCATGTAGGCTTCTGCTTCCGATAGCTGCACACGATCGTTCACACCCATTGTTTCCTCCGGGTCAATCGCTTCGTATCCGACCACCTTTTCACCTGCATCACGCAAAATACCGACAACATCTGTTACATAGTATTCGCCTTGTGCGTTGTCATTTTTCACTTCCGCCAAGGCTTTCCATAATTTTCGGTTGTCATAGCAGTATATGCCCGTATTAATTTCTCTGATCGCCCGTTCCGCTTCCGTAGCGTCTTTATGTTCCACGATTCGCAATACTTCGCCCGCCTCATTGCGCACGATACGCCCATAACCTGTTGCGTCAGGTAACACGGCGGTCAATACAGTTGCAGCCGCTTGCTGCTCCTCGTGATAGGTCAGCAAGGCCGACAACGTAGTCGCTGACAAGAGGGGAACGTCTCCATATAAAAGAAACGTAGTTCCTTCTTTATCCTGTAAAAACGGCGCTGCCTGCGAAACGGCATGTGCCGTCCCCAACTGTTCTTCTTGCAGTGCATAAGTGACGTCCTCGCCTAGCTTGGCACGGACAGCGTCAGCACCATGACCTACGACGACAACGATATCCTGAACCTGCATGGACGCCATCGTATCGACTACATGCTGAACCATAGGCTTTCCGCACACAGGGTGCAGGACTTTGTACAGCTTCGATTTCATCCGTGTACCCTGACCAGCAGCCAGAACCACGGCATGGATCTTAGACATGTCAACCCTCCATCGTAGAAGTTCCACAATGACTATATCCTAATTCATATGTGAATTTCAAGACAATCGATACAGGATTATGGATGATTCCTTGCATTGCCAGTAGTTAAGACATATGGCAGACAACATTTAATTTTCTGACAGAAATGTGATATATTGTTTGGCGAAAGGGGTTATTTGAAGGAGGTAGGATGAGATGAGCGCAGAGGTATACTTGCTGACTGGGTATTTAGGAAGCGGAAAAACCACCCTTTTGCAAAAGTGGCTGACTCATTTGCGCATCACAGACCAGAAAGTGGTCGTATTGATGAATGAAATGGGGGAGGAAGATATTGACGGGGAACAATTGCAGGGGTTTGGCTTTCCTGTCAAAAAAATGCTCGATGGCTGCATATGCTGCTCGATCAAGGGCGAGCTGACGGAGGGCTTGAAAGATATTATGAACGCCATTGCGCCAGACCGAATCCTCATCGAAACTACTGGTGTAGCCGATCCACTTGATGTCATCGATACGATTACCCATCCAGAGCTGTATGATCGACTGGAGTTAAAAGGGACCATTAGCGTTGTGGACGCCTCTCGCTTTCTGGACCTCAACTCACGATTCTCCTCGACCGCCACTCTGGTCAAAACGATTCGAAACCAAGTGCGTTACGCAGACCTGCTTCTGTTGAACAAAACCGATTTGACTAATCCTGATGTCATAGAGCGGGTTCGTCAAAAGCTCAGTGAAATCAATCCGACTGCACCCATACACGCTACTGTTCAGGCAGAAATAGAAGTCTCCCGGCTTTTATCAGTCAAACGAACCGTTCATGAGCGACCGCTCGACAACGAGGAAAACCGCCCCATTGCCGTACAGAAAAGCATCGGCCGAATGTCAACGATGGACAGGCTCAAGCAATCCCTTGGCCTGAAAACAAGCCAACCCTCTCTCTACAATAGTATTGAAACGTTTTCCTATGTATTTACCGGACCCGTAGACGAGAAAAAATTCGAGGACTTTCTGTACGATCTCCCTAAAAACGTCTATCGGGCAAAAGGCTATGTCCAGTTCCACGGAAAGCCCGAGCTAATCTCGTTTCAACATACCGATAATCAGGTGCTCCTGTTTCCATTTGAAAATTTCGGGCCGAAGATGGTAGCTGTCTTCATCGGAGAAGGAATGGATCGAGAATTTATATTGAACGATTTAAAAAAATGTTATGGTTAACGGACGCCGAAGCACCCTGCCGAAAGTGACAGGGTGCTTTGAGTATCAGGACTTTTTAAGCACCAGCTTCGATAGTGCTTTCTTCCTCTTGACCTACGCGGTCGTATTCTGTGAGAACTGCTGCCTGAATCTTTTCACGGGTAGTCGAAGAAATCGGATGTGCAATATCACGGAATTCTCCGTCTGGTGTACGCTTGCTCGGCATAGCTACAAACATACCATTGTTTCCGTCAATGACACGGATATCATGAACCACAAATTCATGGTCAATTGTAATGGATGCAATCGCTTTCATCCTACCATCCGTATTCACTCGGCGAAGTCTTACGTCTGTTACTTCCATCTAGTTCACTCCCTTTATCTATGTAACGCGTTTAGGATTATTTCCACCTGCTGGGTAAATATTCCTGCTTATCATTATGTAATTTTTGAAAAAATATATAAATATGTTTATATGTCATTTTTTGGAAACATTTTCTACAAGTACAAAAACAGCCCAATGCGCGTGGCATCAGGCTGTTTTCCATTTTTTTCTATCCGATATAAGCTACGATTTCGATTTCGACTTTTACATCGCGCGGCAGTCGTGCCACTTCCACAGTGGAGCGAGCTGGCTTGTGATCGCCAAAATATTGGCCGTACACTTCGTTCAGTTGACCAAAATCATTCATGTCCTTGATAAATACAGT
The DNA here is from genome assembly GCF_023714195.1 of Brevibacillus sp. MER 51. Classification (NCBI taxonomy): domain Bacteria; kingdom Bacillati; phylum Bacillota; class Bacilli; order Caryophanales; family Paenibacillaceae; genus Brevibacillus; species Brevibacillus sp. MER 51. The sequence goes on along the minus strand of NZ_JAMAUS010000015.1, from coordinate 81,972 downwards.
CGCTTTCACTACATTCGTCAGGTTGCCACCGGCTTCTGCCAGTACCGCTTGAATGTTGGAAAAAACCTGATGGGTTTGCTCCACGACGTCACCTTCTACCAGAGTGCCGTCTGCACGCAGCGGAATTTGACCGGATGCGAAAAGAAATGGACCTACCTTTGCAGCTTGGCTGTAAGGACCAATAGCGGCAGGAGCCTTGTCAGTTGAAACAAAAGAGATTGCCATACCTATCTACTCCCCTCTAATTTCAAAAAAACTGCCTAGCTCTATTTCAATTTGCTTGCCCTTGAAGTCTACATCCTGCAGTTTTGCAAGTGATACGTATTCATCTACCAAACGCTCAGAAACATCCGCTGACGTTTCTACCAGCACGCCGCACCCCACTACGGTTGCACGGAATTCCTGCAACAAATCAATCATGCCCCGCAGCGTCCCGCCAGCTTTCATAAAGTCGTCCACAATGAGGACACGAGACTGCTCGGCCAAACCGCGGCGAGCGAGTGACATGGTTTGAATTCGTTTACTGGAACCAGATACATAGTTAATGCTCACTACTGAACCTTCCGTCACCTTGTTGTCACGGCGCACAATCACAACAGGCACATTCAAAAACATAGCCGTCGCATACGCAAGTGGAATCCCCTTTGTTTCCACCGTCATGACGACATCCACATTTTTATCCGCATAAGCGGTTGCAAAGAGCTTTCCGATCTTCGCCATCGTTTGTGGATTTCCGAGAATGTCGGACATGTACAAGTATCCACCTGGCAAAAGTCTCTCTGGATTAGCGAGTTGACCGATCAGTTCGCGCATGAAGTGAAGGGCCTCTTCCGTTTTGACCTGTGGAATATACTTCACTCCGCCTGCCGCTCCCGCCACCGTTTTCAACAAGCCTACCCCTTGGACTTCAAAAGCCTCTTTGATGATAGACAAGTCTTCACTGATGGATGATTTCGCTGCGCCGTATTGTTCCGCGAACAGAGTGAGAGGAGTCAGCGTATGGGGATGGGCGAGCAAGTGCTGCGTCATGTCAACCAGACGTGCACTTCTGCGCAATTTCTTCATGGCTCTTCCTCCAAAACCGAATATTATGCTGATAATGTATCATTTCCATACGGGTTTATGCAAGTATTTCCCCTTCTTTGGCGCCTAACATTCGGACAACAAACACATCTTTGACAAAACCTCGCAACGCATTGTAGATCCGATGTACTTTCGCTTCCTTTTGCACAAGAGCAAACACAGTAGGACCGCTGCCAGACATAAGGACACCGTCTGCCCCCGACGCGACCATGAGATCCTTGATTTGTCTTACTTGTGGATGGAGCGAGAGCGTGACATTCTCCAACACATTCCCAAGTGATTGGCACATGAGTGAAAAGTCTTGGGTCGCAATAGCTTGCAGCATTTGTTTGGTATCGGGATGATTATCGATCTGGGCCACACGCAGGTTTCCGTAAACATCCGGGGTAGATACTCCGATAGGCGGCTTGGCTAGAATGACCCAGCACGGTGCAGGCGCTCCCAGATGCGCAATCTGTTCGCCACGACCAGTCGCCAGTGCTGTTCCACCGTAAACGCAAAATGGCACATCAGAGCCAATCTCCGCTCCGATTTTAGCCAACTCATCTCTGGTCAACCCGAGATTCCATAATTGGTTCAAGCCGCGCAGTGTTGCCGCTGCATCACTGCTGCCACCTGCCAGTCCAGCCGCAACTGGTATTTGCTTGTCGATATACAAGTGTACGCCCTGGCGTACTTGAAATTTTTCTTTCATGAGCGTTGCCGCTTTATATGCATGGTTACGGATATCATCCGGTACGAAGCTGGCAGAACAGTCCAGCGTAATCTCACCATCTTCGCGTAGAGTCATGTCCACACGATCTGCCAAGTCTACGGTTGTCATCACCATTTCCACTTCGTGATAACCGTCCGGCCGTTTGGCAAGCACGTCGAGAGTCAAATTAATTTTGGCCGGAGCTTTGACCGAGATACGCACGTAATTCACCTCTGCCTACTTTCTAAATTTCCTAGTCTCTTATTGTAGCATAGGCAAACTCTCCCATGCCACTTGATCAATTAAAAAGAATAGGATCGAGATCATTATGGGTATTTCGAAAATTCAGCTCTATTTACAGAAAAAAAGCCGGGCTGCCCCGGCTTTGTCAACGAGTTTTATATGGTGAGAAACGTCCGTGCGATCAAACCCAAACGTTACAATCGCTTAGCGGCTAATGCTTCCTCAGCAAGCTGAACAGCGCGCTTGACCATGTTACCCGCGTCACGTGTCGTGATGCCTCCCCAACCCTCGGATTTTACCGTATCGTAAAACCCAAGCTCTTTGGCCAGTTCCATCTTTAACTGCTCTGACATCAGTCCTCGTCTGCGACCCATAGCACCCTCCTTCTCGTCGACAAGCTTAGTGTGCTCCATGCCGCTCTTTTTATTGCCTCAACCAAATGTTCAGAGCTTTTCGATATAAAAAACAAAACAGTAGAACCCAAAAGGGCTCTACTGTTGTACAAATGTGATGCGGATGTGCTCGTTTTCGCGGCACACCGTCAATTCTACTGTTTCCGTCAAGATGTCAGCATAGCTGTAAGATACCCGCTCAAAGAGTTGATCGTCATCCAGCTTTACCACAAACACAGATGGGTAAGTTTCTTCGAGGATGCCACTACGTTCAACGGTTTTGCGGCGACCGCCATTAGCCTTCAGCAGGATGCGCTCACCAATGTGTCCGTCTAAACTACGTTTAATGTCAAGTAACGCGTTTCTTGCCATTGTTCCATCCACCTCGCTTACATCTATTATAACAGCTCCCTTATATTTTGTCAAAGAAATAAAAAATTATAGCAACCCTGCAGATATTTTGTCAACGGGGTTTTTTTCATAAAAAACGTAGATATTTGTCAAATGATATGCATAAAGGGCATAAATACGCAAAAACCCCCATTCTTGGGGGATCTCGCCCAAAAATAAGGGGGTCGTCTACACGATTTACGTAATCAGTCCGCGGCGCATACCTTCGTTCGCTAGGCGGGCAAATTCGTCCAAGCTGAGTGTTTCACCACGGCGGGTCGGATCGATCCCGATGTCATTGAGCATCTGTATTACTTCATCCTTTTGGGTTTTAGGAAACAGTCCGTTCATCAGGTTGTTCAACAATGTCTTACGGCGCTGCGCAAACGAGCTGCGTACCACCCGGAAAAACACATCCTGATCGTCTACTTCCACTGGCGGACGATCTCTTACCTTTAAGCGAATCACTGCTGAGTCGACATTCGGACGCGGAACAAACACACTTGCAGGCACAATCATCGCTACTTCTGTATCTGCATAGAATTGAGCTGCGACTGACAGAGAGCCATAGTCTTTCGTTCCTGGTTTGGCTGCAATTCTCTCTGCCACTTCCTTTTGAATCATAACCACGATGTTTTCGAGGGGCAATCTCTCTTCCAGCAGCTTCATCAGGATCGGTGTCGTCACATAGTAAGGCAAATTCGCCACTACGCTCAGCTTTTCCACTCCTGTCATCTTTTCTTCTATTAACTTCTTCAGATCCAGCTCCAGTACGTCCCCGTGAACGACTTCAATATTTTCATAGGGTGACAGCGTGTCCTGCAAAATAGGCAAAAGACGCTGGTCGATTTCGATCGCCATCACTTTTTTGGCTGCTCGTCCCAATTGCTCCGTCAGCGCACCGATACCGGGGCCAATTTCAATCGCTCCCTTTTCCTTGGTAAGGTCTGCTTCTGAAACAATGTTATGTAAAATATTGGTGTCTATAAGGAAGTTCTGACCCAGACTCTTCTTAAAAGCAAAGCCGTACTTCTCCACTATCTCTTTTGTGCGCGTAGGTGTGGCAATATCCTTGCCCGCTATTTGGGTCATGGCTTACTCCCTCTCTTTGTTGATGGCCGCAATGGCCGCTTCGAATTCTTCTCGACTGATTTGGAAAGCATTGAGTCGCTGCAGCATTTGCTTTGCGTTGGCGTATCCGATCCCCAATGCTTCTCCCAGCTTGATTCTGCGTTCTTTGGCATCTACTCCGGACGTCAGGCCATTTGCCAACAAATCGTCAGAGGTAATCTCTCCAGCCGTTTCCGCCATTTCGGTACGCACTTCTGAGAGCGCACGAATAATCACGTCAGGTGTCGCGTTTTCGACGCCGATGTCGCCCTTTTTGGTCCCATCCTCCTGGGTAATAAATGCGTGCTTGCAGCCTGGAACCGACTTGCTGATAATTTTTCGGATGCGCTCCCCTTGATAATCAGGGTCTGTGAAAATAATAACACCGCGTTTTTGTTGCGCCAGCCTGATTTTTTCAATCGTTCTTTTATGAATGGCAGAACCGCCAGTTTCAATCGTATCGGCATTAACCGCACGCTTGATTGCTGCAGTATCATCTCGTCCTTCCACCACGATGACTTCCTTGATCTTCATCATGTGCTCCCACTTTCGTGCAAAGTCGGTACGATACTAGTGTTCCAAAAAAAATCGTACCCAAAGCCAAAAATACATGTAACATTTGGTAAAACAGGATCGTCTAACTAACAAACAGCTTATCACAATCACCATGGAGGAAACAGAAGAACAGGAGCAATCGCTCCTGTCCTAAGGCTTCTGTGGTCCAATGATATATACAGTTTTGTTTCGCTTGCGACCGAATTTCCTCGCCTCGGACTCCGTGCCTACGAATACGTCGATTTTGCCACCTTTCATGGCGCCACCCGTATCTTCAGCTCGACGATACCCAACACCTTCAATGTACACCCACCATCCATACGGAATGACTTTAGGATCTACAGCGATTGTGTGACCTGCCTTGGCTTTTACCCCTGTCGATGTGCGTCCATATCCTGGAGAGCTTGGGTGTTTGCCACCTCCCGAAGGAGTATATGCAGTCAGGGTAACCCCGTTCAGTACTTTTTTCGGCCTAAACACTTTTCCACCACGCGAGACCGGACCCGCTGCAGAAGCAACCAGGACCCGATCTGGTTGACCCTTTTTCTGCAACGTTGGGACTGCGGTACCCACGGCTACGACATTATCTTTCTTCGGTACAAGTACATCTCTTTTGACCAGATCACGGGAGACTTCTTTTCCATCTTCCATGATCAGCTTGTAGTGTGCAATTGCCTTACCTTCTTGCCCGCTCTGTAATACGCGGGTTTTACCTTTTTCCAGCGCTGGATCATTTTTGCGTATTTCTTGAAAGGTGACTCGCTCATCGACTTTTACCATTTTTTCAACAACCCGCTTTACGCTGATCGAGGAATCCTTGGTAAGTGTAGCGGTCAATGCCGGTTCTACCCGGTCCTTCTCACCTAGCACGATGCCGCCGTCCTTCAACGCACCAGCAACATCACGACTAAGTGTCTCTATCGTTTTTTTCTGCCCGTCAACCTGGATTGGTATGGACCAGGTTGTATATAAAGTAATGAGTGCTCCGTCTTTTAGCTTCGTCTCTAGTGTCGGTTGAAGGGAATCCTTTTCCGTTACCGCAATGTTTCGCTCGGTTAAGAACTGCTCAACGGTCTTGGCTTTTGTAGCGACCGTCTTGCTTTCTCCGTCCAACGAAAAAGTGACCTGTTTTGGCTGAGTAGCCTGGGCAGAGAAATAGCCAATCATGGGAACGAGCACAAGAGCAAGGCAGCCAAACATGACTAGCCCACGATTCTTATACCTTTCCCATATCGCGCGTAACTCCATTTCCCACACTCCTTTTCCTAGAAAAGCACAAGGCTCTTCTTGTCTAGCCAGGTAAGGGTCGATGTAATTGCACTAATATTCTGGAAGTGGCCGGTACTTCACAAGGTCGGCTTTGATTGTATTTCACTTTCTCGGCTTTGTCAAATTTACCCTCCCTTTTGGCTGAAGAGATAATGGTATCAGACTAGCAAAATAGGCTTGGCGAATGGTAGCAGAAACCTGTCGAGAAGCCATGTCGGATGGACAATAATCGTTCGACACATTGTTCATCGTATGCTTCGACAAAATGGAGTAGAACCTGGTTACTTCACACAAAAAAACGGGAAATCACGTGATCAATCGTGATTTCCCGTTTTTATTAACCATTCATGCGAAAAAGACGTCTCGCGTTGTCTGCAGTAATTTGTGCCATTTCCTCGTAAGACAAACCATGAATGTTCGCCATTTCCTCACAGACGTAACGCACATATCCACTCTCATTTCGCTTTCCACGGAAAGGGTGCGGAGTGAGATACGGGCAATCCGTCTCTATCAACAGCTTGTCTAGCGGTACCTTCGCCGCTACTTCTTTTGGCTGCTTGGCATTTTTGAATGTAAGCGGGCCGCCGAACGAAATATAAAAATTCATATCGAGTGCCTGCTTCGCTGTTTCCCAACTGCCTGAGAAGCAGTGCATGATGCCGCCAACATCTGCTGCCTTCTCTTCCTTCAGGATCGTCAAAACGTCTTGGTGCGCATCGCGATTGTGGATGATGATCGGCAAGTCGAGCTTGCGAGCCAGACGAATCTGCTTGCGGAATACCTCTGCCTGCACATCGCGTGGCGACGTATCCCAGTAGTAGTCCAAGCCCATTTCACCCAAGCCCACTACTTTTGGATCACGACTGAGTTCCTCGATCCATTCCAGGTGTTCGTCTGTCATATCCTTGGCGTCTTGTGGATGCCAACCGATAACGGCGTAAATAAAGTCATACGCATGAGCCAAATCCATGCAGCTTGGAATTGTTTCAGCGTTGAATCCGATGTTCACAATCGTACTGACGCCATTTTCTTGCGCACGAGCAATGACCTCAGCACGATCCTCATCGAATTCCTTCGCATTTAGATGAGCATGGGTTTCAAATAACAAGATGGGTCCTTCCTTTCCTTGCCCTCGTTACTTCACGATTGCTCCGTTAGGCATACTTGGGTCAACAGTCGCAAGTGTCAACTGATCTCCTGCCGATGCTGCCAAGATCATTCCTTGAGACAGCTCACCGCGAAGCTTCACTGGCTTCAGGTTGGCTACGAGGATCACTTTTTTGCCAACCATATCTTCTGGGGAGTAGTATTTCGCGATACCAGAAACAACCTGGCGCTTCTCGTAGCCGAGATCCAATTGCAGAACCAACAATTTGTCTGCATTTGGATGCTTGGCACATTCCACTACCTGTGCGACGCGCAGCTCTACTTTTCCAAAATCGTCGATGCTGATTTCTTCTTTTGCATCAGCTGGCTTGGCAGTTGCTGCTTCTGTTTGGTTGGTGTTTGTTTCACTCACAGGTGCTTCCCCTTTCAAAGCTGCTTGCTTTTTCTTGTTTTCCTCCGCTTGGCGACGTGCTTCTGCTGTCGAATCGTCGATGAAAGCCAGTTCCGCTTGAACATCCAGACGAGGGAAGAGCAGTTCCTTGCGGCTAACGGTGCTTCCAGCAGGCAATCCACCCCATACACTTGCAGATTCCCAGCTCGTTGCTTCTTCATTGCCCAAAATACCCAGTTGGTCCCAAATTTTCGCTGGGGCTTTGGTCATGAACGGTTGGATCAGCACGGAGCTGATGCGGATGCTTTCCACCAAATTGTACATAACGGTTGCCAGACGACCTTTGGTTTCTTCGGATTTTGCCAAATTCCAAGGCATGGTCTCGTCGATGTATTTGTTTGTACGTCCCACCAGTTCCCAGATATGAGCCAGTGCATTGGAGAAGCGCATTTCTTCCATGTGCTCTTCCACCAACGCCTTCGTTTTCATCGCAAGGCCGATCAGGCTGTCATCCGGCTCTCCTGCATCCTGTGGAGCTGGAACGATACCATCGAAATATTTCTCAATCATCGTAGCGGTACGGCTCAGCAGGTTTCCGATGTCATTAGCCAAGTCGTAGTTCAGGCGCTGTACGAACGATTCTGGCGTGAAGATGCCATCCTGACCGAAGTTGATTTCACGAAGCAGGAAGTAGCGAACGCCGTCAGAACCGTAACGGTCGATCAAAACCTTCGGGTCAATGACATTGCCCTTGGATTTCGACATTTTTCCATCCGGCATCAGAAGCCAGCCATGACCAAAAATTTGTTTTGGCAACGGGATATCCAGTGCCATCAACAGGATTGGCCAATAGATCGTATGGAAACGCAAAATGTCTTTTCCAACCATATGAACATTGGCTGGCCAGAAATTACGGTATTTGCTGTCGTCTTCGGACAAATAGCCGAGGGCAGAAATATAGTTCGTCAATGCATCGATCCATACGTAAATGACGTGCTCTGGATCGCTCGGCACCTTGATTCCCCAGTCAAATGTACTGCGGGATACGGACAAATCCTGGAGGCCTGGCTTCAGGAAGTTATTGATCATTTCGTTGCGGCGGCTCTCCGGTTGAATAAATTCAGGGTTTGCTTCGATGTGTGCAAGCAGTCTGTCCTGATACTTGGACATGCGGAAGAAGTAGTTTTTCTCCTTCACTTTTTTCACTTCGCGGCCACAGTCTGGGCAAGCATATCCGTTGTCTGTTTTCGCTTGAGTTTCTGTCCAGAAAGCTTCGCAAGGCACACAGTAGAAGCCCTCGTACTCACCCAAATAAATATCACCTTGGTCGAGCAGACGCTGGAACACTTTTTGTACGACTTCTTTATGACGAGGCTCAGTGGTACGGATGAAATCGTCATAAGAGATGTCCAGCTTTTGCCATAGGTCCTTTACCCAATCGACAATCGGGTCGATGAATTCGAGTGGTTGTTTGCCATCCTCGGCTGCACGCTCTTGTAGCTTTTGACCATGCTCATCTGTCCCTGTCAGGTAATATACATCATAGCCGCGCAAACGCTTATAACGAGCCATGGCATCACACGCGATTGTAGTGTAAGCGTTACCGATGTGGAGTTTGTTACTTGGATAGTAGATCGGTGTTGTGATGTAATAAGTAGGTTTCATTGCAACTATTCCCCTCCTGTTTACGTTTATTAAAATAAGGAAAAGCCCACCCCAAAAAAATTGGGGCGAGCTCTATCTCGCGGTACCACCCAAATACTCCGTCCCCTCACGGAAAACGGACTTGGTGAGTCAAAACATGACTCTACCCGTAACGTGGGCATACGTCACAAACTACTAAGGTACGGTCAATGCCGTTACTGTTCATCTGCAAGACTCAGGGGCCATGTTCAGCTTGCTCGCTTATACCGGTTTTCAGCTACCCCGGCTCTCTGAAATAAGGAGGATCGGCTTACTCTTCCCATCATGGTCGTTTGGTATCATTTGCTGCATTTATCCTCTATTGTACACGACCAACCTGTTTTGTAAACATCCTCGGCAAGCCCATTTTCCTAAGGAATTTTATCGCTGGCTTCATACCAACTTTACAAATTACCAGCAGAAAAGAGAAAACTTGGAGTTTTTGTCGAATCGCCATGTTTCGTTTCGACATTCGTCGACTTATTCGACACCAATACTCCCAGTAAATTTTATCCATAAAAATTTCCATATCGATGCCAACATTTTGAGAAACACCGATTTAACAGCATTTTCGTTTTGAAAAAACATTTTGCTTTTCAAGGAATTGTCAAAATCATGTTGACACCTTTGGGAATGGCTGGTATGATAATCCCAACAGAAAATGTCGAATATTGACGATAAATGATGAGCGTAAAACAATAGCATCGACATATACAGACTTTTGGGAGGAGATTTTAACTATGATGAAATCAACCGGTATCGTTCGCAAAGTAGATGAATTGGGTCGTGTTGTTATTCCAATCGAATTGCGCCGCACTTTGGGTATCGCTGAGAAAGATGCTTTGGAAATCTACGTTGACGGAGAGCGCATCATCCTGAAAAAGTATGAGCCTGCATGTATCTTCTGTGGAAACGCTGATAAGGTATCTCACTTTAAAGGTAAAATTGTGTGCCAAGATTGTCTGACAGAAATGCCTGTTAAACGCTAATTTCATTTGATTACATAGACATGCCTTTGTGGGACGAGCCTACAAAGGCTTTTTGTTTGCTATTTTTTCTTCAGCAGCGCTCGGAAGAAGTACAGCCTGGGCACATACAAATCAGAATAGACCACATCAGCTGGCATTTCAAAGGATACGTCGCCAGAAAACTGCAATCCAACCTCCACCAAAACTTGCTGCAGTCGGGCTAAATTGATCAGCGGGTAATCAAATGTGAGTACAAGCTGCCCATCGTCTTTTAACACTCTATGAAATTCGCGAAATGCTTCCACCATAATCGGGTCTTCAAGATGCTCGAGAACAGAGATGCAAAATACAGTATCAAACTTTTGATCTGAGTACGGCAAGTAAGTCAAATTTGCTCGACAATAATAAATACCGTCAAAATAATGCACAGGCAAGCTATCTGCTACTCTTTTCCCAAATACGTCCACAATATCTTGATAGATCGCTTCCTTAGACAGTATCCGGTTATCGAGATCACAAGCGTGTACTTCTCGACAATGATCGGCCAAATAAAATTTGAATGGGTGGCAGATCCCGCATGCCGAATCAAGTACAACGTCATTCGGCCTGGCAAACTGTTTGGCCCAGGCATATTCGTACGGTCTACTGTTCCATGTAACCGGCAGCGTAAAAATAAAATGATCGTCTTTTTCATCTGTTTTCACAATAAAACGAGAATCACGAATACTCACAGCTGATCCCCCCCTTCCTTTCCTTCCGAAAACACCCTCAGCGCCCCTTACCATCGTATTCACCTGCCACGTCGAGATGACGAAAAGAAAAAAGCCGACCGTATCGGCCAGCTTTGCTCCCTCTTTAACATTTATTCACGATGATATTCGTTGTAAACATCTCGCTTGGATACGTTTCGATCATCGGCTGCTTGCTTGATGGCTTCCTTTTTCCCCATGCCTTGTGCGCAGTAATGATCCACGTGTTCCACGATACTCAGCGATTGCCACCAGGTATCATCGACTTCCGCTTCCAGCGGACCGGTGTTCCCTTCGACAATCACACAAAATTCACCACGCACCTCGCCGCTTCTAAGCCATTCCAACAGCTCATCCAACGTCCCACGCACAAATTCCTCGTAACGCTTTGTCAGCTCTCTTGCCAGGACAGCTCGGCGATTCCCCCACGCTTCCCGCATGGCAGCAAGCGTCTTTTCAACCCGATGGGGAGCTTCATAAAATATCAGCGTTTCAGGATATCGTTTCAGTCGCTCCAGCTCTTCGCGTCTTTCTTTGTTTTCGCGTCCCATAAATCCGCAAAATACAAAGCGATCCGTAGGAAGACCGGAAGCAATCAAAGCTGTTAACGCCGCATTGGCACCTGGAACGGGGATGACAGAAAATCCCGCTGCGGTCGCATCTCGTACCAGCTCCGCACCCGGGTCGGAAATAGCGGGCAAGCCAGCGTCGCTTACCAAAGCAATCTTCTTGCCCTCGGCAAGCCACTGCAGCAACCCATTCCCACTTGCTTCCTTATTATGCTCGTGATAGCTGACCGTACGTTTTTCAATTTGAAAATGGTTCAGCAGCTTTCTCGTCTGGCGCGTATCTTCACACGCGATGACATCGACTTCACGCAACGTATTTAGGCACCGCACCGTGATATCATCGAGATTGCCAATGGGTGTAGCCACCAAATAAAGGACTCCTGCTTCTTCTGACGCAAAACTGCGTTGCACATTCATTCGGAGGCCCCTCCAATCAATTCTTCTTTTTTCTTGCGCGTTAATCGTTTGATGCTATCTTCACGCTTGAGACCCCAGGAACGGTCTGCTCCTTCTTCCCAATAGAGCAGCTCCACTGGCCCGCGGCCTCTCGTATACTTGGCACCCTTTCCTTCATTATGAGCAGCCAAGCGACGGATCAGCTCTGTCGTATATCCGGTGTAGAGTGTCCCATCCGCACAAGAGAGGATGTAGACATAATGACTCTTACTCGAGGGAATCTCGTCTGCCATAATAGATTTCCTGTAGTTCTTCACAGTATTGCTCTCCATTTTCATACACAATCAGCGGTGGCTGAATTCTCAGCTCCGGCTTTCCACCCCTTATTCCCTCGATCAGAACCATATTTGGCTCTGCTTCCCTGCGCGGATAAACCAGGCGCATCCGTTTCGGCTCGATGCCGTATTGGCGCATAAGCGAAATGATGTCGATTAAACGTGTGGATCGATGCACGAGCGCCAGCTTCCCGCCATTTTTTAGCAGCTGGCTCCCCACGCGAATGACATCTTCCAAGGACAGCATAATCTCATGACGGGCAATCGCAAAGTGCTCGCTGATGTTTTTCTCCCCACTGGTCGCAGGCATATACGGCGGATTGCATGTGATCAAATCGTACTTCCCATGCCCGAACAGCGACACCGCATCCTTCACATCGCCGTGATGCATCGTAATTCGTTCGTTCAAGCCATTCAATGTCACATTGCGGCTCGCCATACTGAACAAACGCTCTTGAATTTCGATTCCATCAAAACTGGCTTCTGGCGTACGCGTGGTCATAATGAGCGGTATAGCCCCATTGCCCGTGCACATATCCAATACTTTTCCGCGCTTCGGCACAGATGCGAATCGCGCCAAAAGAACAGCGTCCATCGAGAAACAAAACACTTCGTGGCTCTGGATTATTTTCATTTCATGTGTCAATAAATCATCGATGCGCTCTGTTTCATAAAGCGGCACGTTGGTGACAGGTTCCATCTGTGGCTCGTACTCCCTTTTGTTCTTGTCTTATTATTCCTATCCGGAAAAAAGCGACCTGACACGTGGCCCAGGTCGCTTTTTTCATGTGGTGCTGGTTACTCACCGCTTATTTTTGAGGGCCGCCGCTCAGGAATGAGAGACAGAACAGGCAATCCCCTTCTTTTCGCAGGCTGCCGAAATGCACATTGCAGATATGAAATCCTTCCGCGTACAAACGGGCGAGGTTGTCATATCCTTCTCCGACCACTGCCTTTTTGGCTTTTTCCTTCGCGACAGGGCTTGTTCCCTTTTGTTTTGGTTGGGAGCCGGTCTTCTTCCTGTCTAGTCGGTTGCGAAGGTGCTGGTTTTCAACGAGTAATTGGGCGTTTTCCTCCATCAAAACAACGATGACGTCTTTCAGTTCACCAATTTCCTTATAAAGGTCGCCAATACGTTCTTCAATGCTCGCCATCTTGACGAAGATTTCCCGTTTGTCCACTAGCTCACCTCTCCCCTACCCCCACACTTTATTCAAAGGTGGGGAGACCTATCGCAATCTCATCCAATCCGAACTCGGTGACGCGTTTGTCGATTGAAAGCTCTACTTGGACAGATTGGTCAAGTACGTTTACGGAAACGACTCGTCCATTCCCCATCGGGGTGTTGACCATTTTGCCGATGTCCGGCATCTCATCCTTCGAGCTTTCATAGTTGTCGTTCTCGTATTTTAAACAGCACATCAGCCGGCCGCACAGACCAGAGATTTTGGCTGGATTCAACGAAAGATTTTGGTCCTTGGCCATTTTGATCGAGACAGGCTCGAAATCGCCGAGGAACGTCGAACAGCAAAGCAACCTGCCACAAGGGCCGATCCCGCCAAGCATTTTGGCTTCGTCACGCACACCGATCTGGCGAAGCTCAATCCGGGTGCGGAATACGGAGGCGAGGTCTTTTACCAGCTCACGGAAATCAACCCTGCCGTCAGCGGTAAAATAAAAAATAATCTTGTTGCGGTCGAACGTGTATTCCACATCGACCAGCTTCATATCGAGCTTGTGCTCTTTGATTTTCGTCTGACATACAGCAAAAGCATTCTTGGCGGCTTGCTTGTTTTCGTCCACCTGTTTCGCATCTCGCTCGTCTGCCATCCGAATGACTTTTTTCAGCGGCAATACGACATCAGACTCAGCCACTTCTTTTTTGCCAATGACGACCTTGCCAAATTCGACCCCTCGCGCCGTTTCAACGATGACGGTGCAGTCTTGCTCAATCGGCAGTCGGTCAGGGTCGAAGTAATATATTTTGCCCGCTTTCTTAAAGCGGACCCCAACAACCTCGTACAAGGGTTATCCCTCCTGGAATTGAAGAACCAACCGCTCAAGAGCCAACTGTGCGTTGGCATTTCGCTCTATCCGATTTTTCGTCTCCATGACCAAATCTATCCCGCGCAAGAGCTCAGCTTTTGTCCATACCAGTGCTTGTCCTTGCAGCACATCCTGTTGGTCGCTGTTAATGAGATGGGCATGCCTGCCTACTTGCAAATACAGGATATCGCGCAGCCAAAGGATGAGCAAATCTAAAAAGAGGGGTAGTTCCTCTTTACTTTTGTCGCTCTTTTGCAACATATCATGGATCGTTAAGAGTGCAGATGAATTGCGCTGTTTGCACTCCTGCACCAATTGTATCACTAGATTTCTTAGCTGTGCAAACGATTCTGATTGGCTGAGTGTCATGGCTTCTTCCACATTTGTCGTAATGTGGGAAGCAACCTGCGCCATTCCCGCCAAAACGCCCTCTGCACGCAGCTTTTCCGCAATCGATTCTGAAGAAAGTGGTGAAAATTGAACGATTTGGCATCGCGATAAAATCGTAGGAAGAATCGCATGGCTGTGCTCTGTCAAAAGAAGTGCCAGGACACCAGCGGGCGGTTCCTCCAGAAACTTGAGCAGACTGTTGGCAGCCTGTGTCGTCATTTTATCGACGTGCTCGATGATATATACCTTGCGTGACGATTCGACGGCGCGCATCGCCATTTCTTTTTGCAGCGAACGGATCTGGTCGATCTTAATCGAAGCCCCATCAGGCGTAATAAACAACACATCCGGGTGATTGCCACCCTCTATGCGCCTGCATGTAACACAGGCCCCGCAGGCGTCTGCCTCCCTTTCCGTACAAAAAAGGGACTTCGCCAGATGCAGGGCCATCTGCTTTTTACCTGAACCTTTGGGACCCGCCAGCAAGTAGGCGTGTGCCAATCGTTCGTTGCGCAAACTATGATACAGCAGTTCCTGTGCTCGTGGCTGCTGGGAAAAACGGGTCCATGTCATGATGGTTTCACACCCACTAAAAATACAAATTGATCAACATGCCGCGGATTTCGCCAATCCTGGCTAACAAATCAATCGTTGGTGCCTGCTCGCTCAAGAGCTCATCTGTCAGTTTGAGCAGCTCTGCATCCACCTCTTTGACGATTTTATACAGCCTGCTGCGGCCACGCCGATTCATTCCTCGTCTGTCATCTAAGGCTATGCCGAACTTCACAGCTTCTTCCATGAACTGCTTGACGAGATTTTTATAAGCATAGAAGTCACGAACGGCACGGGAACGAGCAAGAATCTGTCCCTGCCTGTCTATGTCTGTCAGTAGCCGGGTAAGCTTCTCCTGAGACATGCGTTCGTCTTCTCCTTGAATCATCGTGCCAAAATTCAGCTTTTCCAGTTGAGGATTCTTGCGTGAATCCGTCGTTTTGATCAAGTCCAGTTTAGGCCGTAACCCATCACTGATTTTCATATCGCCACCTCCGTCGCCCGATCCAATACAAGGTTTGTCCCCGTGAGATCAAGTATATACGAAAGTTGCGAAAAAAGAGAGAAGGAACCACGTTAAAATGAGTGGAACTCTCCGACATCCAATACGAATACTGCCGCTCCACCCACCTGTACCTCCAACGGATATGGCATGAACGAATCTACAGCATTGCTGAGTGGAGAGACGGGAGTGACCATTTGTTTGCGGGATTTGCAATTATGCGCAATGATGTCGATTACTTCCGGCACGCTTTCGTCAGACGTACCGATCAAAAAAGTTGTGTTACCGGCGCGTAAAAAGCTACCCGTACTAGCCAGCTTCGTAGCACGAAAACCTTTTTTCACCAGTTGCTGAGACAGACGACCACTATCTTTATCTTGGACGACCGCAACTACCATTTTCATCGGCTATCACCCTTTCTCCCATGATCAATTCCCAATTTGACTTCTTCATTGTATGAAAAACACGTAGGCTTGGTACGTTATTTCGCTTAAACATATTATACAGCATGTACATCATCCTGCGGTACAGGGAACCTTACAATCTGTCTAGCAGTGCCTGTAGGGCAGATTGATATACTTGTTCCATCGGCTGCTCGGCATCAATCACGACAAAGCGCTCTGGGTCGCGTTCCATGACCAGCTGATACCCTTCCCGAACAAGCTCATGGAAACGCATCCCTTCCAGATCGAGACGATTTACTTCTCGTCCACGGGAAGCATTAATCCGTGCCAATCCGGTTTCGGGCTGTACATCAAAGAAAAAAGTCAATTCCGGCATACAGTCACCAACAGCAAATCGGTTAATCTGGTAGACAGCATCAATGCCCAATCCCCGCGCATGTCCTTGATAGGCAAGACTACTGTCAATAAAACGGTCGCACAGTACCAGCTTGCCCTCTGCCAAGGCTGGTAACACCTTTTCCGCCAAATGCTGGCCACGTGCTGCCGCATACAAGAGGGCCTCTGTTCTTTCATCCATCTGCGTGTGGGCCGGATTCAAAATAATTTCCCGAATTTTTTCGGCGATATCAATTCCACCTGGCTCACGAGTCAAAAGCACATCGACTCCCCGCGCTTTCAGCTCTTCGTACAGCTTTGCGATGACGGTGGATTTCCCAGCCCCTTCTCCGCCTTCTATCGTTATAAATCGGCCTTTTTTTCCTGTTGCCACTTCCATACTCCTTCCACCCCTGTTGTAGCAGGCCAGTTGCTTAGATTATCGTAAGACCTGTATCGTTTGTAGCTGGTCGTCCTGTACGCCATGGAATCGGGTTTGTCCTCTCGCCAATTCCTTTAGCATCGCCAGACTTTCTTCATCGATCCGCTCGCCTGGCACCAGCACCGGAATCCCTGGCGGATATGGAATCACCATCTCTGCCACAATGCGTCCCAGAGCCTGCTCCAAAAGAATCGACTCCCTCGGGCAGTCAACGGCTTCATGCATCGGCAATGCCTGCTCGCGCAAATAATGGGAAGACACGACTCCCGTCAAAAGAATGCGCTCCTCCCCCGGTTCTACTTGCGGCGCCATCGATTCAAGCAATCTCCACAAAGCATCCAGGTCTCGGGAGGTTGTTCCCGTCGAGGCTGCGAGGAGTACATGAGAGTCATCCGCCAGCTCCGAGAAAATCCCGTGCTTTTCCATCCATTTCTGCAACTCAAATCCACTGAATTGGGCCGTTCGCAAATGGAAAAACAGCTTCAGCGGGTCAAGCGTAGCGTATACGCTGTTCGTGGACAGCCGCGGCCAATCCAGCCAGTCCAGTCGATCAAGTCGCTCCCGAAACTTGTCCAAAAGCGGCAACAACCTGTTCCATTCCTCAGTCGCCTCCAACACCAGATGACGTCTGGCTACATCGAGTGAAGCCATCAGCACATAGGATGGGCTGGAAGATTGAAGCATGGCGAGATGGCGGAACAACCGCTCACGATCAATTCGCTCTCCCTGAATATGCAGCATCGAGGACATCGTCATTGCCGTTCCCATTTTGTGTGTCGATTGGACCGAAGCATCCGCACCTTCCTGCATGGCAGAACGAGGAAAGGCAGGATGGAACCCGTAGTGGGCACCGTGGGCTTCGTCTATCAAAAGCGGTACGTCAAACCGGTGGACCGTAGCCGCCATTTTCGCCAAATCGATACCCATTCCATAGTAGGTAGGATTCGTCAAAAAAACTGCCTTGGCATCGGGGTGTGCAAGCAGCGCACGTTCTACATCTTCGCGCCTTACACCCGCAGCGACTCCTGTTGCCAGATCGACGGCAGGTACTAAAAAGATCGGGGTTGCTCTGGCCATCATAATGCCGTTGAATACAGACTTATGGCAATTGCGTTGTACGAGTATCTTGTCACCCGGTCTGCATACCGTCATGATGAGGGCGATATTTCCTACTGTACTTCCTCCGATCAAAAACTTGGTCTGTTCCGCATGGAAGGCTTGCGCCGCCAAATCCTGCGCTTCTGCAATGACACCCTGTGGCTGATGCAGGTCATCTGTCCCGCTAATCTCCGTTACGTCCAGCTCCAAGATGCCTTGAAAGCGATTTTTCGCATGGTTGTCAAAGCTGTGGCCCATTTTATGTCCTGGCACATGAAACGGATGCGGCCGATGCTTGGCGTGCCGTTCAAGCTGTTCATAAAGGGGCGCACGCTTTTGTCGCTCCCGAAATTCAACATCTCTCTCCAACACGCGCGACTCACGTCCTTTATTTTTATTCCCCTATTTTAGCATGATTTGGACACGCATGAATCCAGCAAAAAAAAGACACCGGAATGCACCGATGCCTTCTTTCTTCACGCATCTTTTCGCAACCAAATGCGTCTCATCTGATGAATAAAAAACGGGTACTTTTCATCCTGTACATCGGTATTGACCATTTCCTGTTCGCACCGTTGACAGATAAACTGCTCACAAATGGCGATTCCGTCATTCTGCTCCTGTTCACAGACGATACATCGCTGAGCAACTTTTTCCATAGTGAAAACGCCTGCCCTTTTCCTCAATATACCAACCATTATACCCCATTATAATCAGCATCATTCCCAAATGTTCGTGTTTTCGCCGATAGCTCGGTAGGCTTGGAAGTAGGACCGGGCTTCCTGCACAGGGAAGCAAGCCGCAGCATCAATGACATAGGAATGCCTCATTCTGTCAACCAGCTCTGATAACGGCAGCTCTGCAATGGTCGTTCCCGCGGCATTCCCGATCACGAGCAAATCCGCATCCTTTACAGCTTCCTGCCACGAATCGTATAGCGTCCAACCCGTCCTCCTTTTGTTCGGAATTGGCTTGTCCTCTCCCGTGTACACCGCAACTTCTTTTTCAGCCAACCAGCCAGAAGGCATATGCTCCCATAGCGAATCCTCTCCCCAAAGTACGATCCGCTGTATATTGGCTTTTTGTAGAATGAGCCTGCATTCTTTTTCAAGCCATTGAACGATGAGGGAAGAGTCTTGGCGGGAGGGGTAGAGCCAGCCGTGACCGATTCGTTTGTCCATACCGAGCGCGCGACTGACTTGGAGCAGAGAAATTCCTTTCTCATCGCAGCTTGTACCAAGTTCGATGTAAAACTGCTCCTTCCACGCCAAATAGCGAGGGAATTGCCGAAGTGCTTCGTCCACCTCGCGCATCCCGCATACCATCGTCACCAGTGAGTAGCGAGCGAGTTGCTTACAGAGGAACCGCATCCATCTCCCAGTAGGTTCCCCTCCAAGCAAAGCACGCTCGTGGGTAAATAACGCCATGCGAATGACCTCGTACTCCCCGGTGTGCTCGTATTGGGTATACAGGGTATTCGCCCAGTCGTATGGCACGTCGCTTCCGTAAACAAGTGCGAGCCATGGCCCCGTACCATGCTGTTGCATCCTTTCCTGCAAAAGCTTGCCATCACTCTCTTTTGTCAGCAGAAATCCATTGGCGCCTTCATCTTCTTGTACGGCATCTCCGCTGCAAACAATCATCTCTATTCCACACGCTCCTAGCTCATTTCCGAATCTGGCTACGACCTCCTCTGAAATGACCCATAGCTTCACGTTCTCTTCCCTCCTCCTCACGCCCTAACCAATCAGATCCCCTATCATTCCTTTTATCCTGCCCATAACAAAAAACCGTCAGTCTAATCAGGCTAGACAAACGGCTTATTTCATTCGTTGTATGAGCTTTCTCAAGATTTGCGACTGTGCGATAATGGAAACGCAGACTTTCAATCATCCAGACCGCTGTAAAAGGAAGTGACTTCTCATGAAGGAAACCGCCGCCCATACGATCTATAGCTACAAGCTGCTCTATCGTTTTCGCTGGCGATTCGTCGGCTACCTTTTTCAACTCTTGTTAATAGGCTTGTCCCTTATTTGGCACTCATTCATGCTACAAGTCCCCGCTTATACGCTGATTGTGACGTTAGCGATTCTACCCGTGATACCGATCTGTCATTTGGTCTTATTTCGACTGTATGCCCTTCTGCGCAGCCATAAGCCAAAGACAACTGCCGATATGCTCGTCTCTCCGTGGTGGGGGGCAGGCTATCCTCTTCCCATCCCGCTCTCTGTCTATCGGGGAAGTGAGCTGACGGTAATCGTGGGAAGTATGGCGATAGCAGCCGGGGCTTATGTGTGGCTTTCAGAAGGATACGGGCTCACCTTGATCACCGGAACGTTGATCGTCGCGCTGCCACGCCTTCTCGCCCTCCTTGCTTCCTTTCGCCAGCCAAGTCGTAGCCGTGTGAAATACGAGGATCGCGGCGTTGCTTTTTTGCTTACCGATGGATAACAGAATCGATACACCTTTACATAACCCATAGCTTGATGACAATCAACGCCGCCAATCCAGGCAAACGGAGAAGTCCGACGAGCAGAGCCGTCACCGGGTTGATCGGGATGTGAAAGTTAGCCAACTCTCCAACCAGATTGGTGAAAAACAGCAATAATGCGCCAATCACGACTTGCATGATCCCAAATCCAATCCACCTGATCGGGCCCGTGACAGATTTGCTGGCGGCTACCACCAGCAAAATTCCAACTACAATCAGTGCTATAACCCACCCTGTAGTCATCGGCTTTTCCTCCTATGCCTGTTGGCGATTCCTCTCGCGCTTTGCTTGCGCGAGCAAATACATATACCGCTTTTCGGTCACGTGCAAATAGTAAATGACATCATCCAAACCGCCATCCGGTTCACTGATCTCCACAAGATGGCGGGCATGCTGCCAGTCCATTCGCGCCTGATTGACTGCCACATCCAAGCTCGCTTCATTCCATTCCACCACGAACCTCGCTTTTTTTCTCCACCTACTCACCTGCAAGCTTCCCCCTCAATGAAAGTAGTAAAGTACTCCTGTCATGTTGTTCAACGCATGCAGCAAAACGGCTCCCCAGATTGATTGGTACCGATGTCGAACGAATCCGAGTATAAGTCCGATGACAAAAAGTGGAGCGAACAGAGCGATATCCATATGCAAGAGCCCAAACCAGAGACTGCTCAGCAGGATACCCAAAACGGGCCCGATTCTCTGAACCAGATAAGTCTGAATCACGCCGCGAAACAAAATCTCCTCCGCAATCGGAACCAATATGCCAATGACCAGAAGTGAGGTGAGCGCCGCCAAAATATCCGTTTCTTTCGCCTGTACGATCTCTTTTTCGATCTGCTGCTCTCTCTCTGAGGACAGAGACAGTCCAAACCAGTCCGCAATCGGGTTAGTCACCACCGTATCCAACACCAGGGCAATCAAAAGAAACAGAGCAGCTAGCATCAGCAGCATCCGGCCTAGTCGTACAGGTCGGCGAACGCCGATTTCCCCCAGTCGCCCACGAAACCAAAACGGAATCAAAATCAACAGGAACAGTTGAAAAATAGCTGATTCCAGTATCCCTCCGATCGTACCGGTGGAAAAGAAGGTACCTTCCAGCAAAAACCCATACAACAGTAGTACGCCTGTTTGAAACACATGCAGCCAAGCTACAATATGCAGTACATCATTCCCTGTAAACTCGTCATATTGCCATAGCCATGACGTCGGCTGCCGTCTTTCCCTTAGCAGGCTCACAATGAAACCAATGGTCGCAATGAAGCTAAATACCGTCACCGCAAATGCAAGTAATCCTAGCCATACCTCCGGTTGCCCGACGGTGGTAGCGATCCACTTTCCGTCTGCCCCCTTGTGAAAACGAATCATGGATAACTCCGCAGCAAACATGAGCCAATACCCAATAAACAGCATGATCGCCCATGGAGTGGACTTCTGTCGCCGTATCCCACTCGCAAGCGACAGTCCTGGTCCTGTCAGCATCTCCTCACGCTCCTATTTCACTGTATGTCTCGTCCATTCAAAAAAGTCCGGCATTTCTATCAAGATCGCAAAGCTTTGATCTGATCTTCTGCTATTTGCTTGAGATATTCATTTCGCGTCCGCAAAAACCGCGTCATATACGCCTCCAGGAACAACCAATCTGCGAGCTTTCCCAAAATACCCAGCGGAGATGTGTAATCAAAAATATCAATCATCCTCGTCTGATTGTCCGTTATTGGAATAAACTCATGCGTATGATGAAAACGTTTGAATGCGCCGGAAACCATCTCATCCACAAAATAGCGCGGTTCCTCCATCTCTGTGATTTTCACCGTCAAATTCTGCTTGATACCGAAGTGAACGGCTTCCCAGGTAACCGTCTCCCCTTGGTTTATCAGTCCGCTCGTTACTCCTCCGATCGCTCTCTCCTTCGTGCTGGCGGTCGATTCCATATGCAAATCAATGCTTCTGGCAGCATCGAAGCAGACCTGTCGCGGAGCATCTATCAAAAACTCCATACGAATAACTGGCATCCTGCATCCTCCTCTTGAAACGAAAAAAAGACAGGCAGCCCCGTCTTCTTCTCTCTATATCGTACTCTAGGATGGTATTTTTAAAAATTCCTTTACAGGTCGCGTCTGCCTTCCAATGCTTTGGTCAGCGTCACTTCATCGGCGTACTCCAAATCTCCACCGACTGGCAAGCCATGGGCGATACGCGTCACGCGAATGCCAAAAGGTTTAATCAGCCGGGAAATGTACATCGCTGTCGCTTCCCCTTCGATATTCGGATTGGTCGCCAAAATGACTTCCTTCACCTGCTCATCACCGAGGCGCTTCAACAGGTCAGGAATGCGAATATCCTCCGGACCGATCCCATCCATAGGAGAAATCGCCCCGTGCAAAACGTGATAATACCCTTCAAACTCTCGCGTCTTCTCCATCGCTACCACGTCTCGCGGCTCTTGCACCACACAGATGATGGAGCCGTCACGGCGTTTGTCTCGACAAATATGACATGGATCAAGATCGGTAATATTGTTGCAGACCGAGCAATAATGAAGCTGACGCTTGGCATTGACCAATGCTTTTGCCAGATCAAGCACGTCGTCCTCTTTCATATTGAGCACAAAAAAGGCAAGCCGCCCAGCCGTTTTGGGACCGATGCCGGGCAATTTCATAAAACCATCAATGAGCTTTGAGACCGGTTCTGGATAAAACATCGCCTACTCCTCTTTTCCTGCCCAATTTTTAGAACAGGCCTGGGATGTTCATGCCTCCGGTAAACTTGCCCATTTCCTTGCCTACCATTTCATCGGTTTTGCGCAGTGCATCGTTCACAGCAGTGAGCACCAGGTCTTGCAGCATTTCTACATCCTCAGGGTCTACTACTTCCGGCTTGATCACGATGTCTTTGATTTGTTTATGTCCATCGATTTTCACAGTGATAGCACCGCCACCAGCAGAGCCTTCCACGATTCTCTCTTTCAAGCCTTCTTGCGCTTTTTGCATTTCTTCCTGCATTTTTTTCACTTGCTTCATCATTTGTTGCATTTGCTGCATGTTTTTCATTGAGGTATCCTCCCTAAATGGTTATGGTTGTATGATTTAGTCTTTGACTTCAACAAGATCTTCTCCGACGAGCTTGATGGCTTCCGCCAAAAATGGGTCCTCTTCCGGCTCATCAGAAGCGTCTTTTTGACCAACCTGCTGGTCTACACTTTGCCACTCTTCCTCCATGACAGACAAGAGCTGCAAGGGCCTGCCCAGCACCGTAGACATAACGCGCTCGATCACGCTCCGAAGCTCTGCCTCCATCGTCTTATCGCAATGGATGGCACTGTTGAAGGTTACGACAACAGCTTCATTGCCGGCAGCTACCGGTTGACCATTGACTAGCCAAGCCTGGTACTGAATCTTGATCTTTTTCAGTTCGGTCAAAATTTGACTCCACTGCCCGCGCACCTGTCTCGTCAAATTCTCATCCATGGCCTTCGCGACTTCCCTGACTCTATTCATCGGGGTTCGCGAACCACCAGAAGCCGCAGCTATGCGCCTTGGCTCATTCTTGCGCGTTTCTTCGGCCTTTTGCTGGCCGGGAATGCTCACCTGACCTTGCATCACTTGAACCAAACGCTCTTCCAAAACACGGATACGATTGGACATCGCGGTCAGTTCCTCGCTGTTAACGGGTGAGGCTCCCATAGATTCCGTCGCATTCGTATTAGGCTGGCACATTTTGACAAGCGTCAGTTCAACCAGCACCCTTGCATAGGTCGACCATTTTAATTGCGACAAAGCCTGATTGCAGGTCTCAATCGCTGCATAAAGCACCGGAAACGAGTACAGTTTTGCAACCTCTGCAAACTGATCATCAATCATGGTCCGCTCGACAATCTCTTCCAACTGCGGCGCTGTCTTCAATAACAGCATATCGCGGTAATAATAGAGGAAATCGTGCAGGAACTGCTCCGGGTCTTTCCCTTGCACCATGACTTTATCAAATTGCTCCATGACCTGCGCAATATCATTTTCGGCAATATGTCGCGCAAGCACAGAAAAGTAAGATTGGGCAACTGTGCCCGTAATCTGCATAATATCACTAGCACGAACCTCGTCCTTGCTATAGCTAATCGCTTGGTCCAACAAGCTAAGAGCGTCACGGGCTCCACCTTCAGCCATCTTCGCTACGAGCTGCAGGGCCTGCTCCTCCACCTGCACCCCTTGTGATTGGCAAATCCTTTGCAAAAGATCGACCATCACTCTCAGAGGAATTCGGTGAAAATCAAAGCGCTGGCAACGAGAGATAATTGTAGCTGGCAGCTTGTGTGGCTCTGTCGTCGCCAAAATAAAAATGACGTGGGACGGCGGCTCTTCGAGGGTTTTTAACAAAGCGTTAAATGCCTCTGTCGTCAGCATATGCACTTCATCGATGATGTACACTTTATACCTGACGTCACTCGGGGCAAATTTCACTTTGTCGCGAATGTCGCGGATCTCTTCAACACCACGGTTGGATGCCGCGTCGATTTCCAGCACATCCGTTACAGAACCGTTGGATATGGCTCTACACGTATCGCATTGATTGCATGGCTCACCATCTATGGGCTGCTCGCAGTTCACTGCTTTCGCCATAATTTTGGCTGCACTTGTTTTTCCCGTACCTCGGGGACCGTTGAATAAATAGGCATGGGACAGCCTATTTTCGCGTAAAGCATTACGCAAGGTTGTCGTAACATGCTCTTGTCCGACTACGTCTTGAAAAGTCTGCGGTCGGTATACGCGGTATAGCGCGGTATAAGCCATGTTCGTGTGACACTCCCCATCTGCACAGTCCTCTTCTATATCCTATTCAGTATACACGATTGCCACCGTTCGTACAAAGTGAACGGGCAAGTCTCACTTAAAAAACGCCCCGTTCACAATTGTGCGGGACGCATTCTACTCCTAATACGGCAGCATGATATGGAAGGTGGTCCCAAACCCTTTAGAGGAGACACGGATTTGACCGCCAATATCGTGAATAATTTTTTGGCAGACAGACAATCCGAGCCCAGTCCCTTCCTCTTTTGTCGTAAAAAACGGATCAAAAATCTTATCAATAATGTAAAGCGGGATGCCCGGACCTGAATCGTGAATATCGATACTGACTTTGTCGCCATCCTGATCGAAATGATGGGAAATCCGAAGCGACCCTTGCTCTCCCATTGCTTCTATTCCGTTTTTGCAGATATTAATAAACACTTGCTTCAATAGCTCGTTATCCCCGACGACCATTGGAAGCTTACCGCAAGAGGCAAACTGAACATCAATTCCGTACAGATTCGCCTGTGACACGACGATCGGCAAAATTTCCTCAAAAACGGTATTTAAATCGACCATGGAATATTGAATATTACGTGGCTTGCTCAATAGTAGGAATTCACTGACTAAAGAATTGATGCGATTGATTTCGGTGAGCATGATTTCGGTGTACGTTTTCTCCCGCTCCATGCCGCTGTCAGCGAATGACTTGAGGAACATTTGCAGAAATCCTTTGATCGAGGTGAGTGGATTACGAATCTCATGTGCTGTACCAGCAGCAATTTGCCCGATCATCGCCAAGCGTTCATTCCGCTCGAGCTTTTGGGCGAAGGATCGCAGGTTTGTTATGTCTTTGAAAAGAATAAACGCCCCCACTGTTTTCCCTGACTCGTCTTGGAGTGTATTGGCGTCGACAATCAGCTCATAGCGTTGGTTATCATTGGTCCAGGAAGTCGCGACATTTTGCAGCTTTACGCCTTCCAGCAGTTCTTTTTTAATGAACCGATGCGGTTCGGGGATGCCGCTAAATACTTGATCGACGTGCTTATTGATGACGTCCAGTCTCTCCATACCCAACAGCTTGCACGCAGTTTGACTGGCTTCGATAATGATCGATTTCTCGTCGAGGATAAACAAGCCCATGCTTGTATCATAGGTCAGTTTGGTCAGCAATCGCTGCGACAAAAGCTGATCGCTTTCTTTTAGGAGTTGGGGAAAATGAATCATGTACAGAAGTTCTTCTGCTTGCTGTGCCATGATCATGACAGGTGTGCTCCTGCATCTTCCCTGTTTATCACACCATTCCAGTTCAACCTCGCCTTTGGTTCCCACTTCTTCTTCCTTTCGCAAATATTCCTCATACATGAGCTCTATGGAGCCTCGATGGGGAAGAAGAGAGCTGATAGGCTGATTGACAAGTTGATCGCGTGAATATCCGGTTACACGAAGCAGTTGTTCGTTGACCTCCACGATACTACCCGCTTGATTCACCAATAAAACGGCAGTAGGCAGTTGATGCATGAACCGCTGCAATCGACCGGACGAGCCAACGAGATGTAACGAAGAAAGTGCACCCATAGCTTGTCCCTCCTGGCCTATGACGTATTTTGAAAGGAAAGAAAGAAATCCTTTCCGCCTATTATGAAAATTCGTGAAAATACCCGTAAAACCTTCATTCTATCTACCCGAAAAGCATGGAAATGTTTCGCTAGTTATCGTCAAATTCCAACAAAAAATAATTGGATCGTAAAATAAACATAAATAAAAATAGCATGCTTCCCTTCGGAAACATGCTATCTGTCATTCGTGATAAGTACCGTGCACCTATCTTCGATAATTCTTATCCGAGCGTTACTTATGGTAGCAGCTCAGAGCAGGCTACCCTGCGGCACACGCGATGATCCACTTATGGCTGCTTCCTTCCGGACCTGACCAGATTCATGGGTTCGCGTTGCACAGGACCCGCTCCTCAACACCGCCGCCATAAGGCAGCCTCACATAAGAAAACCTAGGATAGGAATTCAACCCTGCTATTGCGGATTGCAGGTTACAGGGCACCGCAACCTCCCCGTCTAGCACGGTAGAACTAGAATACCAAAGTTAGTAGCCGATAGCAAGGAGTAAACCTATCCAGTGCTAGGAAATCTCTCTATCCTTACTAACTCTTCCCTTGCAATCCGCCGATTGTGTTATCTGAATAGCTCCATCCTCAAAAGCCTTCTTAAAAATCGAAACAATAGATGGGTCGAACTGTGTTTCTTGGCATCGCAGAATTTCTTCGTATGCGTCATTTGCTGATATGGCTTTGCGATAGGAACGTGTAGATGTCATCGCATCAAACGTATCTGCAACGGCAAGAATACGCCCGATCAGCGGGATTTCTTCTCCTTTGAGCTGATCCGGGTAACCTTTTCCATCCCATCGCTCATGATGATGCCTTACTCCTGAACTGATATGAGACAGGTTTTCTATCTGCTCCACAATTTTTCCACTGATGATGGAATGAGTTTTCATGCATTCATACTCGTCAGGCGATAGCTTTCCTGTTTTTAAAAGGACGTGATCAGGAATGGCTACTTTACCGATATCATGCATTAATCCAGCATAACGTAAATCATCTCGTGAAACGGCAAGCTGCTCCTGTTGCTGTAAATAATCGTAAATGATAAGGGCATAGTGTGTAACTCGTTCTGAATGTCCTGCTGTATAAGGGTCCTTCATCTCTACGGCTAAGTAAAAGCTGCGAACGATTTGATCCAGGCTCTGTTGCGAATACTCCCGCTCCCGGGTAATTAACGAATGCATTTGTTCTGCCATCGTGTTGAACTTATTCTCCAGTAGCGTTATTTCTTTCATCCCCTGTATCGGGACGCGTATGGAAAAATCACCTTTCAACAAGGAGTCAGTAGCGGATACCAAGCTATAGATCGGCTCACCAATCCATTTTGATAAACGATGAGCCACATAACAGGCAAATAAAACAACGATAAAAATGGTGAAAAAAAAGATGAGGTTCAATCGTTGTAATCGTTCATTAATCCCCTCTCTCGGCAACCACTCAAAATAAGCAGCACCGCTTTTTTCAGATACTTGACGGTATACGTAAATGTCTTTGCCTTCAATGAGCAAAGAAAAGAGTCCTTTTTCATTGGATTGTTCCCACTGATTGCGTACCATTTCATAATGAGGAAGCCCGGAAACATGATTTCCAATCATAGCTTTATCGGTGTGAACCATAATGGTTCGGGAGGGGGAAAGGACCATCATGCCATACTCTTTTGGAACGACGTAGGTACGGATCCAGTCAGTCAGTTTATCGAGATCGATTTCCACCAATAAAAGTCCCGTAGCTTTTGGATTCAAACCCTCCAGGCGCTTCTCGAGAAAAAATGATCTTGGATACTCCTCTCGCTCCCTTTTGGTAAGAAAATCCACTCTGCTTTCTCCGGTTCCCCAATGCTCTCGTTCCATGAATTGATTATCCGGACTCCAGCTCTTATCTTCGTGTAAGGAGAAAACTCTCCCATCCTCACCGAGAAAAACAATATTGCCTACTACGTTTTGATTGCGGGAGAAACGCTCAAATAGATTTTGGACGGCTTGTTCCTGCGATGGCCATTCACGCCGGATACCATTTTTATTTTCTTCGACAAAAGATGGTCCATCTGTTACACGCACAGTCAGCCTAATCGCCAATTCATCGGTATCCTTTTGGATAGACTGAAAAAGAGACAAAAGACGTTCATCGACGAGCCCTATATCCGCATCCATGTTCGTCTTGTATAGCTCAAATACTGCCTCTTTGGCTTGATCATAAAAAAGGAAGCAAATAAAAATAGTAGGCCCCAGAATCAATAGTAAAAATGTAGAAAACAATCGATCCCTCCACTTTAGGTACACAAGCCTCCCCCTTTTTCTAAGCTGTTCACCAAACCTATAGCTACACCATTTGTAGTGGGTACGATTATATAGTGTCCCTTCACTATTTCCCGCTGGGATCAAACGTAAACCTTTGTTCGAACCAAAAATGGAATCTTTTTCATCCATAGACAAACGGACGCTGTCGTAATATTCTAGCTAAGAATTATTATCGTATGTGAGGAGATGCATCAGATGAGATACATCCTCCTGGTTTTTCTCGGAGCATGTAGTTACGGCATACTATCAACCATCGTAAAGCTTGCCTACAAGCAAGGCTATTCCCCCGCAGAAGTAATTGGTGGGCAAATGTTTTTGGGCTTTGTGCTGACCTGGATACCCGCGCTTTTCTTCCTGCGGACCAAGCCTCCCCTTCGCCAGTTGCTACTATTGGTCGTCGTAGGTCTGACAGTCGGTTCGACGGGAATTATGTACTACAATGCTCTGCAATATATCCCAGCCTCGATCGCCATTGTCCTTTTGTTTCAGTTCACATGGATGGGCGTACTGGTTGAAGCTGTAATGACTCGCAGGATGCCTGGAAAGGAGACGATTTTTTCCCTCCTCTTGCTGTTGACAGGAACCCTTCTTGCAGGGGGAATTTTTGAGAGCGGTGGATTGGCCCAATTTCATATCATGGGTGTCATATTCGGTCTTCTCTCTGCCGTCTCTTTTACGTTGTTTATTTTGTTCAGCGGGAAAACCGCCATTGCTGTTAATCCGTGGATTCGTAGTTCCAGCATGGCGACTGGCTCTGTTCTGTTGGCCAGCTTGATTTACCCACCCGTTTTTCTATTCAACGGAGCATTGTTGGACGGGTTGTTTCCATACGTATTTTTGCTCGCCTTCTTCGGTATTTTCATCCCGACGGTTTTTTTCAATTATGGTATGCCGCACATCGGACCGGGGATGGGAGCTATATTAGGAGCAGCTGAGCTACCTATGGCTGTGCTCTCCTCTTATGTCATTCTGAATGAATCTGTCTCTATACTCCAAGTGAGCGGTGTCGTGATCATTTTACTCGGAATCATCTTCCCGGAATGGCTGCGCCAGCGAAACATTCGAAGAAACAAGGTTACCTCATAATTGTTGTCCAAAGCCCGTCATTTGTGCCTCTGCCGCACATATGGACGGGCTTTTTATGATAAAAAGCAAAAAACCTCTGCTCCACGCAGAGGGTTGTTAACCTCAATCATTATTCCATTCGGGTTACTCTTTTCGATCACGATCGATCATCAGAGGCTGTGGCGCAGTTGCCATGCTTTTTTGTTTTCTCCAAACAGTAAATCCATAATAAGCAGCAGCAATGAGAACCAGTACGCCTAAGACAGAGAAAATGACGGTTCGATTATTCAATAAGGCCACATAGGAAGTAAGCATCTCCACTTTGTTTCCCATAAAATGACCGAGCAAAAACAAGATCAATGTCCATACAAAGCCGGTTGTGTACGAAAACAGGGCGTACCGTGGAAACGTCATTTTCCCGATCCCGACCAAGTAAGGAACCACATGCCTGACGACAGGAAAGAAATAGCTAATACAGAGAGCGTAGCTTCCGTAACGATCGAGCAGCGACTGCGCTTGATCTACGTACTTGTTCATTCCTTTTTTGCGACTAATCCAGTTCAATGCAGGTGCACCTAGCCATCTCCCGAGCACATACCCCAATGACAACCCAGACACAACCCCCAAATAGGTCGCAATAAATGCAGGAAAAACATGCAGAATCCCCATCGAGGTCAGCACTCCCGCAGACAGCACGATTACCTCGTCTGGAATCGGCATACCAACAATCCCTAGCCATAACATAAAGAAAAGAGCAAAATAACCAAACTGACCCACAGACTCGGACAGCATATCGACAATCATTTAAAAATCCTCCTAGCCGACACCCTTGCCATCATCCTTCCGGCAAATGTAGACAAAGGCAGGTGGCAGATTCAATGGAACCATTTTCACCGATACTTGCTCAAATACAGAGGAAAGCTGCTTTTTCATTTGCAGCGAATATTGAAAGGCGACAAATACTCCGCCTGGTTTTAGCGCATGATATACCTGATCCATAATTTGATCACGCAGCTCTTGTGGGAAGTTGGCAAACGGCAATCCCGACAAAATACAGTCGGCTTTACCTAACCCCGCTTCCGTAAGAACCCGATTCAAATCTACCGCATCTTCGTGGAATCGTACATCGGGAAATAGTGGTTCCAACCTTTTGCGCATCTTGGTTTCCTTTTCAAAGGATACCAGTACGGCTTCCGGTTTTTTCTTTTGCTCGATCCACTTCGTAAAAATCCCCGTTCCCGCTCCTAATTCGACAATTGTATGTGCTTGCTCCCAGTCGATGGGTGCAACCATTTGTTTACAAAGCGCACGGGAGCTAGGAGTAATACTGCCTACTTGGCCAGGTGACCGCAAAAAATTATAGAAGAACATCATCCGATCCTTCATGCTGGATGGATGATGGCAATCGATCATCATGTCTATATACTCCCTTCTCAGTTCTTACTTATCCAATATCATATCCAAAAAACATTACGAATTATCTACCAAAAACGAAAGATTTTCTTACTACTATAACAGTAAACGAATGGAAATAAAAATTCCTCCGTCTATAGTCGGAGTATATAATCACGCTCATGATGGTTTTTTGAGTGATTTCTATACGTTACAATGACAGTAGATCTAGTTTTACATTTAATCAAGGAGGACTTATTTATGGATTATAGAGGTGTAAAAGTCATCACGCACGCTAGCACATTTTTTGCACCGATCCTTGTGCCCATTCTTGTCTGGCTACTCGTACAAAATCGTGATGCCAAAAATATGGCGCTGCAGGCTTTGTTGTTCCACATCATTATGACGGTGCTTATCGCTATTTCTTGGTTCTTCGCCTTCTTGTTGATTGGGATTCCGTTCCTAATTGTGTTTGGACTGATGGCGATCTACTACCCGGTTAAAGGTATCATTTATTCCTTAAATGGACGCCCGTTTTCCTACCCATTCGTCGGTGGGATTGGCCGATAATCTCGATACACAACAAAGACCAGCTATCCTTTTGTAGGAAGCTGGTCTTTGTATTCAGGTAGAGCCTAATTCCAATTGAGATTAGGAGCCTACTGTGAAGCGCTCATTTTGATGCTTCGGATTTTCGATTTCATCGAGCATCGCCACTGCGTAGTCAGCATAGCTCACATAGCTCTGTCCGCTAGCGTTCACTAACAGATGGTCTTTTCCGAGTCTGTACGCGCCTGTTCTCTCCCCTGCTGGGTCAAAAAAGGCAGATGGACTGATATACGTCCATTGAATGCCGTTTGACTCTTCCAATACACGCAAGTACTCTCCATGCTTTTGTGCAGTTGCCAAGTAAGCCTTAGGGAAATCAGGAGTTT
Organism: Brevibacillus sp. MER 51; assembly: GCF_023714195.1. Lineage (NCBI taxonomy): Bacteria > Bacillati > Bacillota > Bacilli > Caryophanales > Paenibacillaceae > Brevibacillus > Brevibacillus sp. MER 51. Next base: position 49,647 of record NZ_JAMAUS010000015.1, on the reverse strand, counting down.
CTACAAGGCGCAGTGTTTTGGCTTCATCAACAAACAAACTGCCTGCACCACCTACAACGAGCAAACGTGTAGAAGGAGCACCCTTCAACGCTTCAATCAGTACCTTCCCTGACTCGACGTGCAGATGCTCTTGACCTGCTGGTGCGCCAAAAGCGTTCACGACTACGTCAAAGCCGTTCAAATCTGCGGCTGTCAGGTCAAACACATCTTTCTGAATCACAGCTACATCTTTTTGCTCGATTTTGGATGCATCACGCACAATCGCTGTCACTTGATGACCACGATCCAACGCCTCTTTCAAAATCACCTTACCTGCTTTACCGCTTGCTGCTACAATTGCAATTTTCATGATAATATTCCCTCCGTTTTGTATGTTGTTGATGTAACTTAATTAGTTACAACACTTTCAAAAAGAATAGGCGTTTGTCGCACCGCCTTGTTGTAATCATTTTAGTTACAACAAAAAGAAATGTCAACCCTGTTTTTTCATCGCAGTAAAAAAGCACCCGGGTATTCAAACCACCAGGTGCTAGCTGTTACTTCTTTTTCGTCGGACCATTCCAGGTAATGAACCCGCCTTGCAGATGGGCCATCTGCGGAATGCCGTGTTTCTTTAAAATTTTTGCTGCCTGCTTGCTACGCATCCCGCTCCTGCAGTACAGCAATATATCGTTTTTGCTGGAAATTTCTTTTGCACGTTGGTCGAGCTGAGACAAAGGGATGTTCACCGCTGATGGAATGTGACCCGCTTTGTATTCGTGCGGCTCACGTACGTCGATGAGCAGCACCCTGCTTTTTTGGTTGACCCGTTCCTTGAACTGATCTGACTTGAGATTTTCCAATCCCTTCACAGGAACGAAGCGAGAGATGATATACCAAATAATGACCGCATAGGCGATCAGCAAAAGAATCGTAGTGAAACTCATAGGAAGCTCCCTCCAAAATCGGTTTAGCGACTCTTGACCAAAAGCTCTACGGCTTCTTTCACCAGCTTGCTCGTGTCTCCCCCAGTAGCCTGCTCCTCTAGCAAACAGCGTTGCAGGTTTTCCGCTACAATCTGGGCAATCGCCTTGTCTGAAGCGTTGCGAACGGCAGAGAGCTGTGCTACTACGTCTTTGCAGTTTTTCTGGTCGTCCATCATTTTCAGTACACCGCGGACTTGTCCTTCGATTCGTTTTAATCGTCTTTTGATATCGTCACTGTAGTTGTAATCCATATGAATTCCTCCTGCTTGGAACTACTTTACATACAGGTATCTTATGCGAAATACAGGCAATGTCAAGCGAAGCGCCTACGTGAGCTGTTTTAAATAAACAGGTTTACTTTTGCCTGTGTCGCATCCCCCAAATAAGCAGCTACACCTGCATACTCCATTCCGTCGAGCAGTTCTTCCTGCTTAAGGCCGAGCAAGTCCATCGTCATCGTACAAGCGACCAGCTTCACCCCCTGCTCCTGAGCCAGCTCGATGAGTTGCGGAAGCGTCAGGGCATTGTGCTTTTTCATGACATGCTTGATCATCTCTGGCCCCATGCCCATCATGTTCATTTTAGACAGTCCGAGCTTCTTGGCGCCTCTTGGCATCATCCAACCGAATGCTTTTTCAAGCCAACCCTTTTCTACCTTCACGATCTCATCTTTGCGCATGGTATTTAGTCCCCAGAAGGTGAAAAAGATCGTGACATCATGATCGTAAGCCGCAGCTCCGTTCGCAATAATAAAGGCCGCAATCGCTTTATCCAAGTCACCGCTAAACAACACAATTGTCGTTTTTTCTTTTTGTTTTTCCATGTAAGAACACTCCTCAGAAATACTTATACTTGTATAGGTATAAAAATAAGCGAAAGAAGCTTTCGCCAAGAAAAGCATCTTTCCTTATAGAATGTCACTCCAAATCTTGATCGCCGTTCCACAGATCAGCACAATCAGGCCATAACGCAAATATCTCACATCGCTCTTGGCGCTGACCATACTGCCCACCGGCGCCCCCAAAACACTTCCGATGACCGTATACAAAACGGGCAAGAGCGGAATTTGCCCACCCGACAGCTTCCCGATCACACCTCCTATTGCGGAGATGAATACAATAGCCAAAGATGAGGCAATCGTCACCCGCGTAGGTATTTTCAGCACGGTCAGCATGATCGGAATGAGGATGAACGCTCCCCCTGCACCGACAATCCCGGATACGATTCCTACGGCAAACGCTGCACCAGCAGCAATGAAGCGGTTATACGCAACTTCCCCTGCTGCCCCTTCTGTCCCTCTATTTTTCACGAGCATCAAAATCACGGCGATGATTGCAAGTATCCCGTACACCACATTGATGCTTTCATTCGACAAGTATTGGGAGAGAGCTGCACCAATCAGGCTGCCCCCCAAGATGCTTCCCCCCATATCTCTGACGAGTCCTTTATGAATCAGGGGCGAGTTTTTCCCGTTTCTTTTGCGGAAAGCCAGTACGCCAGACAGCGACGCGAAAAACACTTGAAACATCGATATAACCGAAACTTCCTGTGCGGAAAACTGCGCCACCCCTAGTGCTGGTGGGATAAACAGAAGCATCGGATAGCTGATGATCGCTCCGCCAATCCCGAGCAATCCGGAAAAAAAGGAGCCGACAAAACCGAGAGAGACCATGAGCAGAAGCAGCAAAACGTCCATATATCCTCCTCGCATTCCTACCTAACACATCGGAATGCTCAACCCTCTTTTCAAATGAGTCATCATCAAGTAAAATTAATACCAAGTAAATAACTGTGAATAAGGTGATTTAAATGGTCCGCTTTTTCAAATCCATTTTTCAGCATCGGTGCCCCACCTGCCAAGAACCTTTGCGCTCACACAAAAATGCCTTGTTCAGTGAAAAGCAATGCCCAAATGGCCACTACAAAGAAGAAATCTATACGCACCTTGGCGTACGTATCGTTTATGAAAATCAGGAGTAAGCGAGCACTATACGAACCGTTAGAGGCTTCATCCAAAAGTGCTCGCTTCTGTCTCCCTATAGCTTTTTCACCAAAAATTTGTACACACCGTTCTCAACCTCATGGGAAACCAGCTCATTCCCGGTTTGCTTGACCCAAGCGGTGAAGTCGTTCAAAGAGCCTTTGTCTGTCGAGAGTACTTCCATCGTTTGACCGGATTGCATTCCGTCCATTGCTTTTTTGGCTTTGACGATTGGCATCGGGCAAGCCAGACCTTTTGTATCTACCATAATATCCGCCATTTTTCATTCCTCCTGTTATATAAGCGCGAGATCAAAAGACGATTTTTTGAACTACCTCTTGGTTATTTATCGTGAATGGCGCAGCGATTTGGCCCAACTTCCATCTCTTGTTGTTCCTCTTCGCTCGGTCTTAATTTCCCCATGTTCACTTGGCGAATCTCTTGATACGCATTCGGCTGCGGCGGCAAATGATGCGTAACGATATGCCGGAATTCACTTTCATCCGCAATCGTTAGCCCTGGATTATTGCGATACAAATCACCCAAACGGGCGGATACGACACCCATCGAACCAATCTCCGTGTAGCTGCCAAAATGAGCAGGCAACACGACTAAATGCTCGGGAAGCTCTTTATATCGATTATACAAGGTGTTGTGCAGGTCTCCCACCCAATCTTCTGCTTTCCCGGCCAAATCCGGGCGCCCGATCGAAGCGACAAACAAACTGTCTCCCGTGAGAAAAAACGTATCATCGACAATCAGTGACGTACTCCCGATGGTATGTCCGGGGGAATAGATTGGCAGGATCGCGATTTTGGTTGCCCCCACTTGGATTTCTTGCCCTTCCTCTAGCTTACGATAGGAATACGTAACTTCTTCCGCATCTTTTTCTGGAAGCCAATACGACGCATCGAGCTGATCTGCCAGCTTCTTTCCACCGGAAATATGGTCGGCATGCAGATGGGTATCGATGGTGTGCTTGATCGTCCATTGATGCTTGGCTGCAAATGCTTCGTACACATCCGTCATTCGCAATGTATCGACGACAGCCGCTTCTCCTCCTGATACGACCATGTAAGACAAGCAGCCTTTTCCAATGCGGACAAACTGATAAATCGCACCGCCATCACGGAGGTCTCCCACCTTCACTGGCTCCAGATGCTCACTCCACGCTTTCATTCCACCTTGCAGGTAAGAAACGTCTGCAATGCCCGCTTCTGCTAACATCTCTGCGACAAAAATGGACGAGCCCTCTTTTGCACAGACGACCAACACCTTTTGATTCACAGGGATTTTCTCCAGAACACTCTCCACCCCATCCAGCAAATCAAAGTAAGGGATGTTCATGCTCACTACTCGATGCCCTTCGATTCTCCAATTCTCGTAATCGCTCGTATTGCGAACGTCGAGAATAAACAATTCCTCCTGCGCAAAAAGAAGCTGCGTTAGCTCGTGTGCTGTCATCGCCTTCACACCTGTTTGTTGTTCCATCATCTTTCTCTCCCCCTTATTGTTTTTCTGCCGGGCCATTCCAGCCAGACATACCCGGTACTACATTGGTGATATTGGTAAAACCTTTTTCGGCCAGCAACTGACAAGCCATGTCGCTGCGCTTGCCAGATCGGCAGATGATGTAAATGTCGTCATCGGGCTGTAATTCATCCAAGCGCTGCTCTAATACTCCCAGGGGTATTAAAATAGCTATAGGAATGCGGTGAAAAGCGTACTCCGCCGGTTCTCGCACATCAATGAGCGTCAGCTTCTCGTTGGCTTCCAGCTTTTTTTGCAGTTCTTCATTAGAAATGGTCCGCAAGAAATTCGTCTCCTCTTTCACCTCATGGGTACTCGCTTTTCGCAGGAAATGCTTCCACACTTTCCCTTCCTGAACTGTACCCAAAAATTCATGCCCGGTATTATTTGCCCAGCTCTTCAGGTCAACCAATGACCCTTTATCCGTCGCCTGTACCTCCATCACTTGACCCGGTAACATCTCTTCCATCGCTTTTTTTGTGCGTACGACAGGCATTGGACATGCCAACCCTTTGCAATCTACTGTTTTATCAGCAGAAAAATTCGATTGTACAGACATGCTGTCTACCTCCTACGTTTTTGAATGGAAATGTGATCGATCAACATTATACATATACCCCTATGGGTATTATAATATGCCCCTCGTTTTTCTTTGTCAATAGTCGAAACGTGACCGACCCACTCTTTCATACGTATCTTCTTAGAAACGAACTTGTACCAACATGGAGGCGCCCAATGAAACTAGCTGACCGGATGAAGGAAAAGAACACGAAGACAACAGAGCTGTCAATTTGGGGACCATACTTACGGGAAGAATGGGAAAAGCATTTTGCGAGCCATCTGACCGAAGAGGATAAAGAGAGGATTTTTCTCAAAAATAATGACGGCTACCAGGGGTATCTGTGGCATTTATTCAGCAATAAGCTGAGGGATTGTCTTGAACGAGAGGAAGCGGATGAGGCCTTTCAGCAGGTAGCCCATGAGTCGTACTATGTGTTTTACCAGCTTGCTAACGAAGTGCTGATCTTGGAAAATGCTGCGAGGTTTTCTGTCGCGGACTTGGAAAAGGAATACGATGTGTACGTCGTGGATAAGGACTTTACGTGGACGTATGTGAAGACCCATGAAACCAAGTGGTGTGGGCCTTATTTTTGTAGGAAATAGGATGAGGGAAACAAAGAGAGGAAGCATTCGGATACCTTTAGGGGTATGCGTTATGCTTCCTTTTTGGATGGATGAGCTGATTATCGTTTTTGGAGATACTGCAAACTGTTTACCATGATCTCTTTGAAAGGGGGAGCAACAATTTCTTGTCCCCATAATTTTACCCAGAGGTCTTGAGATTTGCTTACAGTTTTTGTTATATAAAAAAGAAAATGCCGGCCCACTTGAGCTATTATCTCGGGGGACAGCACCTTTTGGCGATAGAAATTGGCTATCAAACAAGTGGAGGCGTTCAAAAATGGAAGAAAAGAGTATTCGAAAAATTAGGGTCACGGATTATCATGGTATTTATTTGTTAAACCTAGACTTTAACCCGAATCTGCATCTATTTTCTGAAGAAAAAGTAAAAGAGAAGATTGAAATCATCACAAAGAAAACAAACGACATCATCTCTTTGTGTGTGAGCAAAACAACGAAGTAATCGGATATATCCATGGAAGTCCCTATGAATTGCTTTTTTCCGACTCTTTCGTAAACGTCCTAGGGTTTGTTGTGAAAGAAAAGGATAGGAATCAAGGTGTAGGTAGCATGTTGATTGAACATCTTGAACAGTGGGGAAAGAAGAATGGATTTTCTGGGATGAAACTGTTGTCCCACCCGAGTCGCATACATGCTCACAGGTTCTATGAACGACGTGGCTATCGATTTACAAAGGATCAGAAAAATTTTATAAAAAAGTTCTAAGCTAATGAAAAAACGCTTCTCCTGCCGCCCAGGGCAGCAGAAGAAGCAGTCTAATGTTTTAATCTATACTTTGAACTTGTTAATCTGCTCCTGAAGCTCCTCAGCCATCTTGGAGAGGGAAGCCGCAGACGAAGCGATCTCCTCCGTGGAAGCCAACTGCTGCTCCGTAGCGGCAGAGACGTTATTCACGCCGCCCGATGCTTCTTCCGCAATCGCTGAAATCTTCTCCACGTAATGGACGACCTCGTCCGTGCTTGCCGCCATCTGTTCCGCGCCTGCGGATACTTCCTGAATCTCGCCCGCGACCTTGTTGACCGCATTCGAGATGTTCTCAAATGCCTGTCCAGCTGCTGTGACAATCTCCATGCCGCTTTGCGTTTCGTCGCTGTTCATTTTGACTGCCTCAACCGCCTGCCTTGTATCATTCTGAATCAGCTGCACCAGGTCAGTAATGCGCTGCGCAGACAATGAGGATTCCTCGGCCAGTTTCCGAACCTCTTCGGCAACGACAGCGAAGCCGCGGCCATGCTCTCCAGCTCTTGCGGCCTCAATCGCCGCATTCAGTGCCAGCAGGTTCGTCTGACTCGCCAAATTATTAATGACCTCGGTGATCGTTCCGATCTCTGCCGAACGTTCTCCCAGTCCCGTAACCAGCTCTGATAGGGATGTGATAGAATTACGGACGGTATTCATCTGTTCAACCGCTGACTTGATGATCATATTTCCTTCCGCAGACTGGTTGGCTGCGTCAACGGCCGATATCGATACGCTCTGTGCCAACTGTGCGATCTGTTCCGAACCCAAAGCCATTTCGCCCATGGCCTGAGAGGAACGCTTGACAATATCCACCTGCTCGGAGGTACCCGTAGCCAATTCCTCCACTGTTAGGGTAATTTGCTCGGATGCCTTCGCATTTTGCTCTGCGCTGGCTAACAGTTCTTCCGACGAAGCTGCTACTTGCTCAGAAGTCGTAGCTACTGATTCAATCATAGCGCGCAGATTCGCCGACATCGTGTTGAAGGATGCCGCCAACGTGCCCAACTCGTCCTTGTTACGCAGCACAATCGTATCGCCCGTTAGATCGCCACTCGCAATCCGGACAGCGGCCTGATTTATTTGCTGGATTGGCTTTGAGATGATATGTGCCATGAAGAAGGCGATAAGCAGCGCAATGGCCGCCGCTACGAAAGTAGTCACAAGAATGATGACAAACGCTTGCTGGGAAAGCTCCGAAGCGCTTTGACTAACCTTTCCGGCCCCCTCATTGTATATATCGATTAATTTGACAATATTATCATTGGCCGTGTACCACAAAGGGTAGGCCACGCTATGTAACTTACTTGCCTCATCATATTTGTTTTCTCTGCCCAACTTCACGAACGCAGGCATTTTTTCCAAATAAGCATCGTATTTGGTGTTAAACTCTTCAAACAGATTGACAATCTCACTGCCTTCCGCATTGCTGGCATACACAAGCGTCTTCAGTTGTTTCCGTTCATCCTCGATCTTGGCAAGCAGTTGATCCAGAGCCTCCTTCTGCTTCGTGAGCTCCTCCTCGTTCTGTTCGACGATAATGTTGAGCGCAAAACGCTCCACGTCGGAAATGTCTCCATTCAACGTGCCAAGCAGGGTAACCGCTGGCATCCATGACTTATCGATATCCCCGGATATCATGGTCAAATCTCTGATCTGGCTTAATGCAAATGTACTCACAAATGCTAGGAGCGCAACAACTGTAAGAAACCCCGCCAGTAATTTGGTGCGAAGTGTAAGCCCTGTTTTTCCTGTTGCATTTCCCAACTTTCCGCTCATAATCCCCACTCCCCCAGCTACAAATAAATAAAATATATAATATATCTAATTAATATATCGTCATATAACACAATGAAGTATAGAGTGAAAACCGAATTTTATTGTTTATACATTAACAAAATCTACGGCTTTAAGTACGACTCAAAATTGCTTCATGCTTTTGCAACACGGCTGTAAGGGGTAATTATTGTTAAACCCTCCTGCTCAGCCATGTAGACCAGTATACTCAAGAATTGATCAAGGGTTTTGGAATGAAAAAGAGGGTATCCCAAAAGTCGATTTTCCGACTTAGAGACACCCTCTTTTTCTGTGAAACATTATATACAGGCAGAGCTGATGTTGAAGTATATTCTTGCCAAAAAAATGAAAGCATATCTCCGCCTCATCGGCAAAAATATGCTTCATTCTCTTCGGTCCGAAAAATCTAAGCGGAGAGAGTGGGATTCGAACCCACGCACGCCTCACGACGCCTAACGCATTTCGAGTGCGTCCCCTTATGACCACTTGGGTATCTCTCCATATTTGGTTTGTCAGAAACATTACTTACTATAGCAAAATACAGTCAAAAATGCAAGACTCATTCCTTTGCATGCCCCTTGATTTGCGCGGCTCATTAGGCCAAACTAATAACAGCACACACGATTGGTATCCGATCAGAAGAAAAGCGAGGAACATATATGAAACGTGAACGTTTGGACAAGGTGCTGGCCAATATGGCAATCGGCACGCGCAAGGAAGTGAAAGCATTAGTAAAACAGCGACTGATCGTCGTAGACGGCGTTGTCGCAACAGACCCGGGGATGCATGTCATTGCCGAGGAACAAGAAATTCTTGTGGATGGAGAACCGCTAAACTTTAAGCGCTGGGTATACGTTTTGCTGAACAAGCCGCCCGGAGTCGTTTCTGCTACAGAGGACAATGTCCATGAAACCGTAGTGGACTTGCTCCCGTACGAGTGGGCAATCAAGGTGCATCCGGTAGGCCGACTGGATATTGACACAGAGGGTCTCTTGCTCTTGACCAATGATGGTCAGCTCTCCCATAGCCTCTTGTCCCCGAAAAAGAAAGTGGACAAGGAGTACTTTGCCCGCATCGATGGCCGGGTCACTGAGCACCATGTACAGGAGTTTGCCAAAGGCGTGGAATTAGAGGACTTCACTACACTGCCGGCCAAGCTGGAAATTATCTCTTCGGGAGAAACATCAGAGATTCGCGTCACCATCATGGAAGGAAAGTTCCATCAGGTAAAGCGGATGTTTGCTGCCTTCGACCTGCAGGTCACCTATCTGCAACGGATTCGTATGGGCCCGCTTCATCTTGACCCGTCACTCGCCCCTGGTGAGTATCGCGAATTGACCGAGGAAGAGCTGCACATGCTGCAAAATGTAAACAAATAAAAACCGCCTGCATGCAGACGGTTTGTCCAGACAGCCCGGTCATTCCTGTACCGGCTGTCTTTTTTTGCGCAATCCACGAAAGAAGTCCTTGAGCATCTGCCCGCATTCCTCTGCAAGAACGCCCTCTATGACTGGCACCTGGTGATTGAAGCGCGGTTCTTCAAGCAGGTTCATTAATGTCCCGGCACAGCCCGCCTTCGGATCGCGAGCGCCATACACGACCTGTTCGATGCGGCTTTGAACGATTGCACCCGCACACATTGGACACGGCTCCAACGTCACGTACAGCGTACACCCGATCAAGCGCCATCCACCCAAGTGTTCACTCGCCTCCCGTATCGCGATCAATTCCGCGTGCAAGGTAGGGTCTTTTTGTGTTTCCCGCAAGTTGTAGCCGCGACCTACGATTTCCCCTTCGCGCACGATGACCGCACCGATCGGAACCTCGCCAATCGCAGCGGCTTTCCGGGCCTCTTCCATGGCTTGTTTCATATAATAATCATGTTCATTTGCTTGTATCACGTTTCCCTAAAACTCCTTCAAAAACAGTCTTTCGTCCCGAACAAACGGACCCTTTTACTCAAAAAAGTTGATTCAAGAAGTTTTTGTCCCTACCCGTTCACATACTATCTGAGAGATTACATACATTAATGATGTAAGGAAGAAGTATGCAAATCATTGTTAGCCTCTTTCTGGAGGGATGTGAGTGGGCTTAACCTCTGCAAATACGTTATTTGATCGCTTTCACAGTCCGACTAGAGGTCTACTGGCAAAAGAAGAAGTGTTTTCCCACATCGAACATACCATCTCATCAATAGGTGGTCCATTTGAAATTATTGTGGGGGCCGACTCTCAATTAAAAAGCCGCGGGACTTTTTTTGCCCTTGTTATCACAGTGATCCGTCCCGGGCATGGGGGTACCTTCTTTTATCACAAATTTCAGGAACGCCGGTACTCATCCTTGCAACAGCGTATATTTCAGGAAGCGATGTACGCAGTCGGACTTGCCACAGAAGTACGCCAATATTTGCGGGACCACCACTTAGATACTCCCATCCGCCTGCATTTTGATATCGGCACGAATGGTCCTACCCGTAAGTTTATCCAGTCTTTGTTGAGCTTAGCAGAAACCAATCACTTTCGTGCCGAGATCAAACCGAACTCCTTCTGTGCATCTACGATTGCCGACAAGTACACCAAGTAACAAAGCGAGCGGATTGCTAATGAGGCGTCCGCTTGGCTTTGTTTTGTCCTTATCCTGTCGGTTCAAACAATTCGGGACAGGCTGCTGCTTCTCCTGCCCGCCGTGTTTTTCCCGTTCACAGAGTGATTGACAATGTACGAGACGTGAGCTATTATAAGCTTTAATTGAAGCGTTTTCACAAGGCGTGTTACTGGTAATGCAGGCATGAGCCGAGAAGATCTTTTTCTTGTTAAAAAGGTTTTTTCGGCTCTTTTTTCTGATTAACGTCATGGTTCATCGGCGTTTTTCATTAAATTGGATGTGACCGCTTGCGGTAAGCAAATACGGTCATGGACCGTTTTTGTCTATCTAAAGGTGGTGGAATGGATTGTCCCGTGAAAAGGAAAAAACGTACGCTATTACGCGTGTGTTGAACCATAACGTCGTACTCGTGGAAGAACCCGGATCTGGACAAGAAATTGTCCTGTTCGGAAAAGGAATCGGATTTGGTGCAAAAACCGGGAATACCATCCCCGCCCATGATTTGCGAGTGGAAAAGCGCTTCAGGCTCGAAAATGAAAATCATCAGAAGCAGTATCAGAACATCCTGAGCCAAGTAGATCCTGCTGTCGTAGGAATTGCGGAAGAAATCATCGCTCTCATTGCGAGTGAGATCACGCCAGAATTGAACGAACACGTCCACGTTGCCTTGCCTGACCATATCCAGTTTGCCATCTATCGGCTCAATAACGGGATGGAGATCGTGAATCCGTTCTTGTTCGAAATCCAGACGCTGTACACGAAGGAGTACGCACTGGCGAACCGGGCAGCGGATATGATCAAAAACGCATTCGACCTGGACATTCCCGATAGTGAAATCGGATTTCTGGCCTTGCACATTCATTCCGCGATTAGCTACGTCCCAGTAAAAAAGGCAGTCCAATTCACCAACATCATCACCGAGTTGGTAAGCCTGATTGAAGAGCGAACAGCCATTACGATTGAACGCAGTACCATTGATTACGTTCGTCTCATCACCCATTTGCGCTTTGCCGTTGAGCGCATCCGTCAACAAAAATTCATCAAGAACCCGCTTCTGGACCGAGTCAAAACGACCATGCCAGAAGCCTATCAATTGGCAACAGAGCTGGCTCAATACATCTCCACCCGTCTCGAGATTGCTGTACCGGAAGACGAGGTTGGTTACATGGCTCTGCACCTTTATCGCTTATTACAACAAAATTAAATCATAATCCTGCGTGTTACTAGCTCGACTAGGCATGAGCGGTGAGATCATACGGACATAGTAAGTATGTCGTCGTATGAATTCAACCGTCTCATGCCTTTTTTGGTTCAGACGCAAAAGGAGGATACTATGCTACGCAGTCTTTTTTCCCGGAAAAAACAACAACAAGAGGTAACCTTTCTTGCACCATTAACAGGTACCGTACTCCCTCTGTCCGAAGTTCCTGATCCTGTGTTCGCAGGTAAAGTCGTCGGTGATGGTGTAGCGATTCTGCCAAGCGCAGACACTCTCGTCTCCCCTGTCGATGGAAAGGTAACGCATCTTTTCCCTACTCACCATGCTATCGGGCTGTCGTCTGAAAGTGGTCTTGAGATATTGATGCATATTGGAATCGACACCGTGAAATTAAACGGGAAAGGCTTTACCCCATTTGTCTCGGTTGGCGATCAAGTAAAAGCTGGCGACAAGCTCATCCAATTCGACAAGAGTGTACTGGAGGATGCGGGTTGTCCGATCGTAACACCGATCGTTATTACAAACGGTGATATGGTTGCTGAAAAAAATGTAGTGGCAAAAGCAACTGTTCAAGCAGGTCAAGAGCCACTGATGACTGTCGTCTTAAAATAAAGCGAAGCGCATGGTTGAGGGAGGTAGAGGTACAACATGGTTCAATTTGAAGTAACCGTCAATATAGAGGGCGGGCTCCACGCGAGGCCAGCAGCTCTACTCGTGAATTGTTCGTCGCAATCTCAGTCAAAGATTACGCTGAGCAAAGGGACAAAACACGCAGATGGCAAAAGCATTCTCGGCATCATGACACTGGGTGTTTCCCAAGGTGACACCCTGACCGTTCAGATCGATGGAGCGGATGAACAAAACGTAGCCACTGCGATTCAGCAGCTATTGAAGCAATCCTCGTAAATCATACCGTGTAAACGACGGACAGGAAGGTGAAGGACGTATGTTAAAAGGAATCCCGGTTTCCGCTGGCATTTCGATTGCCCCTGTTTTACGCCTCACACACGAAACTGCCATCACGCAGGCAGAGTCCACCACTCCAGTGGATGCAGCTCAGGAGCTAGGACTACTTAGCAAAAGCGTAGAGCAAGCACGCGAACAACTGGAAAAGCTAAAGGAACAGACAGAGGAACAATTAGGTTCGGAAAAAGCGGCCATCCTCTCTGCTCATATTGCCTTTCTGGATGACCCGGCATTTGTCGGGGAGATGAGTGCGCTCATTGAAAATCAACAACTGGCGGCATCTACCGCCGTCTCGCAAGTAGCCGATCAATTCATTGCCCTCTTTGAGAGTATGGACGATGCCTACATGAAAGAGCGCGCGGATGATATTCGTGATGTGAGCCGCCGTCTGATTCGAAATATTTCGGGTGGTGACACCGTCATCTCCTACCCGGAAGAGCCTTTTATCCTGGTTGCATGGGACGTCACCCCATCCGAGACGCTTCAGCTTCCACTCCAGCATGTACGAGGAATTGTTACGGCAAAAGGTGGCGCTACCTCTCATGCAGCCATATTGGCACGCTCTCTCGGAATTCCCGCTGTCATGGGTGCAGGCGATACCTTGATGGAAAAAGTAGACTCCGGAAGTTTGCTGATTATCGATGGAACCTCTGGACAGCTGATTGTTTCGCCTGATGCGGATACACTGGCTGCCTATCAAGAAAAAGCCGCGCAGGAAGAAAAGGAACGCCAATTGTACGAAGCCATTAAGGAACTGCCTGCCGAAACAACCGATGGACATCGTGTTCACCTGATGGCAAACATGGCTGTGCCAGAAGAATCTGATGCACTGATCGCATCTGGTGTAGAAGGAATCGGGTTATTCCGCTCCGAGTTTTTGTTCATGGATCGCACCACCCTTCCCGATGAGGCCGAACAATTTGCTGCATACAAGCATGTAGCCGTTGCTTTTGGCGACAAGCCGGTCATCATTCGTACCTTGGATGTTGGCGGCGACAAGCATTTGCCAGCACTCGCGCTTCCGCAGGAGGAAAACCCGTTTCTTGGCTTCCGCGCCATGCGCATCTCCTTAGCCAGACCGGAATTGTTCCTGGTGCAATTACGCGCGCTCTTGCGTGCCAGTGCATTCGGTCGCCTGCTGATTATGTTCCCGATGATTTCCCATATGGAGCAACTGCGTGAAGCCAAACGATTGCTGGAGCAAGCAAAAGCAGAGCTGCGAGCAGAAGGGATCGCTTTTGACGAGAAAATCGCCGTAGGCATGATGATGGAGATTCCAGGCGCTTGCCTGCAAGCAGATGCGTTTGCGAAAGAGGTAGACTTTTTCAGCATCGGCACCAATGATCTCGTTCAATACACGCTGGCAGTAGACCGGATGAATGCCAATATCGCCGAGCTGTACAGCTACTACCATCCAGCCGTATTACGACTGATTTGCCAAGTTATCGAAGCTTCCCATCGGGCAGGTATTTGGACCGGGCTGTGTGGGGAAATGGCGGGAGATCCGTTGGCAACCAAGCTCTTGCTCGGATTGGGGCTCGATGAGTTCAGCGGTGCCGCTTCGGTCATGCCAAAAGTCAAAGAACGCATCCGCTCCACCAGCTTAGAGGAAGCGAAAAGATTGGCTGAACACGTCCTTACACTCTCTACTGTAGACGAGGTCGTTCAGTATCTGAAAGACAAAGCCTTATAGAAAGGTTTTGTCGCCCGAGTAGTGTAAGCGCTTCCAATATATCGATCAGAATGGTCTCTCTCCGGTTTATTCCTTGTGCCCTCATCATTTTGCATTTATCCGGAGAGCGGCTTCCCTGATAAATTCATCCCATTCCAAGGAGGTTTTATCCTATGCTCGCTTTTCTGCAAAAGATTGGGAGAGCCCTGATGCTCCCAGTCGCAACGTTGCCAGCCGCAGCGATTTTGCAAAGCTTTGGTCTTCTCAAATTCGAGAAGGACCTCAATCTCGGTGCCTTTGGTGCCTTCATGGACTCGTACATCGCTCCGCTTTTGGCTGCTGGCGGTGCAGCTATTTTTGACAACCTGGCATTAATCTTTGCTGTCGGTGTTGCCATTGGCTTGGCTGGAGATGCTGTTGCTGCTTTAGCCGCTGTCATTGCCTACGTCGTATTGACGAAAGTACTTGCTGCTGTTCCTGCTGCCATGCCTTTCATCGCAGATGATTTAAAACTGAACATGGGTGTCATCGGCGGTATTATGGCGGGTGGTATTGCAGCATTTTTCTACAACCGCTACCATTCGATCAAGCTGCCAGAATGGCTGGGCTTCTTCGGTGGAAAACGCTTCGTCCCAATTGTCACTTCTCTCTCCATGGTTGTCATCGGCTTGATTTTTGGGATTATTTGGGGGCCGATCCAGATTGCCCTTGACTCATTGGGCTCTTGGATCGTAGGTCTCGGCGCAACAGGTTCTTTCTTGTTCGGATTCTTCAACCGATTGCTCGTTCCATTTGGTCTGCACCACGTACTCAATGCGATTGCCTGGTTCCAAATCGGTGACTTTACCGATGCGACAGGAAAAGTGGTACACGGCGACCTGCATCGTTTCTTTGCGGGAGACCCGTCAGCAGGAATGTTTATGACTGGTTTCTATCCGATCATGATGTTCGCACTTCCTGGAGCAGCATTCGCTATTATTCACTCAGCGCGTCCTGAAAAACGCAAAGTAGTTGCTTCTATGTTTATTGGTGCAGCTCTCGCTTCGTTCCTGACCGGGATTACTGAGGTAGTGGAATTTGCGTTTATGTTCGCTGCCCCACTCCTGTATTTTGTCCACGCGATATTGACGGGTGTGTCCGGGTATATCGTGACCTCTCTCGGCATCAAGCACGGCTTTGGATTTTCAGCGGGTCTGATCGACTACGGTATCAACTACCACCTCTCTACGAATGCTTGGATGATCATCCCGATTGGTCTGGCATTCGCAGTGGTCTACTACGTCCTGTTCCGTTTCCTGATTGTGAAGCTGAACCTCAAGACACCGGGACGTGAGGATGATGAAGAAATGACAACTACAGCTACGGGAAGGAACAATTCGATGCAGGATAAAGCGATCCAAGTGCTCACCCACATTGGTGGAAAAGAAAACGTCGTTAGCGTAGACGCCTGCATCACTCGTTTGCGTCTCGTCTTGAAGGACGACAAGAAGGTCAATGACAAAGCCTTAAAGGACCTCGGTGCAGCAGGTGTTATGCGACTGGGTCAAGGAAGCGTGCAAGTCGTCTTCGGAACCCATTCAGAGCTGCTAAAAGAAGAGATAACCAAGCTATAAAGGAAAACGAAAGCCCGGTCACGGTGAAATCCGTACCGGGCTTTTTTCTGTTTCCTGAATGGGTAACGGACGCGACCCGGCATCATTCCCATCATGTGTCGTACTATATGGGCATCGCGCGTTGTTTTCCAACTCCTTTTCAAACATGACCAAGCGCTCGAGAAATCCCTCGCAAGCCGGCATACTCTGTGGCGCCATCATTTCAATTTCGTAAGCGACGGTCTTTCTCCATATTTCCAGCTGCCTTCTATTTGCCTCCCTAGCGTTCAACCCATCCCACCCCTTTTTGCTAAATCAGCAAACAATTCTGATAAAAAGATCAAGCATGCTGCATCGTAGTTTTTTAGCCAACACTGGCAAATGATTGGCCTTGAAGTCATATTCTCCCTTCTCGTACTTCAAGTATGTGGAAGCATTTCGAAACCCGAGTGCTTCCGCCATTTCTTGCAAGGTCAGCTTGCACTCATTACGTCGTTGCGCGATAAACGGGAGGTTGAGTCGTTCCACCAGTTATCCCCTCCTGATTTGCAAAAATGGCAAATATTTATAGTTACATCATATCCTTTCAATTTTAGCAAAGTCAATACAGATTTTGTCATATTAGCAATCTTGTTTTTTCCGTAATGGAAAATTGTTAGAATGGAATTGCCAAAACGATAAAGGTGGTCTCACGATGTCCATAGTTGGTCAACGCATAAAATGGCTGCGCGAACAAAAACAATGGTCACAACTTCAATTAGCTGAAAAGCTGGGCATACATAATACGGTACTTTCGCGGATCGAGTCAGGCGAAAAGAAGGGCGTCGATTTTCATCTGATTTCCAAAGTCGCAGATTTATTTGAAGTATCCACCGATTTTCTCCACGGTCGCACGGAAGAACCAACTTGGAAACGCGGTTCTGTCCGGGAAACACCAGCGACCTTTTTGGATGTCGATGGCCTGACAGAGAAAGATCTGATTGAGGTCAAGCGCCATATTGAGTTTTTAAAATGGAAGGCTTTGCAAGAAAAGAACGAAGACCCTTCTTAACGAATAACAGAAAAACCCCTGTCTCCAGGGGTTTTCATCGTGGCAAGCGTCAGGCGTACTCTCCTGATGCTTTTTTTATATAGGCTGTGTTATTCTTCGCTGTCGTTAGCCATTTCGTCTGCATTCAACTCGATCCAGCTCTGCGACCAAGACTCAATTCCCTTGAGCACTGGAGTCAGAGCTTTCCCCATTTCCGTTAAGGAATACTCTACGCGGACAGGAGCAGAATCAGTAAACACCTGCCGATGCACGAGTCCTTCCTTCTCCAAATCCTTCAAACGCTCAGAAAGTAGCCTTCCGCTTACTGGCAGGGCCCCTTCCAATGCACAAAATCGCTGTGGTCCCGACAACAACTGGTATAGGATTAGACCTGTCCATCGCTTCCCCAACAACTGCATACCTTTTTCGAACTTGGGACAGAGGGTAGACTGTTTCATAGGTATCACCTCATTCTCCTTCCAGTATACCGCTCTTTGTTCAATCCATCAAAACCAATGATGCGAATCACCCTTGAAAAATACACTTGCCAACTGTTGGGATTTTATCGAATCACTTGACTTAGGAATTTATTATTGTATACTTACTAACGAAAAGTAACTTTGTTACGCATTTAAATTTCGGAGGGATTCATACATGTCTAATCGTTTTGAATGGAGCGCACTTATTCTACGTGTGATAGCTGGACTTACTTTTGCCATTCACGGAGTGGCCAAATTCCAAATGGGGCTGGAGAATGTCGCTGGTTTCTTCGGGACCATGGGACTCCCTGCATTCATTGCTTACCTCGTAACCTTCTTGGAGGTAGTAGGCGGTATTGCCTTGATTCTAGGTCTGGGTACTCGCGTGTTCGCAGGTGCGTTGTCTGTTGTCATGATTGGTGCAATCTTTACAGCCAAGCTCGCTGTCGGCTTCCTGGGTGGTGAAGGTGGGGCTGGTTATGAATTGGATCTGGCCTTGCTTGCGATGTTGGTTTCTCTTGGAATTAGTGGCAGCACCAAGTTCGCACTGGACACTATCCTGTTTGGAAAAAGATCGGTTGAATAATCCATTGTTTCACATATAAAAGCCAAGCCTGAAGGTCACATTTGAGCCCCTTCTGATTTGGCTTTTTTTATTCTTTTTGCGGTGATTCCTCGATCATTTTTTTATTGATGATCCTTATTTTATCTGCTGGTGATTTCTCGTCCTTTGCACTAATAAATACGGAGTTATCTCCCGCTTCAAAAAACATGACATAATCCTGATCGGCCATACTCTTCTCTTCACTGACAGGCGCTCCCAGATTTTTACGGATTGTGTCCAGATTCGTTTCATTAAGATGAAGGCCGGCCAAATCAATTCCATATACGCGATCTTGCCCATCAAAATAAATGAGTGCAGTCTCTAGCTTCTCAAAGACTTCATAGCGCCCGCCATCCCAATAATCCTGTTTCGTTACCTTGCCGTATAGCGCAGAAACTTCATCCCGCTTCATCCCGATGTGGATATCGAATCCACTGATTTCGTTTTTGGCGAGCAGCTGCAAAAATTGCTCATTGAGAATCATTTGACGCACGGTAGCGGTTTGCTTCTCTTGCTTTTGGTCGCCACCGCTGTTTCCCGCCTCTTGCTTCTGCTCGGTTACAGGCTGTGGTTTTGTATCTGTTGATACGTTCGTGTCAGGTGAACAGCCTCCTGCAATCAAGCCTGCCATTACGGTCATACACACCCATTTTCTCATCCGAATTCGCTCCTTTTCTTCCTCTTGAATGGTTTCATCGCAACTTCATCACGGGTATGACGTATCTTTTAGTAAAAAGTGAGGTGTTGTATGATGCCACTCTGGTTACTCGTCGTATTTATTTTCGGAGGTCTCTTGCTGATTGGAGCCATCATCGATTGGATTGCCAAGCGCCGGAAGCAGAGAATCCTCATAGAGCGTAACAATCGTGATTCCCATTCCTTTAATGAAGGATACGATCCGAGAAACAAAGACGAATATCTCAATTGATAGACGCAGATTACCATCATTTGGTTACCAGACCGAACCTAACAAAAAAAGACCCCAAAAAGGGTCCCCCTTCACACCACAATGCTGATGATAATTCCTGACAAAATGCTGACAAGTGTTGCCCCATATAACAGCCTCAATCCAAACCGGGCGACGACATTTCCTTGTCTTTCATTCAAACCTTTTACCGCGCCAACAATCGTCCCGATGGAGCCAAAGTTCGCGAACGAGATCAAAAACACAGACACGATGGCAATTGTTCTTTCGCTCAACTGACCTTGAATCTTCGTAAAGTCGAGAATGGCGACAAACTCGTTCGCTACTATTTTGGTGGCCATGATACTTCCTGCTTGTACAGCTTCGTGCCAGGGAACCCCCATAAGAAAGGCGAGCGGGGCAAAAACGTACCCTAATAACGCTTGGAACGAAATACCGAATACTGCACTGAATAACCCGTTCACCATCGCAATGAGTGCAATAAATCCGAGCAACATCGCGGCAACGACCACGGCTACTTTAAACCCATCCAGAATGTACTCTCCGAGCATTTCAAAGAAGGCCTGTTTCTCTTCTTTTTCTTGATCGAGCAAATCATCTTCCGGCTTTACTTCATACGGCGTAATAATGGATGCAATGATAAAACCACCAAATAAGTTGAGTACCAATGCAGCTACCACATACTCCGGTTTGAGCATGGTCATGAAGGAGCCCACGATCGACATAGACACGGTGGACATTGCAGAGGCGCACAGCGTGTACAACCTGTTTTCCGGAATGGCACCGAGCTGTTTTTTCACCGTAATAAACACTTCGGATTGCCCGACAATCGCCGAGGCGATCGCATTATACGACTCCAATTTTCCCATGCCATTCACTTTGCTCAATACGAGCCCTACATACTGAATGAATAATGGGAGGATCCTCGTGTACTGCAAAATGCCAATCAGTGCAGATATGAAAACAATCGGTAGCAAAACTTGCAAGAAAAACGGCGTCGCACCCGGATTCGCAATGCCACCGAAAACAAAATTAATCCCCTCGTAGGCATACTTCAGGAGTATGGAAAAACTGCTGGCAATGCCTGATATGAAAATAAGTCCAATACTGGTTCGCAACAGCAGCAAGCCAAACACGATCTGAATCAGAATCATGATAAGGATAGGACGATACCGAATGTGCTTTTTATCACTACTTGCCAGCCAAGCAAGCAAAAATACGGTAATCAAACCTATTCCTGCGATGATATAATTCATGCAACCAACTCCAATAGCAAAAGATTTAGAGCCGACACGTACTATTACCGATCTGCTTGTCTTGCTCCATAATCTTCCCAAAAGAGCATAAAAAAACCCTCCTGAACGATGAATAATCGAACAGAAGGGGGATGGAACAACTATACATCTGCCACGGCGATGGCCTCAATCTCAATTAGCAGCTCGTCCCTGATGAGTCTGCTCACTTCAACTGCAGAGCTCGCTGGCGGGGTTTCTGTATTCACGTACTGATCTCGAATCTCTCGGACAATGTGAATCTTGGAGATGTCGGTCACGAAAAAAGTCAATTTCACTACATGATCAAAGCTGACTCCTGCCGCTTCTAACGCGAATTGGATATTTTCGAAAACTTGCTTGGTCTGTGCCGCTAAATCACCTGTGCCGACCACCTGGCCTTCTTTGTTGAGAGCCACCTGACCCGATACGTAAATCGTCCGGGCGTTCCGAACCTCTACCGCATGGGTATAGCCAAACGCAGGTGGCATTGTTTCAGGGTTAATGAATTTGATTCGCTTATCATTTTGCATCACGACACGCTCCTTGCTTTTTTACTGATTTCTATTGGAGGAATTAAATTGATTAAATAGTCCGCTTCCAGAGCTTCTTGGCTGTTCTTTTTTGTTTGCGGCTTCAAATTGCTGAAAAAGTCCGCCGTCATTCTTCTTTTTTTCTTCTATTCTTATTTCTTTCTTTTTGGGTAGGGGTTGTTGAATTGGTGTTCTTTCTGGCTTTACAGGCTTTACAGGCTCTACATTCTTTTTCTTTCTCGTATGGTTGGTGTTTTTCGTAATGATCTTGTTAGGGGTTTGCTTCTTCTTCTTTCTTTTTCTGGTCATATACCAATAGGATAAAGGAAAAATACCGAGCATGATCGCACCGGCTGTAATCAAATACAGCTTCCAGATGGATTGCCTTTTCTCTTCCTCCTGTTTTTCTTTCCGTATCTTTTGGACAACCTGTTCGAAGTCGCGAACCTTATAGTCTTCTTTAACAGAAGATAGATCCTTCACAAACCCAACGGAACGGCTTCCATCGTAAATAAAATTTCGCGGAACGTTATTTACTGTGAGCTGGTATATGTATCCTGTGGGGACCCCTGAATTTTGGATTTTTTCTTCTATCTCATCCAGAAGATCGGCAGAAGTCGGATCAATCATTTGGTCATATTCCAAAACTTCATAGTTCTTACTTTCTTTTTTTCCTATTAACTGAACATTTTCTTCATTGTTAAACAGAAAATACCTCGGAATCTTATTGATATTCTTCCGATAGACTTTGTTTTTCGGGAAATGATGCAAGGCCATTTCGTTGCTATGCTTTTCCAGTGTCTGCTCTGACAGCAGTACCTCTTCTGCTTCTATGATGGGGAGGTTTGTCTCAATGGCTTCATATTTGGGGAGCCATTGAATGGTACCATCCGAGCGCAAAAACAAGTAAATATCCTGATATTGAAAGGATGTCACATAGATTTGATCAGTTGGTAGGTTATGAAGATAAAACTCTTTTTCAAATGGTGTTGGATCGAAATTGTATGGGATGTTAAATACTGTTGACCCATTTATCTCACTCTCATCTACCTCTTCTATCTGTCCGTTATTATGTACGGTAAAATATAGGGAACCATCATGGGTGGATTCCCCCCATATCGTCGTTTGATAAAATTGATTGGGTCGTAAATGGTATGGTCCAATACCTCCATCAATTTGTATTAAGATTTCGTCCCGTTTGATTCTTTCCTCTTCCGCAGCGACTTCTTCGCTCGTCTCCTCTCCTTGGCCAGCCTCTTCTTCCTCGAATTGCTCTTCATCATCGTCATCATCGTCATGCTTCTTGATTTTAACCGGCTTGGATGATTGGAAACCGCTTGACGGTTTGGCCCTTTTTATCGTAGAGCTTGAGCCTTTACTGGTTGAGCCTGAGCTTTTTCCTGAAGAATATGAGCTTTTGCTTGAGGAGGATGAGCCTGTACTAGATGATCCCGAGCTTCTGCCCGATGAATAGGAGCTGGTACTAGATGACCCTGAACTTTTGCCGGACGAATAGGAGCTGGTACTAGACGAACCTGAGCTTCTGCCTGAACTACTGGAGCTAGATGAACTTGAGCCTCTAGATGACGCGGGTTCTACTGGAAGGATAACTAGACTAATCATTACAGCGCTAAGAAAATAGGCAAGCAAGTTCCGCATGAAATATGACCCCTCTATGAACCATCCAATGGTTCTCTCTTTCTAACAGTTAAATACTACCACCTCGTATCATGAAAATGCTACAAAATTCCTACCCTTCCTTCTTCACCCTCTTATGGCTTTTTACCAAAAAATCTATCCTGTATAATTTTTGGGAAATAGGAAAATAGAAAGGGAGGTTTTGCTAATGACAACGGTATACGATAAAGCGAAATATCATTACGAAAACTTTGAGGAGGACCTTCCTCAAAAACAGGCATACGTACATACAGGCTTTTTCATTGGCTGGTTGATTGAAAAGGATATGGTTAGCGAGGATTTTAAAAAGAGTTTCGAAAACCTAATCGCTGATTTTAAACAAAGGCAGATTACTGGTCCTGAAGTTTATGAGAAGACGGGTGGGGTATTTGCAAAAGACATGTTGAATGAAGAAGGAAACCAGTTCGCGATGTTTTACTTCGATTTCGATACGGGGGAGTATCGGTATCATTATCTAGAAGCGTTTGATTGCGAGCCAAGTGTGTATCACGTGGAAGATACTTGGGAGAATTATGATCATATCAAAAATTGGATCGACAATGAGTACGAGTACTGGTGCGAGAAAAATGAATAAGACCGCGTGAGTACGCGGCCTGCAATCAAGTCGCTATTTTACTTCTTCAGGATGAAATCAGACATAACTGCCTTTTCCCATTGAACTCCTTTTGGACTCACATTGGTGTAAAGCGATATGGAGTCCGAATCTTCAATTACCGCTTTCAAATGAAAATTCATGTCCTTGGGCTGCAAATATTCATCATACAGCTGTTGGTAGTTGGGATCGTTCTTTTCTTTTGCCGCTTTGATGTATTCCACGGTGTCTGGGTCTTTCTCAAAGTTTTTGTACTTCACTTGATATCCGAATGTCGCTTCTACTTTTCCGTCAACGGTTTTCTCTTCATAATCCGACAGGGTAAACTCGAGCAGCTCATAGTAGGGGGAGAAAGCTTTGTTGCTCTCTTCTTGCAAATAGTCCGCAATTTTGTCAAAGCTTGAAGAGCTGTCTACGGATTGTTTCTGGTCTGTGCCAGTGTTCGTTACCTCTTTTGAAGGTGGCGTAGCAGTCGGATTTTGTACGACCGCGTCTGAGCTACAGCCGCTGAAGAAAATAGCTAATGCCATAACCATACATCCTACAATCACTTTTTTCAAAAGAAATCCCCCCTTATTTCGTTCATCATTTGATATACGTTATTTATTTCAAGCATGCTACACGTCTCAACAAAAAAACACCCTGATACACCAAGGCCAAGGTTTCGAGAAACCCCCTTCCTGAATTTCGCGGATTGGGCAGAAAAAATTTGACCTTCTAGAATCGCTTCCAAGGCGTTTTACGATGGCGGTGAGACATATTTGCCCCCTAAAATGGCACTAAAAGTCCCCTTTTTTACGAAAGGGGACTTTCTCTACACTCTGACCTTGATACACCAGGGCTTTTTCTTCGATGGCGTCCCCGAGAGGATTCGAACCTCCGACCTGCAGTTTAGGAATTATACGAAATGCGCCTTACCCTCTCCGTGGCCAACTATCCGCCCCTGAAAAACCTTATGATATCAGGTTTGAAATTTTGTGAGTTTTCCCACAGATAGCTGTGTGCTCAATTTATCTATCGAACTCTCAATCACAAAAATTGCATTTTTGTTCATTACCGTCTACCGAAGTCTAATCAAGGTCATAAACAATACCTATTGTTTTTTGGTCTTTGTCCCAACATCTTATGTTCCTCCAACAAATGCCCCAAACAGAACTGCAAATAAGCCCCGCCTTTCTATAAGTGAAGTGGCGGCTGTAATCTATATTGTTTCAAGTTAAAAAAGGTAATTCTGGTCAATCCACTGACTATCCTTATAGTCAAAGTTTAATTCTTCCGTCAACTTAACTACCTCCTGTAATACTAATAAATTCAGCAATAGTTGCCAAGCGCTCAATGATCTTATCTATTCTAATTGCTATATAAGCTGAACTGAACGCTATTACAACGAAACAAACAGTAATTATCCAAGACTGCACATTATTAAACGACATAATGATCACGCCTTTACTTTTTTGTTAATTATCCATTTTTTGGTTGTAGATACTTATTATTCATGGTAAATTATACCATTAAAAGGGAGGTATATTAAAATGTCCAAAAAAAATATTAAATCATCTATTACTAGCCTCGTTTTGGCTGGTGTTTTAGTATCTACTGTAATGTTACCAAATTTTTCAGTTCAGACTGCATTTGCAAAAACATCTAAAGAGTTACTGTTTTCATCCGGAATGGATTCTGAAAATACGGAAGAACAATTGGATTTCAAACACGAATCTCTGAAAAGTGTCAAAAAAACTCTGGAAGATAAAAAAATCCAAGTAAAATCGATAAATCCAGATGATAAAGTGGATTTATCAGAGTACAATTCTATTGCATATAATTATAAAGATGTAGAAAAAAACAAAAAGCTACAGAAGGAATTACAAGAAGAACTTCAAAATGGTAAGAAAGTGTATTTATTTGGCGGGCTTACTATAAAAGAATACTGTGATCTGCTAAGTATTGACAACTTGTATACTCAAACAAAAATAGAAAGTGGAGAAACTCAAGAATCAATCGAGCTTTCTTTCTTTAATGAAAAGGATGAGGAAAAAGAAAAGAAGAAGAAAGATGGCACTGATAAGAATAAGGATTCCGAGAAACACGAAATCATAGGTTACACATTAGATGAAGATGCCCCTTATAAAGTCTTTATTTCAGATATAAATAGCTATGATGGCGAGGGTAAAATTGAAATTGAAGATGAAATTTATCTCGCAGAAATCTTGCAGCACGAAAATAAAATTATTGAAAAGAGTAACTCCGAGATTTCTACTAGATCAAGCCGAATTGTAGATAGTGAATATGATATTATTGCCTCCGCTTACTATATAACAAAAAAAGCCGGACAAATTAATTCACAATGGAAACTGTACAAAGTTACCGATGAAGACGATAAAGAATATGACTATTTCTATGTAAAAGATACAAGCACTATTGAAACATATGAATGGCTCTGGGATGCGGAAGAGTTTACTATTAGACACGATCTGGTATTTGATAGTGACGAATTAGATGATGCTGAACCAAATGATACCTCCAGTAACCCGTATAAAGTAAGTTTAGGTTACCCTTATAGCATTGGTTTCGAATATGAAATTGACACAGAACCAGACATAGATCTCACATTGAATAAATCAAATGATTATGCAAAATGGAATGTTACTGGAAGTCAATTAGAATCATCAGATGACTATGAATTCGTAACTGCATGGGCTGCTACAGGTAGCTACACTAAACTGGATATCAGCCATAAAGTTAATTTTTATGCAGGTATTGACGTTGAAACAGATGCAGACCAATCTATTTCTATTAGTTACAATTACTAATATGCCTTAATTACTTTGTTATTGTAGATCATATTTTACAATTTGACTCACAAGTTAATGCCCTCCCCCGGATTGTTCCGATGGAGGGCTTCAAACTTTTCGGCTAAAACTTTAAATATCCATCCAGGAAAACAGTTGTATTACTTACCGTTCAATTTATGAGGGTCAACTTAAGTTAATAAGATTCTATCCTTGCAAATCTCGCTTCCAGACGAGTTGGAAAAGCGAAGCGTTGTCCGCGTCAGCCTGCACCGAGCCAAGGCTCTTAGCCGCTCTGTTTTTTGTTCTATTAAAAATGTCCTGTTCTTTATTAGACTTTTGATTAAAGGAGATGATTTATAAAACGCTGTGCATTAGCATCAACTTCAAAATCAGAGCCGCCAAGTGTTCCAAATGTGGCGAAGAGTATTAGATAGCGATTGTTGAAACGTTTTTTCTGTTTGCTGAAATGACGAAAAGTCATGTTGTTCTCATAATTACTCCCGTTTTTATTACTATTTATGAATTAACTTGTATTAGTTTTTTGATTTTTCTTATCAGTTCAGTAGTACCTATTAGAATTGATTCTGTTCGCTCTCCTTAAATATTTGGAATTTATTCTAACTTCTTAGACACAAGTCCCCATTTGTCTTCTGTTAATTCTCTTACCAAATGAAATCCGTTTTTACCCAGGTAAAAATTGTACAACTTATCTTTTTTATGATAATCGACTGTAGAAAGGGAAGCATTTACACTCTCTATTCCCATTCCTTTTAAGATAATGCAGAGATTCTGCACAACAAAAGAGCCAATCCCACGATTCTTAAAATTCCCACAATTAATATCTCCTATTGTGGCTTTTACCTGCCCTGCAAAAATACTATCCATTAATAGTGGCATTTCTTTCTTTCCATCAACAAACACAACGCATTCTAGCTTCCTAGAATATTTCAACGGACTAATGTTTCTTTCATTAAGTTTTTGCTGGAGTTCTTGGTTATGCTCCAACTCTTCATCGAATAAGATAACGATTTTTTGCCCTTCATCAAGATTACAAATAAAGAGATGTCTTTTAAACTCATCCTGTTGTTTATAATTCAAAGCATTTTGTAGATTTGATACCGACAATTCCAATTCTTCAATTGCCTTTTCATCCTCATTAATTTTGTCACGCAAGCCTTGGTTCACTTCATGTAATCTTTCATTCATTTCCCGATAGAACTTTGAATCCCATCTTAAACTTTTCATCGTCTTCCAGAGTATACCTCCAAGAATGATGAGAACTACTGTAATTGCTACATAACACTTGATTTCCAAGTCAGCATCACCTTTCTTTGTTTTAATTTTTGAGTTCACTTTACCAAACGTATATTCCCACGTAAATACTTACACGGTCTTAATCGGTTCTAGTTCACATATACAGTTCTTAACAGAAGTAACGACAGAACATCGCATGAAAAAAGCACCCATCCTGAAATTTTAGGAAGGGTGGCTAATATACTTACTGCACTTATTGCTTGATTTTGATACGCAGTATTAAACGTTCAATTTCACTGCCATATATGCCGTTTCAACTACAAGAGTAGGGAATCTATCCTCCCCTACTCGAAGACGAATAAAGAACGAGTCCTAATAGCTCAGAGGCTAAGTAATTGATGTAAGACTGAATCAATGAAGTGGAAGTCTTGCACGTATAGTCTACCTAAAGCGCCTATGAAAAAAGTGAAAAACCTTGATACTCCAAGGTTTTTCCTACAATGGCGTCCCCGAGAGGATTCGAACCTCCGACCTACAGTTTAGGAAACTGACGCTCTATCCTGCTGAGCTACGGGGACATTTTACATTCACTTCCATTATAGTGAAATCGCTCGATTTTGGCAATTGAGGACCAGGGTGACCATGCCCGGTCCTCCTTTATTTATTTGTCATTTGATCATGATTCTTCCTGGTCCGTTCCAGTACAGCTCCGGTGATCGCATTAATGGATGTTTCGATTCCTTTTTCTTTGTACACACGGTAGACAAGAAGCGCTTGCTTGTCAAATGTATCCTTTTTACCCGTCAAAATATACGTAAGCTCCAGAGGGTGATTTCTCCTTAGTGTTGCCTCAGCAGCTTGCTTGGAAATCACCTTTGCAGGATCGGGAAAGCTCGTGGCCCCCTGTCCAAAAGCACCTGACATGCCGACAACTTCTCCTGTGTTCCTATCCACAATCACTTCATAGGAGCGATCCACTACGGGAATGCCCTGATACAGCTTGGTAAATCGAAAGCGAACCTCTGCTGCTTCTCTGCTGATGCCTGTCAGCTCCAGCTCTTCGATTGTCTTGTCCAAGTAACGCTGCAAATGCTCAATCGCAGGCTGCAACAAGGCTTCCGGCGAAGTTTCCCGATTTTTGCTAAAAGAGGACCTTGCCTCTTGTTTGCTATTCAACCGATAAGATAGCAATTGCCCATTTTCATGTACCCGAGCCGTCAGTTCTTTTTCTTTCTCTTCCCACTGGTACTCCCGTATCCCGTCTCTCCCTACAGATGTCGTCCCTTGCCAATTGTCCACAGCAACTGGCAAACCGAATTCCTTTGCGAGCAAGGAAAGCGTCTCTTCACTTGAACCGGCTTTTAACGTTCTCCCCTCAGCCGATATTTGTACGATGCGTTTTCCCTCATCTCTCTGTATGGGAACGCCTTTGCTATTGACCAAAGCTCCTGTATTGGCATCAATGAACCCAGAAATGTCAGTCTCGTAGTGTAAGGAAGCTACTTCCCCTTCCTTTTCCCGGTAAACCAACCGCAATGTCGAAGCAAGCGCTTCTTCCGCCTTTTCTTTGGATAGTACGGCCGTTGGTTTGGGAATCTGCGCAAGAGACTGAAGTTGATCGGAGTCCTGAAGGATTTGAAAATTGGATACCTGATCGTCATTCATTTTAACAGTGTAGCTAACTTCATAAAAAGGTATGCCATGAACAACCCGACTAAACCCAATGGTTCCTCGTTTTAGATCAGACTGGGCAGGATTATATCGGTAATCCTTTCCCTGTTCTCCCAACAACTCCAGCATGTATGTTTGTGCTTTTTTCACCAAGGGCGGGATTGGGATTGGATCGGTCACGGCATCAGTCTGCTTGAGCGGGGAGGTAGCTACTGGTGGTAAAGCCTTTTCTGGCTGTTTTTTGTGCTCTGTACGTACAGTAGTCGTCTCTGACCGATTCGTTTCGGGGGGACGATTCAAGACTTTATTCTCTTTGGTCGTGTTTGCTGGAGGAGGAAGCGGCGGCGGCTTTATGGATTCTGGAGTGGGGGCAGGAACAATGGTTGCAGATGGTTGCTCGTGCTTCATTGTATGCTCCCAAAGAGTTTGAAGACTCTGCTGCCCACTCTCTGTGGACGCCCATCCTCCCAACAAAACGATTGCTGCAACGCCAGCCACCCGATTTGCCACACGTTGAAAATGCAAACGACGCTTCAGTTGATTTGTACGTAATTGTAAACGCCGTTGAGTCTCCCTGACGTATTCCGGGCGAGGTGGCGATTCCGTTTCCTTTAGCCGTCTCAGTTGTTTTTCCAGCTCTTCTTCATGCCAGCTCATGTGGAATCCCCCCTTTCACCGAATCCTTCAGGAAGTGCTGAAGCTTTTTCAGCGCCCGATGATAAACCACCTTGACCTTGGCCTCCGAAATAGCCAGAAGTTCCGCCGTCTCCCTGATGCTGTACCCTTCCACACTGCGCAAGATGACGACCATACGATAAGATGGTTTCAGTCTTTGCAACGCATCCTTGATCTCCCGCATTTCTTCCTTGTTATCCAGCTCTACTTCTGGTATCCCTTGCTTTGCTGTTAGCCGCATTAGCCAGTTTTCAGAAACCAGCTCATACAGCTTCTGCTTGCGATAATGGTCGATAGCAATATGCTTTGCGATGGAGAATAGCCAAGTCTTTACTGCTACTCGTCCGTCGTAAGTCGGCAATGCTTTCACGACACGGGTAAACACCTCTTGTGTCAAATCTTCGGTTTCATTCTGATTGCCCGTGAAATGCAGCAAGAAGCAGTAAACAGCCATGTAGTGCTGTTCATAGATGCTCCCCATTTTCTCATTGAGGTCGTCATACATGCGCGCCCTCCTTTCCCCGTGTGTCTTCTATCCCTTGGTCAGGATCAATCGGCTTATTGGTCCTCATCCTCCTGAACAATCTTTCCCGTTAACGCATCAATTTGTTCATTTACCGTTTGATAAACTGTGGCCAGTTTGTATACCAAAAGTGCCTTATTCCCGTTATTTTCAGGATAAAAATACTCCAGTTGAAATTGCTTGAGGAATTCCTGCGCAGCCTGTTCTGCCGTTACCCCAGCCTTCAAATCAGGTAACTGTTCGGTGAATTTCGCTTTGCTAGTCGTGTCTATTCTCATGACCTTTCCGTTAACGATGTAGACATAGAAGCTTCTGTCCCGTACGGGTATCCCCTGATGCACCTTGACGAACTCAAATTCGAAGCTCCCATCTTCTTCGCCTTTGATATGCTTTGAATTACCGATTTCCATCATTTCTTTCGTATCAATGGGTAGGTATTTTTCCATTTCCTTGATTGCTAGCGCGCGTGCTTCTTCCCTCGTCTTACTATCTTTCTTTATGATTGTCACTTCTTTAGAAAAAGACAGAATCTCTCCTGTTTTCTCCACAACAGTTACTACCGTTTCATCGTCAGTTTCTTCTTTCCATGTAAATACCTTGATCCCCGTTTTCGGAAAACTCTCTTCCTTCCATTCCTCTGCTTTTATGTCTACGTTAAATTCCTGTTTCACATATGAGGAAACTTCCTCTTTCGTTTTGGCTGTCAGTTTATTCGTTTTCGGCGCAACCTTCACAATTTCTCCGGGCAGGTAGTACTTCTGTTCCGACACGTACAAGGACTTCCCTGTCGTTGCATCCAAATATCCGGAAAACATGGGCTCATACGCAAGCAGCTCCCGATCGGCCCAATAGGACAATTTCATGTGGGATGCTACTGTTTTTGTCATTTGTTCCTTTGCCAATGCTTCTTTGGGATCGGGGAAAGAGGTCTTTTCGATTGAAGGGATCTCATAGGGAAAGCCCCCATTTGGTCCGCCGGAGACAACCTCACCTTTGGCATTCAACTCTAGGCGTGTACTCAAATTCGGATAGAGTAAACCATTTACGGATTTGGAAAACACAATACCGTGCCCACCCTCTTCAGTGAAGAGCTGATTAAGCTGATAACCATCCATATCTCGACCGTACCACTCTTTTAGAAAAGCGGTTGCCTTTTCTTTGGACTCCTGCCAGGTTGGTTTCTTTTCATCTTCTACTTCCTCTGTCGCTAACCTGAAACTTATTAATTTCCCAGTTTTCGCTTCAAATTCGATGTCTACTCTCGGCTCATTTTGGTCTTTTTCTTTTCTCAGCTGAACAAAGATAATGTTCGGTCTCTTTTTATCAAGCGTTACCGTCTTGAACGTAAACTCCTTGAGATACGGCAATAGTTTCCCCGCTTTGACCAGAGCTTCGTCTACTGTTTTCATGACATCATCCGCTACACTTGCTTGATTTCCTGCTGATAACGTTGCTTGCTGATACTCTCCTTGGGTGGCTAAAGCTACAGGTGTGGAGGCCAGGACACACATGGCTCCCATCAGACATACAGCTTGCGATATTGTTTTCCTCATAGGTTCTCTCCTTTGTATTGGTTACTTGGATGCTGCTTGCTATTTGTGTACATTGACTTATTCGTAGAAACGAACAAAAGGTTACACTTTCCAGAAAAAACATAAAAACCCTGCTGCGGTGGTCTTACCCCTGTCAAACAGACAGAACTAAAAAAACCTTGGCATTCCAAGGTTTTTTGCATCTCAAATCATATTTTGCTCAAGACATGCTGTTTTTCACAGTCAAGCATAACGGATTGGCTTCATGATCCGTTGACGACCGGAAAAAGTAGCAATCTCCGCTACCTCTTTTGAACGAAGGACTTCCAGGTTCTCCGCCACGTATCTCCCAATATCGTCGGGAAAGTGCGCGTCGGACGAGAGTGTCAGTGGAACGCCATGCGCCACCAAAACGTCGAGGAAAGCAGGACTGGGGCACATTTCCTGAACGGGATAGCGGTAGTACAGGCCCGCATTGATTTCGGTCGCTGTATCCGTTTCTTTCAAAGCAGTTGCGATTCGATGGTAATAGGGAACAAGCTCCGATTCCTCTGGGCGATAGGAGAACACTTTCAGATTGTCCAGATGAGCAACAAAATCAAACAAGTTGCTCCTAATCATAGATTCAACTGTATGGAAAAAGTCCCCGTATAACTGTTTCAAGTCGTGCTGCTCAAACAGATGGCGAGTCTCGGGATTGTCAAAGCCCCATCCTTGTAAAAAATGAACAGAACCGATCACATAATCCCACGAAGCGCCTTCGAGCAAGCTTTCCAATTCTGCTTCCCCGCCGATAAAGTAATCCGCTTCGATCCCCAGCCGCAACTCCACACCGCTTGCGGACCAACGCTGCTTTGCTGCTTCAATGGCGACACAAAAGTCACTGAGGCTCTCAGTGCATACTTGATCAAGCCACGTTCGCTGCAAGCGACCCAAATCGGTGTCACCCAGGTCCATATACCGTTCAAAGTAGGGACGGGCTTCACGAAAGCGGTATAAATGATCGACAATCCCCACTTCCTTCAAGCCTTTGTTTAACGCTTCACGTAAATACAGATCGATCCAAGACGGGTCGTATGCTCCCAAAGACATCCGGTTATTTAATCGCGCAAGACTGTCCAGCAGCCAGGCGCGGGTATGTCGAGGTTCAGTTAACGGATAAAAGTGGTCGAGGGCTATATTGGTACGGTCGAGCCAACGCAATGAAAAAGGCCCTTCTTCCAGATGAAGATGATAGTCGATCAGCATGTGAAGTCTCTCCTTCCCGGATGTTCGCTTATCCAGGTAGTTTGTATGCCAGACGATAGCCATTCATCCGGCATCGGCTGGTCACAAACAACCGCGCTGACATCCTGCCAGCCGCAAATACGAAAAAATTGCGTTTGATCAATCTTGGATGTATCTCCTAATACATAGACTTGCTCCGACCGCTGTACCATCATGGTCGAACACAGCGTTTCTTCCATGTCATAATCGGTGAAGCCATCAGCCGTCATTCCTCCACAGGAAATAAAAGCTTTATCAAAATGAAAGCGGGAGAGCAGCTCGCAGGTAAACGCCCCAGCAACCGATTTTTGGGCCGGATGGGTCAACCCCCCCAGCATAATGACCTGACCGTTGAATTGATTGGCTTCCAATAGCTCGTTTAGTAAAGAAGCGGCGGGGAGCGAATTCGTGACAATCGTTAATTGGTTGAGACCCTTTATAGCACGTGCCAATTCCAGTGTTGTCGTCCCGACATCGAGCGCGATAGTATCCCCGTCAGACAAAAGTTCTGCCGCGATTTGCCCGATTTTCGTTTTTGCCGTCTGTTGGATCGCCTGTTTCTTTTCAAAGTGCGGCTCACGTTTCGCCAAATGAAAAGGGATTGCTCCTCCGTACACTCGCTTTAACAAACGTTGCTGTTCCAAATGGTCAAGATCACGTCGGATTGTCTCCGGTGTTACTGCCAGTTTTTTTGCCAGACTCATCACCTGAATTTTACCGTGGCGGTTCAATTCGTCCAGAATCACTTGCTGTCGTTCTTCAGGCAATAGTGTCATAAAGCGGAATCACATCCTTGGGACTTACATACAATGTTTTTGTTGTGCCGATCTGCTCCTGCTCGAAGGACAGGTGAAGTGTGTCCACCAGTACAGGAACATCCCGCATGTTCAGCTCGTAACGGGTAATGTTGCCGAGCATGGTTACCTGAGCGATATTCCCGGTCAAACAGATGTCCTCCCCAGCCAAAGGCTGTTCGCGAAACGTCTCAGGACGGATTGCGAATCGTTCAACTGCTGGATGAGACAGATTAGGCGCGATTCGGTTAAGCTGCTCGGCAGTCAGCACGTTGTAATTGCCGATGAAGCGAGCAACAAATTCAGAGCGAGGTTGCGTGTAAATCTCTTGGGGACTGCCGTGCTGAACGATTCGTCCACCATTCATGATGTAGATGCGGTCACTGACAGCCATGGCTTCTTCCTGATCGTGAGTAACCAGCACAGTCGTCATGTTTAACTCACGTTGGATCGTGCGTAGCTGCTTTTGCAAATTTTTGCGAATCTGGGCATCGAGTGCACTAAGCGGCTCATCCAGCAGAAGCACTTTTGGCCGAGTAACGAGAGAACGGGCAAGTGCCACACGCTGCTGCTGGCCGCCAGACAATTCACGCGGGTAAGCCTGCTCCTTTCCCACCAATCCCACCAGCTCAATCATTTCTTGGACACGCAGCCGAATCTCCGTTTTCGAGATTTTGTTCATTTCCAGACCGAAGGCAATGTTTTGACTGACCGTAAGATTGGGAAAGAGTGCGTACGATTGGAACACCATGCCGATTTGCCTATTTTTCGGCGACACGTCCGTCACGTCTTTGCCGTCGATGTAGATCATGCCTGTATCCGGAGCCGTCAAACCACTGAGGATGCGTAATAGCGTACTTTTTCCACACCCGCTAGGGCCAAGTAAAGTGACTAGCTCGCCTTTTTCAATCGCAAGATCGAGTTGCTGCAACACGTGTTGACCGTGAAAGGTTTTGGACAAGTGTTCGATTTTGACGTAGCTCATTAGGGGACCTCCTTGCGTGCGAAGCTTCGGCGCGTGAATTTTACAACCAGGCCAGTGATGATAGCCATCAGGACAAAATAAGTGACAGTAATCGCGCTGGCGACATGTCCGCTTGACGATAGCTTGGCGTACAGATACATCTGCAGAGTTTCGTATCTTCCTCCCACCAGGATGTTAATCAGAACGAATTCACCAAACAAAATGGAGAACGACAAGAGCGAGGACACGAAAATTCCAGACATGATATTCGGAACGATAATCCGTACGAACGCCTGCCAGTGGCTCGCACCCAATAGCTCGGCTGCCTCCATCAATGAACGTGCTTGCATCGCAAGCAGGCTATTGCGCGTTCCCTGATAAAGATACGGAAGCAAACCGACCAAATACGCCCCTGCTGTAATGATGACCATGGGAATTCCGTTTCCTGAATAAGTACGGATCAATCCGACGGCCATAATGACACCCGGAACGGCATAGGTCAGCATCACCAAAATCTGAACCAGCCTCTCCATCCGGGGAGCATAGACAATTATGGAGAATACAGCAGGAACAATAATGACCACGGCAACGACAGTCGTCAGAAAGCTGAGCAAAAAAGAACGCCCGAATGCTTGCAAGAATCGAGGATCGGCATACAGCTCTGCGAACCATTTTCCTGTGAGTCCTTCCGGCAAAATCGTACTGTTCCACTCGGTTGCCAGTGAGTAAAGGATGGTAGCCGCTACTGGCAAAAACAAATACAACATGACCAACGCAAACGACAAGGATGGCAAACTGATCCGCTTCAAGACAAATCCCTCCGAATCTTCCGCGTCAGCCACTCGTTCACGAGTAAGGCTCCTGCAAGCGTAAGGCCGAGCAGTACAGCGAGAGCGCTACCCAGCTCGGGTCTGGCAAAAATGTCGCCAGATACTAGCGCGCCAATCCGAATGGGTACCAGATTGTAGTTGCTCCCGGTGAGCGCATAGGCAGAAGCATAGGCACCCATTGCATTGGCAAACAGAATGCTGAATGTGCCGACGATGCCTGGAAGCAGTACCGGAAAACCGATTCTCAGCCAAAACTTCCATGGACTTGCCCCAAGCAGCTCGGCCGCTTCCATCCATTGTTTCTGAATGGCATTGTACAGGGGATACAAAAGCATTACCGCCAGGGGCAGTTGAAAATAAATATAAACAAGCGTCAAGCCGCTCCACGAATACAGAGTAAAGGACTCACCAAAATCAATCCCCAGTTGCTTCGCGAGCAAAACAAACAATCCACTGTTTCCCAACAGGACAATGAAGGCAAATGCGAGCGGAATTCCCGCAAAATTGGAGGTTAGATTGGTAATAACAAGCACTCGCTGTTGCAGAGATTGCGGGAAACGGGTAATCGCATAAGTGGCGAAAACAGCAACGACGATTCCAATGAGAGCAGACAGGAACGAGATGAGCACGCTGTTCTCAAAAGCCTGCAAGTAATACGGATTTGAAAAAATCTCACGATAATGACTAACGGTAAAACCGCCGCCCCCCTCGGCCTGAAAGCTCCCTCCAATCATAGAAAGCAATGGGACGAGGAGAAACAGAGCGATCATTGCAAAGAACGGAATCGTCGTGACCCAAAGCATACTGACAAATCGTTTCATCGCAAAAACTCCTTTCTTAGAGGAAAAGACGCCCCCTTAGGGAGACGTCTTACTCAGCCCTCCTACGTTCAATGGCTGCATCTCTTTCGAGGGGGAGATGCCGAGCAAATGGCAGGCAAGCGGAGCCACCTGCAATTGCGGAATTGCCTCCTCGCGAATACCGGGAGATATCAGGTCGCTGATGACAAACAAGGGAACGTCCCGGTCAGCGCTAGAGGTGCCCCCATGATTTCCATCGGCTGTCATCCCGTGATCGGCTGTTACAATGATTTGATAACCCGCATCGATCCACGCAGGAAGCACATTTGCCAGTATCGAATCTGCCGCCAGAACGCGATTTCGATATCGTGCGGAATCGGCCGTATGCTTATGTCCGTCATCATCGATATTCATGGAGTGGACGTATAGAAAATCCGGATTGTATCCATTCAGCAAAAAGTTGGCGTCAGCAAACAAGTGTGTATCTGGATAGTGATCTTCCCAGTAGAACATTCCGTTTTGTATCGGCTTGTCGGTGTTCAATTGGATTCGGTCGTAAAACGGATTGAACGGAGCCTTGTTATAAAGTTCGCTTACCCAGCAATAAGCGGCAGCAGCGTTGGACAGTCCGTTTTTCTGCGTCAGGTGAAAGAGACTCTCCTGCTGCGAAAGCCGAACCGTCTGATTGCTGGAAATGCCGTTCTTCCACACAGGGGTTCCCGTTAAAAGAACCTCATACAAAGGACGAGAGAGACTGGGTAGTTCCGATCGCACCTGAAAGCGGGCCGCAATGCCGTACTCAACCAGGTGATGCAGGTACCCCATGTGCGAGACGGCTGTATCAAATCTCAATCCGTCGAGCACAATCATCGCGAGCTTGCTAGCGCACATGGATTAACACCTTCTCTTGCCATAACTGCGGCAACTTTTTAGCCGTCTCTTCCCAAGCAGTCAAATCGCCCACAGGACGTGCGTTTTTATACATGTCATCCGGGAGCAGCATGGCTTTAGCGGATTCATCCAGCTTGGCGTTAGCGCGAATCGGTCGTGCATAGCCGCGAGCCAAATTGGACTGTCCAGCGTCGGAGAGAATGTATTCACGAGCCAGCATGGCAGCGTGTGGGTGCTTGGCGTACTTGTTGATAACCGTAGCGTATCCGCTGCTGACTGATGCTTCTTCCGGGATGAGGACATCAAAGCGGTTTTTGTCGATTTTGTCCCGATACCCGAGCGCGTTGAAGTCCCACAAGATAGCAACTTCGACCTCACCCTTTTCTAAATTGGCAAGAGTCGGATCGCTCGTACTGAGCCGCTTGTTTTTTGCCAACTCAGCGAAAAAGTCAATGCCGGGCTGAATATTTTTCTCATCTCCCCCATTAGCATAGGCAGCGGCCAAAACGGCAAACTGCGCCTGGTTCGCTTTCATGACATCGCCAATCGCGATCTTGTAGCTTCCGTTTTTCAAATCTGCCCAGGACTTGGGAGGATTTTGCACCTTTGTCTTGTCAGTGATAAAAGCCAGCGTTCCGGTATAGCCCAGCAACCAATGTCCTTCATCATCTTTTGCCCAGTCGGGAATGTCGTTCCAGTAAGAGGTTTTGTAAGGCAGTGTCAGCCCTTTTTGCTTGGCTAACGGTCCAAAAGCGATGCCTACGTCGCCGATATCTGCTGTTGCGTCTTCTTTTTCTGCTTCAAACTTAGCCAATTCTTCTGCACTCGACATGTCCGTGTCCGTATGCTTCAAGCCATATTCCTTTGTAAGATTGCTCCAGGTCTCCCCCCAGTTTGCCCACGTGTCCGGCATTCCCACGGAGTTGACTTCTCCCTCTTGCTTTGCTTTTTCCACGATTTGATCCAGGGTCAATTGCGACGTATCCAGAGAAGTGCCTGATTTCGTCTCGGTGGCACATCCCGCAAGCAGAAAAACGGAAGTCATGACAACAACGGTTCGTTTCCAACTTAACTGGTTCCCTCTCATCTTTAAGGCCCCTTTTCGTTTTTATTTGTGTTTGATTCTTTGTTTTTTTCTAACCCAATCGTAAACAACCAAAATGAAACTGATATAAATGCGTTGTTAAAAAGCTATTAAGACTCTATGAAAAATAGAAGTGAACGCAAAAAGTGGTCCTCTGAATACCAGAGAACCACCTAGTCCTTCGTTTTTCCTGTTTAATTATGCGCGAATTGCTCCTCTTCCGTCGATCCGCTGAGCGCAGTCGTAGAGGAATTGCCGCCAGAAATAACTTGCGCAACCTCATCGAAATACCCGGTACCCACTTCACGCTGATGACGAGTGGCGGTATAGCCATGTACTTCGCTAGCAAACTCAGCCTGCTGCAATTCAGAATAGGCAGCCATTCCGCGGTCACGATATCCCCGCGCCAGTTCAAACATGCTGTAATTCAGGGAGTGGAAGCCAGCGAGCGTGACAAATTGGAACTTGTAGCCCATCTCGCCGATCTCTTCCTGGAAGCGAGCGATAGTCTGTTCATCCAGCTTCTTTTTCCAGTTGAAAGAAGGAGAGCAATTGTACGCTAACAGCTTGCCCGGGTATTTGGCATGGATCGCTTCGGCAAAACGGCGTGCTTCCTCCAAATTCGGCTCAGAAGTCTCGCACCAGATCAAATCTGCATAAGGAGCGTACGCAAGTCCCCGGGCAATCGCTGCATCCAATCCGCCGCGTAGACGGAAGAATCCTTCTGCTGTTCGTTCACCCGTCAGGAATGGTTTATCCTGCTCGTCGATGTCGCTGGTGATCAGGAAAGCGCCATTGGCATCGGTACGTGCCACGATAATTGTTGGGACTCCCATCACATCTGCCGCAAATCGAGCGGAAATCAGATTACGTACAGCCGCCTGCGTCGGAATCAGTA
The DNA here is from genome assembly GCF_023714195.1 of Brevibacillus sp. MER 51. Classification (NCBI taxonomy): domain Bacteria; kingdom Bacillati; phylum Bacillota; class Bacilli; order Caryophanales; family Paenibacillaceae; genus Brevibacillus; species Brevibacillus sp. MER 51. Next base: position 10,274 of record NZ_JAMAUS010000015.1, on the reverse strand, counting down.
CTTTTCCGCCCATATGGCCGCATTTTTTCTCGGAAGCCAGCTGGTCTTCAAAATGCACACCTGCTGCGCCCGCTTCAATCATGCCCTTCATCAATTCAAAGACGTTCAATGGCCCACCAAAGCCCGCTTCTGCGTCTGCCACGATCGGAGCAAACCAATTCGTGTCGGTACCACCTTCTGATTGATCGATCTGGTCAGCGCGTTGCAATGCCTGATTAATTCTTTTTACGACTTGAGGAACACTGTTTGCCGGGTAGAGGCTTTGATCAGGATACATCTGACCAGACAGATTAGCATCGGCCGCTACCTGCCAGCCACTCAAATAAATCGCTTTTAATCCTGCCTTTACCTGCTGAATCGCTTGATTCCCGGTCAAAGCCCCCAACGCTTTAATATGGTGCTCGGTATGCAACAGATCCCATAGACGCTCTGCTCCCAGACGAGCCAGTGTATGTTCGATTTGTACGGAACCGCGCAGACGAACGACATCTTCTGCCGTATACGGACGTGTAATTCCTTTAAAACGCTCACCCTGCCAGCTTTGCTCCACCTGTTGAATCGCTTCCTGTTTGTTTACTTTTTTCATTTTCATTTCCCCCACTCATTTTTATTTTTACAAATAGCGATAACCCGGTACCGTTAGGAAGTCTTCAAAATCTTCTGTCGTTACCAATTGCAAGAACAGATCTCCAGCAGTCGGATACTTGCTTTTGTCGTATCTCTCCTGGCCAATTGCTTGCTTGATCGCTTGCAGCTCCTCACTCAGCCACTGCTTCACCAAGCCTTCCGTCACCTTTCTACCATCCTGCAAGACTCCGTGACGATGACGCATCCATTGCCAGACTTGTGCCCGCGAAATTTCTGCTGTAGCCGCATCCTCCATCAGATTGTTGATCGGCACAGCCCCAGAGCCTCGCAACCAAGCCTCGATGTACTGCAAACCTACGCTTATGTTCGTACGGACACCCGCTTCTGTAATCGTGCCCTCTGGGACTGCCAGCAGGTGACTAGCAGATACGTCTACGTCTTCACGTTTGTACCAAATTTGGTTCGGCTCTCTCATCAGGCGATCGAACACTTCCATAGCTACCGGCACTAGCCCCGGGTGAGCAACCCAAGTCCCATCATGTCCATCGTACGCTTCCCGCTCTTTGTCAGCGCGCACTTTGGCAATGGCTTCTGCGTTTTGTACCGGGTCATTTTTCACCGGAATTTGTGCAGCCATTCCGCCGATGCAGGGTGCCATCCGTTTATGGCAAGTCTTCACGGCCAGCGTGGTGTATGCTTTCATGAACGGAACTGTCATGGTTACTTGCGCACGATCCGGTGTAATCACATCAGGCTGATTCCGCAGCTTTTTGATATAGCTGAAAATGTAATCCCAACGTCCGCAATTCAGTCCTGCACTATGCTCGCGCAGCTCATACAAAATCTCATCCATCTCAAAAGCCGCGAGAATCGTTTCGATCAATACTGTCGCGCGAATCGTGCCGCGTGGAATATTCAATTCATCCTGCGCGAAAAGGAAGACGTCGTTCCAGAGTCGAGCTTCCAAATGGCTCTCCAGTTTCGGTAAGTAGAAATACGGTGCTGTTTGATTCGCGACAAGAGCATCTACGTTGTGGTAAAAGTAAAGTCCGAAGTCAAGCAGGCTGCCGGAGATCGGTTTTTGATCGAGGAGGATGTGCTTTTCTTCAAGATGCCAGCCACGAGGACGCACGATCAAAACCGCTGTTTTTTCATTGAGGGTGTATGATTTGCCCTCCGGACTGATGTAAGAGATATTGCGGCGTACCGCATCCTTCATGTTGATTTGGCCTTGGATGGTGTTCTCCCAGGTCGGTGAGTTCGCGTCCTCGAAGTCAGCCATGAAAAGCCGAGCACCCGAGTTCAGTGCATTGATGACCATTTTCCGGTCACCCGAAGGTCCTGTAATCTCCACCCGTCTGTCCTGCAAATCTTTGGGCAATGGAGCAACAGTCCAATCTCCTTTGCGAATGTCCGCTGTTTCCTCTAAAAAATCGGGTAGTTGACCTGCATCAATCTGCAATTGGCGCTCCACGCGTTTCGCCAATAATTGTTGGCGTCTGTCGCCAAACCTTTGCTCCAGCTTCATCACGAATTGAATCGCTTCTGGTGTCAGGATATCTTGATAACCAGGGTGCATCTCACCGGAAATCTGCACCTCCAGCGGATATGGATTCGTTGGTACAGTAGTCAAAACAGCTCCTCCTCCCTCACTCGAAAGTTATTGTGGTACAGTTAGATAAAATGTTTTTTATTATATAACAGAGGTAGCAAAAAAAATGTCCTTACTCCTGATACCCGCTGCCACTGCAATGGCTGCAACATACATGCCCGTCTCCCAAGCAATTGTGGCAAGCCGCTCCGTTGGCATCACGACCAACGCCTCCACATCTTGGGCAATTTTGTTCTCCGTTACCTTCACACCGATAGCAGTCCATTCTCCATTCCTCCATTCCTGTATTAAAACAATATTCTTAAAATTTGTTTTTATTATATAACAGAGATTAGTACAGTGCAACACGTTTTTTAAAAAATATATCTGTATTAGTACACAATATAAAACAGCCCTTGACCCGTTATGGATCAAGAGCTGTTTTCCAAATCTCTCGCTTATTACTTCGGTGCGATCTTATCTACTCCGCCCATGTACGGACGAAGAGCTTCTGGAATTACGATTGTTCCGTCTGCCTCTTGGTAGTTTTCCAAGATTGCTGCTACTGTACGTCCAATCGCCAAACCGGAACCATTCAATGTATGCACAAATTCTGGCTTCGATTTCGTATCGCGACGGAAACGGATATTGGCACGGCGTGCTTGGAAATCTTCAAAGTTCGAGCAAGACGAGATTTCACGGTATGTGCCGCCGCTTGGAATCCAAACTTCCAGGTCGAATTTCTTCGCAGCCGTAAAACCAAGATCGCCTGTGCACATGCTCAGGACACGGTATGGCAATCCAAGCAGTTGAAGCACCTTTTCAGCGTTTTTCACCAGTTTGTCGAGTTCGTCATAAGACTCTTCTGGTTTCACGAATTTCACCAGCTCAACTTTGTTGAATTGATGCTGACGAATCAACCCACGCGTATCACGGCCAGCAGAGCCCGCTTCCGAACGGAAACATGCGCTGAAAGCAGTGTAGTAGCGAGGGAGATCCGCTCCATCCATGATCTCATCACGATGCATATTGGTGACGGGCACCTCTGCTGTTGGAATCAGGAAGTAATCTGGTCCCTCGATTTTGAATGCATCCTCTTCAAACTTAGGTAATTGCCCCGTTCCCGTCATGCTCGTACGGTTGACGATATACGGTGGGATCACTTCTTCATAGCCATGTTCATTCGAATGCAAATCCATCATGAAGTTCATCAGTGCGCGCTCCAGACGTGCGCCCAAGCCTTTATAGAAAACAAAGCGGCTTCCAGTTACTTTTGCCGCGGTTTCAAAATCGAGAATGCCTGCTTGGCTAGCCAGCTCCCAGTGAGGCTTAATCTCGAAGTCAAACGCACGTGGCTCTCCCCATGTCCAGGCGATCACGTTATCGTCTTCAGTCGTACCGATCGGCGTGCTCTCATGCGGAAGGTTTGGCAGGCTCAGCAAAATGAACTCGAGCTGTTCATCCAGTTGGCGCAGTTCTTCATCCAAACCCTTGATGCGCTCATTTACTTCTTTCATTTCAGCGATTAGATGGTCTGCATTTTCCTTATTGCGTTTCATGACAGCTACTTGCTCGGATACCGTGTTACGCTTATTTTTCAGCGCTTCTGCCTCTTGGATGACTTCGCGACGCTTTTCATCTACTTCTACGAATTGATCCAACGCAGAAATATCTTCATTGCGGTGAGCCAAACGGCGTTTTACTTCTTCTAAATCCTGGCGTAATACTTTTACGTCCAACATGTGTAAATCCCTCCGAATCATATTGAAAAAAAACAAAAAACACCCGTCCCCTGGTAAGGGACGAGTGTTGTATACCCGCGTTGCCACCCTCGTTGACATATGCAGCAATCCTTCATGCATATGCCCACTCTTCCGTCATAACGGGACGGTTCCGGGCAAAGTTGTTGTTCCTTTGCCACTCCGAGATGGATTCCCTCACATAACCGGATCGGTTTGCACCTACCACCGACTCTCTAGGCCTGGCTCTTGTGAAGTACTTGTTCTCATCATCGCATTCTCATTCATGAATACTATTATTGTTAACTGTACTACAGGTTCTATACGTATGTAAAGAGCAGCCCATCCTGATCTGTACAGAAAAAAGAAGACCGGCACCTTTTTACGGCCGATCTTCCGGTATGACAGCTAGCTTCTGTATTCCTTGACCATGTCGAGGAAGTATTTGTGCAGTCTTGTATCTTCGGTCAATTCTGGGTGAAAGGCTGCTGCCAAATAATGACCGCTTCGGGCGACAACAATCTTGTCTTCATGCTTGGCCAAGACTTGACCGTTCTCTCCCACTTCCATAATATACGGAGCCCGGATGAACACTGCCGGGTAATCTGCCGCTACACCCGCAACAGGCATCAAGACTTCAAAGCTCTCCTTTTGGCGACCAAAAGCATTCCGCTCAACTTTGATATCCATCAAGCCTAAATGGTAATCGTCTTGTCCTTGAATCCGTTTCGCCAGAAGAATCGCTCCTGCACAAGTTCCGAAGATCGGCTTGTTCGCCTTACCGAATTCTTGAACAGCCTCCATGAATCCGTACTTGTGCATCAGCTTGCTAATCGTGGTGCTTTCTCCGCCGGGAATGACCAGTCCATCTAGGTCATCCAGTTCTTCTACTTTTTTGACCGGGACAGCTGTCGCACCAACCTCTTCTAGCATTCGCAGATGTTCTGCTACAGCTCCTTGTAGAGCGAGTACGCCGATTTTCATGCTACTCACCTTACCAGCCGCGCTCTTGCATGCGATCAGCTTCACGAATTTTGGAGATTTCGATTCCTGGCATTGCTGTTCCCAAGCCTTTGGATACGCGAGCAATCAGTTCGTAATCTGTGTAGTGGGTGGTCGCTTCTACAATCGCGCGAGCAAACTTCTCTGGATTCTCTGATTTAAAGATACCAGAACCAACAAACACGCCATCCGAGCCGAGTTGCATCATCAGGGCAGCATCCGCTGGTGTTGCTACTCCGCCTGCTGCGAAGTTTACGACTGGCAGCTTACCTGTTTTGTGTACCTCTTCAAGCAGTTCGTATGGAGCACCCAGGTTTTTGGCTTCTGCCATCAGTTCATCGTAGGACATAGCTTGCACTTTGCGGATTTGGGACATCATCGTGCGCATGTGACGAACAGCCTCTACAATGTTTCCGGTTCCTGGCTCACCTTTTGTGCGGATCATGGATGCACCTTCCCCGATACGGCGGAGAGCTTCACCCAGATCACGGGCGCCACATACAAACGGTACAGTGAACTCTTTTTTATTGATATGGTACAAGTCATCTGCCGGAGTGAGCACTTCACTCTCGTCGAGATAATCTACACCCAGAGACTCGAGAACACGCGCTTCAACAAAATGACCGATTCGAGCTTTTGCCATAACAGGGATCGAAACAGCATTCAGTACTTCCTCTACAATGCTAAGGTCCGCCATGCGAGCAACTCCACCTGCTGCACGAATGTCAGACGGTACACGCTCCAAAGCCATTACAGCAACAGCACCCGCTGCTTCTGCAATTTTCGCTTGTTCAGCATTCACGACGTCCATAATGACGCCGCCTTTTTGCATTTCAGCCATACCTCTTTTAACGCGGGATGTTCCTACTTGTACCATTAAAAATACCCCCTACATCATGAGTCAGAACCGAAACTGTTATGCGGTGTTATGGTTCCTGTTACCGTCATTGTAAACGATAGATGTAGGGGAAAACAATAGTTATTTAATTTCCTGTTCCACTGCTAAACAAATTGCTGAAAAACTCAATGATGCTGCGGAAGAACAGACGAATCCAGCTGGCTTCCTCTACTGCCTGTCCTGCTACGATATCCACGCCTGCTTTTGCTGCGTCTTCAGGCTGCAAGTAATCCGATTCCTTCATACCTTCTTCTTTCAAAACAATCTTACCGACAACTTGTCCTTGCTGGATCGGTGCGGTTAGCTCCTGGAAGGTAACTGTTGGCGTGTATTTTGCTTCCGTACCGGTTTTGGTGATCATGTTTACTTCACTGCCTGTAACAACTGGCACAGTTACCTCTACACCGTTTTTCACAGGAGCTGTTTCAAATCCTTTGACTGGTACATTCTTGTCCATTTGTTTTGTGAGCTTGAAATTGGCAAAACCGTAGTCAAACAGTTTTCTCGTCTCAGCAAAACGCTTTGACTCGGAGCTAGTTTTCATCACGACGCTAATCAAACGCATGTTGTCGCGAACAGCCGTACCTGTAAAACAATAACCTGCTGCATTTGTATGCCCCGTTTTTAATCCGTCTACACCTGGGTAATAGCTAATCAGGCTAGGCAGCATCCAGTTATAGTTTTTCTTGCTCCACTCTTTTGGTGTACCTGTACGGAAGGTGAAGATTGGTTTTTTGGAGGTCTCCAACGCATCCGGGAAATCGTGAATCAGCGCACGGGCAAGGATCGCTGCATCACGAGCAGACATCAGGTTTTCTGTTTGATCGGTCTGAACAGAGTATGGACCCAACTCATTGGCTGGTAATCCAGTTGAAGTGACGAACGAAGTATTTTTCATACCAAGCTCTGCTGCCTTTTTGTTCATCAATTCAACAAAGGCTGCCTCACTGCCTGCGATCTTCTCAGCCAAAAGTACAGTAGCGTCATTGGCTGATACGATTGCCATCGCTTCATACAATTGTTTAACTGTAAAGGATTCGCCTAAATTCAAATACACACCAGACGAATCAGAAATTTTAGCAATATAAAACGCATATTCACTTACAGGGACGACATCATCCCATTTCATTTTCTTTTGCTTGATGGCATCATGAACCAGATATTCGCTCATCATTTTACTCATACTCGCAGGCGGAAGTGCTACATCAGGATCTTTACTATAGAGAACCTTTCCCGTCGATGCCTCAACAAGAATGGCAGACTTCGCTTCCAATTGTAAATTCGCTTGAGATGCTACAGGGGCAGCTTCCACCTTTGAAACCGATCCTCCCATTGCTGTAGCAAAAACAGCGACAGAAAGGAACAGACCTGTCAATCGCTTTGTCCATGTCTTTCGCTTCATGTAATCTCTCACTCTCCTATTTCTGTCGATTTCTTTTTTCATGAAACAAGCACACAATTGTAAGTGTACCATAGGTTGCAGGGTAGCTTGAAGCGAGATTCCTCCTATTTCCACATGTTAGTGGCTAGTAAAAATCCCCTCTCTTTATAAAAGAAAGGGGACGTAGGTCTTCTTTACCACTTTTTCGCTTAAGAAATCGAGTAGTTAGGTGATTCTTTTGTAATTTGTACATCGTGTGGGTGGCTCTCACGCAAGCCAGCGCCGGTAATGCGAACGAACTGGGAGTTTTGAATCAAATCTTCGATAGTCTTCGCTCCGCAGTATCCCATACCTGCACGCAGTCCACCAATCAACTGATACGTGACATCCGCCAATGGGCCTTTGTAAGGAACACGGCCTTCGATCCCTTCCGGAACGAGCTTTTGTGCGTTCTCTTGGAAGTAACGGTCCTTACTGCCGGCTTTCATCGCGCCAATCGATCCCATTCCGCGATATACCTTGAAACGACGCCCTTGGAAAATCTCGAATTCGCCCGGGCTTTCTTCTGTACCAGCGAACAGGCTTCCGATCATGATCACTGAAGCACCTGCACCAATTGCTTTTGGCAAATCACCGGAGTATTTAATGCCGCCGTCGGCAATAATTGGAATATTGTACTCTCGTGCTACCTGTGCACAATCATGGATCGCTGTAATTTGCGGAACCCCGATACCTGCTACAACACGAGTTGTACAAATGGATCCAGGACCGATACCAACCTTCACCACAGATGCGCCAGCTTCGATCAGATCGCGAGTAGCTTGTCCAGTTGCAACGTTTCCTGCGACGATGGTGAGCGTTGGGTATTCTTTGCGAACTGCTTTTACCGTTTCAATTACGCCTTTGGAATGCCCATGAGCCGTATCGATTACCAAAACGTCTACGCCAGCTTGTACAAGTGCTGCGGCACGCTCAAACGTGTCTGCCGATACCCCAACAGCAGCACCACACAGCAAGCGGCCTTGGTTATCTTTTGCTGCATTTGGGTATTGGATTGCTTTTTCAATATCTTTAATCGTAATGAGTCCACGCAGGATGTTGTTCTCATCCACCAACGGGAGCTTTTCGATTTTATGTTGTTGCAAAATCAATTCTGCCTGTTGCAGTGTAGTACCGACAGGAGCCGTTACCAGGTTTTCTTTGGTCATCACGTCTTTGATCTTGATGGAGAAGTCATGTACAAAGCGCAAATCGCGGTTGGTAAGAATCCCGATCAGTTTTTGATTCGCATCGACAATCGGAACACCGGAGATACGATATTTACCCATGAGAGCATTCGCTTCTTCTACGGTATGTTCTTGAGTCAAAGAGAATGGATTGGTAATAACGCCACTTTCAGAGCGTTTTACACGATCTACCTCGCTTGCTTGTTGCTCGATGGACATGTTTTTATGGATAATCCCGATACCACCTTGGCGAGCCATGGCGATTGCAAGTCCAGACTCCGTTACGGTGTCCATCCCAGCACTGATCAGAGGAATATTCAGCTTCACATTCTCACTCAATTGTACTCGCAGATCAACATCCCTTGGCAAAACTTCAGATTTTGCTGGAATGAGCAATACATCATCAAACGTTAAGCCCTCTTTAACAAATTTATCTTCCCGCACAGTTGAAAGCTCCTCTCGGCGAATTGTTTAAGACAGTTTAACAAACCGCTTAATTTACTGTCAAGAAATGAGTATATCGTTCGGTTATAGAATTGATTAGACAGATAAATCAAAAAATATTTAGGGAAACATAACCAAATTACGAAAATTACCAAAGGTGGGTAACATGGATAACGCTTGGAAAACATTACGCTATTTTGAGACCGAACCAACTGCACGTAAATATTTGGCTGCCTGCTATCATGACATGGGTACTGAGCATGCCGAGCGACTAGCCTTTCAACAAAGCTCGCGTTTCCTTTATCTCTGGAGACAAGCCAGACATTTTTATTCCACTTCCGCTGTTGCCGACTTGTCCATCCAGCCATTGCTGCTGTTTTATGGTTGCTCTCACTTGTTGAAGGCGATGTTATTGACTCGTGATCCGTATTATCCCCAAAACAGTCGTGTTCTGCAACATGGTGTCACGACCAGAAAGCTTAAAAGAAACGCCTATATCCTAATGGAGGACGAGGTTCGTCCACAAAAGGAGGGGTTTTTTGCGCAATTAACTCACGTGTTCCAGCTTGCGCCGTTACAAGAGCGCTATTCAGTCCATGATTTATTTTCATCCATCCCTAGCGTGAGCGATAGTTACGGAATTGCTACGGATCAACCACGTAACTGGATAACGCCAAAGATTGAGCATATAAGTCAGGATGATTTGATTCGCATTACCTTTCCTGAAAAAACCGACGGGCCATTATCCTATTCAACTGAGACCTTCACCCAGTACATTCACAGGCTGGCTCCATCTTCATGCATCTTGGAAAAGCTCTCCTGGGGAAATAATAAAATCAGAAAGGAACTGACCCTTCCTCAGTGTGCCCTGTCTGAACTGGATCAACACCCGTTATTTCGTTTACATCAGAACGTCCTGTTCTTTTGGAATGGTTCGGCTTCTTCTCTACCTCTTCCTGAATGGGCGATTCATTACTTGCTGCTTTATGTACTCGGCATGCTTTGCCGCTATGAAACGGAGTGGTGGGGAGAGCTAACGATGTCTCACGGACTTGTTGAGCGATATGTGGTGGAACATTTTTTGGAACATCATATGGATACCTTTCCCTCGGTTATTCGAAAGCAATTTTACCGAAATCACCGGATGCCCCTTCCCCCTTTTCCCTCCGATCCGTATTAAATTTCATGTCACTGCTTTATCTACACCAAAAAACCTTCCTGCCATCATCAGCAAGAAGGTTCTCTTTTATTCCCTGAAAACTGGATCTGCATGATCAGTTGCTAAGTGTGTGGATAAGTCCTCGACCGATTAGTATTCGTCAGCTCCACGCGTTACCGCGCTTCCACACCGAACCTATCAACCTCATCGTCTATGAGGGGTCTTACCAGCTTGCGCTGTGGGAAG
>NZ_JAMAUS010000014.1:0-127480 GCF_023714195.1 Brevibacillus sp. MER 51 | reverse complement strand
AAATTACATCTGTTTTTATAACCAAGATCGAATTCAGGAAAAATTGAACTACCTGTCTCCATACGAGTATGGGAAACAGGTAGCCTAGGTGCTTTTTCAACGTCTCATTAATTAGGGTCAGTCCAATTTCGTTGGCCTCGGGATTTTTGTTCTATTCGTTACTCTGTCATCTCTGCCCACTTTAGGTCGATAAATCCGAGTCCATCCACTTGAACGCCTTTCACCTTGTCACTTTGCACCCACACATCCACATCCGTGAACAGCGGGATTAACGGCATGGCATCCATAAAGATTTGTTCAGCCTCTGCAAATAGCTGCTTGCGTTTCTCTGGGTCAATTTCTACCGATGACTGTTTCAGCAGCTCTTGGTAGCGCGAATCTTCCCAGCCCGTATCATTATTGCCTGTTTTACCATCCCGAAACATTTCCAGGTAGTTCATTGGATCATTAAAGTCTGCATTCCAACCGATACGGCCCATCTCGTAATTGAGTTCGTGCATATCCTGCAAATGAACGGCGGACTCCTTCACCATGATCTTTATATCAATGCCGAGCTTTTGTTTCCATTGGTCCTGAATCGCTTCGGCAATTTTCTTATGTCTATCGCTTGGATTGTAAGACAAGGTGATCGGAGGCAGCGTTGTCATGTTGAGCTCCTTCATGCCTTCTTCCAGCAGCTTTTTCGCTGTTTCTACATCATTATCCTTGAAGTATCCGTCTTTTTTGATAATCATGGATTGCGGCAGCATCCCCATCGTTGGCACCTGTCCGACTTGTGTGATGTTATCTACGATGGTTTGACGATCTACCGAGTATGCCAGTGCTTTACGAATTTTCACGTTGCTGAGCGGCCCTTTTGTCGTATTCATCTTGTACCAATACATCGTTGCTTTTGGATGAACAACGAGTTTGCCCGACTCTTTTAGTGACGGAATCGCATCGGTGGGAAGTCCACCGAGTGGCTGGCCTGCCCAATCCAGCTCACCGTTCTCGAACATGGACAGGGCTGTATTATCGTCCTCGATCATCGCAAATTCAATGCGATCTAGCTTTACTACGTCTTTATCCCAGTAGTGCTCATTCTTTTCAAGCACGATCTTGCTCTTGTGCTCCCACGCTGTCATCTTAAATGGACCGTTGCTTACGTGCGTCGCCGCTTCGTTTGCCCATTTCGGATTGGCCTCCACTACTTTTTTGTTAACCGGGTAGTATGTGTAGAAAGCCGTCAGCTCCAAGAAGTAAGGCGTTGGATTCTCCAGCGTGACTTCCAGTGTTTTGTCATCGAGAGCCTTTGCACCGAGTTCGTCGGGTTTCATCTTGCCCTCGTGAATCGGCTTCGCATTTTTAATGTAGTACAGCTGATAGGCATACTCGGCACCAAATGTCTTGCCGAGAGCACGCTTCCATGCATACACGAAGTCATGGGCAGTGACTGGATCTCCATTGCTCCACTTGGAGTCGCGAAGCGTGAACGTATACACCAGTTTGTCATCCGAGAGCTTCACATCGGATGCTACTGAGTTCACTGGCTTAGCATTTGCATCGAAACGCGTCAAGCCATCAAAAGTAGCACGGATGATCGCTCCCGAAGTGGCATCCTTCGCAAGACCGGGGTCCGCTGTCGAAGGCTCACTCACAATGTTCGCCCGAAATACTTGCGGCCTTGCATTTGCAGGCTTTTCAGCTGATACTGCGGTTCCCTCAGCCGGAGGGGTTGTCGTTGATGGCTGCGTACTCGTCGAACATCCAGCTAACATGCTTCCGGCGACCAGCATCGCGCCAAGAAACAACTTGAGATTTCTATTCATCAGAAAATTCCCCCTTATCTATATTTTCCCACTTCAAACACAATATACTCGACGGGAAATAAGTTGAAAACGGGGACGAGATAGATTTAACTAAATTTTATAAAAATTCACTTTATTATAAATAAAAATGAAACCCAACCAGCTTTGGAGGCCAAGTTGGGTTTCTTTGATTGATCAATTATTTCTTCATTAGAACGCTGGAATAATCGCGCCTTTGTATTCATCTTCAATGAACTTTTTCACTTCAGGTGAGTTCAGTTCTTTTGCCAGCTTTTGAATGGCTTCGGAATCTTTGTTGTCAGGACGAGCTACCAAGAAGTTTGCGTATGGAGAATCTTTATCTTCAATAAACAGAGCGTCTTTCGTTGGAACAAGCTTTGCTTCCAGCGCGTAGTTCGTATTGATCAACGCCAGATCTACTTCTTCCAGAACGCGCGGCAACATTGCTGCTTCTACTTCTTTGAATTTCAGGTTTTTCTTGTTCTCAACAACGTCTTTCACTGTACCGCTGATGCCAGCGCCTTCTTTCAGTTTGATCACGCCGTTTTTCTCCAAGAGTGCGAGTGCGCGACCGCTGTTTGTTGGGTCGTTTGGCAGCGCGATTGTTGCGCCATCAGCTAATTCATCTACCGATTTTATTTTTTTGCTGTAAGCGCCGAATGGCTCAATGTGTACAGCCACTACTGGCACCAGGTTCATGTTTTGTCCTTTATTGAAATCTTCCAGGTAAGGCTTGTGCTGGAAGAAGTTTGCGTCGAGTTGTTTTTCGTTCACTTGAACGTTAGGCTGTACGTAATCAGTGAACTCTTGGACTTCCAGGTTCACGCCCTGTTCTTTCAGTTTTGGTTGAATAAATTTCAAGATTGCTGCATGTGGAACGGGAGAAGCGCCTACCTTCAATGTTACTTCCTTTTGTCCGCCTTGTGCGCCGCCTTCAGCTGGAGCAGGTGCTGTTTCCGTTTTGCCTCCGCAAGCTGCCAAAGAAAATGCCAATACAGTAGAAAGTACAGATACGACTAGCTTTTTCATGAATGATTTCCCCCTTGCATGTATTTCATCTTATTTTTTGAAAATCTATATGGAAAGATCCTATTTGCGGCTGAATTTCAGAACCAGACGGTCCCCCAGCGATTGTAAGATCTGTACCATCACCAGCAAAATAACAACAGTCACAATCATGACATCGGTTTGGAAACGCTGATAACCGTATCGGATCGCCAAGTCACCCAAACCACCGCCGCCAATTACCCCAGACATTGCCGTGTAGGAGACCAGTGTTACCGTCGTGATCGTAATACCTGCGATCAGACCTGACCTAGACTCTGGCAAAAGGACATTCCAGACGATCTGCCAATTGGAAGCACCCATAGATTGTGCGGCCTCAATCACGCCTTTATCAATCTCACGCAGAGAGGTTTCCACCAAACGTGCGAAAAATGGAGCGGCCCCAAACACGAGCGGCGGAATGGCACCCAGTACACCGAGTGAGGTTCCTACGAGCATTTTCGTCACAGGAATCAGCAAGATCATCAAAATGATAAATGGTACCGAGCGCAATACGTTGACAACGAATGATGCGATCGTATAAAAAGTGCGGTTTTGCAAAAGCTGTCCGCGAGAAGTCAAAAACAGAATGATGCCCAACGGCAAACCAATCAGGACGGTAAACAGGGTGGAAAAGCCAAGCATCGTGAGCGTGTCCATCGTACCTTCGCCGATTTCAGCCCAATCCACATTTTCGAATGTCCAGTCCATTTATATCACCTCTACTTCCAAGCCACGTTGGCGCAGCGTCTCGATGGTCTTTTGATTCTGTGCGACATCGCCTTCCAGCTCGATCACCAACTGACCATACGGCGTATCTTTCATGCGGGAGATTGTTCCCTGCAAAATACTGAACACCGTACCGGTCTCTTGCATCGTTTGGAACAAGATCGGCTGGTACGTTTTTTCTCCGAGGAAGGTGACACGAGCAATCGTGCGGTTCCCCGAGGCTTTTTCGTGCTCGACTGCTTCGCGCAGCTCTGTAGAATCTGCTACTTGTTCCACGAATTCTTGTGTCGTTGGATGCTTCGGACGAAGGAATACATCCAGTACGTTGCCCGACTCGACGATCTTTCCTCCGTCAATCACGCCGACACGATCACAAATAGAGCGAATGACGTGCATCTCGTGAGTAATCAACACTATGGTCAAGCCCAGCTTGCGGTTGATGTCCAAGAGCAGTCCCAGAATGGAGTTCGTCGTCTGCGGATCAAGAGCCGATGTAGCTTCGTCGCAGAGCAGCACTTTTGGATCATTCGCGAGCGCACGGGCGATCCCGACACGTTGCTTCTGTCCGCCAGACAGCTGGGACGGATATTTGTCCTTATGTGCCTCCAAGCCCACCAGCTTCAGCAGTTCGTTTACTTTCTTATCAATCTCTGCCTTTGGACGCTTTGCCAGCTTGAGCGGAAAAGCGACATTTTCGCCGACTGTCGAAGAAGACAGCAAGTTGAAGTGCTGAAAAATCATGCCGATTGAGCGGCGCTTTTCTTGCAGCTTCCCTTCATCCAGCTTTGTCAAATCGACGCCGTCCACAATAACTTCCCCTGAAGTTGGGCGCTCTAGCAAATTGATGCATCGGATCAATGTACTTTTCCCGGCACCCGAATGTCCAATGATCCCGTAAATTTCGCCTTGCTCTATGGAAAGGTCGATCCCCGTTAACGCTGGGATGGTTTTACCTTGAACTTGATAGCTTTTATGCAATTGACGCAATTGGATCAACGCATCCACCTCCCGACCATAATCTTGATAAAAATATGAAAACCCCTTTTTCATAAACGAAAAAGGGGCTGCAACGCAATGTATACGTTCGCATCCACCCTTCTCATCTACACAAGATCCAAACAATCCTGTAGGAATTGGCACCGCGACGTTCATTCGAAAATGAACCGGCTGCCGGGCTTCATAGGGCCTGTCCCTCCGCCTCTCTTGATAAGAAAGATATCTACGTATATTATGTTCGTTTTTTCTATTTCTTGATGATACAAAACGGATTATATCCTTTTTGAAAATATCACGTCAATAGTAATAGCAGGAAAAAGTTTTTTAATCCATGACGCCGTTGCGTATTATGGTCGACTTTACGTGAAAGTGAAATGTCGCACCTTTGAACATCTTTCTCCATTCGGCCTGCGTCATATTTGCCTTCCCTCTTCTATTTGAACGATACACGATCCCGAACCCAGCTGGATCGACATTGAGGTCCTGCAATTTGTGGACTACTTTCTGCAGTTCTTTTCCGAGCTCTTCTTCCAGTGCATGTTCCATGATTTTCATCAACCTTGCATTCTCTAGCTTCAGCGGGAGGGTTAATTCCAAAATCCGCGCATTTAATCGGATGTAAATATCAAAGATCGGGGGAGATACTTGGGTCAGCTCGATTTTTGAATGGCTGGAAATCGTATCAAAGACAAGCTGCACACGATCATTTTTACTTCCGTGATTCTTGTGCACCTCGCCAAAAATATGAGCAGGGACAGAAGTATCGTAGCTCCCAATCCTGAATTTGCCATGCATGAGCTTGATTAAAAAGGCTTCCTTTGGTGTGATCCACCCTACATAACGCTCCCCTTGAAATAATGCGATACCCTTGATTTGCAGCTCATTTCCCTTTTTTGCAATAAACGGCATGATCGGGTCGATTCCTTTGTCATAATAAGCTCGAAAAAACTCATGCATGGTGGAAGACGGAATTTTTTCCCCTTCAATATTTTGCTCAATCATACGGTATAGATAGATTCCGATATTCCCTGCTTCAGAATAGGGATACGTTAACATATCATATGTTTCGCCTTCGAAAAGGCAAAGATAAACCCTGCTGGAAATAGAGGAATCCCGATACAACGTGTCAACGATACTGCCAAGTCCACGCTTTGCCAATTTTTCACTGTAGAGTGCGACACGTATTTGCCCACCCAATACTCTTTTATCTGATTGTAAATTGATCCGATCCCGAATTCCCTTGCTGGTTTCACCAGTAGCTGAAAAAACCTGTATCTTTTCTTTCGCCTCTGGATTAATGGAGGGCATGATTGCTGTCCCCCGAATGTTTCCATCCTTTAACAGATCATATCCGACAGCCGTGGCAAGTCCTGTCTCATCAAAAATTTGCCGATCTGAACAGCCTGCCAGAACAAGGACACATGAACACCACAAGGCAAAAAGACGCTTGGGCAGCATCAGGCACTCTCTCCTTTGCTGGTTGGTTTCGCCCTTTGCTTTCGTTGCTTCAGCCAGACCATCAGGTACAAAAAATAGGGGTACACGTATATAATGTACAGGGTTATATGCGAGTAAATATTCGTCATCCGACTCATCTCCTGCCTGGAAAGCAGCGACAAGGAGGCTACATAAATCACGGGTATAATCCAATACAACGAATGACGTAGATTGAATCCGAACAAGCGCTTGAGACCTCGGGCAGAAGCCCACAAATACAGCATGATATTCGGCAAGATCACGAGAAGCCATAACGAAATGACAACCAGCTCAAACCTTTCCAGAATAGGGAGGTACACCATCTTTTGCATATTGAGTGTCGCCCAGATCGTTCTCATGAGCTGACCCTGACTAAAAAAGACCAGCGCCACAATCATGACTAGCAAATAGATCAGATACGTCACCAGCACCCCCAACTGTACACTTTTTTGTACCCTCTCTTTATTTTGTACATATGGATAGGCAACGTAGAGGATCTCAAAGCCGGCACTGGTCAAAGACATGGCAATCATTCCATTGAAAAGGTTCTCCAGGCTGGTGTCCATAACGGGAAACAAATATTCCCACCTGGCAAATTTCAAGGGGAAATATAACTCAAATATCATCCATATCGTGACCATAAAGGAGAACAATGCATAGCCTGCGATGACTCTTATCCCCCCTACGACTGTGTAAAACGCTAGAAACAGGATGATTCCTGACAGAACCCACGTAGGTAAATTCGGAAACATCCAGGTTTGAACAACTTCAATGTAGGTGCGTAAAATGACTCCAGCCGACACAAAAAAATAGGTCAAATAAATGATGCTAATCCCTGTTCCCAGCCACTTTCCATACACATCTTCCTGAATTCCGTAAATATCGGCTGAGGGGTATTTTTGCAACGTCTTGTTAATGGTCATCACCGTAAGATGAGTAAACAAGGCAGCGAGTACGACAGATATCCAAGCATCGTGCCCCGCTTCCTTGGCAATGATTCGTTGGAAGCCCAAAATGCCCATCCCTATCTGCGTGCCATGCACAAGAACCCCTGCAAGAAATGCCGTTATCGAATTGTCCTTGCTTACATCGATGTTGATCTTCATAGCCGCCTCGCTTACTCGTCAATGTCTTTCTTCTCTTTGGCTCTAGCCCTGTCAAAGCGTGATATTCGTTTTGGGTTAAAAAACTTGAGCCGTTCCGAAAGGGAGGATAAGGGAGCGCGTATAAAGCCATCCTTCCAGTCTGAAAATCGTACGGGATAAATCGGGTACATATAAGGACGGCCCAGACTGGTCTGGCGAAGCAAATGACTGGCTAAATAACTAAAACCGACCACAATGCCTAATGCACCCAGCACACCTGCCAGCAAAATCATTGGAAAACGAACCACCCGGATTGTAGAGCCGATCATATAGCTAGGCGCGATAAAGGATGACAAAGCCCCGAGAGCAACGATAATAATCAAAATATTACTGGTGAATCCGGCCTGAACGATAGCTTGTCCGATAACAATACCGCCTACAATACCAATCGTCTGACCGACCTTGGTCGGCAGCCTCGCCCCCGCTTCCCGCAAAAGCTCAATGATCAGCTCCATCAGGATGGCCTCCCACAGTGGTGGAAACGGTACCCGAGAGCGCGACTGTGCGAGAGAAAGCAACAGATCAGCTGGAATCATCTCGTAATGATAGGTCAGCGCAGCCACGTAGATCGGGGTCAGGATCAGGGACAAAATCATGGCAAAGATTCGCATGAGCCTGTTAAAAGTAGCGAGACTCCAGCGCAAGTAATAGTCATCTGGCGACTGAAAAAATTGCAATAGGGTGGTGGGGCCGAGTAAAGCAAACGGGCTCCCCTCTACGAGTATGGCAATCTGCCCTTGTCGCAAACCGTGTACGACTCTGTCTGGACGCTCTGTTTGTTGAAGAGTAGGAAATAATGATTTCTCATTGTCTGCGATATGCTGAGCCAGTATGGTAGAATCCAGACTGGTGTCCAATTCCAGATGATTAATCCGTTGACGCACCGTATTCACATTTTCCTCATCGACCGTCCCACTCATATACAGCATCGACACATTCATCGGTATGGTTTTCCCCACGCTCAATCGTTCATGGAACAATCTAGGGGTAGACATATATTTGCGAATGATGCAGATGTTCACATTCAGTTCTTCTACAAAGGCGATCTGTGGGCCGAGTACAACGGTTTCAATTTCTGGTGCTTGAATGTTTCTGCCAACTGAGCCATCACTGGGGAACGCCAAGCCATAGGACGATTCCTCCACTTGAATGACAATATGACCGCTGAGTAAACGCTCAATGGCTTCCCCTTCATCGAAGACTCGGCTGCTGCTAGACGCTCCTAGGTGCTGAGCAATCACTTCAATCCCGCTTTCCTCCAAACAAATCTCGCGTAGCTTCGGGATGAGCTCACTGTAAACAACTTTGGCATCCGCCATGGTCGATAAAAAGAAAAGTCGCACGCGGCCCTCAGGCTCATCAATATGTTCAGTGACCAAGTCGCTAGTATGTGAAAACCAATTGCGCGCACTCTCTCGATCCATCGACACTGTCACCTCAGCACTTAGAAAATCATGGTTAGTCTTTCCTAAAAAACACAAAAAAAACAGCACGCTTAGTTTTGCGTGCTGCTTTTCTTTTCTCCCACGGTTTGATCTGTTGCTTCTGTAGGAGGTGCGATTTTTTCCTGGATAAACGACTGAACCTGATCGACATTCGGAACCAGAACTGAACCTGCGCGGTGCGATTCGCGGAACATCCCCATTGGCGGCAACTGATAGTTACCTGGCTCTAACGTATTCAATTTTAATCCGAGTGCAGACAGCTTGAGCATGTCCACCGAGCTAATATTGGTTTGAACATACGGTGTTACTTCCTTCAAAATGGTAGGAAGCTGCATCAAGGTCGTACCATTTTTCATCTGATCCACGACTGCCGTCATTAATTTCCGCTGACGCTCGGTCCGTGTATAATCGGAGGTCGCATCATGGCGGAAACGGACATACTGCAAAGCTTTGTCTCCATTCAGCTTTTGCAGGCCTTTTTTCAGATTAATATCGTAGACACCCTTGTCGGTCGGGTCATGATAGTACATGTTTTTTTCTACATCGATCTCGACTCCGCCTACTGCATCAATCAGAGCCTTGAAGCCTTCAAAGTCAGTAATCACGTAACGATCTACCGGAAGTCCAGTGAACTGGCTAACCGTCTCCATTGCCAGCTCAGGTCCGCCTTCTACAATCGCAGAGTTGATCCGCGAGCTACCTTTACCAGGAATATCTACATACGTATCACGCAGGATTGAAAACATATCATAACGTTTCCCCGTAGGATCGATGCTGACCAGCATCATGGAGTCAGAACGAGGAAGCCCGTTATTTTTCATTCCTCTGCGGTCTACTCCCATCAGCAGGATGTTGACCCGTTCCTTGCCATCCCACTCTGGTATTTCTGCTGCTTTGGTTGGATTCCCACCACTAGGCGGTGCGATATTGGGCTCTTGAATATTTTGAGTAAATTGATAAAAAGAGTATCCGTAATATCCAGCTGTCGCAGCCATCACGACAAGCAAAAGAAGCAACACTCGTTTCCATATTTTCATAAAGTCCACCTTTATTCTCTCTATCCTCAGTTGATGTCATCTCTCCACTTTGATTAGTATACTCGAATTTGCGGAAAGTGGAGCAGCCTTTATTTGGGTACCTGTGACATTATAAACATTTTAATTTACAAAGTTCGGAATATTAACTATACTATTCTTATCCTTAGATGGTAAGGGGTGCATTCGCGTGATATCACCGTCCGCTTTCCTCAATCGCTATCCACGTGAGGCCATTTTCTTCCTCATCGCCAGCTTTATTAACTCCTCCGGGAGCGCTTTTATGTGGCCGCTTACTACCTTATACGTACATACCATTTTGCAACGCTCCATGACAGAAGCCGGATTCGTCTTGATGATCCAATCTCTGGCTGGAATCTTCGGCCAATTCATCGGCGGATCGTTGTTTCATCGACTCGGTGCCAAACGTCTTATTGTCGGAGCATTGATTATTCAAGGACTTATTCAGTTTTCCATTCCTTTCGTTCAGAGCTGGCCTGTCTACCTGATTCTTATGATGGGGCTTGGCTTTACCTTTAACCTGTCATTCCCGGCTATTCAAGCATTTATCGGTTTTCGCTGGAAGGAACAGCGTCGCGAATTATTTAACATCGTCTACGTCGGCAATAATTTGGGGATGGCAATCGGAACCGCGTTGGCTGGCGTCATTGCCACTTTATCCTTCCAGCTTACTTTTTGGTTCAACAGCACGAGCACCTTATTGTTTGCCTTGTTCTTCTTCCTTTTTATGAAGAATATATCCCATCAGGAGCTGGTCGGAGAACAACAGGAGGAACAGCAAAAACATCGGGAGAAAAACAACTTTACCCTGCTATTCCGCTACCAATTGTACTTGTTTATGGCGTTGGGCGCAGCATTGATTTTCTTTTCCAATACGGTATGGAACACTGGCGTTGCTCCTTACATTACAGAGCAGGGTATGCCACTGTCTTCGTATAGCTGGCTGTGGACGATTAATGGCATCATCATTTTTGCCGGGCAGCCCATCACGTCCTGGATCAAGCGGCTGTTGAATCAGAGCTTGTCTGCCCAACTCGTCGTCAGTGCCATCGCGTATGCTGTCGGTTTTGGGTGTATGCTGGCTTACCACGGTAGTTATTACGCATTTGTTGTCGGAATGGTTATCACTACATTTGGAGAAATGCTCATCTCGCCTACTATCCCTACTTTTATATCGGAAAAAACCGGAGAGAATGCACCCTTTTATTTGGGGGTCGTAGGGGCGATTACAACTGGTGGAAGGCTCTTGGGGCCGCTGGCTATGGGGTTCATGTATGACCATGGCGGAATTCATCCAGCTCTGTTCTTGGCAACACTTGTCTCTGCGGGTTCGGTCCTGCTCTGTCTGTTACATGCTTATTTTCATCGGGAAAAACAAACAGAGGTTGCTAAATACTGATTTCAATTGCCAAAAAGCCGCCCGATCCTTTTTCAGGAACTGGCGGCTTTTTGGTTACACTACTTCTTTTCTTCCTTAATGGATACTTCCCAATCTGCCTTATGCTCTTTGTACATCGCGTTGAAACCAACCGTCAGTTCCTTCACATCTGCATTTTCACTCCAAACCTTCAGTTGGCCTGTGATGTTCGATGTGCCGTCCTCATTGACTGTCTGGTCGAATAAGAAATTGCCCCCTTCATCATTCCCCTTATCATCGGACACCTTCCACTCGTATGGAACTCCGACAATATCTTTGGCAAACTTGCCCTCTACTTCAATTGTGTAAACCGTAATATCATCTTCCATTTCCTTCTTCACGGATTTAAAAGTAAATTCATTTCCGTCACTTTTTACAGTGATCGGTTTCTTTTTCAGTTCAGCCAATGGTAGCTTTGTCTGGAGCGTTGACTTTTCTGCTGTATAGACTGCATCGAGCTTCAGTGTCAGGTTCTTGGCCGGGTCTATTGGCATGTACGAATGAACCCAACTCGTCAATGGTTCCCTTCTTGTATAGTCCATGTGCGAGTAACTCCCCGCGCCATAACTCTCGGCTATCATAACGAGATTGTCATCCCTTTCATCATCGTGCATCATGTCATCCCATTTGCCCACTACGGTACCCGTTTCATCCACGAGCTCGTAACGAATGCCCTGTAGTTTTCTATCTGGCTTGCTGGTCGTAAACTTCAGCTCCGTACCAGTAGGGGCGAAGCGCGCTTCCTCTAACTCCACTGTGGTCCCGGTCGGAGTTTCTAACTGCTTGTTCACCGCTACTGTTTTCATGGCTGCTTTTGCTGGTCGCATATCAATCGGGATATCGAAATTCCACGTGCCTTTCGTATCTGTCAGGCGCTTCACGCGCATTTCCAAAATCAATTCGTCCGGCATTGGATTCGCTTCATTAAAGAAATCGTCCATATCGCTTTGGTAGCCGAAGGCGAAGTTTTCACCGTTCGGCAGGGGCAGCCAGCGCAGCAATTCCTGCGATTTATCATCTATTCTCGTGATTACTTTGCCATTTTTATCTTTCAGTCGAACTTCCCTGAATTCATTCAAATTGTCGCTAGAAATGAACGTGAACTGATCCTTCCAGAACGAAGGAAGCTTTTTGCCTGACGAGTCCTTCACAGAGCCCAGAACTATGATACGCAAGGGATCAGCTACAACCGCATTGATTTCCATGGTCAGCCCTTGGTCTGTCACCTTCATGTCAAGCGGCTGTACAAAGCCGTTTTCTGCCGCTTTCAGTACACCTATGTCCGTCTGTTTTTTATCAAACAGGTCGACTACTTGTTTCGCATTATATGGCCCTTTTGTTACCGTTATCTCACTCGGATTGATCGATGCATAGATCCCATTCATATAGCTCGCAAACGTAGGAGAAACTGCTGTTCCGAATGTGACTACCATAGCCAACCCTGCAACTGCAATCGTTGTTTTCTTCACAATATCCACACTCCGCTTTTTCCAATTTATTTGAACCGGTTGTTTTTGAACAGGTTTGAGCACGTTCATCGGGTATGCGGGGAGCTTTGCCATGACATTTTGGATAGTTGCCCCCGTCTGCCATGCATCTTCTGTTTCATCATCGGGTGTATCCAGCTCATCCAAATATTGCTCAAACTTGCTTTGGCACACGCTGCATGTATCCAGATGCCGTTGTATTTCTTGTTTCATTCGAAAAGGAAGCTTGTCTTCCAAATACGCGTTCAGCATGAATGTATCCAAACATGTCATAGGTAGAGATCCCCTCCTTTACCCGAATTCGTAATGGCATTTTTGAGCTTAACCCTGCCTCTGGAAAGACGTGTACGCACCGTACTGATGGGAACATCCAGCTCCTTACTAATTTCTTCGTAGCTCAAAAATTGGAGGTAGCGCAGTTCCAGGACGACGCGGTATTTGGACTCCAGGGTCATCATTCGATTTTGCAAAAAGACCCTCTTCTCCTTAGCAAGGTACTCCATTTCAGGTGTTTGGCTGGTAGCCACTTCGATCTCTGCATCCGTAACCGCAATCGACCTTTTCCTGTTACGAAGTTCATCGAAACAATAATTGGTGGCAATCCTGTAGAGCCAGGCACCAAATTCGGAGCTTTTGCTGTAGTCACCCAAATGGTAATACACCTTGATAAAGATCTCCTGAGCCATATCCTGCTCAAGATGCGGCTGTCCGATCATCTTGCGAATGAGCAATCTGACCCTTTTGTTATATTTTTGTATGATCTGAGAATACGCCTCTTTGTTCCCTTGGAGGACCTCCTCAATGATCAGCCTGTCGTCCTGCATCTGTCTTCCTCCCCATATCAAAACCTGTATCGAGGGCTACAGGTTCAAAAAGGTACGCTGCGCAGCTATCACCTTTTTGCTTGTACACCTTAATACGACGGAAAATGGTGGAAAAAGATCGCAACTTTTTTTGAAAAATATTTATGGAAGTCAAATAATCGATGAATAAAGTCTCCCATCGACAGGTACCAAAAAAGCTGCCGAGGGTATCTCGACAGCTAATGACACAATGGCAATGATATTCAGTTGGTTCTTTTTCTCACGGGTGGGCAGGTAAGTGACTTTCCGTTGTCTTGCGGACCAAGACTGATGATGTACGGTACCGCCACACGGCTCCACTCTACCGGATTCGGTGCGGTGTCCACATCTTCTGGTGAGCATGAACGGAGCATAGAAGTATCGATACTACCTCCTGGATCAAGCGTCACGGCTGCCATTCCCTCAGGCAATTCGGCTGCCAATGATTGCGTCAATCCTTCGATAGCGAACTTCGAAGCGCAGTACGGCGATAAAAACGCTTCCCCGTATCTTCCCCAATACGAGCTGATATTGACGACGACTCCACCTTTTGCGCGCTGAACCATAAACGGTAAAAAGGCGCGAATCACATAGAAAACACCATTCACATTGATGTCCATTACTCTTGAAAACTCATTTGCTTCAAGCCCAATGACTGGACTGTTCCGGTTTATAATGGAAGCATTGTTAATCAACAGATCGGGAACTCCCACCTCGGCTTTGATTTCCTCTGCCCACTTTTCCACTTGCTCCATGACCGAAACGTCGACAACAGAAAAATGATGCTGATCTCCGAATTGCCGACGTAATCCTTGCACTTCTTTTTCCGAACGACCGCAGCCTGCAACTGTCCAGCCTGCTTCGTGAAAACGCTCGACCATTTCCCTGCCCAAACCACGTGTCACGCCTGTAATCACTACCAGCTTATTCATTTTCTCTCCTCCTCTATTATTATACTTATTAAACATTTTAGTATAATAATAAAAGGGAATCAATCCCAATAAATTCGAGTTTGGGCTATAGTGTTGGGGAGGAAACAGGAGAAAACGCTCAGCTTCTAGGGCCACCCACTGGGGGATTGACTGCACGACTCCATGCAAAAAGCGAAACCGCGTCCAAAGTGGTCTCTTCAGGATGCATTTCAGAGGTAGCCGCTTAAAGGCGTGTTTCGCTTTTTGAATTGCGTCTCGGTCGGTGTCCCTAAGATCTTCGCTGTTTTCTCCTGTTTCCTCTACGAGCTTTCCTTGTTAATCGGTTTTTTAAAGCCTTAAGAGAATGTAAGGATGTCATCAGTAACGCAAGAGAAGAATATTTCCAGACGTAGCGACTTGTGTAGTCCCACCCAGCGGAGAAATGATTAGCGGGAAAAAGAAACGCAACGTGCCTATACGTCGAAGCGGCTACCACTTTTGCGTTTCCCCGCTAATCATTTCGGAGCGGACAGTACAGGCTTCCCTGCAAGACGGAGCCTGGAGCTTAGACTGGAAATATTCTTCTCTCCACTACAGCTACATTTCAAACGTCAAGAAGAAATGACTGCGTTTTAGCGGAAACTGTAAAAAAAGACACCCGTTACCGGGCGCCTCGTGATGTTTAGTGGTTTCTTATTTGTAAGTGTCGTAAGCGTTGGTCAACAGGCCAGCGATTGTCGCCAGTTCGTTGTTCTCGATCTGATGACGCTCGATCATGGTCATGATTTTGCCGTCTTTCATGATCGCGAAGGAAGGGGAAGATGGAGCATAGCCTTCGAAATACTCACGAGCTTTTGCAGTTGCTTCCTTGTCTTGACCAGCGAATACAGTGAAGATGTTATCCGGCTTGGTAGTGTGGTTCAAGGAATGTACAACTGCTGGACGAGCGAGTCCTGCTGCGCAGCCACAAACCGAGTTCACGACAACCAGTGTCAGGCCTTTTGCATTTGGCAGTGCTTGCTCTACTTCTTCAGCAGTGCGAAGCTCTTGAAAACCATTGCGAGTCAACTCATCGCGCATCGGTTGAATTACTTGGCTCATATATGCTTCATAAGACATCATTGGGCAACTCTCCTTTTTATCACGAAGTTCAACTTACTTATTATTATACCCCGACTGCGCCTACCCGAGAAAGCAGGAGCTACACTTCCATCAAAATGGTAAGAATCATTGGGTTACGGCCTGTTTTTTCATAAATGAACGGCTTGATCACTTCATTAATCTGTGACTTCAGCTCAGACCATTCCTTGATTTTCTTATCCAATGCTTCCTGTAGACGCCCACGAACAAGCTGTGTCGCTTCCTGAATCAAGGATTCTGAACCGCGTACGTATACGAAGCCGCGGCTCACGATATCTGGGCCCGTCAAAATTTTGAAGTTTTTCATATCCAAGCTGACAACGACGACCATCAAGCCATCCTCAGCCAAATGCTTGCGGTCGCGCAGGACGATATTGCCGACGTCGCCGATACCGCTGCCATCAATGAGGACAATCCCTGCTTGTACTTTACTGAGCCACGCTTTTTCGCGGTTGCAATTCAGCACTTCGCCGTTGTCCATAATAAAGATGTTGCTCTCCTCGATCCCAACCTGTTGGGCCAGCTTGGAGTGAGTCTTGAGCATCCGGTATTCCCCGTGGATCGGGATAAAATATTTCGGACGAATGAAGTTCAGCATGAGCTTCAACTCTTCGCTGCTGCCATGACCCGATGCGTGAATATCAAATTCGTGACTCAATACTACGTTAGCACCTGCACGGTACAGCTTGTCTATCGTGCGGCTTACGTTGATCGTGTTTCCTGGAATCGGAGATGCAGAAATGATCACTGTATCTTCTGGATAAATGGAAACAGTGCGATGCGATCCGGATGCAATCCGGGTCAACGCTGCCATCGGCTCACCTTGACTGCCTGTGCAAATAATCAGCACTTGGTTGTCCGCGTAATTATCGATGTGCTTAATATCAATCAGCATGCCCTCTGGCATCTGAATATAGCCCAGCTCTTGACCAATCAAGAATACCTTTTCCATACTGCGGCCAATAACCGCTACTTTGCGATTGCACTGCTCTGCAGCATCTACCACTTGCTGCAGACGATGCACGTTGGAAGCGAAGGTAGCCAGAATGATGCGTCCACGCGCTTTGCGTACCACATCGAGAATCCCTTCCCCTACCGATCTCTCTGACATCGTAAATCCAGGACGCTCACTGTTCGTACTATCGGACAAAAGCGCCAAAACATCTCCGCTCGCACCAATGCGTGCAATTTTTCCGTACTCCGTTGTTTGTCCGACTGGTGTCATGTCAAACTTGAAGTCACCCGTGTGAATGACCATTCCCTCTGGTGTATGGAGCACAATTCCCAGAGAATCTGGAATACTGTGGTTCGTCCGGAAAAATGTCGCCTTCAGCTTCGCAAAAGGAATTTCCGTATCTTCCGAAATCGGAATCAGCTTCACTTCATTTTGCAAACGGTGCTCTTCCAGCTTCGCCTTGACCAAGCCCAGGGTCAGACGACCACCGTAAATCGGCACCTTGATTTGCCGTAAAATATAAGGAATCGCGCCAATGTGATCCTCATGTCCGTGCGTTAACAAAAGTGCTTTGATTTTGTGCTGGTTGTCCACTAAATAGGAAACATCCGGGATAACCAGATCGATACCGAACATTTCGTTCTCGGGGAATTTCACCCCGCAGTCAATGATGATGATTTCGTCCTCATACTCGACGCAGTACATATTTTTTCCGATCTCGCCGAGGCCGCCCATCGCGAAAATCTTAACGTCGCTCAAACTCTTTCCTCCTAACATCGTCGTGCATGATTATGGGAATCCGAACCAAGCATGCCATTCTTATTATATCACAACGTAAGACGTTCGTTTCACCCAGTCTTGTCTATTCCACACATTCATCTTCGGTCAATAATCGAATACTGATACTCCAAATCGGCAACTCGTTCATCGGTAACGACACTAGCTCTCGCCCAGAAGTCGTGCTTCGCATAAGAATCGCCCGTCCATACCTCCGTAATTTCTCCTGAAGAGAGTTGTAGTGGTACGGCCTCGACTTCTTTTAATACGGCGCCGCTTTTGTTTTTCAATCGCAGCTTCAAATCGATCTCCAACGGCTGGTCCGACTGATTCCGTACCAGAATGAGGCTTGAATAAGGATACCCGGCACAATTTTTCGTACACTCTTGTCTGCTGTATACGAGGGCGAGGTCAATGGGCTTCTCATTGTCCATCTTCGCCTCTTTCCACTGGTCTTTTGCTTTTTGTACGACGATAACGTACTCCGCTTTCTTCAAAAAGGGACCCATCCCTAAAAAGGCAGCAGCAAAAAAGCTAAACAAACCAAAAGCTGTGCATAGAAAAACGAGGTTCATCTTCCAAAACTGTTTTCTCATCGTGATCAAAAAGCCAATATACAGGAGGATACAAACAAACACCAACAGGATACAAAAATAGAAAAATACCTCCAAGTCGGCCTCCGTGGGCAGAACAGGAATGCCATACTTCATTTGCCAATATACATTCGCGGCAAAGCAGCCCCCGTAAATCAATACGGCTGAAGCAATCGTGAGCCCCCATTTTTTCCAGAAAGGAGGCTTTTGGAAAATCGCCGCAAGAACCCCCACTAACACAGGAACGCCAAATAAGGGAATGAGCAAGTAATGCATCGAATACCTCCCGCACTTCATTGTCATTATTTTCTACGAATCATATTCCGAAAAGTCTTCAAAATACATGGCAAGCCATTTCGAAAAGGAGAGGGATCAGCAAGTGCAAACCGCTCGTCGCCTATTTCGCTATCGGAACATGATGCCCCTTCTCTCTATCGTACTTTTCCTCTTCATCTTTCAGACGGTCCCTACCTATGCCCAGCCTTCCTATGCAAAATGGGGCAGACTCGCAATGCAGGAAACGATGAAGCGATATCCAAGCGCTCAAATTGTGGATTACCTGCATGTCGGACGAAAACAAAAAACGCCCACCACGTCGGAAGAGACGTTTAAGCTCTTGCTTCAAGAAAGCAATCGCAGGTGGGCGTTACTCGTTCATATTGAATTCGTGAATCAGACAGAAGAAGTCGTAAACATCTCCTATGAGGAGACCCGCTAGTCAGCGAGCTGTACCATCTCTTTCATCATGACATCCAGTTCCATGTTGGCTGCCATCCCGTACGCGCGACGCATGTTTCCATCTCCATCCACCAGGAACATGCGAGCCGTATGTGAATAAGAACCATCTGGCTCCTTAATGACCATCAGACCAAAATCCTTCGTCACTTTCTCTACATCCTGAGCGTCCCCACGCAGGAACTTCCAGCCACTCTGATCTGCCTTGAACTTGGCTGCATACTCCTGCAAGACTTCCGGTGTATCGTTATCAGGGTCAAAAGAAATGGAAACAAACTCCACTTTGTCTCCGAACAGTCCCTTTTCCTTCAGCTGATCTTGCAGTTTGGCCATGTTGAACGTAGTCGCCGGACAAATATCCGGGCACTTGGTAAACATAAACTCTACCAATCGTACCTTGCCAGCACTTGAATTAAATGTATAGGTTGTTCCGTCACTGTTGTCCAAGGTGAAATCCGCGATCGGCTTCAACACTTCGATCTTCTCTTCTGTCATGTAATTATAACCAAATACTCCGATGATAGCCAAAAGGATAATACCAGCTAACACAGGAAACCAATGTTTTTTCATTGCAGATTCCTGCTGCAATTGTGCTCCTTCACTCACGGGTTGCTACCTCCCTGCTTGTCCCATGCGTGATGCCTCCTGATTACACACGGGAGGCATTCACACTGTTTCTATCACGTCTTACTGTTCCACTTCACCTGGCCATGCGAGCATGCCGCCAACCATATTTGCCACGTCGTATCCTTGTGCACTCAAATACTCTGTAGCTGTATTGCTTCTGGCACCACTGCGGCAAACCATCACAATCGGAATGTTCTTATCCAATTCATCAATGCGATGTGGCAAAAAGCCGAGCGGGATTAGCTTTGCCTCTTTAATGTGACCTGCATTCCACTCTTCCACTTCACGTACATCAATGACTTGCAGTTCCTCTTTGGCTTCCAGCTTTTCCAACAGCTCTTGTGGTGTAATTTCCTTTACTCCATGGCTCATCGCTATTTATCCTCCTATATGTACAATCAGATCAGTTGTAACCACCTCCATGATATCACACGCTTTTTTACTTTTCTAACGCGAAGAGCACTTGGCTTCACCATGCATCCATACTCCCCATTTTCTACCATTATCTCCTATTTCGCTGCGGCAATAGCCACACGGGATGTGAACAGCTTGAGACAAAACCGTTACAAATTAATGGCATGAGTGAACCACCTTCATTCATATATACATAAAAACCTCCCCGATAACTGTATATTTATCGTTGACAGCAAGGCTTTATTTTCATACAATTACGACAACAATTGTTTTCATCAAGAGCGGTGGAGGGACAGGCCCTACGAAGCCCGGCAACCAGCAGACTAGCTGCATGGTGCCAATTCCTGCAGAATCCAGTGATTCTGAGAGATGAACAAAAGCCCGTGCATGATGGAGCTTCTTCTTCTCAGGAGAATGCTCCGTTTTTTTATTTGCCGATTCCCCATAGTAAAAGGAGAGATGGACATGTCCGATCAACAACAATGGAAGCCAGAAACACTTGCGGTACACGGTGGACAGGAGGTTGACCCTGTAACAGGCTCGCGTGCTGTTCCGATCTATCAGACGACCTCCTATGTTTTCCGCGATACGGAGCATGCAGCCAACCTGTTTGGCTTAAAAGAGTTTGGGAACATCTATACACGTATCATGAATCCCACGCAGGATGTGTTTGAGAAGCGCGTTGCCTTACTTGAAGGTGGTGTTGGCGCACTCGCAACCGCATCCGGGCAAGCTGCCATTACATTCGCGATCTTAAATATTGCGCATGCAGGAGACGAAATCGTTGCTTCCAGCAGCCTCTACGGCGGTACCTACAACCTGTTCGCCCACACGCTTCCACGCCTTGGAATCAAGGTTCATTTTGCAGATCAATCCAATCCGGAAAATTTCCGGTCCTATATCAATGAAAAGACAAAAGCCGTGTTTTGCGAGACAATCGGAAACCCGCGCATTGATGTCGCTGATATCGGGGCGATCGCCCATATTGCTCACGAAAATGGCGTGCCTTTGATCGTGGACAACACCTTTGCAACTCCGATTTTGTGCCGTCCTTTTGAGCACGGGGCCGATATCGTCGTGCACTCCACCACCAAATTCATCGGCGGCCACGGAACGGCAATTGGCGGTATCATTGTAGACTCTGGAAAATTCGACTGGAACAACGGAAAATTCCCAGGTCTGACTACACCAGACCCCAGCTATCATGGCGTCGTCTATACAGAAGCAGTCGGTCCGCTTGCCTATATTATCAAGGCCCGTGTTCAGCTCCAGCGCGATATCGGAGCAGCAGTCGCCCCGATCAACTCCTTCTTGTTCCTGCAAGGATTAGAAACTCTGCATCTGCGCATCGAGCGGCATAGCCAAAACGCCTTGGCAGTAGCCCAATTCCTTGCCAATCACTCTGCCGTAGAGTGGGTGAGTTATCCGGGATTGGAGTCAGACTCCCAGCGTGAATTGGCCCAAAAATATTTGCCAAAAGGTGCTGGCGCGATTCTGACCTTTGGCATTCGCGGTGGCGTTGAGGCAGGAAAAGCATTGATCGAGTCAGTGAAGCTGTTCTCTCATCTCGCAAATGTCGGAGACTCCAAGTCACTCATCATTCACCCAGCAAGCACAACACATCAGCAGATGACGGAAGAAGAGCAGGCAGCAGCCGGAGTGACCCCGGGACTTATTCGCCTCTCCGTCGGCACAGAATCCATTGACGATATCATTTCCGATTTGGAGCAAGCCCTGCAGCGTGCGTTGCAATTATCCACGGTAGGTTAACCATACCTTTACAGAAAGAAGAATCATGTCATCTCTTTGGATAGAGATTTTGTGATTCTTCTTTTCCTTTTCTATTTTCGTTCGAAAAACATTGAATTTAACATTCGGTATTTATAAAATACAATCATGCACAAATTTTGGAAGGATGATCACATGAAGATTTTGAACATTGGCAGTGAACGAACGACCTACCGGGTTGATCTCTCGTATTCTCCTTTATTCGAAGCTGCCCTGGGAATCGCTGCCGCTACCTACGATCAATTGCATCACACGATGGAACACCCTCCTGCCTACTGGCGCCAACTGTTGGACGAGCTATCACCTTCTGTACGGCAAGAGGTCGAATATGCGAAGGAGCACAACACGTGGAAGACGCTTTTGCAACTGCTTGATCTCTGCCCTTTCGCTGATCTGGATTCCTTCCTCTCGTATGTCAGAGAGCTCTCAACCGAACAGCTCCGATACGAGGCCCTCCCTTATCTCGGTGAAAATATGCAGGAAGCACGGCGGAAGGCTGCACAAGGAAGCGAAGATGATTGCGCCGCTTTGCAGGAAGCGTGCCGTGCGCACCTCTTTTTTGAATCGTATATCGGCCATATTACTTCCGTTGATGCAGAAGAGCTGCGGGGCCATATTCTCCAATTGATGGAAGGCTGGTATACCACTCACATCAAGCCGCGTGAGGAAGAAATCGTTCGCATGCTAGAACGGGATTGGTCGCAAAAGCAAAACAAGCTAGGAAAGCTCACCCCGGAAGCCTTGGTAGAGTATGCGACGGGTTCGAACTACCTCCCTGAGCCTTCCGTGACACGCGTACTGCTGATTCCACAAGCGATCTATCGCCCGTGGACCGTACAGGCCGATGCTGTCGGGACGAAAATTTTTTATTACCCTGTGGCCGACGAAAATTTGCACGATGCTGTAGATCCTTATCAGCCACCCCATTCACTGGTGCAAGCCTTAAAAGCACTCGGAGACGAGCACAGGCTACGCATGATCAAATTGCTGGCGGAAAAGGACCTGAGTCTGCAAGAGATAACCGATCAACTCTCCATGGCGAAATCGACCGTGCACCATCACCTGTCCATGCTGCGGTCTGCCCATCTCGTTGAACAAGCAGGCTCCCGTTACAGACTACGCCGTCATACGCTGGACAAGCTTCCCCTGATGTGGGATGACTTCCTGAACAGGAGCAACCCATGAACCAAACCGCGGTACAAGCCTCTGTCTGGCAGCAGCGTTCTTACCGTTGGATTCTTTTCGGTCAGCTCATTTCAGAACTCGGCGCCTCACTCGGTACCCTCGCCAATAGCTGGTTGATCTATCAGGCAACAGGCTCACAAGGTGCGGTCGGACAGATGTGGCTTCTGTATTTTTTGCCGTCGCTTGCGATTCAGTTGGTAGCCGGGCCGTACATCGACCGATTCGATAAGAAGCGTGTCATGCTTTTTTCTCAATGGATGCGAGCTGCTGCGTTTTGTTTGTCCTTTGCAGTCATTACTTCCGGGACAGAATCACTCTGGCCGCTGTATTTCACTTCTTTGATCAACGGTCTCGTCCAACCGCTGTATGTGCCAGCCAGTCAGTCGCTCCTCCCTGCTCTGGTCAAAAGAGAGCAACTCCTCCAAGCCAATGCCTATTTGGATAGCGTCCTGCGAATTGCCTTGATTACAGGTCCGCCTTTGGCTGGAATTCTCGTGGCGAGTATTGGTGGTGAGGCCGTACTCGCATTGGTCGCGATCAGCTATGCGCTCAGCGGTTTCTTTCTGGTTCTTTGTCCAATCGCCCCAGCGGATA
The DNA here is from genome assembly GCF_023714195.1 of Brevibacillus sp. MER 51. Classification (NCBI taxonomy): domain Bacteria; kingdom Bacillati; phylum Bacillota; class Bacilli; order Caryophanales; family Paenibacillaceae; genus Brevibacillus; species Brevibacillus sp. MER 51. The sequence continues at coordinate 104,317 of NZ_JAMAUS010000014.1, read as the reverse complement.
CTGCCAACAAGAAGCAATCCTGGTTCGTCATGTTTAAGGCTGGTCTAGCGATTTTTTGGCAGAAACCCCTTCTGCTCTGGCTTGGCCTGTACTCAGCTCTCGTCCAATTTGCTGTCGGAGTCACACTCGTACTAAACCTGCCTTTTGTAGCCGGCGAGCTGCAAGGCACCTCGTTTCATGTAGGCTTGTTCTTGGCTGGCTATCCATTGGGATATTTCTTCGGCTCCTTGCTCGTCCCTCGCTTCCGTAGCAGCTTCGGACAGCCCCTGATCATGTTGGGATCACTGGTACTAGGTGGCTTGAGCTTTGTTGCGATAGGCTGTACTCATGACATCTGGCTCGCAATCACCATCGAACTACTGGCTGGTCTGTTTGCTCCCTTTTTCCAGGTACACAGCACAAGCCTGTATCAGCTTCACGTTCCTTCCGAGCTAATGGGGCGTGTACTGTCTGTCCGCTTACTCATCGTGCGTGCGACGATGCCCGTCGGTATTTGGCTTGGTGGACAGCTGAGCGATCAGGTAGGGATTCGCCCTCTTTACATCTCTGTAGGTGCCATCATCGTGTTCGCCGCGCTGACGGGAATATTATTTCGAAAATTTGTAACTAACAGGATATTCCATATATAATAAGAACCGTACGACTCCTCAATTTTGAATGGGAAAAGGAGAATTTTCATGAGTCATCCGACATTGGATAACCTTCAGCATGCTGTCAGCAGCGTCATCGTGGGCAAGGAAAGTCAGATCCGCCTATTAGTAACGGCATTGCTCGCCCGTGGACACGTATTGCTGGAGGACTTGCCCGGAATGGGAAAAACCGTGCTTGCCAAAACATTGGCGCAAGCGATTGGTGGCTCTTACAACCGTCTGCAATTCACCGCGGATCTACTGCCATCTGATGTCGTCGGTCTACACGTGTTCAATCAACGAACAAGTGAATTCTAACTGCGCAAGGGACCTGTTTTTGCGGATGTCTTGCTCGCAGATGAAATAAACCGGGCCACTCCCAGGACTCAATCCGGCTTGCTGGAATGCATGGAGGAACGCCAGGTTACGATTGAAGGCGTCACCCTGCCACTCCCATCGACCATGCTGGTTATTGCTACCCAAAATCCGATTGAATCGGAGGGGACCTATCCACTGCCGGAAGCACAGTTGGACCGCTTCCTTTTCAAGCTGTCTCTTGGCTACGGTACAAGAGAGGATGCCAAAGAAATTTTGCGGAGATTCCGCAGCGACTCCCCATTAGAGGCGGTCGAGCCGGTCATCACTGTCGAACAAATTGCGGCTCTGCAACGCGAGGTCACAACCGTTCACGTCAGCCAACCAGTGGAAGACTATATCATCGACCTGACGGAAGCGACTCGCCAGCATCGCTCGGTTGAGGTGGGCATCAGTCCGCGCGCCATGCTCGCCCTGTTGCGATCCGCTCAGGCTTACGCGTTCGTTTCTGGCCGTACTTTTGTCTTGCCAGATGATGTAAAAGTGGTGTTTCCAAGTCTGGCAGCCCACCGCATCCGCCTCTCTATGGAAGCAGAGCTGCATGTGACGGAGCAGGAAGTCGTGGAGCAAATCTTGACCAGCGTCCCCGCTCCCGTCGAAGAAAGCGTGTAGTGCTATGATCACCAAGCAAACCTTTCACGTAATCGGTTTTGTCTTACTGCTCTTCGCCGTTTTTTCCGGCCACTGGTTTTTCTTTCTGTTTGGGGGCTTTTTCTTTTTTCTCCCCGCTGCACAAGACTGGTGGGCCAAGTCCATGTCCAAGTGGGTATCGCTCGAATGGTCCAGTGATCAAACGCGCGTCCTGTCAGGGACACCCGTGCACATTACAGTTCGCTTGCACAATCGTTCGTGGCTGCCTTTGCCTGCTACCTGGCTTCGCTTCACACTGCCGGAGCATGTCTCGGTGGAAGGCGCAGACGAGGTGCGAATCCTCAATCATCGGACGAGCGTTCGCCTGCGGTTTGATCTGCCGATGCGGCAAAGTGCTACACGCACCTTGATTCTCGTCCCGAACAAACGCGGCACAGTTTGGCTGAGAGATGTTCAATCCGAGACTTTGCCGTTATTGGGTGAGGAGCCCACCGCCATGACATTGTCAGTTTCCTTTTCCTTGCTGGTCTATCCGTTGCCTCTTGCTCTTTCTCCCGTCGTGCTCGCTGAATCGGAACCGGACGGGAATCGGCTCTCTCGTCAGCGCCAACAGGACGACCCCACTTTTCAGCGTGGTGTTCGGTCATACATGCCGGGCGACCGTTTCAAACACATCCATTGGAAGGCAACCGCCAAAACAGGCTCACTGGAGACGCGTCTTTTCGAGTATACAGCCCATCCGAACTGGCGAATCGTCGGACATATCCTGCCCTCCTATGAACCGTTGATGCAAAAGTATAACGATACCGCCAATGAACGGACGATCTCCTGTCTTGCGGCTTTGGCTGGCCTGTGCAGGAGAAAATCGGTCGGATATGAGCTGTACCTTACCGTAAAGCAACGAGGACGAGAGCATTTTCATTTGCCTGCGGGAAATGGCAAGGCACACCACTTGCACGTCATGACCCAGCTGGCGCAAATTCACCATTTTGTGACGACGCCACTGGCGCCTGTTCTTCGTCGGTTAGAGGGGGCACATGGGGAGGAAGCCATTCTCATTGTGACACCACGAATGGACCCATCCGTACAAGCCTCAGCGGAGCGTCTTATTCAATACGGTCATCAGGTTGCGGTACTGGATGTTTCTTCTGACCCTGTCACCATCCAGCGTTTTGAGCATGCTCGCTTGAAAAAAAGGAGCGTGGTGATGGGATGACACTCTCCTTGATGGGGCGTTGGACGCTCGCGTTTTGGCTGGAGGCCATGCTGACGGGCGTTTTCCTGATCTTGTTTGGGTATATGACAGCAGGCTTTACTCAACTGCTCGCGTTTTGCCTGGTCGCAGCGACTCTGCTCATGGCGGGGAGCTGGTTGTACTATGGTGGTGGCGGTCGATTTACACTCCATCTGTTGCTGTACCCCCTTGTGTTTTTCATAGGAATAGGCTGCTTCTATCTCTACGATTCTTGGCTCATCGCGCTTGTACTGGCTGCTGTTTATTTTTGGAGAGTACAAAGTGCCGCATCGAAAGGTTATCGACATGACAGTCTGCAACGCAGATTTGTTCTGGCGCTGATGGCGGGCCTGATGCAGCTCGTGATAGCAGTACTCTACACCTCCATTGTTGACCCGGGTTCCTATTCGCTCGCAGCCTCTTTTTCCATGCTCGTCCTCATTACTCTCAGCTATATGTTGGTGACGACTGTGGCGTTCGTGCTGCGGGAAGGATCACTTTCTACGAGGCTGCCTGCACGCATTAGCTTGATGCTCGGCAGTCAAGTGCTCGCAACACGTATTCTTTTGATCGCGGGTTATGTGGCTGTCAGCTCTATCGCACTTGGACTCATCTATTGGATCTGGAGTTGGATAAAAGGACCTGTCAGCAATGGGCTGTATACGCTCTTTGAGCCAGTGCTTATTTTCATTGTGGAAATGTTGGAACATTTGTACGAGAAGGCGAGCCAAAAACAGGCAGGCATGCAGATACTCATGGAAAATGCAGGACAAAAAGCAGATAATCCCGAGGCACAGATACCGCTCGGAGAGTCACTTTTTTCTATTCTGCAGCCATACTTAATCATTGCCTTCATCCTCACCTGTGTGATCCTGCTCGGCCGATACATATGGAAAAAGCGCTTCAAGGGGACGATTACGCGGGAAAAAGAAGTGGCTGCTGCACAAAACACCGTGTTGTCCACTATCCCCCCCTCTTCCAGTAAAGAAAGTGCTGAGGATGACTCTGCCAAATGGTTCAAACAGCCCGTCGGCCCAGAGGATGATCCCACTAGATACGCCTACTATCAATTCCTCGTCCTCATGGAGAAGCAAGGAATGCCAATCAAGCTGCATGAGACACCCCAAGAGTTTTTCAATCGCCTGCGCGAACAGCTTTTGCTAGATGCAGGTCAGCTAGATGCAGTCGCTCGCATCACACGTTACTATCAGCAATATCGCTATCAGGAAAAATCGCTTCCCAAAGCGGATTTGACTGCGATGCAGCAAGCCGTGCAGACGCTCGGCTCACGTTTTTCCGAGACGTAATACATCCCACAACCACGCGCTATGTGTTAGCCGTGGTTGTTTTCTTTTTCTCTTGACATCGGGATGCCCCTCCGGCATAATTTCTTCAATTTTGCCCACTCCCAAAATGAATTCACCAAATGGTTAATTGAACAAGAAAGGAGGATGCTCGGTGCAAGATTTGCCTGATTGGCTGCGTAAGCATCTTCATGTCGCATACATACCCGGCTATGAGTTTTTCTTAAGTCTCCACGTGCTAGCAAAGCCGGAGCATCATACCTCCCGCTTGCATTGGGCGGAGGAGTTACTCATTGCTTTACCTGCCTCGCTCTTGAAAAAGCTTCACTATTTTAGTTCCATGTCCAATCAGTTTCTCGATGCCATGGACTTCCTGGCGCCTTGGGAGGAGTGCTTTGAGCATTCTGTTGAGGCCGCATTGGAGCGCGTACAGGCGATGGATGCAGGTGAGTTTGTCCAGCTCATGATCGGTCCCGTCTATCATCCCAAACAACTTCATGCTTGGATGCAAGGGCGTACGGACGAGATTTTTGACGAACTGAAACCGGAGCATCGGGAGCTTTTGCGCCATCCGCTCTCGACTAAGCGCAGTTTTCTGGAGTTTTGCTACGACTACCTGCCTTTTTTCCAGACAGAAGAACGGCGGATTGAACCGTGGCTCGTTCGCGCCGTACATGAAGCACAAGAGCAGATCAAGCTTGATCCGATTCCGTTTTTGTCGCAGGTACATCCGCGCTTGAAGGTGCACGAGAACTTCTTGCAATTTCATAAGGCAAAAACGTACACATTTGGCTATTCGGAGCTGGCTCGTATCCATTTGCGTGTCTCTACTTTTGTCGCGCCGCATTTGTTGCTCGGCATTTACGACGACCATATCTCCGTGTGCCTATCCGTTGATGTTCCCGGCACCAGAGCCACCTCGGTGATTCCCACTGACTTCATCAGCAAAATGAAGGTGTTCAGTGACCCGACACGGACGGCGATTCTCAAATCGTTATTGGCTCATCCTTACTGCACGCAGCAGTTGGCTGACCTGCACAACATCAGTGAGCCTGCCGTCAACAAGCACTTGAATCTGTTGGTAGACACAGGCTTTATCTGGAGTGAACGACGGGGACGGTATGTATTTTACCGCGCGATTGCATCACGGCTGGAACAACTCGCCGTCGATCTGCATGAGTTCATCGATATGCCTGTTCCCGGACTTGTCTCTCCACCTGCTTCATCACATCTCCCAGAACGGAGGAAATAACGTGTTTCATGTCGCCAAAGCTACCTTTATCCGCAATACCCGCGTAATGATTCGTGCCTATCCGTGGTCGTTTGTCATCGGCCACATTTTTTCCGGGGTGTATACGGTGCTGTTCGCCTTTTTCGCCTATCACTATGTATTTGCCGGGCAGTTGGACGAAAATTTCGCATATCTCACCGGCTCGTCCGATTACTTGTCGTACGCCATCCTCGGCGGAGCTTTTTATGCGTTTGCCGTCTCTACCTTGATGAATGTCAGCCGTTCTCTCATTACGGAGCTACGGGAAGGGACCTTGGAGGCGGTTTTGCTCACCCCTTCCTTGCGCAGAGGATACTTTTTGGGGAATGTCGCTCAACAGCTCATGCGTACTCTGTTTGAATTTTCGGTGATTGTGTTGGTAGGAGCGCTGTTCGGACTCACGCTCTCTCACACGAACGTATGGAGCGCCGTTCTTGTCTGGATATTGTCTACAGGGGCTTTCTTTTGCCAGGCGCTCGTTTTGGGCAGTCTCATGCTTTGGTTCCGCGATACGTACATCACACAAAACACGCTGTTTGCCGTGATGGCCTTTGTCAGTGGGGTAACGTTTCCGATTCCGTATTTGCCTGAATGGGTGCAACCACTCGGTCTCATCATGCCGCTCGCGCCTGCGTTGGATGCTTTTCGGCAATGCGTGATTCAAGGAGCCCCGCTGCATGCTGTTTCCCCACAGCTGTTTCATATGGCAGCCCTGTCCCTCGTCTATCTCGTCATCGGGGTGTGGGGCATACGTCGGATGGAAAAACGCGTCATGGAATCGATTTTTGGATAACGAACGAGGAGGTCAACAATCATGCTGATTGCAGAAAATGTACGGAAGGTATACCGGGTGAAGGAGAAAAAAGGTTGGTTTCGCCAACAATGGACAGAGGTCGAGGCAGTCGCTGATCTGTCCTTTCGCATGGTACCCGGCAAAATTATTGGATTGTTAGGCATTAATGGTGCAGGAAAAACAACAACGATCAAGATGTGCTCCACACTACTCACCCCGACCAGCGGCACGATCACGGTAGACGGATATGACGCGGTAAAGGACGATCGTTTCGTCAAAGCCAAGGTCAACATGATCGCCGGTGGAGAGCGCATGCTGTACTGGCGGCTGACAGGACGGGAAAACCTGCAATATTTCGGAAGTCTATACGGTTTGCAAGGGCAGGAACTGCGCCATCGGATCGATACATTGCTTTTGCAGGTTGGCCTGTATGAGGCCGCCAACACCCCTGTCGAGCGCTATTCCAAAGGCATGAAGCAACGACTGCAAATCGCCCGCGGCCTGATCAATGACCCGCGTTACCTGTTTCTGGACGAACCGACTCTCGGCTTGGACGCCCCCATCGCCCGACAGCTTCGCAAGCATGTAAGTGAGCTCGCTTCCCAGCACGGAAAAGCCATTCTGTTGACCAGCCACTACATTCATGAGGTAGAAGAGCTTTGTGACGAGGTATACATCATCGATAAAGGAAAGCTCGTGGCGCATGATACACCGGAGCACCTGACCAAATCGCTCCACCTGGATACAGCCTTACAGGTAGTGATCCCCTCTCTCTCCGACTCGCTCGATTACGATCTGCGCCAGCTGGCTCAAGATTACGGCGGCTCGCGTGAAATCGCAGAAACAGACGAGCAGACCTGGGAAGTGACATTACGAGGAAAAACGGATATGACAACTCCGCTGCTTTCCCTCTTGGCTGCTCACCAGTCCCCTGTCTTGCGTCTCTCTACCCAACAGCCATCACTGGAGGACGTCATCCTGCACATGGCAGATCGGAGGGGCGCATGAAACAGCTAGGCAGCCTGCTTTTGGCCGAAATCATCAAGGAGCATCGCCATTCGTTTCACAGCAAAATGATCTACTTCTCGCTCTTGGTCTGGCCTGTCATTAATTTCGTGACCGCTTATTATTCGTTTGCACCGTTCCGTATGGGAGCTGATTCCCCACTAGCCCGGTTCATCAGCTACGAGCAGTTGCCGCTGTTCCTGTTGACTGGTTATTTAGGCTACATCTTTTATTGGTGCCTGGTGCAGTCGTCCTGGCAAATGAGCTTTGAACGGCAAGCGGGAACCATGGAAATGATCTTCATCAGCCCGGTCAACCGACTCGCTTTTCTGTACGGGCGTTCACTTTCCTCGCTGATCGAAGGGGTCTGGCTGTTCTTTTGCTTCGCCCTGTTAGCCTTGTTTTTTGTCGATGGCATTCAATTGAGCGGCTGGTGGGCGCCTCCACTCGCCTTCCTCATTTTGCTGGTATCGGCCATCGTCTGGGGCGGCTTTCTCTGTGTGCTCTTTCTGTTTTCACGCGACGCGAGCTTCCTGTACACCGTTTTGGATGAGCCGATGCTGATCTTTTCTGGTGTCCGTCTGCCCCCGATGGCCTTTCCGGTTTGGGCCAAGGTCATTTCCTTTTGCTTTCCCTTGACCTATGCGCTTCAGTTGATTCGCGAACTGCTGATGGAGGGAGCGTCGTTGCAAACCATGTTGCCGAGTATGGGACTTCTCGCCGCGGTATTGCTGGTGCTCGTGACAGCGACTGTCGTGTTGTTGAAGCAAGCGGAGAAGCATATGAAAAAGACCGGGAACATGGTGATGTATTAAGTTCTAGCTGGGTTTCGGGTAGAGATAGGAGATAATTCCTCGGGATGCGAAATCGGCGAAGCATTCGATAAAATCAGGGGCGGCAGCCAGAGCCTGTTCATACCCGGCAGGATTACCGACGTAACCATGTGGAGCCAGTTCTTTTGCCTTGGCTCCTCCTTGCTGCCATTCTCGGATGTCATTTCAGGTCAGGTAGACGGAGGTAGTTGTATGGCCTGATCCAGATTAACTTGTTCGGGGAAATCCCCCTTTTTGTGCAGGCCGTAGTCGAATACCTTCAAACGGAGGGGCTACCAAACTGGTAAAAGCAAGCGTATCTCAATCTCTTTTACCCTACGGAACGATAGGTGCTTGGGCCCCCCCTATCCCACCAATTCATTATTAGCTAAGTATTGTCAGCGCATTTTCATTCAGTATCAAAGGTAGTCGGTTTATTATTTTGAGTGACAAATCATCTAGTGAACCAAATAGAGCTAGCGATTTTAGCCTCTTTTTCTTTTTTTCTTTTCTACTATCTTATATACAATTGCTGAAACGACAATCGCAAAAACTACCAAAACCATGAGACCAGGGTAACCTACACTTCCCATAAATACACCTCATTTTCTTAAATCTGTAATTAATTTGTATTATACAAATAAAACTACTCCATTTGGAAATAAGGAGTAGTTTTAAAGTGTTATTTTTTTTTACCGACTCCTACAATCTCTATGGATCCAGCTGCACCTTTTACTGCTCCTTTTGGAGTTATGTAGTAATAAGCTACTGAAGCATTAAACGGTTGATCAAATGTAGAGCTATATTGTAATTTATTACTCGGTGTCCAACCACTGCTTACCTCAAATTCAGCAGTCTTCCCAATCTTTGTTCCACCTGCACCTACAAGACCGTAAGCCTCCAGCTGGATTGAATTTTGATAATGCGTTGGTGTTCCTTTCTGCACGTAGGTTGTCAGGTCTGCTCTGAAATTATTTTCCCATAAGTTTAAGCCAACATATACAGTCCCCGACATAAAAGCATTAAAAGCTGTGTTTGAATTACTTCCAGTTACTGTCCAGTTATCTGGTTGAGCGTCTGCTAAGGTTTTAACCTGATTTGGTTGAAAGGCATATTTTTTAACTAATTCTGCATCTTTATCGCTAAGAACTTCTCCAACCTGATATTTATCCCCAATTATTCTCATTATTTGTTGAGGACTCTGTTGTACGGACGTTGCAAATACAGGACTCATGCCACCCCCAGTAACCGAAACACCCAGTAGAAGAGCAGTAGCTACAATAGATAATAAAGATTTTTTAGCAAACATCACAAGACCTCCTATATTTTAATATGAAACAATATGTAATATTTTACCAAACGATTTGTTTTTTTTACAATTTTTTCAAGAATAATCGCACATTTTGAAATTAAACTTCCTTAGTACCGTCTAACTAAAAATATAGCTCTTGTACAGCAGCATCAACATTGTTCTTACGATTAGAGAAGGATATTCATTTTGCAGGAGTACCGTTATCGAGTAAGATTTCATGCTGTTGAATAACAGCACCCCTAAGTAAGACCTTTAGAGGGATAAACTAATTTCTAGTGATGATCACCTTGAATTATAAGCACCCTCTAACAAACAGCTGATCATAGATATTCTGTATACCAATTTCCCTGCCTCTTAAAATGTCATACCCGTGAAAATAAAAAAAAGAGACTCCGACGAACAATCAGAATCTCCAGTAATTCACCAAGGGCAAGGAATATACCCTACTCCACCGTCAACAGCTTCTCCACAAATCCCCCGATTTCCCGTTCCCGATCAATAAAATGAACCTCCAAGATCCAATCGCGCGGCTGACCGTGCCGATCTGGTTCTCTCATCGGCTTGTGGTTGTCTGGATGAATGTAGTTATCGATATCATCGCCTTGAATTTTTTCATGCGGGAATTCGCCGATGAGATGTCCTGCGTGTGGACCGCCGTACTCCCAACCATATGCTTTTGCGAGCTCGCACATGTAGGCAAACAGCTCGCTGCTCGTAATATCCGGCTTGGACAAAAAGTAAGTCTTGCCCACGTCCCACGCTTTTTCAATATCGTCGCGCAGCTTTTGTTTTACCGGATCATTTCCAAGCACATACGTCCGACCAAGATCAGCTTCCCAGTCCTCAAAAATGGGCCCGAAATCGAGAAAGACAATATCTTCAGGGGAGACAGTCAAATTCGGTGGGTTTTCTCTGTACGGATACAGCGTGTTTCTGCCCGCTCGCACAATTCGCTTATGCCAATATTTTTTGATCCCGAACAATTGAAAGGCCAGCTCGTAAATCTCCTTGTTGATCTCTTTTTCCGTCACACCGCTGCGAATGATTCCCTTCTCTTCGATGGTGGCAAATAAAAACTCTGCTTTGGTCTCTGCTTCGCGCAGTGCCTGATGTCTCTTCTCCAATAATGGATCCATCATTTGATCTCCTCCTTTTCCGTTTACGGAAGAGCTAACTCATACTTCTCTCCTAGCTCTCGCAATTTTGCGACAATGGATTGCTCCACTTGATCATCCATCGTAATTTTTTCCTTTGCCAGTGGAAGAAGCGGCTCATACTCGCCAATCAATACGGAATGATGCGCTTTTTCAAACAGCGGCAAATCATTCATGTCATTGCCAAAGCAAATGAACGGCTCCCCTGCCACATCGAAACGATTCAGGGCAGCCCATTTATTCACTCCCCGATACGTGAGGTCGAGAATGCCTTCTGCGGAATGATAATGCAGCGTAACGTCTAGTTCCTTGATTCTCGTCATCAATTCTTCGTGACGGTCACACGATAAAATCAGGATTTTCAGCACGGCATTCAGTTGATCCACGTCCACGCGGCTGGCTGTCCGATTGGGATCGATATTGCTCAAAAAAGGATGCGTCGACACACAATTATGTGCGTAATTCCACGAGTCATCGATGAAATACTGCGCGCGATAATCCTCGAGAATGCTGATGATTTCTTGCGCCAGACGATCCGGGATCGGCACGCTGCCCTGCAAGCTCCCTTGGTGATGTGTCATCGCTCCATTCGCGCCAATGAGGAGATGGTTGGCAAACCGTTCATCGAGGACAGGCAGCATGTCACGGCACGGTCTTGCGGAGGCAAAACCTACGGCATGTCCTGCCTGTTCGAGTGCAAGCAGGCTATCCAAAATGTTTGTAGAGATCGGTTGACCCTTGAAGCAGATCGTCCCGTCCAGATCAAAAATAAATTTCATTTTTCCCACCCTTTCTAATCGCTGTCCCATCCATCGTAATGGATAGCCGTCCGAGGCCAAAGGGACAGATTGTTCAAGATGAGTGGGACAGAAAGCTGCTCTGTTACTCGAACCAGGCGCTGGCCAACAAGCGAATGCCCTCCTGAATATCTTCGGGGGGCAATGCTCCGTACCCTAGCAATACCGTCGGATGCTCCCGTGTATCATGCAGCCAGTATCGGGCAGTTCCGTAGACTTTTACGCCTTTTTGATAGGCACGCTCCATGAGTTCCGCTTCTGTACACTGACTTTTTACGGTCAAAAATACATGCAGCCCCGTATCCTTGCCTTCTATTTCCACACGTCTGTCCATGTAGCGAGCGACTGCCTGAAGAAACACCTCTCGCTTTTCCACATAGTTTTTTCGCATGTGCTGCAAGTGTCTATGCCAATAGCCATCGGACAAATACGCCGCTAGCGTCAATTGGTCCAGGCGGGAAACAGGCTGATCGTATTCAGGTACCCGCTGGTGAAAACGCGATAACAGCTCGTAAGGAAGGACAACGTAGCTGACGTTTACGAGCGGCAGCAATGCTTTGGAAAGTCGCCCAATGTAAACAACTTTTTGGGGAGACAGACTCTGGATCGAAGGAATGTAGCTTTCTTGATATTTGAACTCCCATTCGTAGTCATCCTCCACCAAATACGAATGCGCGATAGATTGCGTCCATAGGGTCAATTGCTTTCTTTTCTCCAAAGGCATCGTCATTTTGTTGATGAATTGCTGGGAAGGACTCACGTACATGATGTTTGCCCCGCTTTGTCTCAGCTCTTCGATGGATACACCGTCTGTGTCCAAAGAAATACCGTGTACCCGGTAGCCACCGTTGAGAAACGTATTTCTCGCACCATCATAGCCCGGATTTTCTACGCCAATCACATGCTTCTCTCTGTCCAGAAGCTGGACGATCATCGACACCAACTGTTGCGGGGTGGCTCCAATAATGATCTGCTCCGGCGTAGCGAGGACTCCTCTCGTTTCATGCAGCAATTTCGAGAGTTCTTTTCGCAAGGAGTATTCGCCCTGTGCCAGCCCCTCCACCATATACGTTCGCTGATGGTAGGCAATGAGCTTGTTGCGCAGCTTATTCCACGGATGAAAGGGGAATGCCCCCAGCTCGATGTTGCCGTAGCGAAAATCATAGCGAATCGACGATATACGAGGGTCATCTCGTTCTGTTACATGCTGCCCGAAAGGAGGTTCTACCTTGTACGTCACCTGATACCCTTTTTTCGGAATGCTAGTGACGTACCCTTCCGATACCAGTAGCTGATAAGCAACTTCTACCGTGTTTTTGCTGACAGCAAGCGACTGGGCGCAGCTTCTGATCGAGGGTAGAAACTCTTCATACGCGATTTGGTTACGCAATATTTCGTCTTTGATAAAGTGATAGATTTGGATGAACAATGGCTCTCCCTCTGTAAAACGAATGGCAGCAAGTTCTCGCACCGAGCAGGAACCCCCTTCCTTTTTTGCTTTAGTCTACCACATAAAGTATTTAAGCCTGAATGAACAAAAGATCAGCTATCCGCCAGAAGGCTATGTCTTTTAACCCTACCGAACTGAAAGTAGTAGAAGACCATCAGACACACGTGAATCAGGGCCATCATCCAATAAATATTGCTGTAAATATAGCCGCTCGTATAAGGATTCACCGGGTTCCAATTGGTTGTCGCGCCAAGATCGATCACTTTGCTGTATACCGCAGACGCGATCCCCATGGAAATGAAACTCAGCATCGAAAAGATCCCCATGCCTACTCCTGCCTGCTCCTTCGTCAACGTCCTCGAGATCGAGTTCGCCATCGAGATTTGCATAAAAGACTGCCCCACATTGCCAAGGATCAAAAAGAGTGCAATGCCTAAAACTGCGGTGCTTGTGAAAGTAGACAACAACCCAAAGCAGCTAATCAGTAAGCTAGACGCAACGAAATACAGAAAAGCATTCCCCCGCCTGTCCGCGAGCTTTCCTCCCACACGACCAAGCAATGCCGAAGCGATGGCCGCTGGAACCATCACAAAGCCGATCCAGCTCGTCGATAGCTGCTGCACCTGAGCCAAGAGCAGTGGACTGAGATAATAAAGCGATATCCCCATTCCATTTATGAGAAATGCCATCAGAATCCCGATTGTATACTGCTTGTTGGCAAAAACCTTCGGCTGGACAAACGGATCAGCTACCGAACGAATTCGTACGACGAACAGAAGCAATGTAACCAAACTGCCTAATGCAAACCACCACGACCCATTCGTTACTCCCAAAAGCAGTGACGTCACGCTGATCGCAAGCAAGGAGCCACCCACCCAATCAAACTTCCCACCAGCTGCGATCTCTTCATCCTCCAAATATTTACGGTAGAACGGCAGCGTAAGCAAGATCAGGAGCGGTATGGAAAACAGCCAGCGCCAATGAGCAAAGCTGACGATTAAAGCCGCGACGACAGGACCGAGTGCACCGCCAAGAGCCAATCCTACTGCCGTTCTTCCTAAAACAGAGCCTCTGCTCTCGGGCGGGAAATATCGCAAAGGAATGAGCATCGCAGTAGCCGGAATGACAGCCGCCCCTACTGCCTGCAAGCACCTCCCGAAAAGAGCCATCGCAAAGGAATCGGAGACCAAACCGAAAAACGAACCCGCCGTAAACACCATGAGTCCAAACGTCAACAAATTCTTGAGCTTGTATCGATCCGCCAGCTTGCCATACGTCACAGTTCCGATCGCGTATAACAATCCATATGCAGTCGATAGCCAGCTCACCTGCGCTATGCTCAAACCAAACTCCTTGCTAATTTCCGGGAGTGCAATGTTAAACACCAAAGCACTCATGGAGGATATGACCAAGGTAAACATCAAGATTCGGATTAATATGTCCCTGTTCTGCTGCGTTTTTGTCGCTTCCATGCCGCATCTTTCCTTTCACTTTGTTATTCACGTTCTGACTGTCAGTACTGACTGACATTTGAGTTGTAAAAAAACTAGGGAGTCAAACCCCTAGCGAAAACCTCTACACTCTCTTCGATAAATACATCCAGGGATACCCCCGAAAAATTGCTAGTGCCATCCAGATCGTTCAAAAACGCCCCGAAATTCATAACCATAAAGGCAGTTGCCTGTGCCTCCGGGTTTGTTTGGATCATCTTGCCCTTTTTGCCCATCTCTTTGAAGTAATCTGTAAAAAGTACCATCAATTGTCGCGGGTGCTTTTGGGTCCGCTCGCGGAATCCGGGCAAATGGGCCTCATCCTTAATGCTAATCAAAATCATTTTCCGATTGCGGTTCATCATTTCGTGATACGTTCGGCTGATTAAAAGCAAATCCTCGCGCAAATTCCACGTAAGCTTCTCCGCGAAAAGCTTTGTCAGTCCTTCCGTGTAATGAAAACGGTCAAAGGCGCTCTCCAGCAAATTCCGCTTGCTGCCGAAGTGACGAAACAACGTCTTCTCGCTCAATCCTGCCGCAGTGGCAATTTCTTGCGTGGTTACGCCGTTGTAACCTCTTTCCGCGATGAGATCGATTGCGGCTATCATCAGTTTTTCACTGCTTGTAAAACTTTTGCTGCTGCTCATTGCTATCCTCATCCCCGGAAGTGATTGTCAGTACTGACTGACATTTATCTTAAACCGACTGTAAATAAGTGTCAAGGATTCACCATAGAAAAGGGCTCTCCCCCGACCCATGCAGTCGAAAGGAAAGCCCAGCGCTCTTTTACCTGATTAAAACGCTCTCGAATATTGCTTCGGTGGCTGCAACTCATCCGCCGACAGCTCATGAATTGCATGCAGTGCCCAATAAGGATCACGCAGCATGCCGCGTCCGACTGCTACCAAATCCGTATCGCCATTGCCAATCGATGCTTCCGCCACTTTCGGATCATCGAGGTTGCCGACAGCAATGACCGGGATATCCAATGCCTGCTTAATTGCACGTGCCAATGGTACTTGATAGCCAGGATGAACACCTGGGCGACCTGCTGAACCAATCGGTCCTTCCCCGCCGCTGGATATATGGAAAATATCCACGCCAGCTTCCTTGTAACGGCGGCAAAGCTCTGTGCTGTAATCCAGCCCATACCCACCATCCACGTACTCTACGGCTGAGACACGCATGATCAGCGGCATATCAGCTGGAATGACCTCTTTGATCGCCTGAATAATTTCCACGCCAAACAGCGCTTTATCCCGCCCGTACTCATCGTCTCGCTGATTGGTCAAAGGAGAGTGGAACTGGTGAATCAAGTATCCGTGCGCACCATGGATTTCAATGGTATCAAACCCTGCTTCCACCGCACGTCTCGCTGAGTCCTGGAACTTGACGACCATTTGCTTAACCTCTGCTGTCGTCAACGCCCGTGGCGTTTTGTAGCGACCCCCTGGGAAAGCGATCGCGGACGCCGATACAGGCACTTCTGCGTCTTCCGCTTTGCGACCCGCATGAGCAATCTGTATGCCAATTTTGGCCCCATACTTTTGAACCTCGGAGACGATTCGCGCATACGCCGGAATCTGCTCGTCAGACCACAAGCCCAAATCGCCGTTGGAAATTCTACCATCCGGCTCGACATCGGTCATTTCCACGATGATCAGACCTGTTCCGCCTACTGCACGAGAAACGTAATGAACAAAGTGCCAGTCTGTTGGTGTTCCATCGTGTGCATCCACAGAGTATTGGCACATCGGCGGCATGACAATCCGATTTTTCAAGCTAAGTCCTTTAAACTGAAACGGGGTAGACAACAACGCCATTTGCTCCACTCCTTACTTTTTTTCATTATCATGCCAAAAGTAAGCATGTTCTGCAATCCTAAGTTGCACTTTGTAAAAACGAGATATATTTCCGGCTGTTGTGGTGGGGAGGAAACAGGAGAAAACGCTCAGATTCTAGGGCCACCCGCTGTGGGATTGACTGCACGACTTCATGCAAAAAGCGAAACCGCGTCCAAAGTGGTATCTTCAAGGATGTGTATCAGAGGTGGACGCTTAAGGGCGTGTTTCGCTTTTTGCATTGCGTCTCGGTCGGTGTCCCTAAGATCTTCGCTTATTTCTCCTGTTTCCTCTACGAGCTTCCCTGCTTAAACGGGTTTTAAAAAGACTTAAAAGAATATAAGGATGTCATCTGTTACGACAGAGAAGAATATTTCCAGACGTAGCGACTTGTGGAGTCCGACCAAGCGGAGAAGGGATTCGCGGGCAAAAGAAACGCAACGTTCCCGCGCGACGAAGCGGCTACCACTTTTGCGTTTCCCCGCGAATCCCTTCGGAGCGGACAGTCTCAGCCCTCAGCGGGACGGAGCCTGGAGCCTAGACTGGAAATATTCTTCTCTCCACCACAGCCACATTTATAAACCACGAAAAAAAGCCATCCGCATAACGGATAGCTTTTATAATTAACGTCTTTATTATTCCGGCATTGTGCCAATGTAATTGGATTGCGGGCGAATAATGCGATTTTTGCCTGCCTGTTCCAGAATGTGCGCACTCCAACCAACCACACGGCTCACGGCAAATGTCGGTGTAAACAAATTGTCGTCCAAACCAACCGCGCGCATGACAGCTGCGGCAAAAAACTCTACGTTTGTATTCAGCTTGCGGCCTGGTTTGTACTCTTCCAGCAGCTGCAAGCCTACTTTTTCTACATGTGTCGCCAGATCGAACCACGGATCGTTGGATGACAGCTCGGATGCAACAACGCGGAGAGCAGTTGCACGCGGATCAACCGTTTTATAGACACGGTGTCCGAAGCCCATCAAACGTCCGCCGCTCTCCAGCTTGTTGCGCAGCCACGGCTCTGCATTTTCCTTCGTGCCGATCGCCTCGATCATTTCCGTCACTTCAGATGGTGCTCCGCCGTGCAAAGGTCCTTTCAGGGTTCCAATAGCTGCCGTAATAGATGAAATCAGATCAGATTCAGTCGAGCTGACGACACGACCGGCGAATGTGGATGCATTCATGCCATGCTCCTGCGTCAAAATCAGGTACGCATCGAGCGCACGTACATGTGCCGCATTCGGCTTTACGCCTTTGAGCATATACAGATAGTTCGCTGTATGATCCAGCTCCGGATTCGGTGCCAGCGGCTCGCGGCCCTCCAGACAAGCAAAGCGATACGCGACGATTGTTGGCATTTTGGCCGCCAGCGCAATCACCTCATCGATGGTTGGCGGAAAGCCGTGTGAGGAACTGCCCAGTGCCGAAACACCTGTACGCAGGACACTCATCATATCTACATCTGCCGGGATCAGCTTCAGGATTCCTTTTACATGCTCCGGCAGCTCACGGTTTGCTTTGAGCTTATCCTTTAACTCCTTCAACTCCTGCTCGCTCGGCAAATGTCCGAACCAGAGCAGGTGTGCCACTTCTTCAAATGTGTGGTGAATAGCCAAATCACGCGCCCAATGACCGCGGTACACCAGCAGTCCATTAATCCCATCCACCAAACTAAGGTCTGTTTCTGCTACGGCGATACCATCCAAGCCGATAGCCAAAGGATGTTGTTTTGTCATCATCACCACTCCATTTTCATCTCTTTTCCCTTCAGTATATCGATTCATAATCGTGAAGGGAAATAGAAGAAAAACGGGATTTTGATCACGTTTTACAATCAGTTAGCAGGAGCTGGAACTGCCTTCTTTTTACGTCCATATGTCAGGAAACGCCACAGCTTTTCCATCGGCCCTCGATTAAATTGCTTCAGCCACAGCCAGCTTGCGAGTAATTGAAACGCATAGATCGGCAGAGCGAGCAAAAACCAAGCAGAGAGCGGCATAGCCGTAATACCGAACAAAGGAATCAGAATGGTCATGATGACTGTCTGACCCAAATATGTCGTTAACCCCATTTGTCCTGTGTAGGCAAATGGCTTAAGAACTTTCCTTGCCGCCTCACGATCCAACAACAGAAACAAGCTGGCTATCAAGCACAGCGCCATAGGCAGCGTACTCAGATCAACCAATATTTTATTCACCTGTTCAAGCTTTGAACCAAAGACGACACCGCTCGCCCACACAATCCCTGCTGCGATCGGAAGACTCATTGCCAGAGTAGTAGTAGCGATTCGTTTCAGAAACGGTTTATGCTCGCGAATTTGAGCAATCAAACCGCGTTTTCCCGCATACAAACCAAACAGAAACATCACAAAGATCGGTATCAATGTCGTCTGGAGTGATGCTACAAACGGATAGACTTCCTGACCATTGAGCGTCTGTACAAGTGCCACGCCTTGAGTGAGCATGTACACTCCTCCCAGACTGGCTGCCCATGCTAGAATCGTAGAAGACTTTCTTCGATAAAATGGCATCAGTAAAAAGCCGAGTAGCGCGTACACTGTCAAAATATCCCCAAACCAAATAACGATGTGAATCACACCAAAGGCAAACATCGCGAACAATCGTCTGCTGAAGAGACGAAATACTTTTTGTCCACGCTGTTCAGCCCGTGACATGAACATGTAAAAACCTAAGCCAAACAGAAACGAAAAGATCCCGAAAAACTTCGTTTGAATGAATAAATCATAGCTCAAGCGGATCCACGCATCGATCCCCGCCTCTACTGGCATAGGAACGTCTTCCGAATACATGATAAAGCTAGGCAAGTTCACCAGCAAAATCCCGAACAATGCCAAACCCCTTACAATATCAATAGAATAAATCCGATCCTTCTGTGTGATTGGTTCAGCCTGCTGCATACTCGTCATTCCCTCCTGCTGTCTTTAAGCAGGATTCAGTATAGGATACATATGCTCATCAAAACTATCGATTCACCTTACATCTACCTTACAGGCTTGTTATCTTCTATGTCCGTCCCCCTGGCTGAACAAGCGGCATCGGTGGATACAAGGAATGCAGGATTTCCATAAAATGCTGCGCTGGCTCGCTGATTCCTGCTTTCGGCACCAGCAAATAAGAAGCAACCTTTGGCAAAACGAGGCCAGGTGTGGGAAGTTCAATAAAGCGGTTTTCAAATAAATCCCGATCGACAGCCGTCCGAGGCAAAAAGGAAACGCCCAATCCATCCTCGATAAATCGCTTTGTAATGTCTACTTGCGAAACAGCCATCGTACGCAAGGAAAGCCCCCTCTGACGCAAAAGCAACAGCAACTCATCCCAGTAGCCCGGGTGATTATGGGTCAGCAGACGATTCGATTGCACCTCTTGCTCCCAATCAGGCAAGGGCGCCTCCATATCTCCACCGCTGTGAGGGACTGCAAAAACAATAGGATCTTCGTACAAAAGATAAGTAGACAACTGGAATTCTCCTGGCACCATCCGGGTTAAGCCCAGATCAGCCTGTCCATTTTGAACCAGCGGGCCAATCTCCACGGAGTCAACAATTTTAATCGAGATATCTACATCGGGATAGAGCTTGGTGTAACGGTGCAGCAAATGGGAAAAACGAGCACGGGCGATAATCGGGGAAACAGCCAGTTGAAGCTTTTCCCGATAGCCTTGTCTCCAAGCCTGCAAGTCCTCCATACTGTTATGCCACTGTTGGAGAAGTCCTTTTGCATGTGGCAGGTAGCGTTTGCCCGCAGCCGTTAACCGAACGCGCTTGCCAACCCGTTCAAACAGCTTGATCCCCAATTCCTTTTCCAATTGTCGTATATGTTGGCTGACAGTAGGCTGCGCAATGAACAACGCTTCTGCTGTCTGGTGAAAATTTTCTGTCGTGGCCGCCACCATAAACGTTTGCAGCACGCGAAAATCCACGTGATCTCCCCCCTGCTGTCGCTTTTTCTTTGTTCTATATGCATACAAAAGTAGGAAGAATGCAACTTTTTGGGTCTTTCTTCCTCATTTTTGAAGAAATTTACTGGAAGTCGTTCCCCTTCTTCCTCCTTATGGTACAATACAAAATCGAGTGCGCAAAATCATTACGCACATTGGATTCAGCAAAGAGAGAGAGCAAAAGGGGAGAGAAAAGATGGAAACTGCAACAAACGTGAACCCACCGCGCAAAAGCAAGAAAAAAGCATGGCTGATCGCGGGGGCAGCGGCTGTCGTTGTGCTGGGTGGTTTAGGGACCGCCTATGCCAAGTACGATCTGTTTAAGAGTGCAAAAACGATTTACCTGCAAGCGGAAGCGGAAAGCATGATGAAGTTTTCTAGCGACGTATCCAAAGCTTACGGGGAATACCAAGACTACATGAAGCCGTACCTGGAAAAACCAGTTCACTCCACCACTGAGTTGAGCGATATTGCACTAGATGCCACCATCCCAGACCCGCAAGCACAAAAAATTCTCGACATGCTGGGCAAAGCGAAGCTCGTGATGCAAAGCAACATCGATGAACAGAAAAATCAACAATCGGGGAACCTGGAAGTTCACCTGCAAGATAAAAAGCTGGCTACTCTTGAGTACTTCATGAATGATTCTGTTATGGGCTTCAAGCTGCCGGAGTTTTACTCTAAATACGCTTATATGGACCTGAAGGATCGCGATGCACTTAAGGAAAAGCTGGGCGGCGAAGAACTGCCGAAGCGCTTCGTAACCTATAGCGATTTGTATAAAGCAATCAATTTTAACCAGGATGAACTCAAAACGGTCATGACTCCGTATGCCTTGCTGTATGCTGACAACATCAAAGACAGCCAGGTAAGCATCAAAAAAGACGTTTCTTTCTCTGAAGAAGGACTCAAGGAAGATGCACGTGAGATCACCGTTACTTTCAACGCCCAAGAAGGCGCGGCTCTGTCGAAGCAAATTGCAGAGAAAGCAAAAGCTGACCAAAAGCTGTTTGACCTGATCTACAGCCGCTACCACAATGTGGCTACGCTGATGCTCGACAGCGGCTACAAAGTAGAAGAAATCAGCAAAGAAGAATTCAAGAAAAATTACGAGCAAACCTTCGATGACATCATCAAGGATACAAAAGATACAGACGCCAAATCAACTGAGCAATTGAGAATGGTCGTGCTCGTGAATAGCGATCATCAAATCTTGTCCCGCAAGCTCTTGGTCGATGACAAAGAGAAAAAAGATCAATTGGTCTACAGCAGTGTTTCTTACGATAAAGGCGCTGAAACGTACTACCGTTACTCCCTGCACAACCTGTCTGACCAGCAAAGTGGCGAAATGTCCTTAACCTACAAAGCGACAGAAGAAAAAGACAAGACAAAGGGCAAGTTCAGCATCCTGATGAAAGAGACCGACCAGCCAATTCTGGACCTCTCGACCACTTTTGAGACAACCAAGCAAGATAAGAAAACAACCGGAAACTATGACTTTGCACTCGTAGTGGCAGACGAATATTCCTCCAACCCTGTTGCTCTGACCGGTAATGTTACCATGAACGAGACAAAGACGGACAATGGTGTAGATTCTGACGGCACAGTAAAAGTGAAGTTCTCGAACCCTACTCCAGATATGCCAAAAGGCTTTAGCTTCAAGCTGAAGTCCAAAGCAGAATTCGGCAAAGCACTGGAAATTCCAGCTATGACTGCTGACAACTCCATCAATTTCGCTACAGTGACTGACCAACAAATGATGGAAGCGCAACAAGAAGTCATGCAAAACGCAGATAAATTCATGAATGAGAACGCTGAGCTCGTGCAACAGTTCATGATGCCTTAATTGTTTCGTAAAAAGAAGAATCCGCTCATAGTAGCAACTAGCAAGCTGGCATCGGTGCTAAACCGATGTCAGCTTTTTTATTCAAATCACGATCTGTTCTAAATATTCCGATTACAACAAATAGGGGGACCTCCTGAGGGGAGGCCCTTTCTCCATTTCCATTCTTCTTACTGATAACCTTTGATCACAATATACACAATCGCTACATAAAACACGATTCGATCCACAATCCGATACATCGACTTGGACACCGGAATGCCGAGCCATCCCACTCGCAACGGCCACAATAACTGAATGCGTCCCACCAGCATATCGCTGATCAAATGGGACAAAATCCCCCAAAGTCCTGCCATGGCAGCCAAAGAATCGCCGAACAGCAGGAACGGAAGGAATAAAATCACCCAAGAGTGCGTAACTGTACGATGACCAAATCCTTTTTGCAGCATTTTGGACAAAGGTCCCATCAAGTTTCCGAGCTTGCTATTTGCTTGATCGATATCGGGTACTAGTGCCATCGTTGCACCAATAACACTGCCCTTCCACGAAGGATAGGCGCAGTAGCCTGCAATGGCACCGAGTACCATATGTGTTTTCCATGTCATTTGCCTTTCACACCGTCTTTCTTGGGTAATCTGGGGAGCTTATGTACGGTTGGTGGAATGGCAAACCAATACCATCATACATACGGATGCTACGTCTCCAATAAGGACATGAAGCTCTCTGGATCAAGCCCATCTCCTTCAATCACAATGGCTGTCATTCCGGTTTCACTGCCTGATTCATGCCCTTCACCTGTGATCCAGAATGCCGCCTGACCACTCTGGATCGGGATGCGCTCTGTACCTTCTCCACGTACCCAGCCTTCACCATTCACCACGAGAAAAAGCTGAGGGCAAGGCGCCGGATGATAACCGACAATCCCACCCGCCTCCAAATGGATACATCCTATCGAAACGGAATTCGGCGTGCGCACAACACGAGAAATCGTCGCATGGACGGAATTATAGCGATCAATCGTTTTGCCTACTTGCTGATCAAATCGAAATCGTTTCATACT
The DNA here is from genome assembly GCF_023714195.1 of Brevibacillus sp. MER 51. Lineage (NCBI taxonomy): Bacteria > Bacillati > Bacillota > Bacilli > Caryophanales > Paenibacillaceae > Brevibacillus > Brevibacillus sp. MER 51. The sequence continues at coordinate 81,398 of NZ_JAMAUS010000014.1, read as the reverse complement.
TTCCCCTCCGCCTTTTGACGCGTAAGCCTTATCATAGCGCAACCAGAGGCGCTGTGACAGACTCATCTTCCACAATTACTGCCGAAACCAAATATTTTTGTAATCAACAAGACCAAGCGCATTCAACGAAACACCGGCCAGAGCCGAATGGTAAGCAGAATGCTGACGCGTATGGTACAAAAACAGCATCGCGCACTGCTCACGCAGCAGTCTCTCGACCTCCTGCAAGTGATGACGCTGCCCTGTCACATCCCTCTCCAGCATCAAGGCGTCCAGCTCAAAATCGATTTGCTCCCGCAAGACAGGGCTCCACAACTGCCGCGAAAAGCTGATATCCGACTTAAAGAACTCCACCATCCCCAACTCCCACTGTTCATCAAAAACCTCTCCCGCAACCACCATATCTGCCTGCTGAATGACCTCTGGCTTCTTCAATTCCTCAATCGGCAGGACTGTCACTTCAACTCGAATGCCCCCATCAGCCAAATGCTGCCGTAACCATTCCGCATTATTTTCGTTGCCTGCCCCTTCGTACGTAAACAACTGTATCGGTTGATGATCGGGCCAGTCTTTGAAATCCCCATCCCAGCCCACTCCATCACCAGGCACATCCTTGTTTTCAGGTAAAAATCCGTAAGCAGGCGCATACCGATTGCCGCGCAGCTCCGTAATCATTTTCTCGCGCACGATAAAACGATCCAGCGCTTGCCGGAATGCAATATCTTGTTGTGGGCCTGGGCGATTCAGGTTAAAAGCGAGATACGTGCAGCCTTTCTCCAGGCTCTGCAACTCCTGCCAATGCTCCATCGGGCCGAGCTTATTCCAAAAGGTTTGAAAGTGCACCTCTCCTCGTTTTGAAAAGTAATCCTCGTTTCGCACATCCTGACTGTTTTCGGGAACAATCCAAATCTCTACCCGATCCAAATGAGCCCTTCCGAGAAAATACGTTGGGGCAGCCTCTAAAATGAACATCTGCGAGTCATTCGTCACCAGCGAAAATGGTCCACTGCCCACAGGTAATCGACTAAATGCTTGTCCTTTTTCCTGAATGACATCTCCCGGAACAATCGAAAGCCGATTCGCTGCCAGAATGGATAGCAGTAATTGATTGGGACGTCTGAGTGCAATTTTTACTATCGTCTCTTTTTCAGCAGTGACTTTTTCTACATCTTCCAGCATCCAGCGATAGGGAGACCCCGTCTTCGGATCGGCAATGCGCTCGAGCGTCCAGACGACGTCATGCGCTGTCAGTTCACGTCCATGGTGGAAAAGTACCCCTTTGCGCAAATAAAAGGTCCATTCTGTTCCACTCTCATTTACTTCCCAATGGTGGGCGAGATGCGGGATGAATGTATCCATTTTTTCGTCATAACGAATGAGCGTATCAAATAGTTGCTTCACCATGTGTGACTCTGTGCGCCTGTTGACAAAGGCAGGGTCGAGAGCGGGAATCGGTCTGTAAAAGGACATGCGAAGCGTATCCAGTTTTCGTTCACGGATTTCCTCTTGAATAAAGCCAAACTGCCCGGAGAGCCAGTCAAAAAAGTGCTCCCGCCCCTTGGCAGTGATGGCAAAATCATTGAGGAGCTGCATAGCGCCTTCCAAATCGCCATCTTGGATACGCCCCTGAGCGATAGGCAAAGCGATCTGCTCGATCCCGTATAACAAGACGATCCGCGAGACATTGCCTCGTCCTCTTCCCGGGCTCCATTCAATCCACTTCTGTTCCTCCATCTGTTTGATGACTTTTTTCGTGTTCCGAATCGTGCAACAAAATATTTGAGCCAGCTCGGCAAGCGTAATCTCCTGCTGTTCCCCCTCTGCCGCAGAGGCAAAATGCTGGCGCAAGCGCAAGTAGTAGTAGGCACTTTGCATCGAGATGATCACTCTTTCTACGTAAACAGTCGCTGTCGAATCCAAAAAGGGGTCCATACTCTCCAAACACTCTACCCTTTTTCTTCCCCTTTTTCTAGCTACAATGAGATCTGAGAAGGAGGTTTTTTCATGCCAGCGCCTAACAACACCCCCGCCACGAAGCTTGAATCACACGAGAGAATGTCGATCTGGCGGAATCGGCCCTTTCTCGTCCTCTTTTTCACGTCCACCTTTATCGCGTGTGGAGCAAAGGTGTACGAACTGGCCTTGCCATTGATCTTGTATGATATGACCCAATCGCCATTTGCCATGACGACCATGAAAAGCATTGAGTTTTTGCCAAATCTGCTGCTCGCCATGTTCATCGGCGTCTGGGTGGATCGCTTCTCCAAAAAACGCTGGTCGCAATGGATGGTTTTTGGCCAGATGATCCTGTTGTTTTTGCTATATGGACTGACCGAATCCGGACATGCACAGGTCATTCATTATTATGTGGCTGGCTTTTTCCTGATGGCGTTTAACTACGGCTTTCACAACGCTCGCGTCAGCATGATCAAGCAAGTGGTTCCTCCCCCTCTGTTAACCTCAGCCAATGCTCGTTTTTCTTTTATGAGCACGTTTATTGAAATTATGGGACCTGCGATTACCGGGTTTATTCTGCTTCTGTCGGCGCTGCACACTGGGCTGCTTATTACGGGTACAGCCTATTTACTGGCTTTTATCGCCATATCGTTTTTAGATCGTACAGATGCGCCTGCCTCCTCTCAGGGCGGCTTTTGGCAGGAGTTGCGAAACGGTTGGAAGGAACTGTTGGGCAATCGACCATTATGGCAGATTACAGTACTCGTGATTTTTCTCAATGCAACCTCGGGCATGTATGACGCCATGATCATTTTCTTTGCCAAGGATCACCTTAGGTTGGACAATTCCACATTAGGGCTGGTGCTTTCCGCGGCTGGACTTGGCGGTCTTCTCGGCAGCTCAGTGGTTGCCTATTTGCGGAGACGATTTCCCATCGGTCGCATCATGGGCATGACCATCCTGCTTCTCGGTTGCTCCTATTTGCTCATGGTTTTCGCGCAAAGTACGTGGATGCTCTGTCTTTCTCTATTTCTCACGGGACTGATCAGCACGATTGAAAACGTCTGTATTTGGACCTTTCGTCAAGAGACTACCCCTGCCCACATGATTGGAAGAATTAGCGGGATCACCGGCTCTATTTTCAAGCTCGGAATTGTCTTCTCCATCTATGGTTCGGGCTGGATGACCTTATCGTTCGGGCCTTGGGCAGTCTTTTTGGCAGCGGCAGTGGGGAATCTCGTGGTTTTTCTCGTATATCGAAGATTGGCTTTGTGGAAATTGTCGTAAACAAAAAACACCCCTCAGAATCATTCTGTCGATTCTCAGGGGTGTATCCTGTGGCGAAGCTTTATACCTTGAAATGGCCTATCAGTTTTTCCAAATCATCCGCGAGACCCGCCAGCGATGCAGCCGAGGAGTAGATTTCCTCCATCGAGGCAAGCTGTTCTTCTGTAGCAGACGAGACTCCCACCGACAGAGAGACAGCCGATTGCGCGACAGTGGCGATCATCTGCATCGATTGTCCGACCTTGCCTGTACTTTCCGTAAGGGTATGTGCAGCAGTCGATACCTCTTGTATTTCATTCGTCACGCCAACAACAGCATCACGAATTTGAGAGAACGCTTCCCCTGCTCTTGCGACGCCCCCCATCCCGTCTGCTACTTCTTGAGAGCCTTTTTCCATCGTGAGGACCGCTTCGTTCGTCTCCATCTGGATCGACGCTACCAGTTGGGAGATTTCTTGTGCCGATGCAGATGCCTGCTCAGCCAGCTTTCGCACTTCATCCGCCACGACAGCAAAGCCTTTGCCGTGCTCGCCAGCCCTCGCCGCTTCGATAGCAGCATTCAATGCCAAGAGATTTGTCTGACCTGAAATTTGTGTAATGACTTCGACGATTTGGCCGATTTGCTCAGAGCGTTTTCCCAAACCACCTACCATTGCAGTCAAATTCTCCATCGTTTCTCCGATCCCGTTCATCTGGGAAACCGACTGCTGGATAGTACGATCCCCCTCTGTCGCCAGCTCTGAGGTACTGGCAGCCGCAGCCGACACACTTTGCGCACGTGCCGCAATTTTTTCAATGCCTGCGGATATTTCTTCGACTTCTTGCTGACTCTCCTCTACGTTTTGGGATTGCCTGTCCGTTCCTTCCGTCATTTCCTGAATCGTGATGGCGATCTGCTCCGTAGCTTGGCTCGTTTGCTTCGAGCTCGCTGTCAGTTGTTCAGCTGCGGCTGCAACCTGCTGGGCATGCCCACGAACCTGAGAAATCAGCTCTCGTAAGTTGGCTAGCATCCGGTTAAATGAGCCTGCCAACTGTCCAATCTCGTCTTTGGAAGAGACGGTCAACTCTTGCGTCAAATCTCCTTTTCCTTCAGCGATATCATGTAGCTGTTTGTTCACCCGGTGCAGCGGTGCCACAATCGAGCGAATCAGAAAACCGCCGACCACAATCGCGACGAGAATTCCCACTGCATTAAAAAACAACTGGATCATAGCCGAAGTTCCTTCGTTCTCCGCCAGCTCCTGTCTATCTACTTCGATTTCATTACGCACCTCTTCGACCAATCCACTCACAACCGAATCCAGTGCTAATCTCGATTGCCGCTCCTGGCCGAAATGATGAGCGATGGCTTCTTCATGTAGCCCATTATCCTGTGCCTCTACCGCTTTCTCACTCGACTCCAGAAAGGACTTGTACAGTCCCATTGCCTCCTCCATTTTTTCACGATGGTGAGAAGACTCTAAAGAACTGTTCATTTTGGCAAACAGGCTGTCCACCTTTGCTGCCTTTCCCTTCAATTCCATCCGAAATTCTTCATCGCCTGTTAACAAGTAGGCTCGTTCGTCATTATTTCGACCTGTCATGATAAACTGCATTTCACGCAGATCCGTCAATAATTTTTCCTCTTCGATAATCTGGGTGTAGGATGCCTTCATTGCTAGCATTTGCAGATGCATATACGTACCTGAACCGAACATGACTGCCAATATGACACCAAAAGCCAGGATGATTTTTGTTCTGATTTTCACAAGATGTGCCTCCCGTCATCTGATACTCTTGTTCATACCCAGCTCCTCCTTCCTTCAAACAATTTGATGTGCAAACAAAAAACCGCCAGGCAAAATCCCTGACGGTTCAAACATTCGGTACGCTAAACTCCAAGCTTCGCAGCCAGTATTCTCTATCCCCATCATTACAATTTTTCGATCACTTTATCAATCAAGCCGTATTCAAGCGCCTCTGCGGCGGTAAGGAAATAGTCGCGGTCTGCATCTTTTTCGATTTGCTCGACTGTCTTTCCCGTACGCTCTGCGATGATCGTATACAGCATGTTGCGATGTCGCATGATACGGTCTGCTGCAATCTTGATATCGCTTGCCTGTCCTTGACTGCCTCCCCACGGCTGGTGGAGCATGACTTCTGCATTGGGCAACGCGTACCGTTTGCCCGGCGCTCCCGCTACGAGAAGCATCGCACCCATAGACGCTGCCATCCCTGTGCAGATTGTAGACACATCAGGCGCAATGAAACTCATCGTATCGATAATCGCCATCCCTGCTGTGACAGAGCCTCCGGGCGAATTGATATAAAGATGAATGTCTTTTTTCGGGTCCTCTGCTGCCAGGAACAGCAACTGAGCTACGACTGCATTGGCTACCTGATCATCGATGGCACTGCCGAGAAAAATAATGCGATCCTTCAACAACCGGGAGTAAATGTCATAGGACCTCTCTCCATAACTCGTTTGCTCGACTACTACCGGAATGAGATTCATGAAAAACCCTCCTTCGCTTGTTTACGCTGCGTTTTTTACGCGGCCATACTCATGCTGATTGCTTGTGGAACCGCCACTGATTTTTTGTTAAATCCTGATGAAACCTGCGTCACGACTGCCGGATTACTCGCCGGGCCCACTGACCATGTCTGAACAGCCGCTTCTCTTTCGACAGCAACCCCATTTCCGTTTCGGGCAGGCATGGCAATGACCTGGTCGGTTTGAGGCTGGACTCGACTTTCCCAAACGATTACGGGTTTGGACTTATTGGACTCCGCAGCTTGTGCTTTCATGCCTCGTCTCCTCCTTGTTTTGGATAAACCGCGAGAACCACCTGATACGTCTCTTGTCCCTTTTCTTTTGGCTGATACTTCGCCACAAGCTGATTCACCAGTTGGACGTACTCCTCTACAAAAGCACTGCGCTGTTCCGCACTGGCTAGCTGAATACTCGCATTCAGTGAGGCGCTCGGAACCTCGACCTCTTGATCGGAGCGCTCCAGCAAGAGCATGGCATCACGCTTGATTCGTTCTGCTGTCTGGACCAGATGAGACAGCGACCCTTGATCCTTCATTTGCTGAACGGTATCGTTGCCCCAGTTCAGTCCTTCCGAGAGCACATACGTCCGCGCAATCGCCAAGTAAAGCACCTCGACGAGATTGCGCACCTGTCGACTCCCTACCCGTCTGACCAATCCGACTTTTTCCAAGGCCTTCAAGTGATAATTGACACGCTGCGGGATTTCATTGATACCACGTGCGACTTCTGCTGCCGAAGCAGGCTCTGCCAAACGGCTTAAAATCTCGGCACGTAGCGGGTTCAATAGCGCCATCGCCTGTTCCGGCTTCTCGACTACATATGTTTCCAGTTGTTCGTGCGCCACAACAACACCTCATGACATTAATCATTTACGTAAAAATAGTTTATTACGTTCGTTTTTGTTTGTCAAATGATGGATAAGCCTTTTTTTCGACAACGCCAAAAGCCCCGCTATCACCTGCGGAGCTTTGTTTTTCATTTTTATTCGATTCGCTCAATGAATAGAGATAATTTCTCCGTCCTGCGGAACATGTACACGTCCGGACAGCTGTTTTTCGTGCAAACATTCATTCAATTCCCGGCGGCTGAGCAAGCAATGGTTCCACGTCTCCATGTGGGCAACAAGGATACGGCTGTCGGGCGCGGCATTTGCGACATGGACGATATCCTCCTTCGTCATCGTGATCGGGTCTCCCGTCAAGAACCGGGCCGCACCTGCGAAAACGATGATCACATCAGGACGATACGCTGCAACAGCTTGCTCCGCCTCCTCACACCAAATCGTATCCCCCGCCACATACAGCGTCTGCTCACCAGCTCGCTTCAAGACAAAGCCAGATACTTGCCCCATCTGCTGCCCAATTTCCCCTGTTCCGTGTTGACCACCTGTCCGATGCAGGTGAACCCCTTGCCATGTATACTCCTCTTCGATGGAAATGACTTGTTCGAAGCCATGCTGCATCAGCTTATCCAGATCCGGTGGCTGGCAAAATACAGGCAAATGCTTCGGGAGGAGGCGAATGGCCGCTTCATCGAGGTGATCGAAATGAGTATGCGTCACCAAGAGGGCATCGACTCCAGCAAGTACCTCTTCCACGGATATAGGCAATTCTACTCCTGGGTTCGGGCGCTGATTCGGCGTATTTGGTACTGCTGGCATTTCGCCCTTGGAGCTAAACATCGGATCGACCAAAAATGTCAGCCCTGCATATTCCAAACGCAAGGTAGCATGTCGTACAAGCTGAATCTGCATGTCATTTCTTCCTTTCCTCGTTACCGTTATAATGGTTGTACGTTTATTGTATAAGGCCGTGAACGGTTGCCGCGAAACGATTGCTGGCTTCCCACTTTCGCCGTGAAAGGAGTTACGCATGCTAGACCAAATTGATCTCTCCATTCTTGCCTTGCTACGAAAAAACAGCCGCTTGCAGTGGAAGGACATCGGCGAACAGGTCCATCTAAGCGGTCAAGCCGTCGGCAACCGCATTAGACGAATGGAGGAGCAAGGGATTATTCAAGGCTACACAACGCTCATTGATGAAGCCAAAATCGCCCCGTTCCTCACTGCTCTGGTCACGATGTTCATGACTACTACTGATCATTCTCTCTTCACTCGTTTTATCAAAAGTCGTAGCGAGATCGTCGAAGCCCATCGTATTAGCGGAGAAGGCTGCTATACCATGTTGGTACATGTTCCAGATCAAGAGGCCCTCAATCATTTTTTAGATACCCTTCTTCCTTTTGGGAACTACCGCGTCAACCTATCGATTAACAAATTGAAATAGTTGGTAGTTTGTCAATGTATTCGCTCTCATAAATTATTAAGATTGCACAATTTTGTGAACAAGAGTAGAATGATGAATACGAAAGGAGGAGAATCGCCATGGAAGATATGCTGATGTTGCTGTTTTCGCTGGAAGATTTCTTCGCCTTGGTCGCGATTTTTGTAGGATGCTTCACTTCTGCTTTTTGTCTCAGACAGTGTTGCCTGCAAAACCGGGCTCTACCTCAGAACGTCACGGATATGTACCGACCTCCCATTAACACGTTGTTAGTTGAGACTTATCCAATGGCGGCAAGGCAACCGCAGCGCCTTCGCTTATTTAGGCGCATACAGCATACAGACAGCGAAATGGATACATATGGTTCCTTTGTTTTGGATCGCGTAGCGTAACGAACATCCAAAAGGAGGTTGATCATATGATCGCCAAATATATCGGAGAAGCTTTGTTGTTTATTGTGGGTTTGCCTATTTTTGCTTACCAAACATTCGAAGGAATACATGCATTGGCAGATTTCTTCGCCCAAGTATCCGATTTTACCAATTTCAAATAAGCATGACACATAGAAAAGCCTGACCGCATCCATTGACGGTCAGGCTTTCTTTAATTTGCTTGGATGCGATCTCCTCTTGTTGTCGGTTGCGAGATCACAAGAAATTCCACATCCTCTGCTCCCTCGTTTTTCATCTGGTGTTTGACTCCCGGAGGCACTTCTACCCCTTCTTGCCTGCCCAGCACATGACGAACGCCATCCACTTCCAGCATAGCCTGTCCTGACAGCACGAAGAAAAACTGCCGCGACCGCTCGTGATAATGGCGCACCTCTGCTGTATTTCCGGGCATCCGCTCATGAATGACGCTGAGGTCTTGGCCTTTGACCAGATACCAGCCATCGCATTGATCTCCCCAATGATAATGCTCTGCATTCTCTTTGCTGATTTTTGCCATGCCTGTTCCTCCTCCGTTTTTTGCTCTATCTTCACACGCTGAGGAGCATTTGTCACCAAGTGTTTACTTTTTCTGCTGGCTATGTTAAAATATTTGTGTATTCTAAGTGAATATTTGATTCGTTACTGGAGGAGCCTGTCATCATAGGGTTCTTTTTGTCTTTTTTTAGCCGACAAAAAGAAAGCTGTGATTGCGGGCTCTTTTTTATTTCGTAAAAAGGGGGAAACCAGATGCTTATTTTTCAGCTGGCTGTCATTTTGATCGCCTCCAAAATCGCCGGTGACATCAGCGTGCGGCTGGGACAGCCATCCGTTTTGGGGAAACTGCTCATCGGTATCGTTCTAGGTCCTACCGTTCTCGGGCTAGTCACAGACACAGAAATCCTCAAGGAAATTAGCCAAATCGGGGTTATCCTGCTCATGTTTATCGCGGGCTTGGAGACCGATATTGATGAGTTCAAACGCACTGCCAAGTCTTCAACCAGCGTAGGTGTCGCAGGAATTGTCATGCCACTTGCACTCGGTTATGGTGCCGGGATTGCGATTGGTCTCTCCAACATTGAAGCGATCTTCCTGGGCCTGTTGCTCTCTGCTACCAGTGTGAGTATTTCCGTACAAACGTTGAAGGAATTGGGCAAGCTAAAATCAAGGGAAGGCGCAACGATCATGGGGGCTGCTGTTATCGATGACGTTTTGGTCATCCTGGCACTCGCTTTCTTGATGAGCTTTGCTGGCGGCGATGTTAATCTTGGTATGGTGATTTTGAAAAAGGTCGCATTTTTTGCCATCGTCATCGTTCTTTCCTGGAAAGTTGTCCCTTGGGTTTTGAAAAAATTTGCTCCGTTGCAGGTTACAGAATCGGTCATTTCCGCGGCACTCATTATCTGTTTCCTGTTCGCTTATTTTGCTGAATATACAGGGGTTGCCGCCATCATCGGCTCCTACATCGCCGGTGTTGCGATCAGCTTAACCAATTACAAGACAGAAGTAACTCACAAGGTCGAAACCATCAGCTACGCGGTTTTCGTGCCAGTCTTCTTCACCTCTATCGGGGTAACGGCACAGTTCTCTGGCATCTTGGAAAATCTCGGACTGATTGTGCTCCTGAGCGTCATCGCGATTGTTTCCAAGCTCATCGGTGGTGCATTTGGTGCAAAAATCACGGGCTTCCCGTGGAAAAACTCGATGGCCATTGGTGCAGCCATGGTATCGCGTGGAGAGGTGGCACTCATTATCGCCGCCATTGGTTTGGAGAACAATTTGCTCACGCAAGACATGTTTGCCGTCCTGATTGTCGTCGTACTCTTGACGACCATCGTCACTCCGCCAATGATGAAAATGTTCTTCTCGAAAACATCGCAGCCAGAAGGAATGGCGTTGAAAAAGAACGCCTAACAAAACCAAGACTGTTTCTCGCCATAGACGCTGGAGACAGTCTTTTTTATTATGGGAAAAATACCCTCTGTACTGAAAGGAGGAACACCGTCATGAAAATTGTCATCGCTCCCGATTCCTTTAAAGGCAGCCTAACTGCCAAACAGGTGGGCGAAGCCATTCGCTCAGGGATTCAACGCGCACTCCCGCAAAGTGAACTCATCGTAAAACCGATGGCTGACGGCGGTGAAGGTACTATGCAATGCCTGGTCGATGCCACAGATGGCAAAATACTGACCGCCACCGTAAAAAACCCGCTCGGACAGGACATTTCTGCTGAATTCGGCATTTTGGGTGACGGTGCAACCTGTGTGATCGAAATGGCTGCTGCGTCTGGTCTTTACTTGATTTCTTCCGCAGATCGCAACCCGCTTGTCACGACGACCTTTGGCTTTGGTCAGCTGATTACGGCCGGACTCGATCAAGGCTGCCGCAAGTTCATTCTCGGACTGGGTGGTAGTGCTACCAATGACGGAGGCGCTGGCATGCTCCAAGCTCTCGGATATTTGCTTCTCGATCCAGACGACCAGCCACTCTCTTTTGGAGGTGGGGAATTATCACGATTGAGCCGTATTGATACGAGTCAGGTTGATAAGCGACTGGCTGACTGTCACTTCGTCATCGCGTGTGATGTCACCAATCCTTTTGTTGGACCCAATGGCGCTTCACACGTTTTCGGTCCGCAAAAAGGAGCCACACCGGAAATGGTGCTGCAATTGGATGATCATTTGCGCCATTTCGCTGACTTGATCGAAAAGACCCGTGGCATCGCCATTCACGATTTGCCTGGAACTGGTGCTGCCGGTGGTGTCGCCGGTGCCCTACTCGCTTTTCTGAATGGACAGCTTCGTTCCGGTATTGAGATTGTGATCGAGACGACAGGACTCGCGGAAGCCATGGACAAAGCCAATCTTGTGATCACAGGCGAGGGACAAGTCGACTTCCAGACTGCCCAAGGAAAGACGCCATGTGGAGTTGCCCAAGTCGCGCAACGATACGGCATTCCCGTCATCGTCCTCGCTGGTTCCATTGGAAGTGGCATCGACACCCTTTATGAAAAAGGCGTTTCTGCCGTTGTCGGCATCACCAACAAACCGATGACCCTAGATCAATCAATGCGCGAAGCCGCCTCGCTCTTGGAGCAGACAGCCGAGCAGGTTATGCGGATTTATAGCTTGAAAACCTGATCGGCCTCTCGTTAACCGTATATGAGTGCATCGACAAGCCTTTGATAGCCGATATCGGAAAAGAAATCGAAAGTGGCTTCGGCGGAGTCATTACTCCAATCGGACTCGTCATCATTTTCCGCACATAGATCAGTAAAATTTTGGAAAACTCCGGTACTGGTGATGCTTAGGGTGTCATCATCAAAGGAACTCCAATCGTGGACGAGGTCAAATGGTTGCGGGATGGCTGGCTCCTCTTTCATTCGCTCCGGCTGGGCGCCTTGCCCGGTTTCATTGCATTCTTGCAAATCTTGACGTTCATGGCAATGGGCAGCGGTGCAATGGTATTCATTTTGGCGCTTATCCTGTTGTAAATCTATTTCAGATTCATAAATGTGGTTGAGTCTATCGGCTGTTGCACACCAACTGAATTTCTCCAACGCAATTTGACGAGCTTCTTGCTTCATTTTCAAATACAGGGGCTTATTCATGATCAGCGAACAGATCGCATCGGCAAAGGCTTGCGGATTTTTATATTGCTTGATCAACAATCCAGAACGGCCATGCTGAATCACTTCTTTTATGCCCCCGTTTTTCGAGGCAACGACTGGCAATCCGGAAGACATCGCTTCGACGTTAACAAGTCCAAACGATTCATGCTTTTGCGAAGGACAAATGAACAAATCGGCTTTTCTAAAAACGCGATGGATATGACAATGGGGGATCGTACCTAGGAATTCAGCATGTACGCCAAATTTACGAGAGAGCGACTGCAATTGCCTTGCATATTTGCTTGTGGGTGACCCTCCTGCAATCATTACTTTGACAGGTTGGTTTACCTGTTTATTCACGAGCTTAACTGCCTGAAGCAATACGGGAACGCCTTTGCGTGGAATAAGCCTGCCTGCGAACAATAAAGTGAAAGCACGGGGATGAGAGGTTTTTTGAATAGGGGAAAAGCGAGATGTATCAACGCCAAGCCATGCAACCCGGATTTTTCTCGACATACTGGGAAACCGAGCAGAAAGTCGCCTTTCAAGAGAGGAGCTGTTGGTGATAATCAAGTCTGCCTTTCGCAACCCGGCCAAAGTCTCTGCCCGACTGGTATGGGGAAAGTTGACAAAAGTCAGCGAGTGAAGATACAAGGAGACCGTAGCTTTCGGAAACATCGATTTAATCTGCCCGACGAACTCTGGACGGTTATCAATTTGCAAAACGTCAAATTGGCGTTTTTTCAGGATTTTTTTCACATGGGTTAAATATTTCGCAGGACTCCCGGTAGGAACGCGATAGATGTTCACCCCATCGATAACAGAATACTTTGGGTACCGAGAATGCGCTCTGCTGATGATCGAGACCGAGTGCCACTTACTCAATTCTTTGGCGATCGCCAGAATTGTAATTTCGACGGACCCCCCAAGAATGGGGGGAACGGGAATTTGCTCAGGGGCGATGATCACGATTTTCATACCGATCCCTCTCCTGTTTAAGAGCTAGGACTTGCAGAGAATTTTTCATTCGATAGACACAAGTACATTTTATGTTTGGGTGAGTAGAAGGTGTTGGGCTCGGGGCCTATTGCCCTTAGACATTTTTTGGGAATCACTTTGTTTCCCTATGAAGGGTATAGCGCTTTAGTCGCGGGGAATATTTTTTCAGTTCCAATCGCTCGGGATGATTCCGCTTGTTTTTGGATGTGATATAGTTGCGATCTCCGGTTTCAGTGCATTGCAGGGTAATGTTCACGCGCATGGATGTCAGCCTCCTCTTTTTTGGTTACAATGTCGTCTCGATTACAGCATCTGCTGTTGGGAGTGGATCGGGCAGCTTACTCCAGTCCGCCTCGTATTCCTCATCGTTCAGGAGACATGCATCGAGATGCTTCACGATTTGCTCCTGGTTTAGATCGATCCCGATAAAGACGAGCTCTGTGGTTCGATCTCCATGTACGGGATGCCATGTTTGCTGCCAATCTGGCTCCTCTACCAAAATGGCTTGTTGCTCTTCTGCCGATAACGCTGCTGTCCAATAGCCTGCCGTTCCGATTTCGATGGATGGCCCCGCCTGACTGAGTGTCATCGCCACGTCATTTCGTGTCGCCAACCAGAAAAAGCCTTTGGCACGCACGATTTCTTCTGGCCAAGCCTCTAACCACTTTTCAAAACGGGCTGGATGAAACGGTCTGCGACTGCGATAAACGAAGGAGGAAATTCCGTACTCGTCCGTCTCAGGTGTATGCACTTCCTTTTGCAGCTCAGCAATCCATCCCGCTGATTGACTGGCAGTCTCGAAGTCGAACAGATGGGTATTCAAAATTTCTTGCGGGTCCACCTGCCCACGAACAGCGCGGATGAAGCGTGCCTTTGGCTGTAGCTTGCGCAGAACGGCTTCCAGCTGGATTAAATCGTCTGGAGCGACGCGATCGCATTTGTTCAGAATCAGCACATCACAGAATTCAATCTGGTCGATTAAAAGATCCGCGACCTCACGAGTATCCTCTGCGCCAACTGCCTGCCCTCTGTCCAAAAGGTTTTCGCCGGAAGAAAAGTCATGCCAGAAGCGGTACGCATCCACTACGGTTACCATCGTGTCCAGGCGGCATAAGGACGACAAATTAATGCCATTTTCTTCGTCTACGTATGTGAAAGTCTGGGCGACAGGAACCGGCTCGCCTACTCCCGTCGATTCAATCAGTATGTAGTCATACCTTCCTTCCAAAGCCAGACGCTCTACCTCCGTCAGCAAATCCTCTCGCAAGGTGCAGCAAATGCAACCATTCGACAGCTCCACGACCTTTTCGTCCACGCGTGACAGACCACTGCCTGCGAGAATTAGAGAGGCGTCTACGTTTACTTCGCTCAAGTCGTTAACGATTACGGCGACTCGTAGCCCCTCCCGATTGTTCAGGATATGGTTCAGTAGCGTCGTTTTGCCCGCTCCCAAGTACCCGCTCAGGACTGTGACAGGGATTCTCTTTTCGTTTATGTTCATGCTAGATCTCCTTTTCAGTTTTTAAAACGTAATTATTCCGATTTGTTGGTTATCATAACGCGCCAAAATATCTAAAGTCAATACAAAACGTAATTATTACGATTTAAGAAACAAAAAAATCAGCCAGATTTCACTCTGACTGATTCGTCCACGCCTACTCCACTATTGCTTTTTCGCCTTATTCATCCCAACTGCTTCACCATAAACCCCAATGACTGGCTGGTACGACTGACGATCATTTAACTTCCCCTGCTCGACGACTGGCTGCGGGCGATTGTCTTTCCACGTAAGCTGGCTGTACACATGACCTGTCGCAGTCGGCATCGTGACGAGGATGTCTTTTACCTGATCAGCATTGCCATCCGTGATGGAGAGCTTCGGAAGAATACCACTGTCACGTTTTCCTACAGAGATAAACGTCTGCTGATTATCCTTCCCTTCGCGAACTACGACACGCAGGTTATGAGCCGTCTGATTCATCGATACACCCATTTTATCGCCTACAAGCAAAATCAGATCCTTGATATTGTCTCCCGTTACGTCTGCATATTTCGTATCAAGGACAAAGGTACTATCGCTGCTCATACTGAAGCCGCTATTGATCGTCACATCTGGCGACGGCATATTGTCCCAGTCTGCTTTTTGAACCGTTACCTGTAAAAGCTGCGGCTGTTTGTCGACGACGTTCCATACACTGGTCGCCACCGCCAGGCGATCCTCCGTATTCAGCCCCCACAAGATTTGCTTGCCCATGTAACGCAGGTTGCCTTTCGCATCCCGGAATGGCACCAGCTCCACCAGCTTTTGCGTATATCCATTGGTTGCCTTTTGCAACTTTCCATTGGCATGATAAATCCCTTGCTTCACGTACGTAGCCTTATTGTCCGATATATCTACTGTACTCGTCGCTTTTGTTTTTGTGTTCGTTACTTTTGCCACAAATCCATCGGCAAATTGTATGTTGAACGGGATATTTTGCACTGGTTGCAATAAGACTACCGGCGCGTACGCTTGCGATTGGGTGCCGCTCGCTTGAACCGGGTTAGCCCCAACGCCTGAAGCCATGAGAACCGCGCCGCTGCAAAGAACTGCCGCCATCGTTTTGTGCCATGCTTTCATCCTATTCTCCTCCTTCGTATAGATAACATCCAACTCCTATCCTACATTTTTAAACGAATTTGCTAGGTCAATTGTTGCTAGTAAAATGTTCCCTGTTCTCTCGCACTTTTTTCCTGTATAAGGTAGCTTAGAGCATGTTCTTTCGTTCTTGAAAAGCTCCAAAACGGGTTTTTTTACCGTTTTGCAACAAATTTGCGGGATGGGCAAGCTACAATATAGTCAAATGGATGCAGCAACAGAAAGGAACATTTGAAATGAAAAAGGCTTGGCTCGTAACGACAGCACTCTGCGCCTCGCTTGTTAGCGGTTGCGGACTCACAGATACACCCAATGAATTGATGCGCGCCCCGTCAGCAGACGGCGATCAAAAATCAATCAATCAGGCCGTCATGCAATTTTTGCCGGCTGGGTCACAATTATCTGTTCCTCTTCATCCCGCAGAAGCCAGTGCCGTCTCCCTACAGGACCTAAATGGAGATGGAGTTGCAGAGGTCGTCGCTTTTTACAAAACCGAAAAAACCGATTATGAAATCGGTGTGCTTGTGCTTACCCAAAAGCAAGGAAACTGGGAAAAGCTCTCCTCCTTTACTGGTGTCGGCAGCGAATTGGATTACGTCTCCTTTCAAGATCTCACAGGGGACAAAATTCCAGAAATGCTGATCGGAATGGGAGGCGGCGAAGATTTAAACAAGGAGCTCTCCATCTATTCGCTAGCGAATAATATGACCCAGGAATTAATGAAGCAGCCCTATACCATTATGGCAGTAGGCGATTTGACAGGAGATGATCACGCGGATCTCGCTCTCGTTGTTCTCGATAAAAATAACTTCACATCCAAAGCCGAGTTGTACGGGGCGGCGAATGGAACAATCGCCAAAAAGACAGAGATAGCCCTTGACGGATATGTGAATGGTTACTATCAGGCTATCATCGGAAAAGCATCGTCGGCCCGAAACGGACTATTTATTGATGCTGGATTAGGTGCTCACTCTGCTTCCACTGAACTACTCCTCTGGGACAATGGACAACTGTCCAACCCTTTGGCAAAAATAGAAGGAGAGATGGACCTGACCTTCAAGCCTTATTCTTTGGAAAGTGAAGATATCAACGGTGATGGCATCATCGAGATCGGCACAAAGATACAACCCGCTGGGACAGAGGATTTGGCCATGGCAGAAATACCCTGGGTCTCCTCCTACTTCCAATGGGACGGGAAAACGGGCTTGAAACACATTGAGGATCATTATCAAAATTATACACAGGGCTTTGACCTCAAGATTCCGGCAAAATGGGGCGAAAAGTACACCATCTCCATCAACCATGATACGAATCCACTTCTAGTCCGATTCCATTATTATGGCGCGAATGGGAAAAATAAGGCAGAATTACTAACGCTGCAAAGCATTCCACAAAACGAATGGACCAAATTTGAAAGCGGATTGAAGCAAAAGCAAGTTCCCTACATTTTGCTGAAGGAAGAGGGAAAACAAGTCTTGATCGCCATTTTACCGCAAACGACACCTACCCTTGGAAAAGCTGCGCTCGCAGAATATCGATCCATGCAGCTTACCGCAGAGGAGGTTCGTCAGCTCTACAAACCGGTGACGAGCCGGGAATAAAGTGAAATAGTAAATCCTTATCAAGGAGATTTGCCCTATGAAGGTTCTATTACTGGAAGACGAGAAATCCATCCGGGATTTTGTGCGCATCAATCTCAAGCGCGAGGGCTATGAGGTAATCGAGGCTGGGACCGGAGAAGAGGCACTTGATCTCGCAGATCAACAATCGGACATCGTCATCGCGATTCTCGACGTCATGCTCCCCGGCATTGATGGCTTCGAAGTATGCGGGCAGCTACGAAAAAAATATCCGCGTCTCGGGATCATTATGTTGACGGCGAAAAGCCAGGAGTTGGACAAAGTCATGGGTCTCGAATTCGGGGCGGACGATTACGTCTCCAAGCCATTTAGCCCTGCGGAACTGCTGGCCCGTGTCAAAGCGTTGCACCGAAGATTGACACCCATTGCTGAGGCTGAGGACAAAAATGAAATTAACATTGCCCCCTTCAGGCTATTGCTGGATGAACGCAAGCTGATTCGGGTGGAACAAGAAATTGACCTCACGCCAAAAGAATTTGCCATCATCAAATTACTCGCTGAAAATGCGAACAAAGCCATCAGTCGAGACGAGATTTTGACAGCAGTTTGGGGTCAATTTTTTGTCGGGGACTTAAAAATCGTTGATGTGAATATCCGCCGAATCCGGCAAAAAATCGAGGACGATCCGGCTCATCCAGCTTTCCTGGAGACTGTCTGGGGGTATGGCTACCTGTGGCGAAAGGACGTCCCAGATGAAAGGCATTAAGAGTAGGCTGGTTCTTCATTTCGGCCTGATCCTCCTTCTGATCGTGCTGCTTTTGGAAGGACTGTTTTACTGGGCCGTTCATACATATTACATCGGGACTGCGACCGAAGCGTTAGTGACCCGCAGCACGACCTTCACCAATTTTATTAACAAGTACGCCACTGGCTATCGGTTAAAAGACAAAGCACGCTACATTTTGGAGAATGTTTCGAATCAGGAATACGCCAAAATTGAGGTCTTGGACCCGGGAGGAAAAGTCATTCTCAACTCCTACGGCTTTCAGACCAGCGAGATCATCAATACCCCTGACGTCATGGATGCGCTCAAGGGACAAAGTGGTCTCTACATCGGGAAAAGTCCACAATCGCGGGAGCGTGTCATCGCGGTGTCCAATCCGCTTACGTACAGCGGAGAATTTGTAGGCGTTCTTCGGTACACGATCTCTGCTGAACCGCTCTATCAAGCAGTAAATCGCATTGCCTTGTACGGCGCTGGCGTTGGGACAGGCGTAGTCGTCCTTGCTTTTGCACTCAGCCTGCTCATGGCAAAACGAATCGTCGACCCTATTGAAGATTTAACGAATGCGGCCAAACAAATGGCGGAAGGAAATTTCGCTGTCCGCGCACCAAAACGATTCGATGATGAGGTAGGAACACTCGCAGATACTTTCAATTACATGGCAACGGAGATAGGGAAAAACGAAAAACTGAAAAATGACTTCATCTCCTCGGTCTCCCATGAGCTGCGTACCCCACTTACGTCGATTAAAGGGTGGGGCGAAACACTCATTTCGGGTGGTTTGGAAGAACCTGAAGAGACAATGCTCGGTTTGGAAGTCATCTCCAAGGAGACAGATCGTCTGATTGGTCTGGTCGAGGAATTACTCGATTTCTCGAAGTTTCAATCCGGTGAGATGAAATTGTCTCGAGAACGTATGGATGTCCGGGATCTTCTCCATGATTTGCATCTTCAATTTTCAGTACGTGCCAACGCCAAACAAATCGAGTTGAAACTGGAGACTCCCCCTACTCCACTCATGGTTATGGGAGACCCGAATCGGCTGAAGCAAGTATTTGTGAATCTATTGGACAACGCGTTAAAATTCACGCCACAAAATGGCTCGATCATCATCGCAGCTTCCTTGTCAGGCGATAGGCTCCTTGTCACTGTCACGGATACTGGTGAAGGCATTAACCCGGAAGACCTGCCACATGTCACAGAAAAGTTTTTCAAGGGGCGCTCCAAGCTCTCCGGCAGTGGTTTGGGATTGGCAATCTGCAAAGAGATCATTCAACTCCATGCCGGGAGGTTTTCGGTTAGCAGCGCCCTTGGTCAAGGAACATCGATTATGGTGGATTTACCGTTGTTGGCGAATCAATAAGGCAGGAAGAGCGGGTTGCTCTCCTGGAGAAGATATTGCAAAAAAACTCACCCTTGCCGCATTGAAAATGAGGCGTGGATGAGTTTTTTGCTGTTAGTACACGATATTAGAAGCTGTTTTGAATGACCAACTGATCCAGACCAAAACGGGAAGTCGAATAAGCTTGCACGCTTGCTTTCCCCAAAGTCAGCATGAGTGTTGGCAAATAGCGGGATGGGATGTTCAGCTCTTTAATGAGCGCATCACGGTTGTATCCACCCATCGGGCACGTGTCGTATCCTTTTGCTTTTGCCGCCAGCATGAGCTGCATCGCTGCATAGGACGAATTACGGATTGCTTCATCGCGCGCGATTTCCGGGTTGTTATTGTAAGCCCCTTCGATTTGCGCGATCATGGTCTCCCGTACTTGCTCTGTAACGTAACCTTTTGCCAATGCTTCATCATAAACAGGGCGAGCAGACTTGTAAGCCTCCAGATCGCCGAGAATGATGATCGTAGCGTAAGCATCCACTACCTGCTGCTGGTTGTAAGCGATTGGGAGCAGTTTTTCTTTGATAGCAGGATCGGTCACGACGAGAAAACGCCAATGCTGCAAGTTCCAGGAAGATGGCGCACTTGCTGCAAGACGCAGGATTTCGTTCAGCTCGCCTTGTGGAATTTTTTCATTCGGGTCGTATTTACGCACGCTGTGACGGGCTTCCATTACCTGTTCAGCGGTAATTTTCAGTTCTGAATTCATGGTTGAATCTCCTCCATACGGTATAGTACGCTGTTAAAAAGATACTACTTACTTTATTATCGTTACAAACATTTTGCAATTATTTTTTACACTTTGCTTCATACCCTATTGTTTGGAGGCACTCCCGATGAAATACACGGATAACATTGTCATCGTCACTGGCGGTGGCCAAGGCATCGGACGGGCTGTGGCCACCATGTATGCTGCCGAAGGAGCACATGTCGTCATTGCCGAGTGCAATCGCGCAGCAGGAGAAGAAACGGCCTCGCTAATCAACACAACAGAAGCAGTGAAAGGCACGGCACACTTCGAGCACATCGACGTCAGCGTACCAGCGCAAATCGAACAGTTGATGAGAACCGTCGATGAACGCTGGGGGCGGCTCGATGTTTTGATCAACAACGCGGGCTTGTCCGTATGGGAATCTCCCTATGAACTGACCGTGGAAGCATGGGACCATATCTTGAACACAAATTTGCGAAGTGTTTTTCTCGCATCGAGAGAAGCAGCAAAAATCATGCGTCGCCATGGTGGAGGCGCAATCATTAATCTTTGTTCGACGCGGGCACATATGTCTGAGCCACACTCGGAGGCATACGCGGCTTCCAAAGGAGGTATTTTATCCTTAACACATGCGCTTGGTGTATCACTCGGCCCCGATGGGATTCGGGTCAATGCGATCTCTCCCGGCTGGATTGAACACCGCGATTATGCCGCTCTTCGTCCCGGTGATCATGCCCAGCATCCGGCAGGTCGCGTAGGAACACCCGATGATATTGCCCGTGCGTGTCTATTTTTGACGCAAAAGGACAACGATTTCATTACGGGTACTGAGCTGATTGTAGATGGCGGAATGACTCGCAAGATGATATACGAGCCATAAGCTAAACCAATGCCCTCCCTCTTGAATATGCTGTGCTAACAAGAGAAAAAGGAGGAGTTGTATGCCATTTGAAGAGGAAGACCTCAGAATTCTCGCCCTATGGCTTTTGGCAATTGGGTATTTGATTCTTGCCTTTACCGAATTGGCAGCGCTAGAGTTTTTTTAAAAAAGGAGAGCCGCTCGCTTCCAAACGGAATGAGCGGCTTTTTTCGTACGTATCGTCTTACCAAGTCACAAAAGGCGGCGAGCCTGGTGCCTGGTGCTGAATTTGTTGCAAAATCGGATAACCGTACGCGAGAATAATCAGGAAGGCAACCAATCCGATCCAAACTGGCCAGCGTTCCAAAATTTTTGGAACTTCTTGCGTTGTCTCTGTCTCGGCAATCGGATATTCTGTATTCCCTTTTGGTGCGTAGAACGTCAGATACAGCAAGATCAGGATCAAGAGAATCGCAGATACGAACAACAATCCTCCACCGAAAGCCATCAAGCGCTGGTAATCCATCCAGCCCAGAGCTAACGGGTGATCCATATACGTTGTGTAGTCTGTTCGTCGTGGCGCCCCTTGCAAGCCCATTGTGTGCATGGCGAGCGACATCAAGAACATTCCTACTGCCCAGAATACCGTTTGCACCATTGCCATCCGATTCGCAGTCTTGGTCAACTTCCGGCCGGTCAATGCTGGAATCAGCCAAAAGGTGACGCCGAAGAAGGTGAGCGCAACAGCTGCCCCTACCGTGATGTGGAAGTGACCGGTAACCCAAATCGTATTGTGCACAACCGCGTTAATCTGGTTACTTGCGTTAATAATTCCCCCAGCTCCGCCAGGAATGAAGAACAGCATCCCTACAAAAGGAGCAAAGAAACGTACGTCTGTCCAAGGCAGTTTTTTGAACCAACCGAAAAGTCCAACTCCGCCTTTTTTACGTCCAGTCGTTTCAAAGATGGCAAACATCGAAAATGCTGTCATCAGTGATGGGATTACAACAATCAACGTCAGTGTAACGTGAATCATTTTCCAAGCTGGTGAGATTCCCGGCTCCATCAATTGGTGGTGGAACCCGACAGGGATCGAGAACAACAGCAGGCAGATAAAAGCGAGTCGACTGAGCGAGTCACTGAAGATGTGACCGCCAATGATTCTTGGTAAACATACATACCATGCCATATAAGCAGGCAATAGCCAGAAATAAACGAGCGGATGTCCGAAAAACCAGAACAGCGTACGGCTGAGCATGACATTAATCGTTGGCACCAGCCCGAGTGACCACGGGATGAGTTGGAACAGAACCTCCACCGCTACAGGAATCGTAGCAGTAATCCACAGGATGTAAGTAGTAACCCCCATGTAGAGGAAGAGCGGAGACGTTTTCCCTTTATTTTCACGTTTCCATTTACGATAGCTGGCAAAAACACCGAATCCAGCTAGCCAGCTACCTACTACGAGCAAGGCAGAACCAATGTAAAAGTACGGAGATGCTTTCAGTGGTGCGTAGAACGTATAAAGGACAGAGGCTTCATTCAACAGAATGGTGACAACAGCCATCAACGTCCCTAGCGTCATGAGAATCCAGCCTGCCCATCCGAATTTCAGAGCGGCTCCGTGCAAGGAACCACCTGTCGTGCGGGCAACTCCTGAGAATATAAATCCGACGATGAAGTACGTGGTAAAAATAAGTGCCATCAACACGCCATGGGCAGTCAAAATTTGATAGTAATTTGTCCAGCTCGGCAGTTCCATGATTCCACCGCGAACCATGCCCTGTACCATCCCTGCCACAGCTGCCAATCCGAATGCAATATAAGCTACCCACACATAGGCCAAACTAAGCGTTGCCGCAGAACGCTGAACCGGAACATGGGGGAGTGTATCGTCGATCTTCCGTGCGATTACCATAGGATTCACCTACCTTTATTTCACAATAATCGTGGTCGCCATAACCTGATGACCTGCGCCACAGTATTCGTTACAAAGGATCAAATACTCACCTGGCTCGTCAAACGTGTGTGTCGCCGAGCTGATGTGCCCAGGCAGAACCATGAAATTAATGTTGGTCTCTGGAATCTGGAATCCGTGAATAACGTCTGGACTCGTAACGTGGAAATTCACCGTTGCGCCAACTGGTATTTCCATCTTGGTCGGAGAGAAGCCGAACGCAAATGCTGTCATATAAGCGTCGTATTCGTTGTCCCCTACCTGTTTCAAGCCTGGTTTATCAAAAGGAGGCGTCTCCGTAACCTTCTCCGGATCAATCATTTCCATATTACTTGGCGGAGCCATCCCCATGGCAAACGCATTGACGCACAACAATACAATAAATAAGGCCAAACCACCTGCGCCAAGCATCAACCAGATTTTTTCATATCGATGCAAATGCATAAGTACCCTCCTTTACTTCCTTATTACGCCCTATCCAGAAAAAGCCCGAATACACCCAACCAACCGACTAGAATGATACCTCCGACGATCAGAACCGCGACAAACGTTCCCTTCAAGTCTTCCTGGTCCGTTTGCAGCTTGCTGGATTTTAATTTCTTGCCTTTCTCCGCCTTGTCAACTTGCGTCTCCATCGCGCTCATCTCCTTTCCTACGTGCCTCATGGGCGCGGTGTAGTTTTCACGCCTTCATTCTAACGCTGGAACCCCTTGGAAGTAATTCGGGGAAATCCCCTAAAATGTTCCGGGAAACCCCTGATTTCGACCGTTTTATGACCATTTTTGGTCACAGGTTCGACACAAAAAAAGACGACCCCGTATGGGGATCGTCCACTTAAAAATATCTTCTATAAAAGCTAGTACCTTTCACAGAACAGTAGTAAAATTAAGACAAGTACATAGACACGGCTCTCAAGGGTGGTCGGCTCATCTCCCATGTCGGAAACGGAAGGGGGGTGAGATTATGGCAATTACTAGCGAAATGTTTACACTCATGCTCCAATTTGGCAGCTTCATCGTTGCCCTTCTTGGACTTATTGTAGCAATCGTTGTTGCCCTGACCAAAAAAAATGACCGCTCTTGAGCTAGCAGGCCTGAGCGGTCATCCCCGTTTTAAATTCTGCTGAGCCGATCCCCCTTACAGGGTACCGTCTACTGTACGATAGATCAGAGTGTTCCAGCACTCTGGTCTATTTATTTTAGCCTTAAATTCTTAGCTTTATCATAACATATGGTTTGACCGTTGACTATATACAACAGATGGTACGCTACTCAAAATCCAGCCAGCCCTTCTTAATCGCATACCGCACCAAATCAGGCCGCGTGCGCAGGTGGAGCTTTTCCATAATATGCGCTTTATGTGATTCTACCGTCTTGACGGAAACAGTGAGCTGCTCCGCAATTTCCTTATTGCTGAAGCCCTTTGCGATCAAGACCAGCACTTCTTTTTCCCGATCTGTCAGGATGTCGTACTTGGCCTGCTCCTCACCATTCTTGACCATCTGCAGGAATTCCTCGATCAGCGATTTCGTCGCAGATGGATACAAATAGGCCATGCCATGATTGACCGAGCGAATCGCCGTGATCAAATCGAGGTCTGGGGCGCTTTTTAAAATATAGCCGGCAGCACCGGCTTGCAGTACCCGAAACAAGTATTCCTCGTCATCATGCATCGTAAGTACAAGCACCTGAATGTCTGGTGCCGTTTCCTTCAGTCTGGCTGTTGCCGTCAAGCCGTTTTCCCCAGGCGGCATGCTCAAATCCATCAGAACGACGTTGGGACGGACTTCCCATGCTTTTTCACATGCCTCTTTTCCGTCAGCTGCATAACCGACGACTTCCATGTCCTCCTGGGCGTTGATCAGCATCCCCAGCCCAGAGCGTACAATCGCATGATCATCAGCGATCAAGACGCGAATGCTCATCCTCTACCCCCTCCTTCGGCACCGGAATTCGGACGATCACCGTCGTTCCTTCCTCGGGTGCGGAGCGAATATCAACGGTACCGCCAAGCAGCTGGGCACGCTCCTTCATGCCAAACACACCGAGACCTTTGCCGATGTTCAATGTTTTCTCTACTTCAAACCCTACGCCGTCATCCACAATCGTGACGACAATTTCCTTCTCCCGATTCTCGAACATGATTCCCAGATGGCTCGCCTTTGCGTATTTTGCCGTATTGGTCATGGCTTCCTGTACAATCCGGTATAACGCTGTTTCCATCGCAGCGGAGTATCTGCGTTTCTCCCCCTGAACATGCAGCTCCACCTGGATATGAAACGTCTTTTCTACCCGTTTCATCAACGAACGTAATGCAGGCAGTAAACCGAGATCATCCAGTGCAGACGGACGCAGCTCCAGCGCCATGCGCTTCACTTCCTCCATCGCCTTCGAAGTCATATTCACCAATTCCGTGACATGCTGCATAACTGGCTCGCTCAATTCTCGTTGTCTGACTACGTTTAGTCCCACTAAAATACTATAAAGCGCCTGCCCTACGCCATCATGCAGCTCTCGGGCGATGCGCTTTCTTTCTTCTTCTTGTGCCTGGATCGCAAAATTCGTCAGCTTGTACTGATAGCGCTCTTTTTCCACTCGCTGTTGCGCAGACATATCACGCAAAATCATGACCAGCTTCCCCTGCGATTCATCCTCTAGTCTCGCAGAGCTGGCAGCGACAGGGTAATCCACACCCGATTTCGTTCGGAGCCTCATTTCGAATGAAGGCATTTGCACGCGCTTAAAAAAGCAATCCGTGCAGCTCGTTTCTTCCATACACGTTGCCATTCCGAGACACAGCTCGCAAATATGTTTATCTCGAATCAGCTCTTCTTCTGTCCAGCCCGTCATCTGCTCAAACGCAGCATTGGCCTTTACGATTCGTCCCTCCTGATCAATCACCAGGATCGCATCGCTGACGTTGGCAAAAATGGACTGCATCAGGGAAAGCACTTCACTCGACGTACCCATGGCTCCTCCTTTTGAGACAATCATCCTAACGTTATTGTAAAGTTTCCATAAAAGAAAGTGTATCAGGGAATTCCCTGAACATCATCGGATTGACTTTTTATTAAATTAGAATATCATCTAATTAGATTAATGACAAATTCTCTGAAAGGAGCTTTTGACATGCCTAGCACTACTCCCTTCCCAGCCTATAGCGCTCGATTGGTTTTTCAGCCCGTCACGGAACACGATTTCCCCGAACTGCTGACGGTGTACAATTCAAACCCCGATTATATGGAGTTTGCCTTCGGAAAACGAGTCGTCACTTTGCAAACAGTAGAAGATGACCATCAAGATAATCTGGCTTTTGCGGACTCCTACAGCTTTTCGATAAGAAAAGTACACGGTACCGAAATCATCGGGATCGCCCAGTTCATTTTGCGTAATCCGCGGGATGGCCAGCCTTGGCTCGGCCTCATCATGCTGCACAGCGCCTACCAGAGTCACGGCTACGCTAGAGAATTCCTCGATACATTAACTGCCTGGTACCGGGAAAACGGCTACACCTCTCTGCATCTGGCCGTTTTGGAGAAGAATAGCCGGGTCGTGCCTTTTTACGAGAGATACGGTTTTGCTGTCTACGAGGAAAGAGAGACGGAAAAGCTCGGTCGCGTCATCTGTATGAAATACTCGATCCAGTCATGAACGTAAAAAACGGGACAGCAAATGCCATCCCGTTCTTTCTCTTACTCTACTACGATTTTCTCAGCAGTACCGATAGGCGGTAGGCTCTTTGTCATCATTGGGCCGTAAAAGGCCACTACTTGCATATCCTCTTTCAGCTCAGCTGGCGAGAGTACTTTGTTGTCTCGCGCATTGATGATCACCGTTTTTTCGGTAATGTTCAGGTTGATTTTTTCTTGGGAGGTGGCAGTAATACCGCGACCTTCTACGAGCATTTTGTAGTTGCCGTCTTTGTCAGCAGAGATGCTCGCTACTTTTCCCGCTGTCCCCAGGACGTCCTGAGTCTCCAGTCCACCTTTTACCGTAATGCTGAGCGCGCTCGTTTGTGGCGGCAAGCTCATCGCCATGAATTTTTCGGTCGTAGCATCTACGGCCATACCCAGCTTCAAGTCTTCTGGCTTCAGCACTTTACCAGCTTCATCCGTAATTTTGGTGTCTTCTGTCAGGTGCAGGATGATGCCAGACTCATAGATGTTCAGTGTAACCGAGTAGCCTTTATCGGATTTGTTGATGTTCGTAATGGTACCTGTGCGCATAGGAGCGATTTCGTCCTCCACTACTGTCACTGTATCATCGGTTACATTCACGTCTGCTTGCAGGATTTCGTCTACGAATTTAACTGGCACATAGGTGCTGCCATTCAGTACGCGAGGCTCTGCTCCCAGCGTTTTGTACATTTTTGCGAAAGGATAGCGATCCTCTCCTTCTTTTGCGTAGCTGGTGATCGCGCCTCTTTGCACTTCTGCTGCTTTTTCCTTGTCGTTCCAGCTTACTTTGAAACCAAGGGCTTCAGCAACAGGACGAAGTGGAACCAGTACGGTTTGTTGACCTTTATCGAAGATCGCATCTTGTGCGATTGATTGACCGTTAATGTTAACAGAAAGTTCTTTTACGGGTTCGGAGGTTGCAGATGCCACGCTAGTTCCCAAAACGGCCAGTGCCGCGATTGTCATCATACCTGTACGGAATGTTTTCATATTGTTTATGCCTCCAATGTGCTTGCTTGTTTTTTGTGTGTCTCTATTCATTGGACGGCACCCTTTCAGAAACGTTTCAAATTAATTTTCATAGATGTGTAAATCGTTCGCGTAAAAGCGAAAAACATCACGGCTGGCTTGGGATTTGGCTGTTTTGTGGCATCGGCACATCGGGCTTGCCTGACTGGTTGTCGTACAAATAAGTCGGTACCTTGCCGACAATCAGGGCTTCGGAGACCGGGATTTGTGTGGTGACCGTCTGTTGTTTAGTCGCGAACGGGATAATGACCCGCAAATCGACCTCGACATGAATGTAGACAGTCACCAGCACCATGTTGATCCCGGCTTGCTTCAGGCCTGTTTCCAACTTCGTTTTGACGGCTCCAATCGGAACGAACGATACCGGAATATCAGGCCCAAAGTGCTCCAGAAAGACGTTTTTCGTAGCCAAGCCTAGTGGTATGGTTGTCTGGACGTGCTCCTGCTCGAATTCCTTCAAGCGATTTTGAATACGGGCTGTCGTTTCCCCCACAATCCGGGAGTACTCTTTGAAGTTAAAATTCACCGCTTTGATGCTGCCATTCTCGTCTTTCTCCATGATGACAACTTCGTTGACGTCGACACCCTGCTGGGTCATGCGTTTGGTGACTGCATCGGTAATGGCGAGCTTGGCAACCTGCTCTGCCTTGGCCTGGGCAATCAACATTAGCGTCGGCTCTACCCTGCGTTCCACAACGATAAACAAAACGATCAATACCACAATAATCAGCAGGAACCCCGCGAAAATTCTCCGTCTACGTCTTTTCCATCCTCCCCTTCTCAAGCGCACGATATCTCCCTCTCCCCTTTTGCGGCTCGGTTAGTCAGGACGAACCGTACGCATAGCTGGGCGTTTTTCTTTGCTTGTGCGCTGTCTGCTGCCGGTAAGCACCCCGCCGATTCCCGCGACAAACGTAGGAACTCCCGCCGCGACCAAAATTAATGCCCAATCGCGCAGATTGAGATCCGTTGTTTTAAAGATCGGCTGGAGCGCCTCCATGTACACGACACCGATCACGAGCACAATCGACGAAAGTACCGCCCAAACGAGGTATTTATTTTCAAATACATTGCGGTGAAAGACGCTGTATTGACTCCGGCAATCGAAAACATGAATCAACTGCGCCATAACCAATGTGACGAAAGCGACAGTCTGGGCGTGCACCAAGTCATTCGGATTCTCTTTGAGTGTCAGCCAGAACGCCAAGAGCGTCATCGCCCCGATGAGAAAGCCGCGGCTAATAATTTTCCAGCCTAACCCTCGGCTGAATATGTTCTCTGCCTTGTTGCGCGGCTTCTGATACATCGTATCTTTTTCCGCCTGATCGATGCCCAGCGCCATGGCTGGTAAGCCATCCGTCACGAGATTGACCCATAAGATCTGTATCGGCACCAAAGGCAAGGGAAGCCCGAGGAGCATTGCAAAAAACATGACGAGAATCTCACCTACGTTGGACGCCAGCAAATAACGGATGAATTTTCGAATGTTGTCATAGATGTTGCGCCCTTCCTCTACTGCGGCGACAATCGTGGCGAAGTTATCGTCGCGCAGCACGAGATCGGCGGCTTCCTTCGTCACATCCGTACCGGTAATCCCCATCGCGATCCCAATGTCTGAGGTCTTAATCGCAGGCGCGTCATTGACACCGTCTCCAGTCATGGCGACAACATGGCCTTGGCTTTGCAGAGCACGGACGATCCGCAGCTTGTGCTCAGGAGACACACGGGCATAGACAGTGACTCGCTCCGCATACTCTGCGAGCTGCTCATCTGACATGCCATCCAGCTCCCGCCCCTCCAATACTTCTCCGTAGCCACGCATCAAACCAATCTGCCGGGCGATTGCTTCTGCTGTCACCTTGTGGTCGCCTGTAATCATGACCGTCTTGATTCCTGCTTGATGGCAAAGATTGATAGCTGGACGGACCTCTTCACGCGGCGGATCGATCATCCCGGCCAATCCGACAAAGACGAGATTGTTTTCCAGAGAGCCGATCGGCTGTCCCGGACGATAGCCTTGCAGTGTCTTATAGGCGAAGCCCAATACGCGCAACGCTTTGCCTGCCATCCGTTCCGTTTGCTCCAGTACTTGGTGGCGAAGCGTCGCGGAGAGTGGCATGAGCTCTCCCTTCCACAAAATGTGTGTCGATCTCGCCAGCAATGCCTCCGCCGCGCCTTTGGTCAGCAGGGAATACACACCGTCCGTCCCCTTTTCGACGACCGACATCATTTTGCGGTCAGAATCAAAGGGTAGCTCCTCCACACGCTGTCCCTGATTCTTTTGGTTGCTACGCTCTGTATCGCCACCCAATGCTTTCGCGGCAAGCACC
Source organism: Brevibacillus sp. MER 51 (assembly GCF_023714195.1). NCBI lineage: Bacteria > Bacillati > Bacillota > Bacilli > Caryophanales > Paenibacillaceae > Brevibacillus > Brevibacillus sp. MER 51. Next base: position 51,346 of record NZ_JAMAUS010000014.1, on the reverse strand, counting down.
TTGAGAGCACCTTCGGTCGGGTCGCCTACAACTTGCCAAAAACGTGACGCCTTGCCCATCCCAAGCAGATTGCGCGTGCTTTGCTCCTCGCATGTCAAACGGGCATTGTTGCATCTGTCTGCGATTCGGATGATTTGCGAGAGCGCTCCGTCACGGGCGGGAGATACCATTTTCCCCAGGTAGTGAAAGGCTCCCTCAGGTGCGTAGCCGCTACCGCTCACCTCATACGTGGAATCGCTGTGCCACACTTGGGTAACGGTCATTTTATTTTGAGTCAGGGTCCCTGTTTTATCGGAGCAAATAACAGAGGCGCAGCCCAACGTCTCGACTGATGGGAGCTTGCGTACGATCGCATTGCGGCGGATCATCCGCTGGACGCCAAGCGCTAACGCGACAGTCACAATCGCCGGCAAGCCTTCCGGGATCGCCGCCACTGCGAGACTCACCCCGGCGAGGAACATCGTAAACAGCTCATGACCATGCCAGACACCAGCAGCAATGACCACAATCGTCAACAGCAGTGCGACGACCACGAGAATTTTGCCCATTTGCTCCAATCGCAGCTGCAAAGGGCTTTCTGCTTCTTCCGCTGTATTCATCAAGTGCGCGATTTTCCCGATTTCCGTGCTCATCCCTGTCGCGACAACGATACCGCTCCCTGTTCCTCCCGTTACCATCGTGCCCATGAACGCGAGATTTTTTTGGTCGCCAAGCGGTACAGTGGAGGCCTGGGCTGTCTCCAGTCTTTTCACGTTTTTTCCGACGGGGACAGACTCCCCTGTCAACGCAGACTCCTCTACCTCTAGCCGATTGGCCGAAAGCAAGCGCAAATCTGCGGGAACACGATCCCCGGCCTCCAATTGGACCAGGTCACCAGGTACCAGCCGCGAAGCCGGTATCATGGAAATGTTCCCACCCCGGATGACCCGCGCCATCGGGGATGCCAGCTCCTTTAGCGCTTGCAAGGATCGCTCAGCCTTGGCCTCCTGAATAAAACCAAGGATGCCGTTAATGAGGATGATCGCGATGATCGCAATCGCATCCAAGTACTCTCCGAGGAAGTACGAGATCAGTGTTGCGATGAACAGGATGAGTACCATAAAATCCTTGAACTGATCAACAAAGACCGAGTAGAGAGGCTTTCGCTTTTGTTCAGCCAACTGGTTGGCACCTTGTTTAGCCAGTCGCCGCTCCGCCTCCTGCTGAGTCAACCCTTGCGCAGCATCACTATGAAGGGCTTCGGTCACGTCGGCTGCCGCCAGCGTGTACCATTTTCGAATTGGCTGTGTATCCACCTACATCTCCTCCATCCACATCTCACTCATTTTCATGTGTATGCAGACGAGCTCGAAAATAAAACAACCCGTCCATTTATCTGGACGGGTCCGCGTTAGTTTGTCGGTTATTTCAAACTTTTGGCTACACCAATGCAAATCAACAAAATCGGCGGCAGCCAGGTGAGTCGCGTCAGCCATCTGGCTTTTCCGGCGCGCCTGCCGAGGCCAATTCCTATCACAAGAAGCAAGGCACTCATCACCGCAATACAGAGAGCGACGAGCAGTGGTGAGTATCCCAAAAACGTAAGGCTAATGCCTGCGCCGAAAGCATCCAATGACAGGGCCAGCCCCAACATGACGGCCTCCCAGCCCATAATATGCCCAGAACGGTCAGCATCGGCTTTGGATGGATCTTTTAAAATCTGAATCATGACACCAAAAATGCGGAACTGCGACAATAATACGATGGGCTCCTGCTCTTCCTGTTTTTCTGCGGCTACAACAGCAGTAGACTCCTGAGCCTCTGTCCCCGACCGTGTCGCAATGAGCCGCCACAGAGTAAACAAACCCATGAGGATCAAGACCGCGGCTCCAATATACTGGCCAATCTCGGGTGTTAACCATTCGGTGAGGGATGAGCCTACGAGCATGACACCATATACAACAGCAAACGAACAACCGGAAACGACAACGAGCGACAAAAAGGGCATTCTCATGTTCCGTAAACCATACGTCAATCCTACACTGACACTGTCCATGCTGATGGCCAGGGAAACGAGCAGGAGTGCGAGCCATCCGCTCATATGTGGTCACCTCTTTCCCATTGCCTATTAGGTATACGCGAAAAGCTCCGCTGATGTGCCAAGAAACGAATAAGGTTTGACTACGAATGTTGAAAACGAATATTGCCATACCACTTAGGAACTGTTACCATTAAATTAAACAACGTTTAAAACGTCGTTTAACAAAACGCTCTTACTTTCAATAAAAAGGAGGTTGGTCATGTCACAGGCAGATAAAAACAGCGAAACGAAAGCGAAAATTTTGCAATCGACACTTGATTTAATCAAGATGGAAGGCTTCGAGAGTGTGACAGTGCGGAAAATCGCAGCGGATTCCGGTACAAACGTAGCTTTGGTTAACTACTATTTCGGTTCCAAGGATAGGCTCATCAATGAAGCCCTCAGTGCCTTTCTAGGAAGCTTTACACCTACATTTGATATCTTGGATAACACCTCACTGCTTCCCCAAGAACGACTCAAGCAGTTTTTAATGAGCTACGTGCAGATCATCCAGCAATATCCCGAGCTGGTTTCCCGAATCTTCTCACTTGGTGGCGCTGTATTTACCTCTCAATATGAATACGGTCAATTTCTCAAAAGCATCGGGTTTGTGAAGATTGCGGGAGTTTTGAAGGAAATTACCCACGAAGAAAACCATGAGGTTCTCATGATGATGATCATGCAGTTGTTTGGCGCGATATTTCTTCCTGCTTTGCTCAAATCGATATTGTCTACAGGCGCTGGCATCGAGGTCGCTTCGGTAGACCAACAGATTGATTTGTTATTCGCACGCTATTTTCATGAAAAATAGGGGGAGAGACAAATGGGCTTTTTGCGAAAATATTGGCCTGACCTCGGGTTGTTGGTGGCAGTAGGTGTTAGTCTGCATGTCATGCTGCAATGGGGCACCATTCCTGCTATTGAGCGGCTGTTGTGGCTGAGCTTCATCGCCATCCTTGTTCATCAGTATGAAGAGTATCGTTGGCCCGGATATTTTGCCGGCCTGTTTAACGGTTTGATTTTCAAGAGCAGCCATCCGGAGCGATACCCGCTGAATCCACAGTCTGCGATGATCATCAACCTCGTCATTGCCTATGTCTTTTATCTGGTCCCCCTCTTGTTCCCGACGGTCGTCTGGCTCGGTTTGGCACCGATTCTCATGGGCTTCTTCCAGTTTATCTGGCATGGAATTTTTGCGAATCTGAAAGCGAAAACGCTCTACAATCCGGGCTTGTTCGCCGTTATCCTTTTCCACATCCCGATCGGGGTATGGTATATCCGGCATATCATCTCCACTGGCATGGTAATGATATCAGACTGGATCATTGGGACGAGCTACTTCATCGTTGCGGTGTACATTCTCATTGTGAAGGGGAATATGTGGCTAAAGAACGAAAATTGCCGTTATACCTTTACTCGTCAACAGTTGGGGCCTTACGTACACAAATCATAAAAACCAGCTCCTGTGATGAAAAAGAAGAGGCCACTGTCGGCCTCTTCTTTTTCTTTGAACTATTTGACTTCAAAAGGTACTTCCCACTTCACGTCATGTTCCACCATATAGGTTGCGTAGGATACCGTGAGCTTTTTCGGTTCTTGCTTCAAGAGCGGAATCGAGATCTCACCTTTGATCTGTACCCGTCCGTCCTTGTCTCTGGTGCTTTCAGTACTCACTGACGCAGCGTAATTCTTCCCATTTTCATCCTTTACAAACCAATCGTGGTTATCAACTATGCCTTTTCCTAATGTACCTTCTATGGTCATTACGACCTCACCTAGATCTTCACCGTTACCTGGCTTCCATGCAAAAGAAGAGAATGTAAAGGTACTGCCTGTTGTCTCATCCTTGAAAGTCGCAGCTTTCTTCTCCAGTTCTGTTGGAACCAGATCAAATTTAGGCGAAGCCAGCTTTTTCTCATAAATTTTCTTTAGCTCAAGCTTTAATTTTTGCTCTCCCTGTATCGGGCCAAATGTATGCCACCAATTCAAGACATCGCCTTTTGGTCCTTCTTCCGCTTCTTCTTCTGTTCTCGGTGTGAAAAGAACATTCTCCTTGTTATCAAGCTCATCATCCAATGATATCATATCCCAAGCTGCTACTACTTCCCCTTTTTCATTGGTGATTTCGTACATCATATTCTCACCCGAAAAAGCAGAATCACGTTCTTTTTCTGTGATATGGCCGCCTCGCGGATTTTTCCGATCGTACAGGATCGACGTACGTTCAACCTCCAAATAAGCTGATTTTGGGGAAATAGTATCTAGCATGACCCGTGTCGCACTTGGAGAAAATTCGATATTTTTCAGCTCAATCCCTAGACCTTGTGGCGATTGAAAGACCGTATCCTGGAAGACAACCGTTTTCGTCGCTTCCTTGGCTTTCTTCATATCGATCGGAATTTCCAATGACCATTTCCCTGTCTTACCTGCGATTTCTGTCTGTTCTAAATGTAAGGTTAGTTGGTCAGGAGTCGTATCAGGTGATTTGAAGATTTCATTCAAATATCGCTCTGTGATGAAAAACTCTCCATGACTTCCCCAATTATCTCCTCCATCATCCTCAAACCAATCCTTACCGTTCTGATCAATCAGCTTCGCATTCAAATTATGATCTTCAATCTTCTTCCCGCTCTCGTCGTACACATCATAGATGACTGCGATCCTCATCGAGTCAGCCAACAGCTCTTTTAACTCGACAGTAATTCCTTGATCGGTTGCCTTTTGCTCCAGCTTTTGAACAAGGCCTTTATTGACGGCATTTTTCATACCGCTATCCGCATCTTTTTCCATTTGGAACAAGCTATGCACATAATTCGCAAACGTAGGTGATACAACCGTTCCGGTCACCACCAACGCCGTAAGTCCTGCTACTACCAATCCTGTCTTCTTCACAATATCCCAACCCCTCTGTCTTCTGGTTCGGGAGGAGTGCTTTCGCGTAGAACGTGGAGGAACTGCATCAGACAGCTTATCCATGACCTCATCTGTAAACGTATCGGGTACAGGAGCCTCCGGAATGTCGGAAAAATCCACTTCTTGCATGCCTTCTCCCCACTCTTGCAGGTGCTTCTGGCATTGTGGGCAATTTTCCACATGTTGCTCCAATCCTTTGCTCTCGGCAGGGGCCAGCTCATCGTTTACGTATAGCTTCAATTGATTAAACATGAAGCATTTCATAAATAGCTCCCCCTCCCATCGTTTTCTCTAGGCTGTCCTTCATCTTTTTGCGGGCGCGGAATAATCGCATCTGAACGGAGCTCTCCGATAGAGAAAGTCGCTCGCTGATCTCCCGATACGACAGTCGCTGTAGGTAAAACAGGACGAATACCTCGCGATACTCCTCATCCAGCAGCATAATGCTGCGTTCCAGCGCTGCGTCCCGTTCCTTTTTCAACAAAGTTGTTTCAGGCGTGTCTGGGTCGATCAGCTGCTCCTCATCGATTTCTACCTGCTCTGTCCGTTTGCGTTTTCGCATTTCATCGAAACAATGATTACTCGCAATTCGATACAGCCACGACGAAAACCTGTACTCAGGCCGATAGTCGTGTAAACGATAAAAGGTTTTGATAAACACGTCTTGAGCCAAATCCTGTGCGTCTGGCATGTTGCCGATCATCCTGTACAAATAACCGACCATCTTGCCCTTGTATCTGTCGACAATTTGTCTGTACTGCTCATGATCGCCAGCCAGGATTTGCTCGATTAGTTCCTGATCGTCCGGCATTTTGCTACTCCTCCATCTATCACAGATCAAGCCAGCGGGGAATGCTGCGCAGCTTCCGTTTTGGTTGATTCATAAGCTATTACGGATTTGCTGGAAAAACCTTTCTCCACTTTTAAAAAATTCTATAATCAGTTATCCAAATAAAAAAGAAGAGGCCTCTGTCAGCCTCTTCCCCTGTCTGTCATTCATCTACTTGATTTCAATCGGCACTTCCCACTTCACGTCGTGTTCCACCGTATATTCGGGATAGCAAATAGTAAGTCTTTTCGGTACTTGCTCCAATTTCGGAATGACCAGCTCTCCTTTGACCAGTACCCGTCCATCTTTATCTCTAGTGCTTTCTGGTCTCAATGTCGCATAGTAAATCTTCCCGTTTTCATCCTTTACATACCAATATTTGATGGAGACCACATCTTTTCCTAGTATACCCTCTACAGTTATCACAGCCTTGCCTTTTTCCTCCCCGCTAGCAGGTGTCCACGAAAAAGAGGAGAATGTAAACGAACTGCCTGTCTCATCCTTGAAAGTCGCTGCCTTCTTGTTTAAGTCTTCTGGAATGAGGTCGAATTTGGGAGAAGCCAGTTTGTTCTCATAAACTTTTTGGAGCTGAAACTTTAACTTTTGTTCACCCTGTAGTGGGCCAAATGTATGCCACCACTTCATGATATCGCCTTCTTGTTTACTGGACAGTCCAGAGACGTAAAGAACATTCTTCTTTATCGCGATTCCTTCATCTAATACAAACATATCCCGAGCTGCCACGACCTCACCTTTCTCGTTGGTAATTTCGTACGCGATATCACCTCCTGATAAAGTAGGTTCGACTTTTTTGTTTGTGATGTGGACTCCACCCGGATGATCCTTATCATACATGAGCACTGCCCGTTCAAACTCCACATAAGCTGATTTTGGAACCGTTGAATCAAGCATAACCCGTGTCGCACTTGGGGAGAATTCGATTTGTTTCAGTTTAAGCTCAAGCCCTTGTGGTGATTGATACACGGCGTCTTTGAACGCAACCGTCTTGGTCGCTTCTTTCGCTTTCTTCATATCGACCGGAATTTCCAAGTCCCACTTCCCTGTCTTGCCTTCGATGTCTGTTGGTACGATTTTCAAGATCAGTTGTTCAGGAGTAGCCTCCGCCGATTCGAAAATATCGTTCAAGCTCACCTCAGTGATGAAAAACTGTCCATGATTACTCCCAGACTCCTCTCTTCCATCCTCCGCCAACCAATCTTTTCCGTTCGAATCAATTAACTGAAGCTTCATAGAGTGGTCTTCTATTTGCTTACCATTCTGGTCGTACATATCAAAGATAATAGCAATCCTCATCGAGTCAGCCATCAACTCTTTTGCTTCGAAAGTAATCCCTTGATCGGTTACCTTCTGCTCCAGCTTTTGGACAAGGCCTTTATTCACGGCATTTTTCATCCCCCTATCCGCATCCTTTTCAATCTTGAACAAGCTGTTCACATAATTCGCAAACGTCGGCGATACAACGGTTCCTGTCACTACTAACGCCGTAAGTCCTGCTACTACCAATCCTGTCTTCTTCACAATATCCCAACCCCTTTGTCTTCTGGTTCGGGAGGAGTGCTTCCTTGCCGTACGTTCGGGAACCGCTTCGAACAGTTTACTCATGACCTCATCCGTAAACGTATCGGGTACAGGAACTTCCGGATAGGCGGCGAATTCCTCTTCCAGCATGTGATCTACCCACTCTTGCAGCTTGATTTGACATTGTGGGCATTCTACCGCATGCTGCTCCAGTCCTTTGCTTTCGGCAGGGGGGAGCTCGCCATTTGCATAGAGCTTCCATTGATTAAACATGAAGCATGTCATAAACATCTCCCCCTCCCATTGTTTTCGTCAGGCTTTTCTTCATCTCTTTACGAGCACGGAACAAGCGCATTTGAACAGCGCTCTCCGTAAGAGACAGTCTCTCGCTGATTTCCCGATAAGACAGACGCTTCAAGTAATGTAGGACGAACACCTCGCGATACTCCTCATCCAGCAGCATGATACTGCGTTCTAGCTGGGCGTCTCGCTCCTTTTTTAACAGGGCGGTCTCTGGTGTCTCTGGATCAACGATCTGTTCCTCCACAATTGCGGTCTGCTCCGTCCTTTTGCGTCTTCGTATTTCATCGAGACAATGATTGCTCGCGATTCGATACAGCCATGAAGAAAACTTGTGCTCAGGCCGATAGTCTTTCAATAGGTAAAAGGTTTTGGTAAACACGTCTTGAGCCAAATCCTGTGCGTCTGGCATGTTGCCGATCATTTTGTACAAGTAGGTCACGATCTTGCCCTTGTACCTGTCGATAATCTGACTGTACAGCTGGTGATTGCCAGCCAGGATTTGCTCGATCAATTCCCGATCGTCCGGCATTTCTACTACTCCTCCATCTATCACCGATCAGCCTTTGGGGAATGCTGCGCAGCTTCCGTTTTGGTTGATTCAACACTAATACGAATGAGCGGGAAAATCCTTTCTCCTTATTTTTAAAAAATTTATTTTCCTGTCATAAGAGGGCTTCACAGCTATTTGTTTGAGTCAACATAGTGGAGGAGAAGAAAAAGCACAGGTCTCTTCAACTCTGACACGCCAGCGTGGGGGATTGACTGCCCGTCTCCACTTTAAAAAGAGGACCGTCGAGCCAAAGCCACCCTACAGGCGGACGTTTCTCAGGGAAGAAGTGTTCGACAAGCGTGGTTCTCTTTTTAAAGTTCCGACTGGGTAGGCGTTGTCAAGGTCTGCGAGCCCTGTGCTTTTTCTTTTCACCAGCTTTCTTGGCTAATCGGTACCTTTAAAAACTTAGGAAGATCGCCCAAAAAAGAGCTCGACAGCCTGAACAAATCAGGACTGCCGAGCTCACTTGCTAACAAATCTATTCTTTTTCGAATGGGAGTACTTTAAACACGTGCAGCTAGTGCCCGGGCGAGCAACTCTACCAGCCTCTGCGCATACTCGCCAGTGGTATCCCTTGCCCCTGAGAATTCCGTCACTTCCATACTGGTCACGCGCGAATCTCGCAAAACAGTTGCCAATAATGCCTCCGCTTCGGATAGCGACAATCCTGTCTCGCTTGGGGAATAGGCCGCTGGCATCGCGTCTTTGTGCATGATATCTACGTCGAAATGAACGAGGATTTTGGCATCAGGCGGGATCGATTGGAGCTTATGAGAAACTCGTTCCACGATGCTTCCCTCTGTGAGCTGAGCCAAGGTCATGACGTCAACGCCGAAAGTCTCTACAGGCATCTGCTGGCAGCCGATGAGGCGGATTCGCTCTGCATCCCAGCCACTTGGCTCGATCCATTGTCCACGATCCTGAAGCAAAAACCACAATCCCATCCCTGCCGCCCCAATACAGCGAGAAGCGGATGGCACTACTGCATCGAGATGACCGTCAAGCACGAGCAGATACGCTTTTTCCTGATACTGAGCCTGATGAGCCTGTGCCGTTGCAACGACCAAGCTGCAATCGCCGCCGAGCATCAAGACAAAGTCGTCTGTATCAAGCCACTCTTGCGCGTCCTTTTGCAGCAAATCCCAAAACATACGCGGAGCCGGCCAATTACGAACTGGCGGAATATTATGGCGAGGCAGATCATCGGGAAGATGCAGATTTCCTACATCCTGCACTTCCAAGCCGTGCTGCTGCAACTGCTCGATCAATCCTGCTGTACGAAGCGCATCCGGAGCTAATTCTGTGCCAGAGACATATGCTCCTGTGAAATGCGGGATACCAGCCACTTTTACTTTTATATACAGTCCCTCCCAAGGAATTCGTGGTATGAGTGTCCTTAAAAGTATATCATAGCTTCTCTTGCAGTAATTGGATGAGATCACCGACGGACGGTCGCAACCAACGATCTGGCATGGATGCTTTTTCCCCGCGCAGCAATTGGCAAGCAAGCGCATTCGGATGGACATCCGCACTTAAAAAATACACTTGGTGTACAGGCTGCGGGAGTGCGTCCATGACCTCCACACATTTGCTGACATACGTTTGCAGTGCATCCCGATAGGCGGGGGTTGTTAATGCCGCGCCACACCAGACATCAATTCCGGTCAACTCCTTGGCATGTGCAGCATCCAAGCTTTTGGCGAGAGAGCAAACAACGAACAACAGCTTCTCTGGCGCCAGCTGGAACCGCTTCTGATACTGCTTGGCAAAACGGGCAAGTGTTGCATTCCAGGACGGAGTATCGTAGCTGCCGAGATCTGGGATGCATTTGAGTGCCCCGACTAGCTGCTCTTGCCTCTTTATAAACAAGAGACCGTCAATCACTTGAAACGAAAGCCCGGTCAACTGCCCAGACAAAAACTCACCCACCCGTTCATGCATGACGCGAGAGATTCGCTGCGAGGATTTGCGCTTTAGCTTTTGCCGTATGCGCACTTCTTCTTCCTCCAGGTAGACCCGTATCAGCCTGGAAAACAAATCTGCCTCCGTAGTTGGCTCTAGTATCAGGCACTCCAAACGGCTATAGGCGTCTGCCACGCTTTGGTCCCATTGCCCTTCTTTTTCTGTGCCCATCATTACCCTCCCTCACATCATTTCGGATGCGTGATCGGCCACGACCAGCACATCCATGTGTCGGACCTCCCTCAATAATCGCTGAATGACCGAACCCTCGAGAATTTCCTTCCAGCGGGTCCGCGCCGACTGCCCGATGACGACCTGCGTCGTTCCTTTTTCGTTCATATGCCAAACCAGCTTGGTGAAAACCTTGCGCCGAGAAGGGGCTTCGTATTGTTCGAAGCGACCTCCGAGCCGCTCTGTTAGTGCCTTCAGCTTCGCCAGCTGCGTCTCTTCCTCTTCTGTCAGCGACGAATGATCCTGCACGTAAGCTACATGCCAGGACGCCTTCAGCCGATAGGCAATTCGGAATCCTCGGCGAATCAATCGTTCACTGTCTGCGCGCAGATTCACACAGACAAAAATGACTTCCTGCTGCCGCCAAGGCCCGCGAAGCGTTCGTCGCTCCCACGCCTCCAAGCGTTCGTCGACGTCGTCCGCCACTTCACGCAAGGCCAACTCCCGTAGCGCGATCAAATTCCCTGTTTTGAAAAAGTTGGTCAGCGACTGCTCTACCTTTTCCATCGCGTAAATATTGCCCTCCCGCATCCGCTGACGCAGTGCTTTGGGTGAAATATCGATCAGCTCGACCTCATCTGCCTGATGCAAAATATGATCCGGTACCGTCTCTCGCACGCGAATTCCCGTGATTTGTTCGACGCTGTCGTTTAAGCTCTCCAGGTGCTGAATGTTCATCGTGGATATGACGGAAATACCCGCAGCCAAAATCTTCTCGACATCGTGGTATCGCTTCTCATAGGCACTCCCCGGCACATTCGTATGTGCCAGCTCATCCACCAGTACGACCTCCGGATTTCGCCGGATGATTTCGTCCGTATCCATTTCTTCCAACGTCACGTTTTTGTACGGAATACGCTTGCGCGGGATAAGAGGAAGTCCCCCTACCTGCTCAATGGTTTCTTTTCGTCCATGCGTTTCTAAAAGCCCAATCACCACGTCGATGCCATTTTCGGCGAGCTCGTTGCCTTCTCGGAGCATCGTGTACGTCTTGCCGACACCAGGTGCGGCTCCCACATATACTTTTAGCGTACCGCGCTTGATTTTCCCGATTTTCTGCTGCATCTCCTCATCAGAGAGTCGGCGGTACGGATTGGGCGTTACCGCTTGTTCACGCTTGGTCGGCATAACACGCTCACCGTCCCGCTCAGAACGGTCCGCTACGATTAGGATATCAATATTTTTCGTTTGCCGAAGAATCTTATGGACGATGGAGCCATACCATATCTCTTCCCAGCGCGTACGCTTGGACTGCCCCATGACGATTCGGGTCACATTATTCTCCATCGCATAAGCGACGAGCTCGTTTGCTACGCCCTTTTCATGTGTAAGCATCTGCTCTTCAAAGGTCCCTCCGACTTTGTCCACGAGCTTTCCGATGGATCTCTTAAAAGTCGCTTCTTCCTTCGTCAGTTTCTTGGATAAAGGGAGAAAACAGACGACCAAGAGCTCTCCGCCGAGCCGCTTGGCAACCTGTTGTCCTCGCCGAACCAATATCGACCCGTTCCAATGATACTGGGCAGAAACCAACACCTTCTCTGTGGCTCCGGAAGCCCCTACCATACCGTGCTTCTCTCGATAATCCTCCAAATCCTCGTTTACGCCTGTAGCTACGAACCGAAGAGCGAGTTCTCGCAGCATATGCAGATTGTCTCTGCGAAACAACGGATGCTTGGTTCGAGTCGGGTTGCGATCATCTTCTTGCAGCCTTTTCAGAATGGCTTCTGGCGTGACGTCGAGCAATTTCACCTCGTCAGCCATGGCAAGCATATCCTCAGGTACACACTGGTCGATACGCACTTCTGCCTTCGTCAGTCGCTCCGCCATTTCTTTCATCCCGGCCAATTCGTAAATGTTGACCGTCGCAATCACACTAATATTGTGATTCAACAAATACTGAACATCGTCGAGTCGGGTTACACGCTGGGCATCTGGACGATTGCGATGAGCCAAACCGTCTACGAGAACCACTTCCGGATCACGCTCGATAATGGCTGCAACGTCCAGATCATGTCTCGCTTCCCCGAGGGAATACCAGATGATTGGCTGGATTTGCTCCAAGCCCTCCCGCTTTTGCGCCAGCTTGGGATGAGTGGCCTCGCCTGAGCCAGCTACGACCACATCAATCCCTTTTTTCTTAAGCGACTGCCCTTCCATTAGCAGGTGATAGGTTTTACCTGAACCACTGACTGCCCCCAGAATGATTTTCAGCCTGCCCCGGTGCATTCTGGAGATGGACTGCAAGATTTCCTCCGGGGACTTTCGCCGAAACTGCTCTACCATCTCACAGCCCTCCTTCATTCTTTACTTATCCAATTCATCCAAAGCTATATTCAGCTTCACTACATTGACACGCGGCTCTCCGAATACCCCCAAGCTTCTTGCCTCTGTATTCGCTTCAATCAGAGCCTGTAGTTGTACCGTTTCGAGATTGCGCGCCTTGGCTACACGCTCCACTTGTATCTGAGCAGCTTTTGGCGAGATATGCGGATCCAGACCAGAAGCAGAGTTCGTCAACAAATCAGCCGGGATGTCTTCCTGCTTCACGCCAGGATTCGCTGCCAGAAATGCGGCGATATCTTTTTGTGTACGCTCGATCAGGGCCGGGTTCGATGGCGCGTAGTTGTTCGAGCCAGATCCTGACGCATTGTTATCAATAGAAGAAATGCGTCCCCAGAAGTACTTCGGATCGGTGAAGGTCTGCCCAATCAGCTCGGAGCCGACTACCTTGCCGCTCGCATCGGTGATGAGACTGCCACTTGCTTGTGCAGGCATGACAACCTGTGCAACCCCTGTCATCGCCAGCGGGTAGGCAACGCCGCAAATCAGCAGCAAAACGAGGCTGAGACGCAAATTTTTCCATATCATATCGGTTCACCTGAGCTTTCTTTTTTCAATATTAGTTACACCAGATTCAATCCTACCAAAATCAAGTCAATCAGCTTGATGCCCACGAACGGGACGATAATTCCTCCCAAGCCATAGATCACCAGATTGCGGCTGAGTAGCTTCGTCGCGCTCATTGGTGTGTATTTCACACCTTTCATCGCCAGCGGAATCAGGATCGGGATAATAATCGCATTGAAGATCAACGCGGACAAAATCGCACTTTCCGGTGTAGCCAGACCCATGATGTTGAGCGCACTCATTTGTGGAATCGCCAGCATGAACATCGCTGGAATGATCGCGAAGTATTTCGCTACGTCATTGGCGATACTGAACGTCGTCAATGCACCGCGCGTCATCAAAAGCTGCTTGCCAATCGCAACGACCTCGATAATTTTGGTCGGGTCAGAATCCAAATCGACCATGTTCGCTGCTTCTTTCGCCGCTACCGTACCCGTATTCATCGCCAAACCGACATCGGCTTGTGCGAGAGCTGGCGCGTCATTCGTACCATCACCTGTCATGGCGACCAGCTTGCCTGCCGCTTGTTCTTTGCGGATCAGCGCAATCTTGTCTTCCGGCTTGGCTTCCGCTACGAAATCGTCCACACCTGCTTCGCGGGCAATCGTCGCGGCTGTCAGCGGGTTATCTCCCGTGCACATGACCGTACGAATACCCATGCGGCGCAGCTCTTCAAAGCGTTCGCGCATCCCTGGCTTTACGGTATCTTTCAGGTAAATCAACCCGAGAATCGCATTGCCTTCTGCTACAGCCAATGGCGTGCCGCCCGCCGTTGCAATCCGGTTTGCTTTTTCATCCAAATCAGCAGGGATGTTGCCCCCTTGCTCTACCACGTATTTTTTGATGGCGTCGACGGCCCCTTTGCGGATGAGGACGCCGCTTGCAAAATTCGTCCCGCTCATTCTTGTTTCAGCGCGGAACTCCACGCCTTCGGAACCAGGCAATTCCAGTTCAGCGGCTGCCAGACCTTGTTTTTTCGCCAGCTCTACAACAGAGCGTCCTTCCGGTGTTTCGTCATGGACCGAGCTTTGTGCAGCTACTCGGTTCAATTCCGTGCTTTTGCTGTTGCCTACGGTGACAAACTCGGCAGCCATCCGGTTACCATGTGTGATCGTTCCCGTTTTATCCAAAATAATGGTGTTGATGTCACCGGATGCCTCTACGGCTTTACCAGACATAGCGATGACGTTAAACTGCGTGACCCGGTCCATACCCGCAATCCCAATCGCTGACAAGAGTCCGCCAATCGTAGTCGGAATCAAGCAAACGAGCAAAGCAATCAGTGTCGCAACCGGAATGGCTGCATTTACATAGTTGGCAATAGGCAGCAAGGTCGTGCAGACGATCAGGAAAATCAACGTCAAGCTGACCAATAGAGTATTCAACGCGATTTCATTCGGAGTCTTCTGTCTCTTCGCGCCCTCTACCAACGAAATCATGCGGTCCAAAAACGATTCGCCGGGATCAGTCGTCACACGGACACGGATGCGGTCACTGACTACACGTGTGCCTCCCGTGACAGAGCTGAAATCGCCACCTGCTTCTTTAATGACCGGAGCAGATTCACCCGTAATTGCTGATTCGTCCACAGAGGCGACACCCTCGACGATTTCCCCGTCGGATGGAATCAGCTCGCCTGCTTCCACTATCACCAGATCGCCTTTTCGCAGTTCTGTGGAACTGACGACTTGAATGCGACCATCTTTCCCCACTCTTTTTGCTTGCGTGTCCTGCTTCGTTTTTTTCAAGCTCTCTGCCTGTGCTTTGCCGCGACCTTCTGCCAAGGCTTCTGCGAAGTTGGCGAACAGAATCGTCACGAACAGGATCAAGCTGACGACACCGTTGTAAAACGGGTCCGAAGCTCCCCCAAACAAATTGGGCACAAACGTCAAGAGAAGCGTAATGAAGAACCCGATCTCTACCACGAACATGACTGGATTTTTCATCATCACACGCGGGTCCAGTTTTTTGAAAGACTCGACAAAGGCCCGCTGGTACAAATCTTTAGGAAGCGCAACCGTGCGCGTTCTACTCATGGAAAATTACTCCTTTGCCTCTAGTATTCATGTTCAAATCAATGTTCAAAAAGTCAGCTTTTGAACTTCCCCTTATCATCGGATTGTGAGCCACTCGGCGATTGGGCCAAGAGCAAGCACAGGCAGGAATGTCAGTGCGCCTACGATCACTACAGTCGCAATCAAAATCACCGTGAATACACTATTGTCTGTGCGCAGCGTACCCATCGTTTCCGGTACCGGCGTTTTTGCGAGCAAGGAGCCTGCTACCGCCAGCATCGTAATGATCGAGACGTATCGACCGAACAGCATGACGAGTCCGGTAGAAATGTTCCAGAATGGCGTGTTGTCGCCCAATCCTTCAAAACCGGAACCGTTGTTGGCTGCCGAAGAAGTGTACTCGTACAACACTTGTGAAATACCATGGAAGCCTGGGTTCGACACTGCGGACGATCCCATTTCAGTTGCCAATGCAATAGCGGTTGGCGCCAAAATAATCAGGGGATGAACGAGAATCGCGATGGCGATCAGCTTCATCTCTTTCCCTTCGATCTTGCGGCCAAGGAATTCAGGCGTACGCCCTACCATCAAGCCCGCCAAGAATACAGCCAAAATCGCATACATCAAAATGTTAATCGTTCCGACGCCATCTCCGCCGAATACGCAGTTGAGCATCATTTCACCGAGCGGAACCAAGCCGCCAAGTGGTGTCAATGTATCATGCATGTTGTTCACAGTTCCTGTCGTTGCCGCTGTTGTCACGGCGGTGAACAAGGCGCTTTGTGCGATGCCAAAACGGACTTCTTTTCCTTCCATGCTGCCCATTTCTTGTGACAGGCCAGCCCGCTCCAGCGCCGGGTTGCCGTTTCCTTCATTGGCATACGCCGTAATCAGAAACGCCAGGAACATCACGAACATCGCTCCAAAAATAACCCAGCCTTGCTTGCGGCTCTTCGCCATGAAGCCGAATGCGAATGGCAGTGCCGCCGGGATCAAGAACATCGACAAAATTTCGATCACGTTTGTTAGCGGTGTCGGGTTTTCAAACGGATGCGAAGAGTTTACCCCGAAGAATCCTCCCCCGTTTGTTCCCAAATGCTTAATCGATACCAGTGAAGCAACGGGACCGCGAGCGATTTGTTGCTCCGTTCCGCTAATCGTTGTTGCTGTCGCTGTCGGCTCCATCGTCTGCGGTACGCCTTGGGACACCAAGAGCAGTGTCACAACAATTGCCAGTGGAATCAACACCCGTGTATGAGCACGCACCAGGTCAACGTAGTAGTTACCGATGCTACGCTGCCCTGTCAGCCCGCGCATGAAAGCCATTACGACCGCGATCCCTGTCGCTGGTGTCGTAAACATCAGGTAAATAATGACCAGCATCTGCGATAGATACGACAATCCGCTCTCCCCGCTGTAATGCTGAAGATTCGTATTCGTCAAAAAGCTGACGGCTGTGTTAAAGGAAAGCAACGGCTCCATCGCCGCAATTCCACTCGGGTTTCCAGGCAGCATCCCTTGCAAACGAAGCAAGAGATACGCAATCGCTACCATTGAAATGTTGCTAACCAGAACAGCCATTGCGTACTGCTTCCAGGTCATATCTGCTACGCGGATACCAGACAGCTTGTATATCGCTTTTTCCACCCCGCCAAAAACACGGTCCAGACGGGTCGTCTCCAGCGAAAAGGAGCGTGCCAAATATTTTCCCATCGGTATGGCGAGCACGAAAAGCACCACCAAAACCAACGCTATTTGTATAAAGTCCACGACAGTTCCTCCTACTCCCTCTAAAAAGTGGCTCCAAATAATCGAATGCTTCGGGTAACCCCTAGTATTTTTCCGGGTAAATCAATGCGTGGCACAGGTACATCGCAAGCCCTGCCATAATCAAAAGCAACCAGATCATTTCTCTTTCCCTCCCTGTTCTCTTACCACGGCGTCACAAAACTTGATGAGTGCAAAAAATACACCGAATGAAAGCGCCAAGAGCAGTATGGAAACCACATCCATGCCATGTCCCTCCTTTTTTCCGTACGAATTATTCCGTGAAGTCTGGCTGAAATCGTCTCTCTCGCTATCCCCTGTACGAGCTTTCTTGTAAAGGTAGTTCAAAAAGTTGTCTTTTGATCACGTAGTAGTCCTGAGGGCTTATGCGACGTCGAAAGTGTCGTTCACCTTCAAAGTCCGGTGCTCATGTAGGTCCCCTACACTCCGCTCCTCCTTCTTCAGGTTCTCGCCACTTTCTCGGTGCTGAAAAGCCACTTTTTTGAACACACATTTTTTTGAAGAAAACCTGCCATTTGGAATAAAAAAATAGACCAATGCTTACAATTCCCCCGAAAGATCGCCACATTTGACCGAGCGAAAAATAAACAGACGAAACAAGTCGCCCGCCATTTCGCGGCAAATAAAAATGATCCTTTGTATCGGAGAAAAAGTACTCATTGGTCTACCTAACGCCCAGCCGACTTGAAGTTGCCTTCTTTGCGTTTTGTCTCCCGTTTCCTTTTTCAAAAAAACAGCTATTTACTTGTAAGTAAAAACGGTCATTGGCCGTTTTTGAGCAAAACGAAAAGACCTGCATTACGTTTCGAGTCAACCTTTGTCGTCCCGTACGGATAACAAAAAGGCCTCCTCAAATAGGCGGTCTTTAGACCTCCCTCGCTTTAGCCGACGAAGTTAGCTGACGGGTAGGATGGCGAAAGAGTATCTCATCCCTCCCACGATTCATTCGTGGGATTAACCCCTACTGATTGGGTCCTCCGTTCCCGAGTGCCTCGGGATTTGGCCATATTTGCAATTGTTGGTTACGAATCTCATTATACGTCTGGCATAATCGGATGTTAATGTCCTATTTCTGTCTTTTTCACACGATTTCTGCATTCTTTATCCGTGTAAGCGATTTAAACCTATCAGGCCTCATCCGATCATGATATTTCATCGTTTCTCTTCCGTTTTCACATTATCAGCCTATTTGTTTGACAGCCTCTGGACAGCTGAGTAATATTAGGCACAATGATAATTATGGGAGGTATGGCGTTTGGCCATCTCTAACAAAAAAAAGCTGGAAGCTGAAATCAGCGAAGCATTCATAAAATTTCAACGCGAACTAATTGGACGAGGTCCGCAGGAAGCCAAGACCTACATCGTCGGTGATATGGTCATCGCCAGGTTCAAGGGTGTTCTTACCGTCGAAGAAAAGCATCTGTCCAGTCACGATAAAGGTCGCCGCATCGTCAAAGAAATGCGCGAGGTTCTCCGTGAAATGTACAGTGAAGAATCGGAAGAAATCGTAGAAAAGCTTACAACCTGCAAAGTACTATCGAGTCATAGCGACATCAGCACGAAAATGGGTGAACGGATCGAGGTTTATGTATTGGACAAGGACCTCGAAAAAATGTTGGGCTAAATTTTCACGAAAACAAGGCTCCGCCTCATTTGCAGGCGGAGCCTCTTCTATTTCTCTCTTAGCCACTCATCTGTTCAGCCAACCAGCCGTAGCCTCTATACCCGGGCTGACTCACGATGACGTGATTCGCCCCGAGCGCCTTGTATAACATCGCGTTCCGATGCTCTTGCGTCATCACAAAAATCCGGCAGGTGCCCAGCTGCTTGAACAGTGTAACGAAGTCGCGCCCCTCCGCCCACTCATCAGGAAAGATGTAGACGGATTGGTATATCAGCAAGGATTCCTGATCGCGGTAGCACTCGTCAAATGAGATGGGCAAAAAACGCTGAATCGTCTTATCTCCAGGCCCCGCTCTCAATGAAAAGGCACCTGGATTCCTTCCCCAAAACGCAGGCAAACTGTCGCAGCATAGTGTCTGGACAAAAGAAGTGAAAGCTTCCCCCTTGCCTATTACGAGATAATGCTTCATAGCAGCACCTCCCCTTCCCTTATTGGAGATCCTCAATGGACGAGATGTTCATGTACGAAGGAACCACGAGTCCGATTTTGGTTCCGTCGAGATTCGGACCCAAATCCTCGATTTGCCCACCGAATTTTTTCAAATAGCTCGTATCTGTAGACGGCAGCCACGCTGCAACCATCCCATCTACATCCCCAATGGCCACACCTGCCCACATCGGTCCAGTCTGCACCTGACTCAACTCGACTTCATACCCCAGCTTCTGCTCAAGCACATACTCTACGACGTGCGAGCTGGCAATCTCGGAATCCCATGCTACATAAGCGAGAGTCAGCTTCTCTTTTTGGACAGGCTGTATGCCCTCCACCCATTTCGCTACTTTGGCTTCATTGTTTTTTACCCATTCCGCAGCGGCCACTTCCGGATCTTTTCCGTCAATCATTTGAACCATGACCGACTCCATATCGGCTGGCTCCCACCAGAACTTATCCAGAAATTGATAGGCAGCAGGCTGATCCTCTTTCAGCCCTTTGCGCACGATGGTATGGATTTGTTCCGCTCCGCCAAAGCCGTTCTTTGGGTCGGCCAAGTATTTCAAATCCATCTTTTTAAACATCCAGTGCGGCGTCCAGCCCGTTATGATAATTGGTTCCTTCGCTTCGTACGCCTTGATCAAAGCTGCTGTCATAGCGGCATCTGAGCCTTCGACAAGCTGCCATTTATCCAAGCCATACAGGTTCATGACTTCCTCTGTCTTTACCATCGAGCCTGCTCCTGCGTCGATTCCGATGATTTTGTAGTCGAGCTTTTCTCCTAGCGCGTTGTCCGACGTCTCAGAAGGAATCGGACCGACCACCGTTGCTGTCGGTATTTGTGTGTTTGTGTTTTGACTAGAGCAGCCTGCGAGCCAAGCTGTCGCTCCCATCATGACTGCCAATATAGCTGGAATCATTTTGTTCATCATGTATTTCTCTCCTTTTTTCCTGCATGTTGGGTAAGTCGATCCAAGACGATAGCGATGATCACGATAGATAGCCCCGCCTCGAATCCTCTTCCTATATCCACTTGCGATACGGCGCGATATACGTCTGCACCCAAGCCCTTCGCCCCGATCATAGCCGCTATGACCACCATCGACAGGGCGAGCATGATGCACTGATTGACTCCCGCCAAGATCGTCGATTTCGCATATGGCAGTTGTACTTTCACGAGCTTTTGCCACCCAGTTGCGCCAAAGGCGTCCGCCGCTTCCTCCATTTCCGCTGGGACCTGACGTATGCCTAAGTTCGTGAGACGCACGATTGGCGGCAAAGCAAAAATAACGGAGGCAATAACTCCCGGCACCTCGCCCAAACCGAAGAAAAAGATCGCGGGAATCAAATAAACGAACGCTGGCATCGTCTGCATCAAATCCAGTACTGGCGTAACCAGATTGCGAAACGTATCGTGTCTCGCGCAAAGAATGCCCACCGGAATCCCGATGACGATCGAAATCATGGTAGCAGTGAGGACGAGTCCCAATGTCTCCATCGTTTCATCCCAGTACCCCAAGTTGTGGATGAGAGAAAGTCCAACAACCGTGAAGACCATGGACGCTCTCCCTGCAAAAACCCACGCAGCGACCCCCAGCAGCAAGATGAGAATCAGCGAAGGTATCTCTGCCAAAACCGTAGAACAGTAGGTCACCATCGTGGAAATGACGATAGCCACCGGTTCAAACAATACCCCTTTGTACTGGCCCAGCACCTCCACGAACCCTTCCATCCAACTGCCAATCGGTAGCTTAGGCACGACGTCCATCACTCATCACCTCTGCTCTCTGATGCTCTTGTACATTGACTTTGCCTACCAGCCCGCCTAGCACCGCTCCTTTTACGATGACACCCAATAATCGCTGCTGGTCGCCCACTACCGCAATCGGGACGTGCAGGTCTGCCATCATCGGGAACAAGCTGTGCAGACGTGCGTCAGGCGAAACGGTAGGGAGGTCGGTTTTCATGATTGCCTCCAGCGAATCTCCCGTACTGATCGCGAGTGATACGTCATAAGCCGTAATCAATCCAAGCAGTGTGCGCTTTTTGTCTACGACGTACAAGCTGGACACGCCATTATCCATCATGAGTTGCAGCGCCACTCGGGCCCCTTTGTCAGGCGTGATTGCTTCTGCACGTTTCATCACATTTTCAGCAACGAGCACCCTGGACAGGTCGGCATCCTCCACGAACTTCCGCACGAATTCATCCGCTGGGTCTGCCATAATTTCTTCCGGGCGGCCGATCTGAATGATCTGCCCGTCTTTCATAAAGGCAATCCGATCACCCAGCCGCAATGCCTCATGCAAGTCATGTGTAATGAACAGGATCGTCTTTTTCATCGTCATCTGGAGCTCCAGCAGCTCATCCTGCATATCTTTTCGAATGAGCGGGTCCAGTGCACTGAACGCTTCGTCCATCAAGAGAATATCTGGATTATTAGCCAACGCCCGAGCCAATCCGACCCGCTGGCGCATCCCTCCGCTCAATTGATCCGGGTGCGCATTTTCCCACTCGGTTAATCCAACGAGCGCGAGTGCTTCCCGTGCTTTTTCTTGCCGGAGTCCTGGCGGTACTTGCTGTATCTCCAAACCAAACTCCACATTTTCTCGTACCGACCGCTGCGGAAACAGGGCGAAATTTTGAAAAACCATCCCGAGCTTCTTCCTCCGCACCTCACGCAAAGCTGCTGCCTTCATGTCCACGATCTCTTCCCCATCGATCTCGATGCTTCCGCTCGTTGGGTCAATCAGTCGATTACACAGTCGGATTAAGGTGGACTTGCCGCTGCCTGACAGGCCCATAATGACGAAGATTTCACCTTCCTCGACTTCAAAGCTGACCTGATTGACACCGATGGACTGGCCGGTTTGCTTGTAAATTTGTTCTTTTGTACGTCCTTCCGCCAGCAGCTTCAAGGCCAGCTCGGGCTGCTTGCCGAACACTTTTGTGAGTTGATGGACTTTCATTTTGGACATGATATCCCTCATCCTTCGTTTTTTCGTAAATGGAAAAAGCCCGCGAAGTTTCGACACTCCAGCAAAACCAAGCAGGTACGCTTGATTTTTACTCGTGTTGAAAATCCACAGGCTTACGTAATACCTGGCGTCCATTTTCAGGACTCCCTGTACTCTGTCTTCCTGATTTCGATTGTCAGCGGTTTATGTCGTACCGACTGCCTCTCAGCGATCCACACCATTCCCTTCTCGTTGTATCGGCGTAAGCTGCTCATCGGTATTTCCATAAAAAATAGGCCGATCCATTCTTTTTCTCCAGAACAAAGGTCCCAAAGAAAAAGCCTGTATCGGCCTATCACACGCCCGCAAGGAATCCCCTTGTTGCGCATTATATGCCTAGACTTTATCCATTCATGACCTTCCCTGCTTTGGCCGACGAGGTTAGCTGACGGGTAGGATGGCAGAGAAGACATTTCCTCATCCCTCCTGATCACTCAGGATTAACCCCAAAAGATTGGTTCCCCCGCTTCCGAGAATATCGGAACTAGGCCGTATGTGTTGCCTCTTATTTAATGGTGATTGTGATTTGAATTATACGCTCGCTTCCAGTTATTGTGAACGTTCGTTTAGCACGGTTTTAACCGGATTCTGTTTTTCTTTATGAGTCGGATTGGATTAGCTGTTCGTTGCTTATTCGATTGAAGGATTAGTGCGCTATACTCGCTGTTGTGGTGGGGAGGAAACAGGAGAAAACGCTCAGATTCTTGGAACCCCTGCACGGGAGCATGGGGCGCCCGGCTCCGTGAAAAAAAGCGAAACCGCGTCCAAAGTAGTCCATCAGGATGTGGCTCAGAGGTGGACGCTAAAAGCAGTTTCTCTTTTTTTCACTGCGCCTCGGTAGGTGTGTCCAAAGATCTTCGCTTATTTCTCCTGTTTCCTCTACGAGCTGATGAGGTTTTTACATGCTTTTAACAGAGGAAGACCTCATGAAAGTTGCTTTCAAGATGTAAACAATAGCCGCTTGGGAAGAAGCCCCTTTCCAGTCCTAGCGCCTCTGGAGCCCTACCTAGCTTTGAAATGAATGGCGGGGGTTGTCAGCTTCAACCTCTGCGAATACATCTTCGAAACTCTACTTTTGAAGCGCTCCCGACATTCATTCCGGAGCGGACAGTCTAACCCCCTCGCGGGGCGTAGGCCGAAGCGTAGACTGGAAATGGGCTTCTTCCCCTCCACTACAGCCACTTTTACCTCAACACCAAAAAGCTCCTGCCTCATTGATTCAGGCAGGAGCTTTGCTTTTCAGAGACACGATGCTTAAACGACGTCGTAGCCTTGGTCTTCAATAGCTTCTTTCACTGCATCGAGAGTCAAGTTGCTCTCGTTGTAGGAAACCTCAACCTTTTTTTCAGCCAGGTGTACTTTGCCTTCTGCACCCAACTCTTTCAATGTGTTCTCGATGCGCGCTACGCATTTGTTGCAAGACATACCTTCTACGTTCAATGTGATATTTGTCATGATTAATCTCTCCTTACATTTTAGGTGATATAGGTAAGGCGGACAAAGCCGCTTATTACTGTTGTTACAGCTTCACTCGTTGCAGTCTCAGTGCGTTGAGTACGACGGATACGGAGCTGAAGGCCATTGCGGCACCGGCAAGCCATGGAGCGAGTAAGCCGATTGCGGCAATCGGGATGCCCAAGGTGTTGTAGGCCAATGCCCAGAACAGGTTTTGCTTGATGTTGCGAATGGTGAGTTTGCTCATCTCGATAGCGTCTGCGACACTGGACAGTTCGCCGCGCATCAAGGTAATATCTGCTGCTTCCATAGCCACATCTGTACCTGTACCGATTGCCATACCGACGTCAGC
Organism: Brevibacillus sp. MER 51; assembly: GCF_023714195.1. NCBI lineage: Bacteria > Bacillati > Bacillota > Bacilli > Caryophanales > Paenibacillaceae > Brevibacillus > Brevibacillus sp. MER 51. The sequence continues at coordinate 27,310 of NZ_JAMAUS010000014.1, read as the reverse complement.
GGTAGCAAGTGCAGGAGCATCATTGATACCATCGCCGACCATCGCGACTTTTTTGCCTTGTTCTTGCAGTTTTTTCACTTCTGCGGCTTTGCCTTCAGGCAGGACTTCTGCGATGACGTGATCGATTCCTGCTTCGCGGGCAATGGCCTCGGCAGTTTGACGGTTGTCACCAGTCATCATAATCACAGTCAATCCCATTGCTTTCATGCGTTGAACAGCTTGCTTGGAGGTTGGCTTGATTGTATCCGCTACGGCAATCAGGCCAGCGAGCTTGCCTTCAACGACTGCGAGCATCGCCGTTTTACCGGAGCGCTCCAGTGCCAGCATGGTATCAGACACTGCATGGTACGAGATTTGATGTTTTTCCAGTAAGCGGCGGGTACCGACGAGTACTTCTTTGCCAGCGACGGTTGCCCGGATACCAAAACCAGGAATAGCTTCAAATGAACCTGTATCCGACAGAGTGATTCCTTTATCCGCAATACCACGAACGATAGCTTGAGCCAATGGGTGCTCAGAGTTTTTCTCAGCGGCACCAACCAAAGAGAGCAGCTCTTGCTCTTCGATATCAATGGCGATGACGTCTGTCAGTTCTGGCTCTCCTTTGGTTACGGTCCCTGTTTTATCGAGGACGATCGTATCCAGGTGGTGAGCCGTCTCCAGATGCTCCCCGCCTTTGAACAGGATGCCCAGCTCAGCTGCGCGTCCAGAGCCCGCCATAATCGAGGTCGGTGTTGCCAAACCGAGGGCGCATGGGCAAGCGATTACGAGTACGGCAATTGCTTTTTCCAAAGCCTCACCGAAGTTGCCAGGTATAACGAAGAAGTACCAGATCAAGAAAGTAAGAATAGCAATCCCTACTACGATTGGGACAAAAATCCCGGAGATGCTGTCAGCTACACGCTGAATCGGTGCTTTTGTTCCTTGTGCTTCTTCCACTACTTTAATGATTTGCGCCAGTGCCGTTTCTTTTCCGACTTTGGTTGCCTGGACCTTCAAGAAACCGTTTTTGTTCAAGGTAGCGCCGATGACGGTATCGCCTGCGGCTTTATCCACCGGAATACTTTCACCAGTCAGCATGGACTCATCAACTGCGGACTGTCCTTCCATGACGATGCCATCTACAGGTACTTTGTCGCCCGGCTTCACGTGAACGACGTCGCCCAGTCTTACTTCTTCTACAGGAATGGTCATTTCGGCGCCATCCCGTACGACTACGGCTGTTTTTGCTTGCAAGCCCATCAGTTTGCGGATCGCTTCCGAAGAGCGTCCCTTTGCTTTCATCTCAAACAGTTTACCCAAAACGATCAACGTGATCAGTACCGCACTGGTCTCAAAGTACAGCTCCAGCATGTGGCCACCATGAGCACCGATGGAGTTGATCGCGACCCATAAACTGTAGAAATAAGCAGCCGAGGTACCGAGAGCCACCAGCACATCCATGTTGGCACTCTTGTTGCGAAGGGCTTTGAAAGCTCCCACGTAAAACTGTGCTCCGATGATGAATTGTACGGGTGTTGCCAATGCGAGCTGTACCCACGGATTCATCAAGATTTCAGGCAGCCAGATAAACGAGGTGAAGGAAAAGTGGCTCACCATCGACCAGAGCAGCGGGAGCGAAAGAATCGCGGAAATCCAGAACTTGCGGGTCTGCCGTTTGATTTCTTCCTGGCGACGATCTACTTTTTCTTCTTCTTTTCCTTCTTCCTTGCGAGTGGCCTGATACCCTAGCTTTTCTACCTTTTGAATAATGTCCGTCACACTTACCTGTGAGGAATCGTACTCAACAGTGGCGGTTTCCATAGCCAGGTTCACGTTTGCCTTCAGAACCCCAGCTGTTTTGTTCAAGCCTTTTTCGATCCGTGTGGAGCAAGCCGCACATGTCATTCCCGAGATGTTTAGCTCCACCTTGTCAGTGACGACGCCATAACCGAGCGATTCGATTTTGGAGCGGATGTCGTCAATGTTCGTTTTCGTTGGATCGAAGACGACTGTGGATTTTTCCAAAGCCAGATTGACGTTGGCGGTCTCCACTCCCTCCATTTTTCCCAAGCCCTTTTCGATGCGCAGTGCACAAGCTGCGCAAGTCATCCCTGAAATTGCGACTGTTGCCTCTGCTGTTTTGGCACTCATTATCATCCCTCCAAATACCCTTATGGGGTATATTTTATCGTATCGTTTCCCTAACGTTGTTTCCTGATCACACCTTTACTATACAATACCCCCTCAGGGTATATCAAGTGCTTTTTTCAATTTTTTTCTAAATGGGCTTTACGTGCTGAAAATACAGGGAGAAATGAAGGCTGTGACTAACAACTAATCACTTACGTATTTATTCAGAGTTAAATCATTCAGAAACAAATAGCTTTAAGGAGATTGAAATGATGGAAACGAAATCACGGAAAGTCATCTTAGTTGGCACCATCTGCTATACGATTTTAATTTTATTTTTTATGTTCTTTGCGTTTAACAGGCTCGACGGTGCAACTAGTGTAGAAGGATATACCTTTATCCTTGTCCCGGAAGGAGTACCACTTAAATTTCCGGAACTAACTTATTCCTGGATTGTTGATTTCGGAAACGTTGCTGCTTTTATCCCTTTTGGAATATTATTTCCCCTGTTGTATCGTGTCAGATTTGGGAAGTTCATATCCTTGTTTGTCATAGCGATTCTCGTTTTAGAAACGATTCAGGCTTTAACGTATCTTGGCAGCTTTGATATCAATGATGTGATATCCAATACATTAGGTGCAGCCATTGGCTATGTTGCCTATCGAGTAGGATTTTCTTCAAATATTTCTTATAAAAAGCTCATTGCTTCGGCTCTAACGATTGTTGTACTTATATTTGGAGTCATGGTAGTCTCTGAAATCCTCAAAAAAAGAGAAGGCCCTGTCCAATCATTAACGGTTATGAAAGAAATGACAGGAACTACACCTATGACTGAGAACCTCCCAAGCTTCACCGTAGCAGGTGAGCGAATAGAACCGAAAATGAACGTGTATAGCAGTGAAGGTGAATCAACCAAAACATACACCTATATTCTGGGGAACAAAGAAAATGTCTGGCTTTCTTTCTATTTCGGCATTCCCGACAACGGAGACTCAACGGGTGAAGCCAAAATCATCGTAGATGGACAAGAAATATCTCAGTTAAACGAACAATCCTATCAAGGGGCAGAGGCTTTAAGGGAGTTGCCTTTTAACGAGGTAAACGAAATTACCATTATCGTTTCCGGAAACGCTAAGCTGTGGGATGTTGGAGTCCGTGGAATGCAGCATTGGTGGGAGTGAGTAAAATAAACGAAACGAGCCCTAGAAGCGATTCTAGCGGCTCGTTTTTCTTTGACTATTTTGTTGTTCAATCTCTCTTATTTACCTTGATTCGCTTCTTTCTGATAAGCTACCGCAATTTTTGCAGCTACTTCAGCATTGTGTTTCACCAGCGCGATGTTTGTTGCCAAGCTCTTGCCTTCTGTCAGCTTTTTCACTTTATCGAGCATGAATGGCGTTACCTGTTTACCTGCAATGTTGTTTTCTTTTGCTTCTGCGAGTGCTTTTTGAATCACAGCCTCGATTTCCTGGTGGTTGAGTGCATCGGATTCTGGTACTGGGTTTGCGATAATCATACCGCCTTTGAGTCCCAGATCCCATTTGGTGTTCATCATCTTACCGACTTCTTCTGGTGTATCGATACGCATGTCTACACCATATCCGCTTTCGCGAGCGAAGAAGGATGGGAATTCATCCGTGCGGTAGCCCACAACTGGTACACCTTGTGTTTCCAAATATTCGAGTGTGCGGCCGATATCGAGGATCGATTTCGCACCCGCGCATACTACAGCTACATCTGTTTGCGCCAGCTCAGTCAGGTCAGCAGATACGTCCCAAGTGATTTCGCCTTCACGGTGTACCCCGCCGATACCACCAGTTGCAAACATGTGGATGCCAGCCATCTCAGCTGCAATCATGGTAGCAGCTACTGTAGTCGCACCGATTTTACCGCTAGCCAAAATATAAGCGAAGTCGCGGCGGCTTACTTTTGCTACGTTTTTATTCGTTGCAAACTCCTCCAGCTCGCTGTCAGACAAACCGATCTTGATTTTGCCGTCCATGATCCCGATCGTAGCTGGTACAGCACCGTTGTCGCGAATAATTTGCTCTACTTCTTTTGCCATTTCGATGTTTTGCGGATATGGCATACCGTGCGAAATAATCGTCGTCTCCAGTGCAACTACCGGCAGGTTGTTCTCCAATGCGTGGCGTACTTCCTCAGTAAAGGTCAAATATTGTTTCATCTCTTATCGCTCCTTTTCGAATTGTTCTACGGCCAGTTCCAATTGTTCTGCTTTTAATAGAGGAGATACGGACTGCTCTGTTTGCAATGTCAGAGCGGATGCTGCCAATCCAAGACGGCACGCTCTCTGGAAAGACTCTCCGTTTACAATGCCATACAAGAGTCCCGACGCGAACGCATCTCCCGCACCCGTTACATCTACTACTTCTGTTGGATATGGAAGCATATGCTCCTCAACGTCCTCAGATTGATAGTAAATGCCTTCTTCGCCCAAGGTCACAATGACGTGCTTGACGCCTCGTTCCCTGATCTTGCGGCAAGCCTCGGCGCATTCTTCGATCGTCGTGATCTTCATGCCAGCCATCAGCTCGGCTTCTTCGCGATTCGGTAAAATCGCTTCTACTCCGTCCAATTGCTGTGGGAGCTTCTTTGCTTTAATGGATGAGACCGGGTCAACGAAGAGCAGGATGTTTTCCTCCCGGCAGCGTTCGATGATGTAGGCCAAGCAGTCCGCCGGAATGTTTGTATCGATGAAAACCACGTGGGCTGCTGCAATATGCGACCATTTCTCCGCAAACATCTCCGGTGTGAGAGCATCGTAAATATCCATGTTCGCCAGGGAAACAACCATCTCGCCATCAATATCGAGAAGCGCCGTATACGTTCCCGTCCGCTGTGTAGGAAGTCTCCACACCTGGCTGATGTGCACCCCGTGCTTTTTCGTCTCCTGCAAGAGCCATTCGCCTTCTTTGTCCTCACCAACGCTCGTAATGAGGGACGTATTGCAGCCAAGACGACCGAGGTTCTCCGCGATATTCCGTGCCACCCCTCCACACGATTCCATAATCGTTACGGGATTGGATGAATGTAGACGCACCTGTTGCTTGCCGCGTGCTTTGCGGTCCAGGTTGGCCCCACCGATACAAGCAATCATTCCTTCATCACGAAGTACATAAGCCCGTCCCTTGATTTCCCCGCGTTTGGTCAACTGTGCGATGTAGCCAGCTACCGCTGAACGTGAGATTCCAATCAGATCAGCCAGCTCCTGCTGCGTGATAAAAGGATTTTGCCGGATATGATGAAGGATCTGCATGTCTTTTTCCACGGTCATCCTCCTTTCTTTTGTTACGCTTTCACAGCTCGTTTACAAACAAAAGTTTATCATTAAGACAACTGTTTGTACAGACATGTTTTTCATTTTATTTTTATCTTAATTTGACAAACAGGAACACGATCATGTAGGATTATCTTAAATTAAAGATATCGAAATTTCGATGTAAAGGAGGGTCCATTATGTCTGACAAACCACTTCGAAATGATCCCCTCGATCTTTTTGTCGTTTTATCAAGGTCATACAACTGGGTTACCGCTCACTCCAATCGTCACATTCGCGAGCATGGACTTAATCCAACTGAATTCGGCGTACTAGAGGTATTATTTCATAAAGGTCCTCAACCATTGCAGCAAATTGGCGAAAAAATATTGATCTCCAGCGGAAACATCACATACGTTGTGGACAAACTCGAAAAGAAACAACTGCTCATTCGCAAGCCCTGTTCAGCAGACCGCCGCGTCATTTTTGCGGAACTCACTGAAAAAGGGCATCAATTTTTGTCTGAAATCTTCCCTCCTCATCAACTCGCTATTGAGAAAGCGATGGAAGGTCTCACACCAGAAGAACAACGTCAAGCAATCGAACTGCTAAAAAAATTGGGACGCACTGCTCAAGCTACTTATTAGATGAGCAGCCCCTCTCTTCACCACAATCGTTTTAAAAAAGTGTTGACAAAAGATCTGATACGTAATAATCTTAAAATCAAGATTTACACATTAAAAGTTAGCGACTTACTAAATGGAAGGGGAATGAAATTTTCATGAGTAAAGTACTTTTTATTAAAGCAAACGATCGCCCAGTTGAGCAGGCTACAAGTGTAAAGCTGTACGAAGCTTTCACGAAAGCATACAAAGAAACACACCCAAACGACGAAATCGTTGAGTTGGATCTGTTTGCTGAAAACCTCCCTTATTACGGTAACGACATGCTGACTGCTATGTGGAAAGCAGGAAACGGCATCGAGCTGTCTGCTGATGAGCAAAAACGTGCTGACTTGGTTAACAAATACCTGAACCAGTTTACAGCAGCAGACAAAATCGTATTTGCTTTCCCAATGTGGAACTTCACTGTTCCTGCTGTTCTGCACTCGTACATGGATTACCTCTCCCAAGCAGGTAAAACATTCAAGTACACAGCTGAAGGTCCAGTTGGTCTGATGGGCGACAAAAAAGTAGCTCTGTTGAGCGCACGCGGTGGTGTTTATTCCGAAGGGCCTATGGCTCAGATGGAAATGGCAAACAAATACGTTCGCACGATCCTCGGCTTCTGGGGCGTTAGCAATGTAACCGAAGTGATCGTAGAAGGTCACAACCAATTCCAAGACAAAGCAGCTGAGCTCGTTGCAGCTGGTGTAGAAAAAGCAGTAAAACTGGCGGAATCCTTCTAAGGCCCGCCAGCCTTTTCGGACAAATATCTTAAAATAAAGATATACTAATTAAAAGTAATTAAGGAGAGATGAAAAGTGTTGGATACTGGGTTGTTGTTGATTCGTTTGGTCATTGGTTTGACGTTTGCAGGTCATGGTGCACAGAAGCTGTTTGGCTGGTTTGGCGGTTATGGTTTGAAAGGAACAGGCGGCTGGCTGGAGTCTATCGGAGTGAAACCTGGCGTAGCAATGGCTTTCGTCGCTGGATTGTCTGAACTCGTTGGCGGTCTCATGTTTGCCACAGGCGTAGGTATCTGGCCAAGTGCTATTCTGCTTGCTTTCACAATGCTGGTTGCCATTCTGAAGGTACACGGTCAAAATGGATATTGGGTCACACAAAACGGATTCGAATACAACCTGACATTAATCGCAGTTGTTATTGGTGTAGCGTTGATCGGTCCAGGCGCATACGTTTTGTTTTAATGGCAACTCCTCACACCCCGTAAGCCAGCAATCGTACTAAGGGAGGAACATCAGATGGAAATCCGCGTCTACACACAGAACGAGCAAGCAAAAGGACATTTTGGCGACGGTGAAATCGTAGAGAATAAACCAATTGGCTTCCCTCATGAAGGCTCCGTTGTCAAACGGGTAGGACCGCTTTTTTACTGGGCTTGGGCAAAATCGCTGAAGACATTTGAAATTCCGCTGCACCCTCACTCCGGCTTTGAAATTTTGTCGTATGTCCTCACAGGGACAGTCGGACATCGGGACACGCTCGGAAATCTTCAAGAGGTGTCGACAGGCGGCGCGCAGATCATGCAAACCGGTTCAGGAGCGTACCATGCAGAAGAGCTCGGCAAGGATACAGAAATGTTTCAAATCTGGTTTGAACCGCATCTTGCGCAGACAACGAAGCAACCGCCTACTTACAATCAGTATGATCATGAGGAGTTTCCGTCTGAGGATGTCGATGGTGTCCAAGTAAAACACATCATCGGATCGTCTGCTCCCATTCAGTTGGTCACGGATTCCTTGATGAGCGATATCACGATTCCCGCTGGAAAGTCGTATGAAAAAGAACTCCCGGCTGGTTATGCTCACGCAGTCGTCATAGTGGAAGGGAACGGAAGCGTTGCAGAGAAAGCAACTGTCAGCGAGAACCACACCCCGGCAACCAAAGGTGACTTTGTCGTTCTCTCCTCCGAGGAAAGCAGCACAGCCATCTACACGGCATCAACGGATGCTCCACTCCGCCTGGTGTTGATTCAAGTACCAACTGAGGTTGATTATCCACTCTATCGTAAATAATCTACTCTTCTAAACGTCCTTATCCTATCATCAAGCCCGACCGTCACATTTTTGTGACGGTCTTTTTCGTATAAACTCCGCCTCCTCATGGGACATTAACGAGGAAATCGTTAACAATTTTTGGTGCCGATCAGAAAGGAAGTTGAACGTGGAAGATATCGTGATGACCAGAGCCATATTCGGGACGACTATGGCCTTTCACATTATTTTTGCGACCATGGGTGTTGGTCTCCCGCTCATGATCTTGCTGGTGGAGCTCCTCTTTTGGCGGACGCGTGACCGAGATTACGAGATAATGGCCAAACGCTGGACAAAAGCCCAGGCGATCTTATTAGGTGTCGCGATCCCCTCTGGTACGATTGCTGGAGTCCAGCTTTCCCTATTATGGCCTGGATTCATGGAGATTGTCGGCAAGGTGATCTCGCTACCTTTTCAGATCGAAATATTCGCTTTCTTCGTGGAAGCCTTATTTATGTCCATCTACGTCTACGCGGCTCACCGCTTATCCCGCAACATGCGTTTGTTGAGCTTGTTCATGGTTTTGCTTGGTGCGACGGCGTCCGCGATCCTGATTACGAATGTCCACGCCTTTGAAGGCACGCCAACTGGCTTTCGGATGGTCGATGGGCAAATCGTCGACGTAGACCCTTGGAAGGCTTTTTTTAATCCCAGCTTTTTCGTGACGGCAGGTCATGTAACTGTCTCTGCTTATATGACGGGGGCATTCATCGTCGCTGGTGTAGCAGCGTGGAAAATGCTGCGCGCTGAAAAAGGCAGTCGAGTTTATTTGTATCATCAAAAAGCACTCTTGGCCGGTTTAATCGTGGGAGGCACCTTTTCCCTATTAACTGCCTTGAACGGGCATGAATCCGCGCAGCTTTTGCATAAATACCAGCCGGAAAAGCTGGCCGCTGCGGAAGGACTGTTTGAAACACAAGCATATGCCCCACTCGCGATTGGCGGCTTTACCGATCCCGAGACAAAAGAAGTCAAATACGCCATCGAGATTCCATGGGCGCTCAGCTTCCTTGCAGCCAATCGCTTTGACGAGGTCGTGGTCGGTCTGGACGACTTTCCAAAGGAGCTGTGGCCTCCACTCTACATCCATACGTTATTTAACGGGATGGTCATCATCGGTAGCTTGTTGATCTTTGTAGGTTTCATCGGCTTCGCTTGGAAGAAGCTCCTAAAACGATCTCAGTTTCCCCGTTGGGTTCTCTGGATCTTTGTCGCGAGTGGACCGCTCGCCTTGCTAGGCATCGAATTCGGCTGGATTTTTGCCTGCACAGGACGCCAGCCATGGGTGGTGTATCGCGTGATGAAAACAGTTGACGCTGCTACCCAAGCAGCAGGCATCTCTACTCTATTTTGGATTTTCCTCTCGGTGTACGTATTTTTTGCGATCGTCACCCTGCTCGTATTCCGCAGCTATTTTGGCCGCCATCCCTTACAGCTCGATCCGCCAGAACAGCCGAAAGTGGACGGAGGAACGGCATGACCGACACGATTATTGCCATTACGCTGCTCTGGATTTTCGTCGTCATCTATTCCGTCGCAGCCTCCTTCGACTTCGGTGCTGGTTTTTGGTCGATGATCTATTTGAATCGGGAAAAAACCAAAGCCACCCAAATCGCCAATCGCTACCTCTCGCCCTCCTGGGAGGTCGTGAATGTCTTTATCGTGTTAATTGTAGTCGCGCTCGTTACCTTTTTCCCTGGCGCGACCTACACATTGGCAAGCCTGCTGCTTGTTCCCGGATGTCTCGTGGTGTTATTGATGTTGATTCGCAGTACGTTCATGGTGTTTTCTCATCTGATTTACAGGTATGACAAGATGCTCAGCATCGTCTCAGGCGTTACCGGGATATTGGTGCCAGCTCTGTTGATTAGCGTACTTCCTGTGACACAGGGCGGGTTGTCTCGAACGGTCAATGGTGTGGAGTCTCTCGATTGGGGACTCTTTTTGACCAGCCCGCATGTCTATTCTTTTATTGGTCTTGCCGTCAGCAGCACACTCTACCTCTCGTCGCTGCTTCTCGCGGACTACTCCTTCGTCGCAGGTGAAAAGCAAGCCTTCGCCGTCTACTGCCGGGATGCGGTGCTTCTGGGGCCGATTACGCTGCTAGCGGCATTGGTTACCGTGCTGACGATGCAGATAGAGGCAAAATGGCTATATGATCGCATTCTCGACTATTTGCCGTGGCTTATTGCATCGGCGGTCTGTTTTTTCATTAGTTATATCGCTCTTTTGCTGCCTCAAGACCGTCGATACTTCGGCATCCATCTTCCGCGGATTGCGGTCATTGTCGCCACAACGCAATATCTGCTCGCCAGCTATGCGTACGGTGCAGCACGCCTCCCCTACATCGTCTATCCCCATGTGACGATTGAGTCCAGCTTTACACACCCGGATACGTTCCACGCTCTGTTCATTTGTTACTTGGTCGGCTTTGCGATTCTCGTACCCGGTTTTATTTATTTCTGGCGTCTGTTTATGAGGGACGAGCAGTATGTACGGCAAAAATAGCATTTTCGCGATACGCAAAAGGAAAGAGGCTTCGCCCTGATACGGTGGAGCCTCTTTTTTTGTTCAGTCAGAAGCACGATCAGAAGATTTTCTCTTCCTCCAGCATCATTTTTTGTTCAAACGGCGCCGTTAGCACGATCAATGTATAGGAGAAGCCGAAATCCCCAGTGCGTTCCGAGAAGGCAACCAATTCCTCCGTCGACCTTGTTACCACTTTCAGCATGTAGTTATACTCCCCACTGATCCGGTACATGTCTGTCACTTCCGGCGATTGCTTGCAGAAATCGATGAACGCCGCACATTGCTTGGTGCGGAACATGACAAAAGCAGTCGTGTTCTTACCGAGTTTTTCCTGAGAGATCGACGCGCGGTAGCCCGTAATGATTCCCTGCTCCTCGAGACGACGGACCCGCTCCTTCACGGCAGGCTGCGTCATCCCGATGATTCTCCCCAGCTCCGCGAATGGTATCCGCGAATTTTCGTGCAACAAGCTCATGATTTTGTAATCGATTTGGTCCACGCAGATCATCCTTTCAAATCCACAAGCGTTTCCTGCCAAATAACTTGTATATAGAAAGCCATTCATCATAAACACCTTGGTTCATGTATGTAAATTATAGAAATCGTTTCGTAAAATGTCACTACGTCAATTTTGTTAGCTCGAGGAGTGAACCACCTTGCCTAAAAAATTTTTAATCCTATTGCTGGCCTTGGGAGAATTCATGATTGGCACAGCTGAATCAATCGTAACCGGAATCATCGGCATGATCGCAGATGACACCCATGTCTCCCTCTCTCTCGCTGGTCAGTTAGTGACCGCCTTTTCCCTTGCCTTTGCCTTTGGAGCTCCGGTCTTGATCGCGCTCACCGCCGGAGTAGAACGCAAAAAACTCATCCTTTGGACGCTGTTTTCATTCATAGCCGCAAACCTGCTCGCATCCATAAGCCCGAGCTTCTCACTGTTGATGGTATCCCGCATTCTGCTGGGGCTTTGTGGAGGCATCTACACCGTGGTAGCTCTCTCGCAAGCAGCCAATATGGCCTCCCCAGAGAAAAAAGGCAGCTCCATCGCGATCATCCTCATGGGCTTCAGCCTCTCGCTCGTGCTTGGGGTTCCACTTGGCACCATGCTGGGAGACATCTGGGGATGGCGCCCTGTTTTCGCGCTCATTGCCGTCCTGACACTCGTTCCCTTCTTCGCTATCTTGGCCTATTTGCCGAAGCAGCAGGGGGAAGAGGCTGTCCCGCTACGTAAACAGTTGGCCGCACTCCGCAACAAACGGGTGATTCATGCTCTATTTATCTCTTTGTTCTTTGTCACAGGGTATTCCACCGTCTATACCTACATTACTCCGCTTCTACAGAGCACTTCCGCCATGACGACTGCTTGGGTAAGCACCACGCTTTTCTTGGCAGGCCTCGCTAGTGTGGCTGGCTCGCGGATCGGAGGCGTCTCCACCGACAAATGGGGGATTCTCCCTACGCTGTATGTCAGCTTGCTTCTTCACGCAGTCATCCTGCTGATGCTGCCGCTGTCTTCGCAACTGTTCATGGGGGCAATCATCACCGTTATGTTCTGGGTCGCTGCCGTGCAGACCACCGTTCCAGCCCAGCAGTATTATTTGATCACGCTGTCCCCTCACTCTTCGCAGGTGGCCCTCAGCATGAACACCTCGGTTTTTCAGCTTGGGCTGGCGCTAGGTGCAGGTCTCGGTGGGGGGATCGTAGACCATGTAGGTATTGCTCACATCAGCTGGGTCGGCGGTCTGCTCGTCCTCGTCGGCTTTGGCTTTGCATGGGCTTCATTTGCTCAGGAAAAAAGGCAGGAAAGCTTGCAAGCGTAAAAACGTAAACATTTGCATTGGAGACGAGAAAAACCCGCCAAGGCTTTAACGCCCGAGCGGGTTTACTTTTTTCATCATTCCATCGACTAAACCAACGCTGGCTTTTTCGCAAGCATCGTGCCTTCCTGCGCGTAACGTACATGCCAGGAGAATGCCTTTTCCAGTACATGCGGGGTGTGCCCGCCACGTGTGAGTGCTTCCTCGTAGTATGCCATCAATTGATCGCGGTACATCGGATGCGCACAATTCTCGATAATTTTGATGGCTCTTTGACGCGGAGCCAAGCCTCTCAAGTCAGCCAAGCCTTGCTCAGTGACGATAATATCGACATCGTGCTCGGTATGATCCACATGGGAGGCAAACGGAACGATGCTCGAAATGTTTCCACCTTTGGCAATCGACTTGGTTACGAAGATGCCCAGACGTGCGTTGCGAGCAAAATCACCAGAGCCGCCGATGCCGTTCATCATTCGTGTACCCGACACGTTGGTCGAGTTGACGTTGCCGTAGATGTCCGCTTCAATCGCTGTATTGATCGCAATCAGACCGAGGCGGCGAATCAGCTCCGGATGGTTCGTGATTTCTTGCGGACGCAACAGCAGCTTGTCACGGTATTGGGCAAAATTTTCGGTGACATGCTTCATCTTGTCAGCCGTTAATGTAATCGAACAGCCTGAGGCAAACGAAATTTTACCTGCATCAAGCAAATCAAACACCGCATCCTGCAACACTTCCGAGAAGACTGTCAGATCCGTGAATTCCGAATCCAAAAATCCGTTGAAAACCGCATTCGCTACCGATCCGATTCCTGATTGCAATGGCGCGAGATTGTTCGGCAAGCGCCCGTCTTTTACCTCCTGACGCAAAAACTCGATCAGATGTGCCGCAATCTGCGCCGTTTCTTCGTCCGGCTCCACAATTGTCGACGGAGAATCCAACTGATTCGTCAGGACAATCCCTTTTACTTTATTCGGATCAACCGGGATCCCTGCTGTGCCTATGCGCTGATCCACAGACGTGAGCGGAATCGGTTCACGCTCTCCTTGTTTTGCGGGTGTATAAATATCATGAATGCCTTCCAATTCCACCGATTGAGCCATATTCAACTCAATGATGACATGCTTGGCATTTTCCACGAAAATATTGGAGTTCCCCACGGACGTAGCCGGAATGATCATACCCTCTTCTGTAATTGCAACCGCTTCCACAATCGCGTAATCGATTGCGTCAATCGCTCCCTGACGAATTGCTTCCGCTGTATGCGACAAATGCTGGTCAACGAACATCATGCTACCATCGTTGATTTTTTTGCGCATGACCGGATCTGCTTGAAAAGGCAATCGCTTGTTGATGATCCCCGCTTCCGCCATAACGGCATCTACATCAGAGCCGAGTGATGCTCCTGTATATACGTTTACGCCAAAAGGCTTGTTCTCTTTTTTCGCCAACTCAGCCAATGCGAGCGGCACGACTTTGGCATCACCAGCACGCGTGAAACCACTTAACCCGATCGTCATGCCATCCTCAATCCATCCTGCTGCTACCTCAGCCGTCACGATTTTATCTGCCAGTCGTTTATCGCGTAAGCGCTCCCACATCATTGTGACCTCCCATGCCATCTTTATTGCCTTTACACTAGCACATGGATTCTGAGCGGGCACTCGATTTTCAACAAAACAGAATTTTTACGCGGCTATCAAGAAAAAACGGCAGCGAACCATTCTCATTTGTCAGATATTTCAGAAGCCGAGCAATTGCCGAAACGAGCTGGCGTACGACTGACTCACAGGAACTCTCGTCTTTTGCTTGTCCTTCATCTCCAATAAAAACGTCGAATGAAAATGCGGGTGAATAAAGCCGATCGATTCCATATTGACGAAATACGACCGATGACAGCGCACAAATCGCTCTTTCGGGAGCATGTACTCGAGTTCAGCCATGTTGTATTTGTTCGCATATGATCCGCTAGCCGTATGCAGAAGCGTTTTTCCTTCATGAGAGCTGATATAGACGATCTCCGTTAATGGAATGGGCAGCCAGCCGTCCTCCCCTTTTCCGATCAAAAACGATAGACGCGGCTCCGGATTTGTGAGCGGAACGTTTTGAGGTGGATAGATGGCGGTAATACAGCCCATGACCTGACCATTTCGCACTAATGGAAGCGAGAGTCCGTAGTACGGCACGCCAAAAATACGACTCTCCACCTGATGCCCCACTTTTCCCATTTCCATGAGCGCTTGATGTGTAGCCGAGCCAATGGGAACGAGATCCCCTGGCGTAATTTTCAAGTCAATATTGGAACTCGGTTGATAGTACAAGTATTGTGAGCCGTCCGAGATTGCAATCGATACCCCGTCCGGCAAGACTTCCCCAATCATTTGCAGCACCTCTGGAACCAATCTGTCCTCCATGCTGATTCCTCCTGCTCCTGTTATTGCTTTCCTATGTTCTTACTTCTAATTTCTATTAAAACACATTTCCCCACCCGCAAATCAATCCTTGTCTTTCCTCTCTATACAAGCGAATCCATCCGATTACAGCCAGGCATTGTGCTATCATGAGATTACAAAACATTCACGATTGTTTGAGCAAAGGCGGTGCAGCATGGACCACACCATTGTCTTGATAGCAAAAGGAACGGACACTCTCGAATTTTTGTTAAAAGAACTAAGGGCTTATTTCGAGCCGTATTGCAAAGTCATCGGCTATGCCAGCCATGAGCACATTCCCGATTTGAGCGGAGTCGATCATGTCTTTATCACAACCAAATCCCCAGAGCTGTACACCGTTGCCCGTCAAGCTGTTGCTGACTCCGTACCCATCACGGTTTTAAATCGTTTTTTCGAGCTGCGCAAAATGAAAGCGCTGATGCAGATTCCTCCAGGGACGACCGTCCCTGTCATGAACAATTCGCCAGTTTCCGCACAGGAGGTCATCCAAAACCTATTGGAGGCGAACGTCGATCATTTGAATTACGTCCCCTTTCACCCTGGCTGTACATTTGATGATCTCGAATTTCAATACGCCATCATTATGAGCGTTCCTGATGTACCTCTTCCTCCTCACGTAGAGGTAATTGATCTCGGTTTTCGCAAAATCAGCATTCATGACCTGATTGATACCGGTCGCAAGGTAGGCGTGCCCAGTGAATGGGAGCGCGAGTACTTGTCTGCCTTCATCGTAGAAATGTCTGAGCTCGCGAAAATGCTCGGCACCTCCTACGCCGAGGTACAGAAGCTCAACAGCCAGCTGCAATCTACCTTTCAGGCAGTCAAAGACCCCGTGATCGCTTGCAACGAACAAGGTCTGATTACGTTTATTAACGACGTCGCCGTTGAGCTGTTTTGTCCACAGGCATCCTCAATTGTTGGACAACCGTACACGGTGTTGAAGGAGCACAGCTTGCTGCAGCCCTTTTTTGAGCAGGAAGATCTGGAGGACGCTCTCGTAACCATTGATCACAAACAATTTATCGTCAGCAGTCAAAGTATACGCCGCAGGCATGAGCATTTAGGCTTCGTTTGTACGCTAAAAGACGTGACCGAAATCCAACGGTTGCGAACCACGCTCACCTTGCGCGGCCATACAGCCACCTATTCCTTTTCCGATATCAAAGGACAAAGCCAACCACTGCTCCAAGCCATCGAGCTCGGCAAAAAAATGGCAAAAAACAATCAAACGATCCTGCTGACAGGCGAAAACGGAACGGGAAAAGAGCTGTTCGCCCATGCCATTCATCAGCACTCGCTACGCAAAAACGGCCCCTTTGTCGCAATCAACTGTGCCTCCTTGCCGGAAAACCTGCTGGAGAGCGAGTTGTTTGGCTACGAAGACGGTGCCTTTACAGGAGCACGAAAAGGCGGAAAGCCCGGCCTGTTTGAGCAAGCGGATGGCGGGACGATTTTTCTCGATGAGGTCGGGGACATCTCTGGGGCCATTCAGGTCAAGCTACTTCGCGTGCTGCAAGAAAAGCAGGTCATCCGCGTGGGCGGTACAGGCATTCTCTCTGTGGATTGCCGCATCATCGCAGCTACCAATCGCAATTTGGAAGACGCTGTTACCCAAGGAAGCTTTCGTGAGGACCTGTTCTATCGTCTAGCTGTCCTGCCGATCCAAATTCCCGCTTTGCGTGAGCGAATCAGCGATATTCCCCTTCTCATCGATGAGCATCTGGAGCAGCAAGGCATTCGCAAAACATGGTCGCCAGAAGTCATGGAGCTATTCAATCGCCATGACTGGCGGGGGAACATTCGCGAACTGAAAAATGTCGTCGACTATGCCATTACAGTAAGCGAGCATCCTGTCATCGGCATTCAGGATCTCCCCAAACGATTGACGGATAGCCTGTTTCAAAAGCAGCAAACAGCTTCTATCCCTAAATTGGACGACAACCGCGACCTGGATATTTTGTATTGCTTGCATCATTATTACGTATCCAACAAACCAGTCGGTCGTTATCAATTAGCGCACTCCCCTGAGCTACAATCCGTAGGCTGGACGGAGAGCGCACTGCGGCACAAGCTGAAACTGTTAGAGCAGCAAGGTTTGGTGCGTTCAGGCACAACCCGACAAGGAACCTCCATCACCCCCGCGGGTATCGAATTGTTGCGAAAACACGGGCGGATTTAGCATCCGCCCATTGAATAATAGGTTGTATTAGGCTGCATAAAACCTAATAAACATTCCTAAAGCTCATTTTCTTCCCTTCCCTTGCCGTTGAAAATCCACTGAAAACGCTTATATTCGGGAAATTTCGACACTTGGCACGACCCTTGCTTGTCATAAGCAAAAAAAAGCGAGGTGACCTCATGTCTACACATCCATTGAAACCTGCAAAGAAACGTTTTTCTGTGCCGCATACCTATGCCATCCTCTTTATCATCATCATTTTGGCAGCCCTGGCTTCCTACGTGCTCCCGGCTGGTGAGTTCGATCGCGTCAAGGACGCTGCCTCAGGCAAAACCATCGTCGTCAACGGCAGCTACCATCCTGTAGAAAGTGATCCGGTCTCGTTCTTTGACATGTTCAAAGCGATTCCAGAAGGGATGCAAAAAGGAGCGCAAATCATTTTCTACATCTTTATTGTAAGCGGTGTATTCGGAATCATCCGCCAGACCGGAGCGATTGAGGCCGGGATCAATAAAGGTGTCCGACACTTGGAGGGTCGGGAAAAGCTGCTCATTCCTGCTTCCATGTTCCTCTTCTCCATCGGTGGCTTCACGATGGGAATGGCAGAAGAAAGCATCATCTTCGTTCCAATCGGTATCGCGCTGGCTCGTGCGATGGGCTTTGATGCCGTAACAGGGACAGCCATGATCACCATGGGAGCTGCAGCCGGCTTCATGGGCGGGATGATCAATCCATTTACGGTTGGGGTGGCGCAGTCCCTCGCGCAATTGCCGCTCTTCTCTGGTCTTACCTTCCGCGCTGTTGTGTATGTCTTCGTGCTCGCTTTTGCCATCTGGTACGTCATGCGCTATGCGTATCGTGTCAAAGCAGACCCGACCAAGAGTGTGCTTTATGGCGTGGAGAATCACGCAAGTCAAGAACAGGCAGCAGTAGACATTCCAGATCTGAATGCACGCCACAAGCTCGTGTTCCTGGTAATGGTCTGTGGCCTCGCCTTCAATGTATACGGTGTATTCAAGTACGAATGGTTCCTGACAGAGCTTACCGCTTCCTTCCTGATCATGGGCCTGGTTGCTGGTCTCGTCGGAGGTTTGTCGGTCAATACGCTGTTTGATTCCTTCGTTGCTGGTGCGAGAGCCGTTACGTTTGGCGCGCTGATCGTAGGTTTTGCCCGCGCGATCACGGTCGTCCTGGAAGACGGAAAAATTATTGATACGATGATTAACAGTCTGACTTCGGCGATTGGTCATTTGCCAGATGCCGTTAACGTCCTGGCCATGTTTGTGATTCAAGCCTTTCTCAATCTCTTTATCTCTTCCGGTAGTGGACAGGCAGCGACAACCATGCCGATCATGGTGCCGATTGCGGATCTGCTCGGCATCCAACGTCAGATAGCGGTTCTTGCCTTCCAATACGGCGATGCGGTAACCAACTCCATTATCCCGACTTCTTCTGCGTTGATGGGTTATCTGGCTGTTGCAGGCATTCCGTATGAGAAATGGGTCAAATTCATTTGGAAGCTGCTAGCTGGTTGGGCCATAATCGCTTCGATCGCACTCATTGTAGCAGTGACAATCGGCGTTTCGTAACAAATAAGCTTTTCACAAAATTGGCTGCGTCAAGTGAATTGGCGTAGCCTTCGCTTCACTTATCGACTACTCACGAACAAACCGATGGAGGAACCATGCGCACAACGATCAAACAATTGCAGCCCGCCATTTTTTCTCTATACGAGCATTTACACCAGCATCCAGAGATTAGCTGGGAGGAAGTCCAAACCACCTCGTTTATCGCTGACTTCTTGAAAAAACACAATTGCCGCGTCACTACCTTTGACGACGTGACGGGTGTTGTTGGCGAATGGGGCGATCTGACGCCGGGAAAATTCACTGTAGGCGTACGGGCAGACATGGACGCACTCTGGCAAGAAGTAAACGGCGTCTTTACTGCGAACCATTCCTGCGGACACGATGCGCATATGACCATGGCATTAGGCGTCCTGATGGTGCTTCAAGCAATGGACGTCCAGCTCCCTGGGCGCCTGAAGCTCATTTTCCAACCAGCAGAAGAAAGCGGAAATGGCGCACTCGCGATGGTGAACAAGAAAGTAGTGGACGATATTGATTTTCTGTACGGCGTCCACCTTCGTCCCATCCAGGAAATCCCGTGCGGCACAGCTGCTTCTGCTATCCTGCACGGGGCGGCGGGTACAGTATTCGGGCAAATCAAGGGTGCCGATGCTCATGGTGCACGGCCTCACCTCGGAGTCAACGCTATCGAGGTAGCCGCTGCGATTGTCGAGCAGTTAAAAGGCATTCATCTCGACCCGCTCGTCCCTTATTCTGTCAAAATGACGCAGCTTTCTGCCGGCAGCAAAAGCAGCAATATCATTCCGGGCTCGGCACAGTTCCACTTGGACCTGCGTGCACAGACGAATGAAGTCATTCACGCCCTCTTTGCCCGTGTCGAGCACATTTTGCAGCACGTTTCCCATCTTTATGAAGTTGAGCTGTCTTACGAGATCACCGAACGCGTCTATGCGGCGGAAGTGAACGAAGAAGCGAGACTGATCATGGCCGATGCCATTACCCAAACCTTGGGGACAGAGAAGCTCGAACCGCCGATCCAGACACCAGGCGCGGAAGACTTCCACTATTACACAAAAGAACGTCCACAGCTTCGCGCGACCATGCTTGGTTTAGGCTGTGGCCTGACACCAGGACTTCATCATCCGCAGATGACTTTTGAAAAAGAAGCACTGCTAGACGGCATCGAGATTTTGGCCAGAACGGTACTGAAAACGTTTGAGCGACAATCCATATGAACGGTTGAGGAGAGATGAACATGAAAATCGAACGCGTGGACCTGCAACGAATCAAAATTCCGTTGAATTCCCCTTTTGAAACGAGCATGGGAGTTGAAACCCACAAGGAATGCATTCTCGTGCGTGCATACAGCGGTGCCCATGTCGGCTTCGGCGAAAGCGTCGCGATGGACGTCCCCGTCTACAACGAGGAAGATGTCGATACGGTCTGGTACATGCTAGAAAAGTATTTGATCCCGCAGCTGTTTTCACGGGAGATCGAGCATCCTGAAGACGTATCCCGCCTCTTCTCCTGGATGCGCCGCAACCACATGGCCAAAGCCGCTTTGGAAGGTGCCGTCTGGGACTTGTACGCCAAAATGAACGGCCTCTCCCTCTCCCAAGCATTGGGCGGAACTCGCACGACGATTGACGTCGGTGTGAGTATCGGAATTGAACCGACCATCGAAAAACTGCTGCAACGGGTAGAGGGCTTCATCCGTGACGGTTACAAAAAGATCAAAGTGAAAATCAAGCCAGGCTTTGATGTCGAGCCAATGCGTGCGATCCGCAACACATTTGGACCAGACGTTCCACTGATGGCGGACGCAAACTCTGCGTATACGCTGGCAGACATGGAGATGCTGAAGGCTTTGGATGGCTTTGGTTTGATCATGATTGAACAACCGTTGGCTCATGATGACATCATCGACCATGCCACCTTGCAAAGAGAGCTGAAAACACCGATCTGCCTCGACGAAAGTATCCATACGGTGGAAGATGCCCGCAAAGCACTCGAGCTCGGCAGTTGCCGGATTATCAACATCAAGATCGGTCGCGTAGGTGGTCTGACCGACGCCAAGAAGATTCATGACCTGTGTGCGACACGCGGCGTACCTGTATGGTGCGGAGGAATGCTGGAGGCAGGAATTGGACGCGCGCACAACATCGCGATGGCCTCGCTTAGCAACTTCACGATTGCCGGCGATACATCCCCTTCCCATCGCTACTTTGCGGAAGATATCGTGACACCTGTCATCGATTTTGCAGCACCTGGTATGCTGGCTGTACCGACAACCCCAGGGATCGGTCTTGACATCAATGAGTCTGCCATTCGCAATGCCCTGATCGAGCATAAGAGCTACTATGCAAATCGAGAATCTACTACGACTGTCATTCCTACCTGGTAGACGACACTCATTCGAAGTGAAAAAGAACAGAGAGTGCCCATTGGCCTCCCTGTTCTTTTTATTTGTGCGATTTTATTAATCCGTAATCGTCAAAAGCTTGCACAAATTTCGCTCTGCATGAGCTCTCTTCTCTGGTGGAAACCGCTTTAGCAGATCCAGTGCAGCATATGGAAGCTTCAATGCATGCGGATCGCTGTATGTTCTTTCCCAGTACAACGGTGAGAAAATTTCCTCGAACGCTGGCTCCTTCACCTCATCTTCCAAAGTAAACTCAGGGACATGGCGATTCAAATAGATTTGAAGACGATGGTTTACGATACCCGGCTTCACAATATCCTCATAACCGAATCGCTCCAGATCTGTTAACGCATGAGCCTGTGTGATGTTATGGACGACCTCGCTCGCCAAATGATAGCGTACCCCGTTAATATCACGTGGCGGTATAACCAAACGTAGCTCGTCAAACGCCCGCTCTGCCATCTCTGCCGTTGTATGGTAAGGCGCAACTTCGTCGTCTTTGACATCATCAATCGTCATGCCATGGTAATTCTCGATGCCCCAATAACGGTCTTTCCTGTCTTCTGTCGTCGCTTGGAGAATTCTGACCAGGCCATCCACCACAGTCGGAGTGATCATATCAGGGCGTTCGCGCAGTGCTTTTAATGCCAACACACCTAGTGCTAGTCCATGGCCTGAGGTCCGAAGCTGCTTCACATTTTGCTGGAGGCCATCGATGACGTGCTGTAACAAGGAGGGGTCAGCTTGCTCGTCTTGATCTAGTGGAACAAACCATTCAGGCTTTTGCTTGCGGAAGGATTCGCATGTCCGTTCAATGCCCTCTTTTACATGTTCAGGGAGATCGTGCTCACGATCCATGAAGTACCCTGCCAATAAAGCTGCCCCATAATGACCGTCGAACCATCCTGCTACAGCTGCACGTGCCATTCCCGTAATGCCAAGCTCCAAGTAAGACTCAAGTAAACGCATGTAACTTCCTCCTTTTTCGATTTGGTATGTATTCATAATATAACAAACATTTTTGTTTGTTAAGTATAAATTGAAAAATATCCCAGAACTTCTTTTTATCGAATGCGGCCGTTCCAAATTGCTGTTCCAGATGAGAGAAATGCAAAAGGGGCGTCTCTAAGCCGAAAAATCGACTTATGAGACAGCCCCTCTTCGTAATCGAATGGTTTATGCCTTAAACGGCTGGATCCCGTTTCAAGGCATGGTTGGCTGTAATCATTTGTTTAGAATCCCCACCAGTAACGGTGCATCCCGGTAGCGTATTGGGTGGCAAGCGTTTGACGGAAGGAACTTTGCGCAAGCTGGGATGCGTCACTCGCATTCGTAATAAATCCGGTCTCTCCTAAAGATGCCGGCATGTTTGTGTATTTTAATACGTAAAACTCTGCTGCTTTGACTCCCCTGTCATTTGCAAACGAATTTCTTAATTGGTTGTACGTTTCCGTTGCCAATCGCAAGCTGGTTGTTGATCCGGGGTAATTGTAAGTTTCTACTCCATTGGCCGAGGAAAGGGATGCGGAATTGATATGTATGGAGACAAAAAAATTGGCGTTCTTGGAATTGGCATAAGAGGCTCGGGTAGACAGAGCAACCGTTGTATCAGAGCTTCGCGTCATGTAAACCGTAGCCGGATAGTTGGCAACGATGTAATTTTTGGATCGAAGGCCTATGTCCAAAGTCAGGTCTTTTTCTTTCAAACCGTTGCCCAATGCTCCTGGATCATCTCCACCGTGTCCAGGGTCGATCACGATGATTGGATTCGCGGCAAGAGTGAAAGATTTTTGGTTAATAACCATCTCTTCGGCTGCTTTCTTCTTTTCCGGGCTGTAATTTTTTGGTGCGGGCGCGCTGTCCCACATAGGCTCGTCGGCAATTTCATTCTCCGCAAATGCGGGAGCGGCCATCCCCGTTAAGCTACAGCAAATGAGTGCAGTCAACAACAGTTTTCCTACTTTCATGGTAATTTCTCCTTTATCATTTTTATTTATTCGAAACGACTTACGAATTGAAAAGAAGGCGTAAGTCACTCCAAAACGCCAAAAATTTATTCCTTTGCAAATTTTCAGGCAAAAATAGGTAATTGTTAGATTTCTTCTGTGACTCGAGCCACTTGCGGTACACCACGGATTCTTTCTCTTGATAAATGATTTGCTGTATCTTTTGGCTTACTTCCGGGAGGGTCTGTGTTCTTGGCGGCATGACTTCAGCAGGGAAAAACCAATAGGTCCACTGCTGGCTCTCAAAAGGGCCAACAATCCGCATTACGGGAGAGTGAAACACGGCCTTCGCAATCATCTCGTTATAATTCTCTGACACTTGGGACTGAGCGACCAGTTCATGCAATCCGGCACGCCCCTCGGGATCTTCGCCATATTGCTTCAGCAGGGACTGAAAACGTTCCGCTGATGCGGCTTTCAGCTTGTCCAACAAGAGCTTGTCGCCATTTTTAGCCCGTACATAATAAATGGTGCGCAGTTCGGGAATGCGAAAAGACTCGATTTGTTCCCGGTAAAATCTTTCTACTTCTTCTTGTGTCACCACAACATCCCGAGTCACGATCTTTTTCACTTCAAAACCAATCATCGCCCGTCTTATGTTTTGAATGCTGTCCTCTTCCGTCATGTTCATCTGGCGCAACGTTTCTTCACGCTCCGCTTTCGTGCTGCCCAATTGTTTTAATTGTTCTTCAATCAGACGCTCATCCGTCTTCACCCCCATCTGTTTTCCAATATCAAGGATCAATTCTTCCAAGCTCAGTTGTTCCAGCAGCCTTACCTCCTCGTCCGCTGAGTACGCTACCCCTTGGAAATACTTGGGCTTTATTCTTTCCCAATCGTCTCTGCGGAAAAATTGATCGCCGAAAACAAAAAGAAGGGGCTGGTACATCAAAGCCGCATACAGAGAAATGACTCCCAGGAAACCAATCGGTACAAATAAATAAAGCCATGTTCTTCGTTTTTTCATGTGATCAAGCCATCCTCTCATAAACCAGATGAGGCAAAGTAGATATCCAGCCAGAATTTACTAGATACTTTGGAAGATAATATTACTATATTGAATATATTTCCAAAATATAAATATATCTACATGTTTTAGTGCTATTTTCCCTGATTTTTCCTTAGGTCTTAGGAAGTGATTTTCGTCGATTGTTGTCAACAACGATGGTCCTTTCACACCACAAGCCGCAGTCATCCAAGAGGACAACGATACCTTTGGCGGAGTGAACAATGGTTAGCCAGCCAAATAAGAGGGGGCTGTCCCAAAAGGGCAAATCCGCTGAAATTTCAACATCAGGAACATGGATATATCAACGTTTGTGAAATGGGAAAAGGGGCGTCTCTAAGCCGAAAAATCGACTTATGAGACAGCCCCTTTTTGTGAGCCATTCTAAATTCTCGAAGCAGCACCCTTATTATGGCCCCATCTGGCCTACGGGATATGTTCTACCATTTTCTTTGCTCAATCCAGCTTAAAATCTACTTCGTCAGTCTCCGGCCGATAATCAACAATCAATCCTCTTCCATTCATATACCACAGCTCATCTTTTTCCATATAAAAAGTGATGCCATCCTCTACTGTCGAAATGCCGATTTCATTCGGCAACTCTTTGGCAATCCCCATCGAGAATGAATCCTGAACCGTACTAACGCCTCCGTATCGGACAAAAAAACGAATGCTGTCTCCTTCTTTGCATCCCCATTCTTCGCGAAACCATGCTACCGCTGCTTTAGTGATCGTCATGTTCATTCGTACAACCACTCCTCTCTGCTTATAGTTTACCTTAATTTAGAGATATTTGAAACATAAAAGTATGTTAAATGGAATTGCTCCACTATTTGAAAAAAGAACCGATTCCCTACGCTTAGGAAAACGGTCCTTTCCATCTTTTTACGGCTTTATTGGAAGTGTAACCAAAAAACTCGTTCCGATACCTACCTCACTGCTGACCTGAATTTTTCCGTGATGCGCATCCACGATCCATTTGGCAATGGAAAGTCCCAAGCCGGTTCCTTCTGTCGCTCGAGAGCGCATTTTATCCACTCGAAAGAAGCGATCAAACAAATACGGAATATCCTCTTTGGAAATCCCGACCCCACTGTCTTTTACGAGAATCGAAACGCGGCCGCCTTCCTTTTTGCAAGAAACATAAATCTGGCCATCTTCGTTGGTATACTTCAAGGCATTATCCAGCAAGATGACCATGAGCTGATGCAGACGTTCTTGGTCCCCCACCATCTCAATGGGTTGCTGGATGTCTGTTTCGAGACGAATTTCCCGTGCGATGGCAAGTTGCGCAAAAACCTGGGTGCATTTGATCGCTACTTCGTCTAAGCGCAACGTCTGATTCATGATCTGCAACTCGTTCGAATCACTGCGAGCCAGTGTGAGCAAATCCGACACGAGCCTGCTCAAGCGCTTGGCCTCCTGCATCCCAATCATGATTTTTTCGCTTTCCTGCTCAATTGTATGATCCGGGTGTCTGAAAAGCCTCTCCAGATTGACCATGATGGCCGTGAGCGGCGTCCTCAGCTCATGGGAAGCATCAGCAATAAACTGCTGCTGTTTCTCCCACGAGACTTGGATCGGGATTAGTGCCCTTCTCGCCAAAAACCACCCAGCCACGATCGCAATGACAATACTGATAATGTCGCCGATCACGACAACGTACAGCAAGCTGTCCAGCATGTTTTGCTCAGGTGCCAGATTGTAAATCAGTTGAAACTGGTAAGCGGTCTGTATACGATTGCCTACAACAACTTTTTTCGGAACAGTAACTGTCTGCACGCGGTAGACTTGTCCATTCACTGTTTCCGTTTCAATACCGTCTGCTTTTCCGTTATGCTGGAATTTTGCATACTCCTCTGGCTCTAGCCTGTCACCAAATGCAGTCCCGATGACACGACCAAAGCTATCCCAAACGAGCAAAACATATCGGCGATCCAGATCATTAAACTTTTTCCTCTCCTGACGGTTGTATGGAAAAGGATCGTCTTCAATTCGGTGGAGTCGAGGCAAAGCATCAACTGCCAGCCTTTGACTGACTTTGGTCATTTCTCTGTCCACCTGCGAATAGAGACGGTACTTCATCGTGTAGTAGACTGCACTCCCCAGCCCGTTCAACAAGAGAAGCACCACTACTACGTTCAACGTGACGAGCCGAATCCTCGTTTTTCGAAACATCATTTGTCTTCCTTTTTCAAAATGTAGCCCACATTACGGATCGTTCGGATGAAGCCTTCGTAAGCACCCAGCTTCTTGCGCAGGTAATGGACATACAAATCGACTACTCCGTAATTTGCTTCTGAATCAATTCCCCATACGCGGTCAAAAATTTGTTGGCGCGTCAAAATTTGCTCCCGATTTTGCAGGAAGTACTTAAGCAGCTCGTACTCCTTCGTGGTGAGCTTCATCGGCTCATCATCAACAAAGCCGTCATATTCATTTATCTTCAGCGACAGAGGACCATACGCCAGCTCTCCTTCTGTGTTCTGTTTCCCTTGTCGGCGCAAGAGAGCTCTCACTCTCGCCGTCAGTTCTTCGGCTGCAAAAGGCTTGACCAAATAATCATCTGCTCCGGCATCCAATCCCTCGACTCTTGACTCTACACTATCTTTTGCCGTTAAAAATAAAACCGGCGTCATTATACCTTTTGCACGCAGCGTTCTCACCAATGAAAGACCATCCATTCCTGGCATCATAATGTCCAGGACCAACAAATCGTAGATGCCGCGTTCCGCCAATAATAAACCATCATCTCCACGGTCTGCCGTATCCACCTGATATCCTTCATCACTCAGGACTCCTGCAATTGTCTGAAGCAGCGCTTTTTCATCCTCCACTGCAAGAATAAGCATATTGATCCCTCTTTCATTTGAAAAAGCTGTATGTCATCCAGCATAGCATAATCGACTGGAATCACAATAATGACCACGCTCGCCGATCTTGGCTGTGCACACGCTCCTTTTATTAGAGCACGTATTTTTTTGAATCAGATTTGTAGGTGCTGGCGGAAATACAAAAAAAGCTGCATTCTCCATTACTTTTACAAGTAATCGGGAATACAGCTTTTCATCTCATTCCTTCAAAACTGAATACGCATGATTGCTAAGAGTGTGTGGATAAGTCCTCGACCGATTAGTATTCGTCAGCTCCACGCGTTACCGCGCTTCCACACCGAACCTATCAACCTCATCGTCTATGAGG
>NZ_JAMAUS010000013.1:0-129583 GCF_023714195.1 Brevibacillus sp. MER 51 | reverse complement strand
ACTTCATGTTTTTCTCTTTGATCCACTGCTTGATCTGCTCTTTTGACATCATAAAAATCTCCCAACCTTTCTAAGACTAATTGTAGTTTAGAGGTTGAGAGTTTACACAGAATATTTTACAGACTCCATGAGAAGTATTTATTCATTTCTTCACTATTGTCCAATGGGACAAAAACTACATCAAAGTAGTCAATTAAGGTTTTGTTTTCTTTATACACTTCTTCTTGGTTTATGAACTGATTTGGTTTTAAAATATATGTTTCTTGTGCGAACATATGGTATTACCTTTCTTAAACCAATCATGAGTTTAGCTCGTAATCATGAAACATATTAGCCGTCTACTCCTTGAGTAATCGAAAAAATGTCAACAATCCGTCAACAAGTTCGAAAAACACAGTTATTTACACAAATGAAGCATACAAAAGAAATAAGAAAAACCCTTGATTATTAATGGTTTCAGCGTTCATCATACGGTGATCCGGACTGGGTTCGAACTAGCGACCCCCACCCTGTCAATTTGATCTGACACAATATTATAGGCTAATCTGCCTGCACGAACCGCGTTCTAATGCGGTTCTTCGCGAATCTAGTTAACTTGAATTTACATGATTAACTTTAGTGCGTTGTCAAAATGGTTGTCAAATGCTTGCTGTATTTCTTATCAGCTGATGTATGTAAATAAACACTGCTAAACTCTTCCAATTCAAAAGAGCATCTGCACATAAAGTGCAAATTATACTGACCTTTCAATTATTAATGGGAACTCATCACAATTCCGCGTTCTTATCCTCTTTAGAACCATTTAATACTATCCTTCTGTATAGGAAACCGTGTTTTAACATTGAAAGGTCTTTATTGTAATGAACTGCTATATCATCATTGTCAAATAAAGTCGGGTCTAGTGGATTCTCAGCGTAAGGATTTAAATAAATTGAAATACCATCTAGCAAAGATTCCCTATATTTTGTCTGAGGTAACATATCTATAATTCCTTGCTGCCCATTATCGTTATATCGATAAGTCTCAAAAAATATGTTCTTATGTCTGCGTAACGACAAAGCCCTCGCTTTCCCCGTTGTCGCGATGGGACTAAAAATAACTGCACTTATATGTTTATGTTCATCGTCATTAAATAGGCCAATTTTTATAGATGATCCTGAACTCTGTTTAACGATACTATCATCATATTTAATTTGAGGACGTGAATTTACATATTTAGCCTCAGTTATTCCTAGTAATACTTTTTGAATAGCAGCAACACCTTGCATAAAGAACAACGGCTGTTCAAATCCGCCAATGGCCAAGACGAAGGGCTTCCCTTTTACATGATCTAAATTGGAGTACTTATCAAGATATTTTTTTGACTTACTAATAAAACTATTACTTATTCTTTCTGTTGCTAATGAAACAACTTCCTTCATTAATTTTTCTCTACCTTGAGCTGTTTGTCTTTTTTCTTGAAATTCTCTCATAGCCCGTTCTCTGTCAAACTCTGGTGTCCCGTTTTGCGGATTACTTGTTGTAACTGCTTCTACTATTAGTGATTGTTCTTTTGTTTGAATTACAAAGTCTGGTGTGTTATGAGAAAAATCCACTGTAAATCCTAGATTTCGTAAGCACGCAAATAAATATAATTCCCAGAAAGATGAATTGAAAGTTGTTTGAAATTCTTTGATGAATTTATTGTCTCTATCCTCAAATCCTATTAGCCAGCTATTTATTACGTCTTTTAGATCCTTATCATTCATAATCATCTTAAAATTATGATGAAAATTTTGAGAATCTACGACTGGAGTAAAGAGGTCTAGCATTTTCATATCCCCCGATCATTTTGGTAATCATGGATTATAGTTCCTTGATGTCTACTTCTATGTTTTTCTTATATGAGAATTCCTCTAAATTTATTAATAAATATAAAAGCTTAAAGAGAAATGCTGCCAAGACATACTCAAAAAGGCAACTCGATTAACCATGCAGGATGAAAATGCCGGAGTATTAATTTTTGTGGTTGACACCATCATGGCATTGCTATAACTATTTCTTAACAGCTTGAGCATTAAGCGCTTGTATCTTCTTGATTTGGGTTTAGAAATTGATTAAATGCATAGTTTAACTGTGTATTATCAAGACCAATCGTTTTCGATAAAGTCAGAAGCGATGCACCTTTGGTTTCCTGTAGCGAGTGAAGAATCCCACTTCGCACAAGAATTTGGCAGTTAACCCTGATATCAGTAGGTAGCTTGTCTTTATTAGCTACCCTATCATTGAGTATTGTAAACGGTGCATTTGCTAACTTATTATCAAATCTTTTCCCATCGAGAAATAATACTGGTGTATCCCCTTTTGATTTAAATAAGTCTGGATGCGCTTCTCTGTAACGATTAATTCTCCTTATTGCTTCATCGTGTAGCTTTACCCATTCAATAAGAGTAGGGTTAAATTTATAATATGGGTTTCTTATATGCCCCAGTTCTAGCCTTAGATCATCGGTGGTCAAACTATATAAATGTTGTTGCTCAAATCCGCAATAATAGGATAGGGCCCAAATAAGAGGACCGATCACACTTAACTGATCGTCGTTTCGCTCGCTATTATTTAAAAAGCGATAATGAACCAGACCGCTAAATATGTAATCAATGTAATTCCTATCCAAAAAAGTTTCAGTGAATTTGAGATTCTTTTTGTATAAGGTTGAGAAAAGTTCCTTTGTTTCTAAAAAGGAGATGTGGTCAATCTGGTTTGTCTCATCAAGAAATCTCAAATAATTTACAACTGCTGAATAAGCAGTCGCACCTCTTCTTTTATTTAGATAAGTCTCAAGTAAATCCTTGCGAAAAAAAAACTGACAATCCTCATTAGCTCTATGTTCGATAATTTTGTCTTCATAAAACCGTATATCTTCTATGTATTGCTTTATAGTATTCTTATTCAAACCTAGAGAATCAGATAAGTAATCTTCAAAAGAATTCATTTAATGTCCTCCACTTTAATTCGATGTTTCTAGTTCTTAATCTATGATCTTCTCCAAATAATGCATTATTCGGTACTTCATTCTATCGTCACCAGTTTTCTTCATAATACACTTAACCTAAATATTAGGAAACGTTTGTCGTGTTGTTAATATTTTTAGGACGAAAATATTTGGAAAATCCTTAAACACGGAAGCAAAGTTTGAAATAGAGGATTTCAGTTTGGACCAGCTTTAAACGACAGCTCGTTCACAGTGCAGATATAAAAATGCCTCGCGGCTAGGGATGGTTGAGGAATCCGAAGAAATACGCTTATAACAAGGCATATCAGCGAACGACATTTGATTTGTTCTCGTCTATCAAAAATCTGTTCTTTTCAAATAAAAAAAGCCCTCCCCGGATTGTTTCTCCGAAGGAGGGCTACTGTATTTTAATTATCTTGGGATACCTACAGCATCACGTAAAGCGTTCGCTGCATAGTAGTTGCTTCTCTCACTCCTGGATCGTTGTCACTCGCCATCCATACCGAGCCAAGAATTGAGATTACTTCCTCTGCTGATTCTTTATCAAACTTGTTCACAGGTTTTTCCACAGCAGGTGGATTAGTATTCCACCAACCTTCGCCGCCGAGCGCATCATTGTAGTCTACCGAGTGCCCCGCAAGCTCCTGTCCATTTTTATACTGATATAGGTTAGCAGCTTTCGACAGCTTCCCTTTACTCCAAGCATAAGTCTGCCAGAAATGTTTGCAAGCCCCGCGCTTCGCCATTTCCTCAAGGACAGAATGCGAACCATAAACACCTACCGAGTAACCAGGCAACTCCTTGGCTGCAGCTCTCAGGTACGCCTCAATAGCCGCATAGTCCTTTGGCTGTGCATCAAAATCCACGGCAAAGTAAATCGCCGTACCTACAGGCTGACCTACCAGCTTGGCTTCATGGAGGGCAGCTTTGCCGTCCCGTATTCCGTTGACTGCTCCTCCAGCAGCATCATTTGTTCCGCGCTGGAAGACGGATACGACCTGCATCCCTGCCGCTGTGATCACCTCGGCTTCTGCCCGTGTCAGTCGCTTCCACTCCATGCTGATAGGAACAAGATAGCGGCAGACAAATTTCATGCCCGCCGCCGCCATTGCTCTTGCTTTTTCTGCTGTCAAAGGTACTGCACAATCGATTCCTTTAGTTGCTGCCATTTTGATCACCCTTTCCTTTCAGTACGTCTACGGCCTTCTTGATTGGCGTTGGAACTGGCAATCCCACACGTCCAGCGTTTTCAATGATAGATAGCAGCTCATTTGCCAAGTAAAAGAAGATTGTTGCGTCGCGCAAAACATGCTGATCTCCAAGGGCCGTATCAACTAAGTGGGCAATTGCGACCATTGCAAAAATAAAAACCTTCCTTGCTATCCCCAAGAAACCGATTCTACTCGACAGTTTTCCTTCTGCGCCAGCCGCTACCATTCCAGAGACATAATCAATTGCGACGAAAGTCAAAAGTACCGTGAGCAGAGGCGACCATCCCCCAAATAGGAATGATGCTACAGCTCCCCCGATTGCAAATGCTGTTTTGAAAAAGTGTTCCATATATTATCTTCCTCCTAACCCACTTAGGGCAAAAGTAAAAGGAGCCACATTAGCAGCTCCCCATGAAAAACAATAATTTCTTTACTACACCCCACAACTGTCCAGCCATTCGCTCATTGTCACGGTATCAATGTCGGCACGCCGGGAATAGGCGTAATCAACAACCTCTTGGAAGTTACTTACGTTGTACTCGATACTGGACGACGCCTCACCGCTAACTAGCTTGTGGAACATGAATAAACACACGCCCCCCACATTGGCCGCATTATCTATGTGTCCTTTTAGTGTGGCCGGCGTAATTGTATGATCCACATTTCGAATCTTGATCGTCCGTTTATCCGGTGGGGGCGTTGTCGCCGTATCCTCTTGGACGGTACGGCCAGCTCTACGAGATTGCATAACTTGCAGCACCCTTGCGTCATACGCGCCATATGGATACGCCAAAATATTCGATGCTCGAGGAAATCCGTTTGCATTCAGCCATTTTTCAGCGTCCGCTACCTCTTTCTCGATTGCCGCTGTATCTAGGTCTTTGAGCTTCGCGTGGTTCATCGTATGGTTGGCCATGTCCCAGCCATAAGCATACATTTCCTTTAGCTGTGGCAACGTACAATAACCAGACCAGCCCACATGCGACGGAATGACGGCAATGACACCTGGAAGGTTGTATTTTCCCATATACCGAAATGCTTCGGTGTATTGGGAAGACCAGCCATCATCGAACATAAAAATGACCTTCCCCCGCTGCGACTCATCTCGAATGATCGAGTCAAAAACGATCGAAGCCGTAGTATTCTCGTTGGACTTAACTCGGATTTGCATAGAGACAATATCCCGGGTAAGGCTTGCAGCTCCAATTGGCTCCAGTTTGCTGACATCGATGATATGTTCATTCCACCCTAGCGCCATTCGCCATCCTCGCACGGTGTAGCCCAAAAATTCGGTATAGCCAGTATCATGAGCCAAATAGAGCTGGAACTCATAGAAGTCGGTCAAATTGTCTACATAGAATCTAATCTTTAAAGTCTTGGCACCTGCCAAGTTTAAGAGGACATTTCGGCGTGCGGCAATCGATGTACCCGTAGAGGCGACTTGTAGCTTCCCGTTGTTAAATGACACAGTGCCTCCACCATATGCCTTTTGCCATGCGGTGGTATCGCTAAATGGCTCCACAAGACGGCCTTTCTTGTAATCTCTAACCTGGGCCAATATTAAGTCTTTACTTTTCTTGTCTGTCGGCTTAGCCCATGCCATTCTCTCCACCCTCTTTTTGAGCATTTTTCAACTTCTTATTTTCTTTCCGCAATGCTTCCAGCTCTTTTCTTATTGCCTCTTCCTGTTTTCGCTCCTCCTCTCCTGCTGGCGTATAAACCCAATCTCCTAACGTTCCGTCAGGATTCCGCTTCCGGTATCTCATGCTTTGATCGCCCCCGATAGATTCGTAGCTGAAGCTGTTGAGTTGGCGTCATTACTGGTTAGTGTAAATTTCAAGTGAAGTTGGGCAGCCGGAACCGCATACGTCCCGATAAACTCTGTTTCTACGATCCCTGTGATAACAGGGGCAGACGCTTTAGTCATGGCCTTGTAAGATTCAGCAGCCCCAGCCGCCACGATGGAAAGAGCTCCATCCACATTCAGGTCTCCTGTTTCATGCTGGAGCCAAGCTAGGACTTCTTTGGCTGTAGTTGATTGAGGAGATAGCTTGTAGCGAGCATGGGCAGTTTTGAGTCGTGTTTTCGTCACCAATCGGGTCAGGGAAAACGTGAGGACTGTCGTTGCTCCCAATGAATCTGCTGCTGTTATGACAAGACTGTTCGATCCATTAACCATCTGCCTTGGTGTGATGCTTATCGCCCACGCGCCACCGCTGATTGATATGGGTACATCTGCACCACCGTTCAGACGATACTTCATGGTTACTGCTTGTCCGTCTGGATCGGATACCGTGCCGTTTATCGTAATGAGTGAATCATCCGACAGATTATCATTGTTGGCGACAAATGAATGGGTAAGTGTCGGAGGGCGATTCAAAGCTACGGTAAAGGTCCGTTCTGCAATGATGGAAGTACCGCCCTTATTGTCTTCTGACCATACTTCTAACAAGTGCGTGGCGCCCTCATCCAGTAGGCCAGAAACGGCCGTCGTTCCGTCCTTCAATGCTCCACCTGTAAATGTCAATGTCTTGTTAAAGGCTAACAGATTTACCCCATCAACTGAGCCTTGGGCAATCCGATAATTTGTCCCTTTGTTTACACGTACATAGACAGATACGATGTCACCAGCGTCTGTGTCTTTCGTGGTTCCGACAATTGTGTAGGTATTACCTACAGATAGCTTGACCCCGCTTGCCGGAGCAGTAAGTGTGAGCGTCTGACCGAAGTTGTCCTCGTACGTTACGGTTACGGTATACGCATAGTAGTAGGTATATGAAACCGAGGATGGTCCATACACGGTTCCGGAATAGCTTTGTGAGTAGTTGTACTTACGCGTATCAGGCTTGCTGACTGTCCCGGAATAGCTGCCTGTTGCAGAAGCACCATATATCCTTTCGCCGCCACCTTCGTTGCTTAATAGTTGACATGAACCCGCAGACGCTCCGGTACGTTGTAAAGTGCCAGTGTATCCTTCACCATCAGAATAGGGAATCGATGATGGCAACGCCGACAAAGCGCCGCTTTGTGCAGCACTACAAGACCCCCCGAGGTCATACCAAGAATCGCGAGAAGCTGATACTGATTTTTGACCGGGAGGGCTACCACTAACTACGTAAGGAGTCGATCCTCCTGACTTAGACAAGGTACCACTATAGGTTCCATCGTTATAGCTGATGGTTGATGCAAAACTATCAATGCTGCTGGTACGCGTATCCGATACGGTTTTTGTGTTCGGGGTGCTGGATGTGGTATATCGGGTATAGGAGCCATCACTGACATTGATCGTTACTTCGCTGCCATTGACAGAGTGTGTAACTTTGCCCGTATTGACCGCAACTGATACAACACGCTTTAGGTTCGGAATGGTTATCTTTTGTGACCGACTTTGTGATGTGGTTTCGGGGAAGCTAACAACGGTTGATTTACTCGCCATCTAACCTCCTCCTTTCTTATGTGACGGCTATTTTCACACTGTATGTGTCAATCGTTCCTCGACGCATTCGTTTTGCTGCCGTATCAATCTCCACGGTCGAACGTGCCAAAATAGCATTTGAGGAATAGGTTGCTGTGGGCGCCGCATTTAGTGTGATGACTTGGGTCGTCGCATTAATTGCCGTGATGATACGCTCCTCCTGATTGTTGACAGAGGCTAACGTCACTTCTTGCCCAACTGCAAATCCTGCTACCGATGCAACAGTAACATTCGGCCCAGAAATCGACTGAATGGTTGTTCTTGTCTTATCCAAGGAAATGACCGCATCCTGGATGCCGTCAAACAAATCAACAAAAATCCCACTATTCCCCGCTGTCCTGTCCTCTGTCGTGATCTTGGCGTGTAGATAGAGTATGCGGTTTTCCATTTTGATTACGATGTCGTTGATGCCTTTAATGCCTTCTTCTATGTGATTCATGCGCCTCGCAGTGTAACGGGTGCCCTCCTGAATCGTTTCGCCTGTTTCTGGATTAACAAGTCGATCAGCCCAAAATTGTCGTTCGTATGGCATCTTACACCACTCCTACTTCAAACGGTATTTCGAACAATAGTAAGACGCCCGTTTCGTGAGAGGTGATATTGGCGTCGGAAGTAATCATTGCCGTTCCACTTGCATCAACTAGCTTTGCTTCTGTGATGGTCCTTGCAGCATCCACGGCGTCTAAATAGACGTACAACTGTACAACCGTTTTCTGTGCGCTGGTAAGGTGCTTCGTTTGTGTAATCGGGCGAATATCTGATTTTCCATCGACGGTGATGATGGCATTGACTACTTTTGCACTCACCGCATTGCGGATGAATTCCAAAAAGGCTGGTTCCACTTTTAACGCCATCTGATCACCCCTTTCCGTATGCACGAAATGGAGAAGTTGTTTTGATAGTCACCTGTGTAAACGGTTCAAAGAACTCCTCAAACACTTCGCCCTCTTTGACCGTAAATGTGTAATTGTTAATTGTGAATGTTAGATCATTCGTTCCGTCATTTTTAATAACAAAGCCATACATAGGCTCATCAAAAACTTGAACGGTATCAGCAGCTCCGCTAAAAGGCTCTTTTGCCGCTAAACCACGTAGTTGTACGAACATGGCTCCGTTGCGACCTTGAATCTCTTGGAATTCATCCTTCATTCCATTGAAGTATTGCGGAACTGGTAGGAGCCCGCCGTCACGTAATATATGTTTTGTTCCAATAGGCATCTGATTCACTCCTTCATCATTCCGTGGCTGTAAACATCGGCATTCCTGGTACAACAAAGACAGGCAAAGTCGGAGCATTCACAACAATTTCATTTGGATAAAAAGTATTGCACACAAAGTAATCCACTTGGAAAGAAGCATGACGCAGCTTTATAAAGATGGTCGGAGCTTCTGGAGAGAGCAGGAATTCTGCACCGATATAAGCTGGCTTTGTTTCTTCGATGGCCGCTCGGATATCGGAAAGTTTGAGGCCATCCAGTTTTCGAATAATAAACCGAAGTGATCCATCATAGGTGACTGTTCCTTGACCATCCGTATATGCATCAAGA
Organism: Brevibacillus sp. MER 51; assembly: GCF_023714195.1. Lineage (NCBI taxonomy): Bacteria > Bacillati > Bacillota > Bacilli > Caryophanales > Paenibacillaceae > Brevibacillus > Brevibacillus sp. MER 51. The sequence continues at coordinate 120,358 of NZ_JAMAUS010000013.1, read as the reverse complement.
ATCGCTTGCAAGAGCGCCAAGGATACTTTTCCCTGGCTTCGCATTTTTGACTTGATGGCCACCCGACGTTCGGAAATGGGTTTATGTTTATTGGCAGCAAGTCCGAGCTCCTTTTCGTAATAGTCCAGTGCCCACGTTGCTGTATCTACCGACAATTGTTGTTGTAGATCGATAATCTTGGCTTCCTGCTTGTCTAATTGCTTCGCGTCTGCTTCGAATATCACCCGAAATGTGGAGGAGTTACGTTGATGAGGTTGTAGTCGCTTAAGCATCTCGTTTGCCTTAGACAATTACATTCACCGTCCCTAAGACCGCTACTTCCGTGTTGCCGATCAGAAGATTGGACGTTCCACCGTTGATAGTGAGGCCCGTATAGTCCGACACGGCATCTGTGTCCAATATAAGCGCTCCTACTTTTGCATAACTGACCAACGTCTCGACAAAAGCAGCATCCCTTAGAAACTGGGTCATTTTTGATGTGATTCCATCTATAGCCTGCTGTTGTGAGAATCCAGGAGTTAAAACAGCGGTGACCTGTATGTCGATTGTCACGCCCGTGGCACTGGCCACCGTAGCAAACGCCCCTATTGGTGCAGCTCCCTCTCCTTTTCCATTCGCGCCCGGGTCGATGTACTTCTGTACAGCAGCGACGATATTATTGCTTGCAGGTTTTCGGTCGCTATCAATAATGACCACTTTCACTGTGTTGTTTCCCGCCCACAACGGTATAACTCGTGCGTCACCGACCCCTGCCACTTCCTTTGCCCAATTGCGGAAATGAGCCTTATTCCCGCTAGATGCAGGTGTGCGAATGTGTTCGTAGTACCTTTTCCGTAGGTCTGTGTCTGATTCTTCCGCAAAACCGTCTGCCGTGGAAAACGGATTTGTGACAGCAGTAAAGCCAGCTAACGTTACAGGAAACAACGTAATGGTGTTGGCAGGTACATTACCGGAAGGCCCCTCTACCAATGCTTCAATCATGACCATCCCACTGCTTGTAATATCCTTTGATTCCGTAGACCGAAACTGTGTGCCGCTTGGTGTCTCGAACAAGTCCCCTGTTCGGATCGTACCCGTCCCTGTGACAGTAACACTTCCTTTGGAGCGAGTGCCCGCCCTACGTTCCTGTCCCGTCCTTTCCCTAACCCGTTGTGTCAATTCGGCTCCTGACAAATTACCGATACTTAGCTTGTCTTTGACTTCCTCAATCCTGTCATCTTGTTTGGCCATCTTTTCGGCTACAGGGGCAAGCGCATCAAAGATAAAGCTCCCGGGGAGTTTGTCATATTTGTCCGGTACTGCTGCAAATAAAATTGCGAGATGTTCTTCTTTGGATGCCACTAAATCAACACCGCCTTTTCTACCGTGCCGTAAATGCTACTCACTTCACATGCGATCGTAAGACGCGGCCCATGTTGCGAAAACGAGAAGTTTTCGACTCGCGTAATGGCGTCATTTTGGAGAAGTGCCTCTCGGACCATTCGTTCATACTCAGCACGGGTGTAATCAGGGTGAAAGTTCTGACCAATCAACACATGGTGCTCGCTGCCGTAGCCCGTTCCCTGATAGATCAAACTGTCCTTTACGGTTCGAAGAGCTTTTTCTATCCAGACTTTCAGGTATTCCAGACCAGTTACCTCGATCAGTTTCCCATCCTTTAAAACAAAATCACCCGCATCGAAATCCCACAGAAACGTCTTGTGTACGTTCTTGGGCTTTGTCTGTTGGGTGATCTGTGTTTCTGGCAATTTCAATTGAGTGATTTGGGGTAAACTCATTCATCTGGCTCCTTCCATACACGGTCTTTGACAAACCACAGTTTTAGCGATTCATCTGGCTGCAGAATCACTTGGTCGCCTACTTTCAGCCCGTCGATATACGTGATGGTTGCCTTGATCTTATTTTCCTGACTGTCAGGCTTATCCGTGATAGGGATATCCAGTTTCGTAATGCGTTCCTGTGTGGTGCCGCTGCTTCGATAAAACACAATCGTTACTGGGAACTTCTCGTCAAGTCCGGACATCTGCAGCTCCGTTAGTTCAACTGTACGTTTGTAACCAGGCATAAGGCTTTCGCCGATAACTAGGTGCCGCCTCTCTAAGATAATACTGTCACCGTATTGAATTTTGAGAGGCGTTACAGAAACAACCGTCCCGACTCGCGGAGCCGTACTCGGCGGGTTGCGGTTCTCCTTGTACAAATCAACAATCAGTTTGGCCAGTCGATCCTCGCTACTCACATTATCGCCTCCTACTTCACATCCTCGGGTAAAGCCAAGTCTAGTTGCATCGTATGAATTTGGTTCTTCACTTCATGCTTTGCGCTGGTAATCATAAATCGATTCTGCATACCAGTGATCGGCTCAGATACATCGAGCAGACGGCCAGCCTTAAAAGCAACGTCACCCATTAGCTGGATGCTGTTTGTCTCGTGGATTCGTGCTAGTCGCTTTAAAAGGATGCGAGAGACTTCCCGCGCCTTTGCTGCATCCTCTGCATCGATTTGATACACATCTTCCAGTAGGCCGTATTTTCGTATGAGCTCCTCGTCCTGGGACATCGCCACTACCTCGTATTTAGGCTTGGTCTTTTCCTTCTCGTCTCGCTCGATTAGGATTTTCACGCGGTTTCGCATTTCTTCAATGGATCTCGTGCGATCCGCACCTAAAGGGTTTGCCATCACGTCTACAGGCGCTATGTTCTCAGCCAGTTTGAAGGTGCCTTTGATGAGCAAATCTTTCATATCCTCGAAATAGATTTTTCCTTGTCGCATCTCGACGTTATATAGTTTCCCACTCCGGCGCTCATGGAGCTTGTAAATGGTTTCGATGATCTCGGCAGGGCTTTTTTCCAAGAAAATATCGTCTATGATTGTAGGCATTTCAGGGACATTTCCGATTAACATGCCGAAATCACCAAGAATCTTCGTGATGGCTTGTGAGGCCGGGATTTTATTGAACTGGTAGACGCTCTTTGATTTGCCAAGATACCAAGCATAGTCATAAACCGTGTACGTAATCGCGCTTCTTCCCTGCCGTCCTTCTTTCACAACCACACCACGGTTTATTTCTTCACCATCTTTGAGAAGCAACACAACGTCTCCAGCATCACATGGATTCACGGGGAACAATCTCGCATCTGTCCAGTTCACATCAAAATTCATTGCGGACATAAGAGACAGATTGGAGTCCCATGAGATACTGCCCACCAAAGGCGTGAGGTCGTGGCTTTTCTGGCCGTCGTTTTTGATTAGTAGCACTTGAAACATCACATCAGCTCCTTGCCGTGCTCACTAATGGGAATTCGATCATCTGCAAGGTATAGTCAATATCGCCGCTACGACCTACGCCGTGTTCAAAATTCGTAATAGCAACCGCCATGTTCAACGACTGAACCCCCTGCGAGTCAACAATGACCAGTCGTATCGGAATCCGCATCTCGCGCCAGCGCTCAATTGTTTTTACATAGGCCATTCCCCACATGTTGCGGTTTTGCAAGAAGGGATAGTCCCGAATGGGGAAAAAACTCTTGATGTCTACAGAGCGTAGTTCTTTCAGCCCGATTAGTAGTATCGACTCCTGTAGCCCGTCCACCTGCTCCGTGCCCCAGGGAGACGGTACGTTGTACTCAGATGGAGGCACGGGCAGTTGCATGACCTCTGCGTTGGTGTTAATTGACAAGAACACGTTAATCAAGTCAGCACCTCCTACGTACTCCACAAATGACGCTCAATTCGTCCCAGTAAGCTGTCTGCTAAATCTACCGGGCTTAAATTATCACGTAACTTCGCCTTTGTATTCTTGTCTGTTGCCTTGGTATTTCCGGCTGTAGCGTCAGTGTTAAACACCAACGCATTCGTATTTGAATTCAGCGCGTCCGCCAGTTTCTTGTCACGTTGTCCGCTTGCCTCGCGCTGCTCTTTTCTCGTTTGGTTCAGATCATCTTGGAATCCGGTATTTGCTTTTGCTGCTGAAAAATCAACCTGTGGAATGAAGCTCTTTGTTTCCCATTTCGGCATCTTCGCATCAAATTGTGCAGCACCAAAATTGACATCGATTCGTTGTCCGCCGACTGCTTCCAAAGCTGCGTTGATTGGAGCCAACATATTTTTAGCGCCCCATTCAGCAGCAGAAACAATCCCATTCCACATCTGTGCAGCGCCAAACCCGATGCCTTTCCACGCAAAATCGTATGCACTCAAAAGTGTATTTGCTAAACCTATCCAATTGTTTACACCCTGCTCTGCATAGTCTACGACTACATTCCAAAGTTCTTTTGCAGCTTGCTTCACGGTGTCCCAGTTTTGCACGACATAAATTCCCGCTGTAACCAGGAGTCCAAGGAGTGTAATGACAAAGCCGATTGGGTTAGCCGCCATGACAACATTCAGACCCATTTGTGCGGCTCGCAAAATCCCGATCTGTCCGGATGTGACCAGCGCTGCTGTACCCATCAGTCCAGTTTTTACAGTGGCAAACGTCGATTCAGCTCCGAATAGTGTTGTGGTAAGTGTCGCGCCTGCAACAGCAATCTTATAGACCACTAGTGATCCAGCAACCCCGTAGACAACGGGCCCGATGACAGACCAGTTACTCGAAACGAATACCGCAATATCGCTCATTACCCCAAACGTTGCCTTTGCCGCATTGTAGGCTGTCATCAGTCCTTGCGAGAAACTGGCCCCCCATGTTGCCGCACTATCGCTGGAAAGGAACGCCTGTATGCCGTTCAAGTCTTCTTTGAGAGCAAGAAACAAAGGCGATGTCATTTCGGCTAACTTTCGCGTCCCCGATTCTTTGATGTTTGCGAGGGTGTACTCAAAGGTGTCTGACATGGACTTCATGGAGCCGCCAAAACGTTTTTCCAAACCAGTCATGATGGCCGGCAGTGCCTTGTCCGCAAAAAGCTCTCCGTTTTCGGCCATCTTCATTAGCTCGACTTTTGATTTCCCTAACTCCTGTGACATCAGGTCCCATCCAGCGACACCACGTTCCGCTAACTGGTTCATTTCCTCGGCGGATACTTTTCCTTTGGTTTGGATTTGACCGATCGCCAAGGCAATTCCTTTTAGCTGGTCTGTATTTCCTCCCACTGCAGCTACTGTGTCACCAAGTCGTTGTAACATCGGGATAACCTGACTACCAGCAAACCCCATGCCCAGCAAGGTTTTCGCTGATTGCTGCATACCATCAAAGTCAAATGGGGATGTCTCAGCTAATACTTGTAAATCCTTGACCATTCGTTTTGCATCTTCGGCAGATTTTAACAAGATGCCAAAGGATCGTTCCGCTGTCTCAGCTGTCATATTCGCCTTCACGCCAATTCCGACCATGGCTGTTGCTGCAGCGCCTATGGCGACAGCAGCCATACCTGCACCTGACTTAATCGATGACCAAGTTTCTTTCCCAACTTCTTTCAGGTCCTTCAGATGCTTTTTATAGGCAACTGTGCCCCCAATAATCTTCTGTAGGGTCCCTGTTACCCCATCCTTGAGCACAAGGGTTTTGCTAATGTCTTTTGCGCTCACATAGACCTCCCCCCACTTCTGTTGCCTGTCCTACTAGACACGAAAAAGGGCGGAATTTATCCGCCCCACTTTTTGCTCTCTTCTTTCAGATGTACAAGAATAGACTGCATCATAAATCGTTTCGTAAGCAAATCCAGGTTTAATAAATAGTCAAGGGCGAAGCCGCGCTGCACATAATGGTGCAGAAAGTAAAAATCGGCATCGCCCTCGATTAGTTTTTTAATTCAGTGTCAACTTTTCGCACGCCTACTTGATATCCTGCGAGATGCAAGGCATGTCCACCTATTGCAGCAATCTCACCTTGGCGGAAAAGCATTGTAACGATATCTATTGGTTCCGCACACCCATACGCTTGCTGTAATGAAGCGTCTTTCAAGTTGGGCTCTATCACACAATGATAGACAAGATAAGGATCGGCCATATCGCTTCGTGTGTCATCATGCGCCATTGTTAGAGCTTCAATTGCAATGGATTTGTCAGGCTCTTGAACGGTAATGTGTCCGTCTAGTGACTCCACATATAGGGTCATCGTTTTCGCCTTCCGTTTTTTGATTTGTTCTTTTTGCTCAATCAGGTCTGCAATTGTAATTTTTTTGGACATTTTAATCTCCCCCAAATTATTAGTTTTACGCTGGAATCAAGTCGATTGGATCGTAGTCGCTGAACTTGAACGGAACTTCCTCACTACTGAGCGTTTTCTTCTCAAACTTAAGCAGCATAAACTCAGAAATCGTGACATCATGAATCGCCACTCGTTCCGCTCCATGTGCTTCCGGGTCTTCTACCTTACCTACTATTTCGAATCGAGGATAAATCCCTTTTCGGACGTCGGCAGCCATTTTTCGTTGTACGCATGAGTAGATTTTCTTGATTGTCATGGAGCCTTCTCCAGACCAACCTATAGCTTTTTGATAGGTGGCCCCATCCATTGCAAAGTTAACTTCCTCATATTGAATGGTTACTTTTGCTTCAAAGCTATCCACTTCTGCCCACAGTTCTCCATCTACCCAGATGCGTCCATATGTTCCGTTGATGATTTTGGTAGGACTATTTTTTAACACTTAAACCACCTCCCTTTCCTTAAACGTGAAATGCAATTTTCAAATCTTCAACCGCGTCGAGGAATTTCAAGCCTCCAGACAAAAACACATCGTCTTGAAAACTTGATGTCTTTACCTTTTGATCATCCCACCCACTCGTGTCGGTACCGAATGATTCCCAGGCTTGTCGCTGTGCTTCAATATCGACCCCAATTGTATTATTTGCGTTCGGGTCCAGCACTTCCCCTTGTAGCCCACGAAGATATGCATTGATAGCCGTAATGAGCAGCACTTGATTGTCATAGCTGTTGTTTACCTTCCCAGCATACTCATCGTTAAAGGTACGTCTGATATCTTCCTTTACCATGTCGTGGCCTTCAATGATTTTGATTTTCTTAAAATCAGGGCCCTTTGTTGGCGTTGTGGTCGTCAACGAGTTTACTCCGCGTGCGATCTTGATTTTCTCCCCATCATTGATGAGGATGAGCTTCCCTGCATCAATGTCTGCGTCTGGCGTTTCGCTTTCCTCAATTGCCTCAACCTCTGGCAATTCGTAGAAAGTAGCGCTACGTGTAAGAGGCAGCCCCGCCAGAATGCCAGCGATCCGCGCCGTGTACTCCGATGCGGAATAGGTTTTCGCTCCAACAACAATGCCCTCTGTCGTAAAATCGATAATCCCTTCATTGTCGGGGGCACTGTTTGGCAATACTGCCTTGAACTTCTTTTTGTTTACATCACGCCACGTCTTTAACTGCGTGGCAATGTCAGGGACATCAGCAGCCCCAATACCAGGAACAGCTAGGTAATCCCATCGTTTTCCACCAAGTCGTACGAGAGCTTCTTTATAATCCGCTGCCGCTGTCGGCAGTCTCTCGACGATAATCTTTGATGGAATACCCCAAAAGGCTTTTTTGATATAGTCCAAATTCGTTGCCGACCAATCAGTGGCATCGATGTCTGTAATGGACCTGTATTCCTTCGTGGTGAAAGATTTACCTGTATCATCTTTCAAAATCAAGGCCACAATGCCCCGCTGGCTTCTTTGGACAGCCGAAACAGACAGCGAGGAAAATACAATCGAAATCTCAGGTAGCCCCATGCAGCATGCCCCCTATAGTTTTTTCAAAATCTTGTACAACTCATCATCGAGTATCTTGTTCCAATCTTGGTTTATTTCCTTACCAGCTTTGTCGAAGATGTTGAATCCAAGCACGTAACCTAATTCTTTCTTGTCTGGTTCTGGCCCGACCATTCGATGGCCATATTCCAGCAGGTGGGCGTGGGGTGATCGGGAATAGGTTCGTACTTTGTACTCCTTCCCTTTCACCCACACTTTTCCGCGCTTAATAGATTTGAAGTAGTTTCCTGTGTCCTCGACAACAGATTGCTTTGCCTTACGGAGAACAATCTTTCTGGCGTGATTCCCGGATCGCATCATGAGGCGTCTGGCTTCCTTTGGAAAGTGCTTCACTAAATTATCAAGATCGCGGCGAAATGCCTCGATGTCCTTGTCGTCCACATCAAAGTCAGCCACGGAGCTTCAACTCCTGCATTTTCTCTGTATTCTCTCCTGCGCATGGATCAACTGCTGGGTCGTCAAAGAAAGTGAAATCAAAGTCGAAATGCACCACTTTATCGAAGATACGGGATGTATAGCTGTCAATCGTAATCGTGCGCCCAGCCACAGGAAAGTTCAGACCGAACAGTTTTTCAAGCCGATCCTGTACGTCGTATGCCTCTTCCTTGTAGTCGTATCTGTCGGTAGGGAAAAAGAGTATGCGACATGTCATGTCCCGTTGTGTGCTGAATAGCCCGCCGTCTCCGCTGTTCGTTTCCAAAGTCACGAAAAAAGAAGGGCGGTTAAACCCTTCTTCTACGTCGCTGCTTTGGATTGGGATAGTCGGAAACTCTGAATCGAGTTTTTCGTTAATGGCGTTATTTATCTGAACACGTGTTAGCATGTCATCGTCTCTCCTTACACATCAGCTGTAACTCCCGCTTGTTGAATTCAGGCTGGATAATGTACATGATCTCAAACGAGATTCCGCGATAGTCAATCATCATTGAAGGCTCAATTCCTTCTCGGAAGCGAATCCGTATACGTGTGGTCACTGTCGACTCACTTTTTTGAGCGACAAACGATTCTTGACCGCGTAACGGTTCAATGGCCGCCCATACCTTAGCATAATCGGTCCATGATTGTTTTCGCTCATTCATGCTGTTCTTTTCCCATGTCTGTTTGCGGATCGTGATGCGTTTATTCAGCCGATTTACTAGCTGTTTCATGGCGATTCCTCCGGTGAATAGCTGTGCTGGAGCTGTCCCATAATGGACTGACATGTAAATCGTACTTTGTCGGAAGACGGCTGCGATCCGATCAAATCTCTATTTTCGTACCAATCGGCGCAAAGGACGAGGCAATACAATTTTGCCAGCTGATTCGTACCGTCGAATACAACCTCGACGGCGTTATGCAGATATTCCTCGGCTGCGCTGGCGATGATTCGAATGATGCCGTCTTCTTCGTCTCCATCGACGCGTAACCAGGTCTTCGCTTCATCAAGCGTCAGTATTGCCATCGGCATTCACGTTCCCGTCATTCTCTTTGAGCCCATTCTCAAGGTGTGCCTTGTATAGTGCCTCTCGTTTCTCCGCGTTACTGTCGTCACCTTCAATATTTAAATCATTCAGCACTTTTTTCTGTTCCGGCGCTGCAAGTGCGGCGAACTCTTCGAACGTTAATTCCTTCTTATCAAGTACATCGTTCTCTTCCGAGACCTTCAAAAAGCCTTGCGACACCAAATACTCTACGCGTTCAGCGTCGCCCAGCGAATATGTGTCCCCGATGCGGTATAGCTTCATGTTCTGATATCGTTCTCTGAAATCTTGAATCACTTTCGCTACCATTTTGACCACCTACCTTTCAATCATAAAAAGGCCGGTTGCCCGGCCATATTCGTCAAATTTTAAGGCGTTGGCGTGACATCTAACTCACCAAAAACAGCAGTCTCTGCGTCCCACTTCACGTAGTCATCGCGCATGATTGTCCGCAATTCTGTTGTATCACGACGCCATGCGTCGCCACCCTCACGTGTGCTAGCTAGCTCGAAAAAACGGCGGTTAAACAGCACCATGAATTGTTTGAGGTTTCCTACTATAAGTGGTGCTTTGTTGGTATTGGACGGCAGATTTCGATTACTCATAACAGCAATAGGACGGCCCTTATACATCTTACGCCCTGGTTGTATAAAGTCGTCCATAAGAATCGGACGGCCGTTACCGTCGACCTGATTATCCAGCCAGTTGAATCCGTCCTGGTTTGTCAGGATGGCAGCTGAGCGACTGATTGCTGGATCAAGGTCTACATTGAGTACCGTGTTGATTGCTTTCAAATCAGCTAAAGTCTTTGGAGTGATTGTTTTCAAAAGGTTAAGGATGTGGAAATTACGTGTGTGAGCCGCCTTACGGGCAATCCAGTTTGTAATGTAAGCGATCAGGTTAGCGTCATTATCGGCTAATAGCTCGTTAGTCAAAGGTAGGAATCCAGCTCGTTTCTTGACCTTATATGAGATTGGAGTGAATTTCGGGTTGTCAGTAGCCTGAATATTTCCATACTCATCAACATCCGCAAATGGTGTCATGTCTGCGTCGGATTCCAAAACACGAGAGCCAGATAGCGCCGTTACGTTCTCAACGGTAATGTACGGGCTCAAATCGTTCCAGTCACGCATCAATGTATTGATCTGTGTTTGGATGTCCTTCGGAACAATAATTCCCACATCCCCGTCAGCGATAGCCGGATTGGTATTCCCTTCATTCATAACAGCCCTTCGCTCGTACTCACTAATCACTGAGCGCATTTCTTCATTGATTCCTCGGCGTCGAATCCCCCGGAGTACGATACCCGTATATTCTTTTTCCAGGTCTTGCATGTCGCGCTCTTCGACGTTTCCATCGTCATTCAGCTCCCGACTGCCCAAGCCGCGTGCCTCTGTTTCCTCAAGCTCTCGTTGCAAATCGACTTTGGCTTGAAGGCTACGGACTTCCTCCATTTTCTCTTTTGCCTCGTTCGTTTTGTCATCGGCCAACATGGTACGTACTTCCTGTTTTGCGCTCTCCAGTTTTTGGAGCATCGCTCGCAATCCCTTCGTCATTTGATCACCTCATGAGATTTTTGGCAAAACAAAAGCTCAACCGATGAGGTCGAGCTCGATGAGCATTTTTTCTTTTTCATATTGGTCAGCAGCTCGTTTTTCCGATGCCTTGAAGTCGTCCAAAGAACGAGCAGAAACTTCATTTGCTGGATAGGCTGGAAAAGCAACCGGACTAATTTCGTATAGCTCCGCATTCAGAATCAAACGTTTGTAAATCCGCTTGTCATCTCGTTTTTCACTTGACCATTTATCTTTAGTGACTCGCATCCCAAATGACACCCCGTCGACATCCCCACGTTGGATTAGTTCCCATGCATCATTGCCCACAGTAGTATTCGGAATGTCCAACTCGAAGCGAAGCTCTGTTAAACTATCCATCACACGCAACGTACCTGATTTGGTATTACCCAATACCTGCGATGTGTCATGACTCCATAGACCAACAACCTGACGAGCTGCCAAACTATCAGTAAATGCCCCTGCTGATATCTGCTCCACGATTGTGTCACCGTACCAGTCGCGCATATCAGCGCTATCAGTGTCATACTTGATTGCACCCGTGATCGTTCGTTTGCTTTCGTCACCCTCGCTTGCCCGAATCTCAAGCTTTACTGGCATCGCCCTGACTTCCTTTGTTTGAGTCGTCTTTTTCTCCTGTGCCAGCTCCCCCACCTCCTTTCGCTTTATATGCCGCGCCAGCTTGTGTGATAGGCACGTAACTACCGTTTACAAGGAGCTGATCCCCCCTTCTTTTGGGGGCAGATTCTCCAGTGCTCTCGGCTCATTTGGTGTCATGAAGCCACCTTGTACCCCGATTCGATACGCCTCATATCTGGTTTTGATATCACTACGTAGGATCGCATCGACATTAAATCGAAAAAATAACCCCGCTTCGATCTCGTCAGTAAGGAGCAACTTCCAAGTCAACTCCTGCTCGTATCCTGTCAACTTCGGTTGTAACGTGTCAGTGTAAAACCCTCGTTGCTGCTCGACAACATTGGAATGCGTAGCCGCATCCAAATCGTTCAACTGGTGCATTTTAACGCCCCACGCTGCCGCGATCTGACGGATTGTAAGCTGATTGTTTTCGAGAAACTGCGCATCGTGCATGTTCAATGCGATCGGAACGAATTGATAGCCGACTGGCATCAGTGCAATCCGATGGCTGTTACTCAACCCGGATGACATGGTTTCGAATTTCTCGCGGAAATTTTTCTTTGCCTTCTCATCAAGGTCGCCGACATACTGCACAATCCCTTTGACTTGAAGCCCTTGCTTGTAGAAATTGTTAATGAATTTGTTTGCCGATGCCCCGTTTTCAAGTGTGCCTTTAAGCATATCCAGGGCAGACAGCCCAACAATCCCGTCAAGCGTAACACCGCCTTTAAAATGCAGGATTTCATGGGGCATAATTTTACGCTTGTCGTACCCCAGATCGACTTCGTACCATAGACTTGAGCGATTTGTGGTGATGCCACTTGCCTTCGTGTCATTATCTACCCATATTTTGACCCGGCTCGCATCCATCGGCCACAATCCTATGATTCGTCCACGTCGGTCAAACTCAATACTGGCGTACGCATTGCCGTACACATTGCATTGTGCCTCGATGCATTTCCAAAAATCGAAGGAGCTCATGTACAGGTTTGGACGTAGCCGGAGTAGTTGGAAAACCGGGTGCCGCGTTTGCCTCTGAATCCCTGATTCGTCTTCCTGATATACTTTGATCGGCAATTTCGCTACAGATTCCGATAGAATACGGATACACGCATAAACTGTATCGATTTTAAGAGCATTTTTCCCTTTTACGTTCACATCGCCAATGTTGATCCCTAGAACTTCAAGCAGCCTTCGGTCATCCACGTTCAGTTCTAAGGTTTCACGCTTTTCAATCCCGAGCCAACGTCGTGCTATTGTCTTGATATTCACATTTGCACCTCCCTCCTCTCAAAATCGCAAGCGCTTGGGAATTTACCCCCAAAGCTTGTCCAAGAATTCTTCTTCCGCGAACTCTCCAACGTTCAAATCGATCTCCTCAAATAGCATGGCCGTTGCCATCGCATTGATCATGGCGACGATCAGGTCTATGCGATCCTTTGATCTGTTTTTCATAGGCTTGATGTTCTCGTTTCCATCAACTGCGACAACAATATTCCCCCAGCACCAACGTGCAACCGGATTTTCCTCGTGTGTCATGAGTCCGCGCTTCATGAGCTGCTCGATCATCTTCATTGCCGGACTCATGTTCTGCATGTTTTGGGGGATTTCAACGACATCAACGCCACCGCGAATAAGCCGCTGAGAAAGCATTCGGCTGTTCCATGGGTCGGTGCCCAGGGTTTGAATGTTGTATTGCTTATTTGCATCCAATATGCTGGTCTCAACGAAGTCATAGTCCACAACATTCCCGGGAGTAGTGTGCAAATATTTCTGCGTGACCCACTTGTCATAGGGAACTCTATCAACTCGGACTCGTTCTTTCATGTTGTCTTCTGGGATCCACGCATCAAATATGACTCGCCAATCAGGGATACCCTCTTGGGGAGGAAAAAGATAGCAGGCGGCTGTGATGTCCGTTGTGCTGGACAAATCCAAACCAGGATAACAACGTTTGCCTACTAATTCTGACAGTTCCCACTTTCCTTCCGTCTTGTCCCACAGTGTCAAAGGCTGCCACCCCGTTTTTTTCAGTGATATCCATTGGTTTAACCGCAACCAACGGAATAATTTCTCCGACGCTTCGCTATTTCGTGCCGAAACGGCCTCTTGTCGGACAGATTCAATGCTGATCGTATGCCCCAAGCTCGGGTTAATCCTGAACCACAAAGCCTCGTCATAAATGTCCTCCTCCGGCTTGTCAGGATCGAAACCATAGTCATCTGGAATGCCGTAAACCCGAACATACCAAGATGGATCAACAAGCTTACCAGATAATAACTTGAGCGCCTTGTCATGAATCTCAAACCCGATTGAATGCCGATCCGGGTCATCTCCTGCCGTCGTAATCACCCACCAAAGTGGTTCCTTCCTCGCTGCTCCCGCACCAAACGTCATGACGTCCCACAAGTCCCGATTTGGCTGCGCGTGCAGCTCATCAAAGATGACAACAGTAGGATTGATACCGTGTTTGGTGTACGCTTCGGCAGACAAGACCTTCATTACAGTGCCCGTCTGTACATTTTTGATTTCCTTTTTGCTATCGAGCACCTTCAGCACGCCGTCAAACTCTGGCTCTTGTTCAATCATTCCGCATGCCGCTTTATACACAAGTTCGGCCTGCTGCCGATCCGCCGCACAGCAATAAATCTGTCCTCCAGGACCGTCACAAACCAAATGGTAGAGAGTTAATCCGGCAATCATTGTCGTCTTGCCGTTTTTCTTTGGCATTTCCAGATAGGCGTACCGATATTGACGGTAACCGCTCTCGTTGACCGTGCCGTATACATCCTGTAACAAGCTGATTTGCCAGTCGAGTAATGTCAGAGGCTGTCCATAAAAATCATCGACACCCTGGAGCATGCTCATAAACTCGATTGGTTCTAGCGCTCGTTGTTCATCATGAGCCATGGCTAGCACGCCTGTTCATAAATTGCGCCATTGCTGATTTTTTCTCTTCCTTTTTCGGTTTAGGGACGTTTTTCACTTTGGCCAACGGATTCAGGAAAAGGCGATCTTGCATTTTTAGCAGCATATCCATTTTCTTATTGATTGCTGTTTCAATTTTGAGTATGCCTTCAATACTTGCCAACTGGGATAGGTAACGGAGTGCTTTGTAATTTACCTCGTCAACCGCTTCGGCACGGCCAATATATTCATCAAGGATGTGTTCATCGACGGAAATGTTCTCCAGACGCTGATACTGTACAAGCAGACGCTCATACTCGCTAAACGTTTTGCAGTACATTGCAAGTGTGCCAATGTCTGAGCTGGTCAGTAGTTCGACTCCTTGATCAGCCGCACTCTTGTACTCCTTTACCAACTCATTCCAGATACGATTTGCAATCTTGTCCTTACTGACGTAGCCTGGCTTTTTCAATTTCTTTAGGTCTTGGGCTCCTAACTTTACTTCTGCATCCTTGCGCTGCTGAATTTGTTCTTTGGTCAATCGATTCGGGTTGCCCTCTGCCAGATGTAGAGCAACTGGTTTTGCATGTCTTCCTGCCACGAGGGCTCACCTCTTTTCTGGAAAAATTTCAAAAAACGAAAAAAATTCGTGCGAGGGGGGCGAGGCGGTCTATAAAAAGACTCCTACAGATTTTTTACCCTCCCCCCGTACCTTCTCCTGTCCTCTGCTGTCTTCTTGTTATGATGTGCATGACACAGCGACCGCAGATTGTCCAGGCGTAAACGTAAATCCCAGAATGGATGGATCGGCTTGATATGGTCAACCACATCGGCCTGTGTGATACGCTGCTCCTGCTTACAGTCTTGGCACAAGCCGTAGTCCCGTTGCAAAGCCTCGTTCCTTACAGCTTCCCATTCTTCACTGTGGTAGAAGTCTTTTGCTTTCCTATCTCGCTGATGTAAGTCATACTGCTTGTTTCGCTCGCGCCTTAGCTTGTGTGCAAACATCTTATGTTCTTGGCAGTATCCGCGATCCGCAAGGTTGCGACAACCTGCTACGGCACACGGGCGTTTCGGTTTAGCTGGTATGTTGCTCGTCCCCCTCTTCAAACCCAAAATGATTGGGAGGTTGGAAACCAAATTCTCGCTTTTACAAAAAGAAAAGCACCTCCTATCGGTGCTTTTCTAACAGGATAATTTTCAATTTTGTTCGCCAGTATTCGGTACCTCTTTGGTCTTCACAGTGGGCTCTTTTGAAGTACGCGCAAACTCTTTTCTAGCTGAATCCCTCAACGCTTTAATAGTTTGATGGGATGTTACTTTTTCTAAACCCCATTTAATTCGGATTGGGTTAAATATCTCCTGGTTGAGATTACTTATAGTATCATTAAGGATAAAATTGTTAATCAAATCCTTTTTTAGTGGATCGTGATTACTTGACGACTTATGCTTATTTAGAATATCCGGCAATCTCCGTTGAATCATTTTGATTTTTGAATTTACCGTCTCAATGATAGGCCAATCATTTTCTAATAAAACTAGCAAGTCGACACTCGTTCTTAATTCATTGTGCACTCTGTTCCAATTTTCAACTTCACTCATTACGTACTCAAGACTAAAAATGAGTCTCTCATCTGTCATCTTAAACCCTATTGTACTCACTGAACTCTTTAGAGCGGTGTCGTAGACTGATGAAATATTACCTGTATATCGTGTCAATTCCCTAATAATGAATTTTAGTTTTGTTTTTTTAGCTTCTTCTTCCTCCGCCTTCCTTTGAAGGCCTAAATTTGTTGCTACCTTAGTTACTTTGAAAATTGCATAAGACAATACTCCAGTTAATACCATATTCATAAATGCTACATAGTCTTCAATTTTTATTTCTTTCTCAAATTTAAATCCAAACCCTAAAAAGAAAAGCTTGGACAAAAACATAAAAACGAGAAGAAAAAAAAATCCTATCGCAGCAAATGTCAACAACGAAAAAATCCGTTTGTGTTTTTCCATGTCTGACCTCCCTGCTATATTTTGGCACGGGGTCACCATTTTGTAAATCAGTTACTCTAAAAGACAAGCCACCTGATGACTCAAGCGGCTTGTCCGTCCCCCTTGGCATATTTTTCCACACCATCGAGTCGAGTCCTTTCCTGCCAAGCTAGTCCTACCGCTGTTAACTCGTGAGTCACCCTGTCATGCATAGCATTGTGCTGCTTGTCGCTGAGAGAAATAAGGTTCCAGTCCACGAATGCTAGTTCAGGATAAAACTCTAGCGGGTAAATATGATGCACTGTTGTAGCTGGTTCAGTCTTACCGTACCGCTTACTTTCCTGACACATGTATTGATCTCTCCGTAAGATGGCTGCCCGCTTCTGCTTCCAACGCTGTGACTTGTATACCGACTGGCTCAATAATCTTCCCTCCTTTCAAACTTGTCGGACCAAAGCAAAAACCGCCCGGGTATATTCCCTCGAGCGGTTTAGTCATCGTGTATACACTTAGTATAGAGTAATTATTGATTTGCTTGCAAAAACCGTCAAAAGCGTCAGATGTGTCAGATATGTCAACCTATTAGATAACCTCAACAATTTTACTACTTGTATGGGGAATTGACACCGCACTGGGTATCCGTCAGGAGACAAAAGCCCCATTATTAGTAAACATGGCAATCACTTCTTAATCATAGCTTACCAATCTTTTTCCTATTAAATCCTCGGCATTATAGTCTCCAGGCTCTAATTGAAGAGTTATGGATTCTATAGGACTAATGTATTCTCGCCCATTAACCAATGCAACTCCTTTTACATTATAGGACTTTGAATTATCGGTCTCATCATGAAGGACTTTAGCCTTTAAATCACCATTGGGCTTTCCTTCGATAGCAACTATATTGGCAACTTTGATAAAGAAAGCTGTTTTGACCTCAATTGAAAACATATTCACCCTCCTCAATTCCCTAGTTCATCAAATTGTTGTCTCAAATCTCTTAATCTATTAATTGTATCTCTTGTTTCAATATTCGGAATGCCGTATGCCTTTCTGTATTTTATTAGTTTTTCAGCAGCTTCAATTTCCACGGTCAGTACTGTTCTTGGCGTTTGGTCGGGGATTTTCCCTGCTCTATATTGCGCAGTATGAATAAACTCTTCGAATACAGCAGAAGTCGTTGGATTCTGCCTTAATTGTATTGTCTTCTCATTCCAAGTGACAGCCTCTGCCCCACGGTAATCTAAATATCTTATTGCTTCTTCTGACTGGTCAATTACTCCCCCTTGTTTTTCAAATGCCTTTTTCATCCTATCAAATTTAGCTGGATCCATAGAACTAGTGGAATCCCCGCTGCTTCTTGTAAGACCTACACCTGTCCTCTTCTTTCCTTTTCTTGCCGTGTCCACTAAATTTTTTACGTTTTTACTTCTCCCCAGCGTAAGTACACCCAAGGCAAGTCCACCAATTGCAATTCCATCCGCAAGATCAACTTTATTATCCCGCAACGTATCCAAATCTTCTTGTATTGGCTCGATAAAACCTTCCCTTACAAACACGCCAACACCTTTAGGCAAATCCTCTGCCGCCTTCTGCAAACCTTTTGGCAAATCATTTGCGGCTTTCTCCAAAGCGCTTGGCAACTCACTTGCCGCTTTTTGCATCGCAGCAGGAACGTCTCCCAGCATCGAGATTCCTTTGACGAAACTATCCAACATGCTAGGCTTTTCCTGCGGCTTTTCGCAAGCTGGTCCTTGCCCAAAACCAGCAGCAGACTGCCCGCTATTTGTTGACGACTGATTTCCTATCGTCACACCACCCAAATCCTGCCCATCATCTTCAATCTTGATCTGCCCACAATAGAAACACATATTTGTTGATTTGTTCAGCAATGCCGGATGGCCACCGACTATTTTGTCCGCTTTCCCATCTATCCATGGCATTGTGGTCAGAGGTGTGCACGGCATTGGTGTAAGTACACCATTGTTGGCTGCTGTGGCAGAAGCAACTGTGGGATTTTGTAAGCTGCTGCACTTTCCGAATGGCATGATATTTACGTTAGGAACAAAATCCATGATGTTCATTTGCGGCTTTCCTTTTACAAAAACACCATGGCTGAACGGCATTTTCAGCCGACTCTGTTTACTTCCGCTGCTGCATGATAGAATGGCTCCAACAACCACGTAGCTCTTGCGTTCAGCACTTGACTGCTGGATATTGATACCTTCAATATTGGGCAAACAGTCTCCTCCTCTCTGTAAAGGTTTCTATACAGATGGGAGATTCTCATGTTGATCGATACATCCGATATCCAATCTATATATAAAAAGGAAATAATGCCCACGTAATGAAGTATCGGATGTGGAACGCACACTAACAATAGACACAAAGTAACAAACACACCATTATAACCATAGGTTTTTAGAACCACAAAAAGCCACTCGGTTCATTCCCGAGGGCTTCTTCATCATGGATTGTCTGAGTATTTATGCATCTGCTCTTCTTTAAAAACGTCAGTCCGCCAACCTTTCAGGAGCCTAACAATTCGTCACTGTATAGCTCCCTTGCCATTCGTTTAACGATGTCCCGCTTGATCTCGTTTAATCGTTGTCGGGATACACCTACGTGTCTGGCAATGCTATTCATACGCATTCCGTCCATCATGCATTCCATGACTGTTCTGTATTTGTCATCCTCGAGGTTTAATGAAAACTCGTTTATCTTCCGCACTTTGTCTTCAAGGTTTTTCATTCGCTGGATTTGCTTTTCGTATCGTTCTTCCGAAATGGTCAGGGTAGAGAGGCGCAATCCTTTCCCGCTCGGCATACCTGCTGCATCACCATAGGTAGCGACTAGTTTCTCTTGTATCATCGGATTTGAAGATATCGCCCTGTCGATTTCCTTCCTCAGACGTTCTACCTCTTTGACCATCCAATTAAATCCCTTGATTTCTTCCTCGACTTTCGTGACTACTTCAAGAGCTGGCTCAAGATTAATAAAGGCGAGCTGCCCGCTCCGATCCATTAACCCTTGATTCTCTATGATGTAATTGTCCCACTCCGGGCAGGTTTCGACCTTACCAACGTGGAGGTTGTGGACACTACAGATCGATTTCTTGCCCCATTGCGTAGCGGGGCACTTTTCGCATACTTTTTCGATCAGCTTATCGTTCACCTACACCGCCTACCCTTTTCTTAATTCTCATTTAACTAATCTTGTGTTATGCAAAATTTGGATCTTTTGCTAAAATACCAATCATAAAATCCCGTCCTGGAGGGCTTATGAACACTGAAGAATTGAAGCAGTTTATTAAAACTCACCTAGTCATTGAACAAACAATTGATGGATGTTTCCAACCTGAGTAAGATATCCTTGCCCAAAGTCACATAATGGTTCTGTATGGTGCTTATCAAAGCGAATCCACCATGACATCTGTTCCTCATTCCAATAAACTGCTCCGTTTGCGTGCCCATCATATGGTGGTTCAGCATCAAAATACACAGATAAAATATCGCCTTCAAAAATCTCATTGTCATTACAATCAAAATATCCAGTGGACTGCATAACCGGAAAAATCCGCCACGCCCCTTTGCCTTCATATTCGGAGACTTCCAAACCCGTGGAATTGAATCCAATGAAAAAGTCTCTTTTCCGCGTAACGCCTTTCGGCAGATATCCGGTCTGTACTTCAAACATCGTTTTGCGCTTTTCATCCCAAGCGCGAAAAGACAGCTTTCTTTTCAAGGTTCTTTCCTCTCTAACTATTGTGTAAATACTGACTATGAGTTTCCGAATTTTTCCTGATATACTTGCAATATCACTAATCGATGATTGGCTGGTGTTGAAAATGATTCTACTTTTTTTACGTGATTGGGCTGATCGTAAGTCAGCGGAACTAAACAGTCTTAATATCTCGTCTGAAATTTTCAGTCGTGAATTGAAAGACGATAAGAGGGTTCAAGATCCTTCGTTAGGGGTTATTCATGAATCCCAGCACTGTTTAGGTCAGATCCTTGTATGGGAATCACAGCAATTTGAAATGGAAGTGGTTCACATCGATACTGAAGAATTAATTTATTGGAAGTATCTTGAGAAAATAGACTGCAATAACAACTTAGACGAAATCACTTCAGACTATTTCCAAGCCCTTCAAAGCGGCTTAAAGCTTTGACACAGTACACAGTGTGTAAAATCATTCTTACAACCAAAAATACCTTTACGACAAACATCCCCTGTAGTAACCTTAAATGGAATTTACTTACATTTTGGAGGGTGGTTCACTCATGATCAAAAAGTTCACTTTAGTCATTTGTTTTTTCTTGTTGAGCATTGTTGCTGTCTCACCCGTTTTTGCAGTAACTGAAACTCAAGCAAACGAAAGTGCAGAAGCAACCGTATGTAAAGAGGCCACTTACTACAAATCGTTCACCAGATATCCAACCCCAGTCCCTGAATATATTAACTATGAAGACTATGTCCATGATGAATACTATGGAAAAATATACAAAAAAGGGAATCTTATTCCCGTTCCAGAAGGACCGAGATTTTACTGGTTAGGAAAGTATACAGGAACGGTTTGTAAATTATAAAACCTGCATACTAATTTCTGAAGCTGCCTACCAGGCGGCTTTCTTTTTTATCAGTTATAGATCTTCCATTGTACTTAATGAGCAATTTGTAAATAAACAAATTTCGTGATACATTTTTTGTAAAATACTGTATATAGGTGAGTTTTATGAAAAAAACTACTTTGCGCAAAATAGTTTCAATTGGAATCTGCTTGAATGGTCTTTATTTAATGACAACTAGCCTGAAGTACGGTTTACTTGGTATCATTTTTTTAGCTATTGGACTATGGAGCGTTTATACGGAATTTAGCAAAATCGACGAGTGATTTAACTTAATTGATCTTGTGTATCCAGGTGCATTCGATCCGCGCCACTGGATACACGTTATGAATTTAATTAATCAATCCGTTTTTCTCTTCCGCCTCGATTGCCATTTCATCTACATGCCCCGATAGGCACCCCAAGGTACAAAAATGATCGACAGATGGCTTCTTGCATACCAATATCCACTCTGGCTTGTCCCCCACGATCTCTTCGTCACAAAAAGCACATTTCATCGCTTGTTCCTCCTTGTTTATTGGTGAAGACAGTGGATTAATCCACTTGGCAAACGTGTGCATTGTAGTCTTTGTTGGCTTCCCCAAGTAAGCAGGCCAGTTGCTCCAAGTTGGCAGCCCGTTTATCGAATGCGTTAGCTGTTTTAATCCTCCCAGCTCGTAAATGCGTTGCTGCTTTATTCTTACTTTGATCCACTTCGCGATGGATTCCCGATACAGCATCTAACACAGCTTCAAAATCGAGACTTCTGATAAAGTAGGCCAGTTTTTTCTCTTCTTCCGTGAACTCTGGTTCATCGATATCATCATCGTTCTTTGTGTCGTCATAGCTTTTTGCTTCCTCAATTCCTTCTGGTGGAACAACGCCGCTATTGAACCACACAACATACTCCGAGTCATTTTCTGCGATGGTTATCATAATTTGGCTGTCAGTAATTAATTTTCCGAATGAGTGATTTTCCCGCTCGAAAGCAAAGTCTGCTTCGCCCATTTTTACAATTATTTCGCCCTCTTCCAGAAGTTCAACATCAACCTCAACTGCTGCGATACCGATAAGCGGATCATTCCCTTTATATCGATTAAATTCCAAACTGCATGTTACCCCATGTGTTTTCATTACCTTAAACAGATGCTTTACTTCCTCTACGCTAGAATCATTCATTTGAATTGTTGTCATATAAATCCGCTCCTTTAGTGGTTTAGTTAAAAATTCGTTCACTTTTTGCTTTAGCTAACATTCCGACGAGAATAGAGTGAAACTTGTCCAGCGCACCCATTCGCACCATGACATCGATTCCGTTGACCATTTTTTTGAGTGTCGACTCGGCATATGGGCGGCCGATGCTTTTGATTCGATCTGCATTAATCTTGTCCCGCTCCCGCTGCACCCGCTCCAAGACGTTTATGCCATGCTGGTCCTTCATCGTGTCATAAATGCGGTTGTATATTTCGTTGTGCCCCATTCGAGTCCATCGAGAGTATTCGTTAATCAGATCGACTATCTTGGCTGCATCTGGCACAGCCGTCAGATTGACGGTTATGGTCTCAAATCCTTCTTGCAAAGACTTCACTTCCCGATCTCGATCTGCCTCCCGCCGTTTTCTCTCCATTTCCTCACGCTCTTGTTGAGCCATCCTTTGGGTGATAGTGGCGAGAATCTCCATTGTGGTTAATTGTGGTTGAGTCTGCTGGAGAAGTGTTTGCTCCAACAAATTGAATGCTTTAATATAGTCCTCTTTGAACCGTCCGGCGTCCTTTCCGGTATAACCCATTACCAAGAAGGTAAACCCGTCTCGGGTCATATCGACCTTGGGATAAACGCGCCCTCTTTCATTCGTATAGATTGACTCCTCAAAATTGAGGAGTCGAAACTCATTGCTGCAATCAAGGTTTCTAATATCTCGTAATACGTTATCGTGTGTTTTGCCGAACTTTTCAGAGACTAACAGGCTATCAGTAATTACCCTTCCATTCTCAATGAAGACCAGTTTGTTCAAGTTTTTCCCCTCCATTTAGTCGTACATGTTAGTAGTACATCCATCGTTATAATCATTAGGATACATACATTGGATGTGGAAACTAAACGAACTGTGGATAACTCTATTCGTCGTGTTAGCCAGACGTTTGATTACGGCGTCTATTCCGTCCCTTCACTTCGCAATACTCCACAAAAGGCTCGATACGCTCCATGATCCGCGCTGCGCTCCTGTAGTTCGCCTCGCTGTTCTTCGCCTTGGCAAAGTGCTGCTCCAACTCATCGAGTTTTAGATTAGACGTGTAAATGGTGGGCAGCTTCTCCATTCGCCGTTGAAGGATTGGCCCCAACACTTCGTCACGAGTCCATGCCGTGATCGCTTCTGCTCCTAAGTCATCCAAGATAAGAACCGATACATTTTTCAGAGCCTCAAGCTTTTGCTCCATTCCACCAGTCTCAATCGATGCTTTAATCTCCATCAGATAATCCGGTACATACAGCATCAAAACGTCCACGCCGCGCTTTGCTAGCTCCTGAGTCATAGCGCCTGCTATTGCGCTTTTGCCTACCCCAAACGGGCCGTATATGTAGAGTCCTCTTGTTGTCTTCCCACGCTCAAAGCTGACGCAAAAGTTAATAGCTGCTTTTATGGCTTCGATCCGTCCTACGTCTTTCTCCAAAGCTTCAAAAGTTGTATTCATGATGTGATCAGGGACGAACTGGCTTTTGACCAGGGATTTCAACTTGCGCTGGTGATCATGGCTCTGTTGATGCTCACAAGGTGAGAAGCGCAACTCCACTCTCCCAGATACTACGAAAGCAGTTTTTCTGTGCCCTATGAAGAAATTCCGACACGTCTCCAAACCTGTGCAACCAGTGCAATGCATGTTCGTATCCCGATATTCGTATAGCTCTGACAAAGCGAATTTCTCCTCAGGAAAGCGATTCATAAGCCATTGAATCAGCTCGTGTTTGTACAGGAGGTCTTCTGATTGCTGGGCCTTTTCCATTAGCCGCTGCCATCGTTCATCATTCGAAAGCACTTCTCCAATCGACTTCATGTTTTACTCAGTCCCCTTGCCTTGGAGCTGGCCCAGCAGCTTTTGCAATTCGTGATCTTGTGCCGGATCATAGCTTGGATCGTCCTGCGGTGCTTGTCCTCCTCGAAGGTTGTCCACATACGCTTTGTCGGCTTCTGACATTTCGGTAGACTGACCTCGACTATATTTGCCTTTATTCGCTGTCTTGCTCCTAGCGTGTTCAGCAATAGCAGCTTGGACTTGCTGGAGCGTACGTAATCCTTGATCAGCCCATCCAATGAGGATTTTTGTCGTATACTTCCAACTCTTCGTGCCATTCAAGATCGTTTCTCTGAGGGCCTCAATAATGATCTCTTCCGGCTCGTCAAAGTGTCCTTTAGCAATCCATTGATCGATGTCCTGTACAATGATTGGCGGTATAGCAGTTGTGATGTTTTGAGTATAGAAAGTGACAGGATCAGGCTTTTGGGGAACGATCTTATCCGGTAGGTCTTCCAACCAACTTCCTGTTCCTGTTCCTGTTCCTGCTCCTACTTTTTGTTCTTCTTGTTCTTGTTCTTCTTCTTTTTCTTTTTCTTTTTCTTTTTCTTTTTCTTCCCCATAGTCTATGGATACGGTATCGATATGGTATCCATACTCTTTGCAAAGAGCCTGAAATACCTCAACGAACGGCTTGTGTTTTACGCCTTTCAACTCTTTCGTGATGCAGGATTTCACCTTGGGGCTGTTGATCCGGTTATGCTTCAACCAGTTCAACATCATGATTTCCTTGGTTTCCTCGTTGTAAGCAACCTTCCCATACTCGATAAAACGATTGAGCAGCTTGTCCACCGTCTCGCGGTGATATCCCGTCTCTGTCTCGATGATTCTCTTGGGCAGCTCATAAATGCCACACTGAGTCGTTTTGCTGTTTGTCATGAGGTACAGGAAGAAATACTTTTCTTCTGGTGTCAGATCAAGAACAAATCCATCTTGCCAAAAGCTTGTCTGTACTTGCCTATAAGTTGCCATCTTGCGCGCTCCCTTCCGCCTGAAATTGCTTAAATAGCGGCAGCTTCCTCTTGTTGTGAGTGTTTATAAAACGTTAAGAACAGTTCGTAAGCTGCCAGAGGACCGTCTTTCTTGTTTGCTTCGCTGATCATACGCAACTGATCGATGTGAATTTTGTCTTCTATGACAGCCTCGGTAATTATTTTGATCGCGCGTGCAGATGGATCACCGTCTGCAGCTCTACGGCAGATTTCTGCATATCGTTCAGATAGGCTAAGAGCTGTTGTCTTACTCATGCAGATCGCCTGCTTTCTTCAATACGTGCACGTACTGCTCGATGCATGATGCCGAGTAAATCGTCCCGCAGATAATCTTCTCCCATCATTTCATCGAGGTTCGATAGATATTTCACAGAGTATCTACCAAGTACTGCTTGAAACAATTCTTCTGGAGTGGAGTAATCCAGACGCTTCAACCCCAGCTCCTCGCACACCTTATCCATCAAAGCAATGAACGTGTTGAAATCAGTAAGCACAATGCTCGGATTATGCATAAAGCTCCACTCCTTTTCCTGGTCTTGGCGAAGAAGATCACGCTGTTTGATAGCTATATTTTTGAGATTAGGCACTAGGTCACTATTGCTTGACCCTTGAGGAGCAGAAACAATGTATACCTCTAATTCAGCCAGCGTCATGCACGACACAACTGCTTCCCACCACTCTACGATTGAAAAGCCTTTGTCTGGAATGATAAACGTTGTAACATCCACTCCAACCCCTTTTGACAATTCGAGGATCGTCGTAGCTGCCTCTTGAAATATCGTTTCCACCCTATTCCCTCCCCATTTGTAGGAGGACAAACTTTTATGTATACATTTTCGTAACATTCGCTATAATGATTACTAGCGAGGCTTGTCCTCCGTTGATTCGGTTGTCATTCCTTGGTCCGCCAAGACAATTTAGGAAATGACCGTCTTACCCCACCTGTTGGTAGCAGGTGGTTTTTTCTTTTTCTTGCATGTTAGCCATGACTAGTAACCCTGCAAATGCTTCTGCGCTGATCCGGCTCTGCAACTCAGGATTAGTCATAATATCCGCAACCATTTCTGATGGAGTAGCCAGGTTCTTCATCCTCTTTACACCTCCTTTCAAATTCAGGCTAGTTCCTGATTGTTTATTAGTGCTGCTTGCCTGCGTGCCACAAGTTCGGATTCTGGACCGAAATAGATATGATTCCAAGAAATGAAACCATACAAGATTAAGAGTTTCTCAACTGAATCACGCCTTGCTTTCCCGCTATCAATTTCCCAGCGTTCAAGTGTACGAACGGGAATTCCGGTTTTCTCGGAAACTTCTTTCAGCTCCATTCGGCAGTTCAGCCGAGCTTCGCGTAATGACATTAGATACATACCCTCAACTCACCCCCTTCTCAGACTTGTCTACCATGGCGACTCCTAAGAGCCACTTTCCTCTCGAAGCTTGTTCTCTTCATCGACATACTCATGCGGCTCACCCGTCACCATTTCGGCCCAAGCCAGTTTACAGCGTTCGGGAAGGTCAGTTTTAGTCGGGTCAATCGCCACTTTCTCGCCATTAATCATCATGTAATGTGCGACGATTCTAAGTTGGGGTCTTTTCTTACGCATTAGTGATCACCTCATTTAGAGCTTATCCCTCTACTGCGCTTGTTTAGTCCTCATGTGCAAGTACTTTCCATAAATCGATTTGGAAACAGATAAATCTAAACCAAACTTTTCTTTTACGGACATTAGGTTTACAGTGTCGTCCAGAATCTCTTGTCGTTGTACCAACATCTTCGGAGTCATTTGATCTTTCTTAATCATCTTTGGATGCCCATTTAACGAAGACGTTGTTTTATTAGCAATAGTGTTTGCCTTGATAAAGTCCACCTTCACAGGTTGTGAAAGACTGGCTTTCAATCGACTCATGGCTTCCTTCTGATGGTCTTTGTCCAACATACGGAAGATTTGGAATCCTTCGAGGCCAGTTTGCTGACGTAGCTGTTTGAGCATCACTTTAACCCACTTCTTAAATTCCTTGGCTTCTGGACGATGGCTGTTATAGATCGCGTCGTAGATTCCTGTTTCGGAGAGTGCAGCCATTTTTTGTTTTCTACCGATGCTGTCCGTTAAGTGGACATCATCTTTTTCATCTTCATCAATTAGCCGAAGCATATGAGGTGTGTGCTTGTAATTTAGCGCTCTCGCAACATCTTGAGCGACTCCAAACCATTCACCCGGTTCCTTCTCCACAAACCGAATCGAATGCCCCATCCAGCTTTCAACACGCATGTTCATTGTCATCAACAAGCCCCCTTATTTTCGTTTTCTTGTAGCCATGTTAAAAATGACTCTCTATTCACACGCTTACTACGTCCCAACCGGATTAACGGGAAAGACTTGAGATCCATCAACTCGTAAGCACGGCGTTCTGAAATGTGAAGGTAATTGGCAATGTGTTTTGCTGTTAAAATAGGTGGCAAGATATAATCCTTTTGCATATGTAGAACCTCACATTATAGCCAGACAGTTCTGGCTAGTTATTATCAAAAAAAATATCTCCTGGACTTTTGACTTTTAATATTCGACACAATTCAATTAGATGCGGAGTAGAAGGGTGTATAACCCCTCTTTCCCATCTAGAAATAACCGTTACATCTTTTGGTTTATTAAACTTTTGCCCCAATTCTTGTTGGGTAAGGCCCAACTTAGTTCGAAAATACCTTATCTTATTTGATTGTTTTTTTTGCATCTCTTCACCTAACTTTCTAGACTATTTTGTCTAAAGGAAAGGTAGCACAGATGTTTGGGACTTGTCAAGCCAGACAAATCAGTCTAGTATAAAAGTTGACGAAGTTGTCTAGTAATGTATATGATGGATACCTACATTTTAAAAGGGGTGTGCTATGTTTTGTCATACTCAGCAATTCTAAAAGAGTATATTTCCAAATCTGGGAAAACACTTGATCAAATCGTAAGTGATTGTGAAAAATTGGGCGTTAATATCCACTCGACATATATTAGTAAGCTGCGTTTAGGACAACGCCCAGCTCCGTCTGATGAGATTTCACGTGCACTAGCTAATGTTACAGGAGGCGATCCAGAAGAATTAATTATTGCTGGTTATATCGAAAGAGCTCCAAAAGAAGTCCAAGGTGTAATTAAACACTACTTAAATAATTTGGATTTCTATACTGCCATAGTGTCTACAAATTTTACCGATGATTTTGAGGATATTGACCTTGAAGATAATGAAAAATTCGCGTCTATCGTAGAAAAAAATGTTAATAGATTCAAATCCATGCCTATTGAACAAAGAATAGATTTTGTAATTAGCCACTTCAATCGAATGGTTAATGCTCACCCTGAATTTTTAATAGATTTTGGTATAGCTGGTGGTGTTTCAGAAGACAGAATTGAGTCTACTATTAAAACTATGAAGGAGGGCTCAATTAACAGAATCAAGCTTTATGATTTAACCAAAGAATCTTACGATGAGCATCAGTATGAATGGGTACCTATTACCAAGATACTCTTTGATGGTGAGCCTGTATGCTTCATTTGTCCAGATGACAGCATGATTGGTGCAAACATTACAAAAGGGGCTAAGTTAATTTGCCAAGCAGTTGATCATGATAAGAATCATCAGATTGATTCAGGTAAAATATATGTGGTCGGCTATAAAGATGAAGTCATAATACGACGTGTAATATACCAAAAAGATACTGATTTAGTCATACTTCAACCCGAAAATTCAAAGTATCCTCTAATAACTACAAAAAAAGATAGTGAGGATTTCAATTTGTTTGCTATTGTTAAATCAGTAGAATTCACTTTAGAATAATCCATTAATTTAACTGAAATCTATCTACTATTGATGCCCATATTGATCTAAGTAAGATTTAGAATATCAACTGTATAATCGTATTGCGTTCTTACCAGAATCTATGTTTTCAGAGGAGGTTCATATTAAATGAAGGGGCATTTCAGAAAAAGAGGAAGTACCTGGTCGTTCGCAATTTCATTAGGCACAGATGAAACAGGCAAACGAAAACAAATTACCAGATCAGGCTTCAAGACGAAGAAAGAAGCGGAAATCGCTTGTGCCGAGATGATAACCAAGTATGAAAGCGGAGAACTGGTTATTTCAAAAAAGCAGACATTAGCCAGTTATCTGGAGTTTTGGTTGGAGAACCATGCGAAGTCAACACTCAGGACATCAAGTTATACCAATCATGAGACTGTCATTAACAGCCGGATCGTTCCAGCTCTCGGTAAAATCGAGATGGACAAGCTCACCCCAATCCATGTCACGAAATACCTGACGGAATTACAGAAAGAAGAATTGTCAGCCGACTATATCAAATACATACATGCTGTAATAAAGAAGGCCCTGAATCAAGCGGTAAAGTGGCAGCTCATTCCCAAAAACATCATGGATAACGTCGATCCCCCGCGTCTTACGCAAAAGGAGATCCTTACCTGGACACCAGAACAGGCAAATGAATTCCTGTCTGTTGCAGAAAAAGACAAATATTACATTGCGTTTGTATTGGCTATCTATACTGGCATGAGGCGGGGAGAAATCCTCGGCTTGCGTTGGAAAGACATTGACTTTGAACAAGCTAAAATTAGCATTCAGCAAACTCTCTATCGGCCTTCTAATCAAGGCATCATCTTTCAAGAACCAAAGACAAAAAGTGCAAAACGCCGAATTGCGATCCCTCAGTTTGTATTGCATGAATTGAAACGACATAAGGCAAAGCAAAACAAATTACGTCTCCAATATGGCGAGGGCTACGAGGACAATGATCTAGTTGTCTGCTACGATGACGGCCGACCACAAGACCCTCGCAACCTCTTAAGACACTACGAACGAATCACGAAGAAAAGCGGACTCCCAGCAATTCGTTTTCATGATCTACGCCACACTCACGCAACGATGCTATTACAAATGGGCGAGCATCCTAAAGTTGTATCTGAACGTCTCGGGCATAGCCGGGTTGGAATTACAATGGATGTATACAGCCATGTCATGCCGGACATGCAAAAAGATGCTGCTGACAACTTCGAGAAAATGATGAAACAAAAACGCTCAAAATGACTTTAGTTGAATAAAGGTTGTCAAAATGTTGTCAAGCGACAATGTAGAGGGATTATGTTGTCAGGGTGGATGGACGAGGACATAAGAAAAACCCTTGATTACCAAGGGTTTCAGCAGTTATTCTATGGTGATCCGGACTGGGTTCGAACCAGCGACCCCCACCCTGTCAAGATGGTGCTCTCCCAACTGAGCTACCGGATCATGGGATATATGTGTGATCGTTTAATGGTGGGCCCTGTAGGACTCGAACCTACGACCAATCGGTTATGAGCCGACCGCTCTGACCAACTGAGCTAAGGGCCCGAATCGTATCGGACGTCGATCACATTTATTACTATACAGCATCGTAAAATGGATTTCAAGAGGAAATGAATAATTTCTTGTAAAAATTTTCACTCGTACCAAAAGAACACTAAGAAACCCAGTGAAATCAGGCTTGTTTTTACCTGTAAAAAGCCATTCCCCACCGCTGCTGCCCACATCCCCTACCAAAACATGGGATTCCTTGCATGATGGCATCGCATCATACATGACTGCATCAAGGCACTTAAGCTCCACCGGTGAAGAATTGGCTCC
This sequence comes from Brevibacillus sp. MER 51, assembly GCF_023714195.1. NCBI lineage: Bacteria > Bacillati > Bacillota > Bacilli > Caryophanales > Paenibacillaceae > Brevibacillus > Brevibacillus sp. MER 51. The sequence continues at coordinate 89,763 of NZ_JAMAUS010000013.1, read as the reverse complement.
TGACAGACTAAAGGCAATCCAAGAAAGGTTACAAAAAGAAACAAGATAATTAGGTAACGATTGAAACAAACTCCATCATCCCAAACCTAACCTACCCCGCCTGCTCCGTACCTTTCCCTTTCTCCTCGACACGCAACTCGGCTTCCTGTTGCTTCAACGCCTCGCTTCGTACCAAGTCCGCCTCCTGCTCATCTCTCATCCGATGCGCCATGCGACTAGAAGCATTGGCTGCCACACTCGCCACGAGGTCGTCCAAAAATGTGTGAACGCGTCCCTCTGCCGACTTGGTATCCAGTCTTTTAATCACGCCGACCTTGTGTTTATCCAAATGTCCAAAGGTGGTAACTGCGATACTTCCATATCCAAATACGGAGCCTAGCGCCAATGTTTCGTCGCATCCGAACAGTCCTTCATCTGACGCGATAATGGATTGAAGCGGCTCAGACAAGAGGCCCTTCTCTGCTAACGTATCCAACTCAACGCCAACCAGGATGGCGTGCTGCATTTCCCTTTTTTCCAAGACCGCGTTCACGCTCTCGATGCACTGCGCCATCGTGAGATCTGGATGGTAAGGCGATTGCATGAGATAGACGATTTCTGCGATATCATCCACCGTCACTCCGCGTTCTGCCAAACGTGCGAGAGCAGCGTTTCTGACTTCGATGCTGTGTACTTGCTTCTTCATATAAGAGACAACCCCTTCCACAAATCGAGTGAAGTCGTTTCCTACCATAGTATCACACGCTGACCAAATTGCGACAATCTTTCGCCCAAAGCCTGACTCTGCACCCAAACTCTTGGGCACGCCCGCTCGCTCCTGTATAATAATGAACAGGAATATCCCGATAAGGAGGACACCGCAGTGGCCCTTGAAGAAATCATCTTGGAAAGCCGGCATTTGGGGACGCCGGAAAAGCTGATTGTCTACACACCCCAACGCTACTCGCCACTCTACTCGTATCCAGTCCTCTACGTACAAGATGGAGAAGATTACTTGGCAATGGGCAGAATGGCTTCTTTGCTAGATCAATTGAATGGGGACAAAGAATTGCCTGATATCATCGCTGTCTTTCTCCCTGTCGAGAAAAACAATCGGAACGACCGTTATCATCCGGATGGCAAGGAGCACATGGCCTACCGTCGCTTCCTCTCCGAAGAAGTCGTGAGCTATGTCGATACGCATTACTCCACACATCCTTTGGGCAACGCACGAACACTTCTTGGCGAATCTTTGGGCGGAGTTGTCTCTCTGTTCACGGCGCTTAACTATCCACATACGTTTGGACAAGTTGCCTGCCAGTCGATTGCCATGGACGCAAAGCTAAATCGCTTGGTAGCTGATACTGACTTTTCCGTACCGCAGACCATTTATTTGGAGATCGGGACGGAGGAAACGGCAGTAAGCACAGGGCGCGGCACATTGAATCTTCTTGCGGCCAATGAAGAGCTGCGCGAGATTTTGGGCACGAAAAAAGCCACCCTCGTTTATGAAACGTTTGAGGGTGACCATACGTGGGGCCACTGGCAGCGCAATCTACCGCGTATGCTAAAGACGCTTTACGGGTAAACTTACCGTGGCTGTTCTTCTTGCGGACCTTCATCCTTAATCGTCGATACGAGAGCATCTTCGAACTCTCCTTTTCGTATCGCAGTCAAGATCGTGAAGGTCAGCACAGACAGTAGAAGCAGGACGAGAAAAATGAATGTGATCATCATAGCCGTATGCATGCAGTGCGGCACCTCCTTGCACTACACAGTCTTTCCTTTGGCGCAAGGAATATACGGACCCACGCTTAACATTACACAAATGAAGAATTTTCTGTTAAAATAAGATCTTGTAGAGCATGATAGATAGTAAGGAGGAGTGGTTCTGATGATGTACAGTATCGTAATATTCCCATCTAGCAAGGTGCAAGAAGTAGCCAACTCTTACCGGAAACGTTATGACCCGGGCTATGCTTTGGTTCCTCCATATATTCGATTGAAGGAAGCCTTTGAGCTGGACGAAGCCAAGCTTCCTGAGCTTGTGAGCCATCTGGAGCAGGTTGCCTCCTCTACCGACAGCTTTTCGGCTCATTTCCATCGGGTATCTTCTTTCCACCCTACCACCAACGTGATCTATTTGGCTGTGCAAAACAAGGAACCATTTAACGAGTTGCATCAAAAGATTGCCAATCAATGTGTGAATGAAAAAGAAACCTACGCATACGTACCGCATCTGACCATCGGGCGCGACCTGTCCGACGATGAGCTGCGGGATGTAACCGGCCAACTGAGTATGGCAAAAATTGACCTGAACAGCGAAATTGATCGCTTCCACTTGATTTATCAGCTCGAGGATGGCATCTGGAGCGTTTACCAGACTTTCCTTCTCAAAAAATAAACACCCTTTCCTTCACCACCAACCCTCCCTGCGAATAATCGTAGGGAGGGATATTTTCTAACAAAGGACGAATATCGATGAACCTGCAAACCTACCAGATCCAAAGAGTCACCACTGAACAAGAATTGGCGGATGCGCTGTCTGTACGCCGAGTCGTTTTCATCGAGGAACAGGAAGTACCGGAAGAGTTGGAAATCGATGAGCATGACACACTGGATGGCGAGACGATTCATTTTGTGACCTACCGCGATGGAAAGCCAGTGGGCGCAAGCCGTATCCGCACCTACGCACCTGGCGTGGGAAAAATTGAACGGGTGGCGGTTGCCAAAACAGAACGCGGTACCGGGCTGGGCCGCCAAATCATGCTTGAGATGGAAGCGCTGGCTAAACAACACGGGTATGACAGCCTGAAACTGAACGCACAAACGCAAGCCCAACGGTTTTATGAAAAGCTCGGCTATGAGCCTTTTGGCGACTTATTTGACGATGCAGGTATCGAGCATATTGCGATGGTCAAATCCATTCGCGAATAACAGAAACTGCGTGCAGCTCCATTCCCTCATTTGGAAAAACAACCTCGTTTTCGCGCTGATCATCATGCGAAGCGAGGTTGTTTTTCATTGGCACCAGAGAAAAAAATTATTTCACCAGCGGTTTCCGGATGGCCTCAATCACGCGATCCAAAGAGTCAGCACCGTAGCCCTCTGCTACTTTCTGTGTGGCCAATGCTAGCAATGGCATCAACCAATCAACGGGGATTCCCTGTTCCTGACTGGCATGGATGATGTGTTCAAGTCCTAGTTTGTTCGTATTCAAATTGGACACATCGGTCGTGAAGTTTCCTTCATCACGGGCACGTGCGGCAACCGGGTCTGTCAAGAGCGGCGCAATCAAGTGATTTACCCAGTTGGTTGCGTATGGAAGGAACTCTGTTCCTGTTATGTTTGCCGTACTTAACAGGGCATGTGCATGCATAGAGCCATACCAAGCCCCATACATCATGGTGAGCAGCGACAAATCATAGATCAACGGAACTCCATAGTCTTCACCGAGATAGGCAGCATTACCTCCCAACAGTTTCAATGTCGGTTCATATTCTTCAAATAGAGACTTCGACCCACCGTAGAAAATGAGTGTTTCGGGCAGTCCAATCATTTGAGGGATAGCCATGATCGCTCCATCGAGATATTGCCCACCGCGTTCGCTTACCCACTTGGCTGTCTTGCGTGCGTCCTCCGGGGTTCCGGTGGTGAGGTTGACGATGACACGGCCTGATAATTCATTTTTCAAGGGCTCTAGCAGATCATGCATGACTTTGTAGGTCGATAAGCAAACAACAACCAAGTTGCTTGCCGAGATTGCCTCATCTACACTGCCCGCCAGCACTGCCCCCTTCTCGACTAGACCTTTGGCTCTATCTGCTGAGCGGTTCCAGACAGTCGTTGGATGACCGCCTTTTAGAAAAGCATCCGCGAGTGCTACTCCCATATGGCCAAGGCCAATAACTGTTACAGACGCGGGAATTGATGTTGTTTTCATCGATCTGACACTCCATTCCTTTGATTTTTCTCAAGCGAGATGATCAAGAGCTGCATACAAGGTCTGTTGCTCTTGATTGCGATTCTAAAGCTTTACACTAGTGTGAATGTCAATACAAAATTCAATGATTCTTGACACTTCTCACCAGATTGAATAACATGAACTCAGAAACATACGATGCCGTATCTTTTGAGGTGAGCCATGCAATACGTACGTGAAGATTGGATTCGGGCAGGGCTCGATATGTTGGCTGAAGCAGGCATTGACGCTGTTCGTGTGGAGCCCCTCGCCAGAAAGCTGAAGATCAGCAAGGGTAGCTTTTATCATCACTTTCCAGATCGTCAAGCGCTTCTGGACTCCATGATCGATTATTGGCAGGAGCATGCGACGGAGCGAATCATTCGAGCGCCACACTCGGACAACATGTCGTTGGAACAGCTGTTGTCGAACGTTTTTAGCAGCGAGCGAAAAATCGAAGCCGCCATCTACAACTGGGCGAAACAGCATCCGCCCCTATCCAAGCGTCTCGTGGAAATCGAGCAGCGCAGGATCGGCTTCGTTGCCTCCTTGTATGAGAAAAAAGGACTGGCTCCCGCTGATGCAACGGCACGTGCTCAACTCGCATATCTCCTCTATATTGGTTGGCTCGTGCGCCGAGAGCTGGAAGCGCCTTTTGATATGTCCGTACCCTTGGATCATTTTATGAATTGGATTTGAATACCTGCTTCCTGCCTGACAGATTGTCTTGCGCAGGGATTTTTTCACCCAAAACATACGAATGCGTATCTTTCAAAAAAATCTTACGAATCATAGGAGGCCTTCCCATGACGCATGTTTTCACCATCTCATCTGCTATCTTCTTAGTCATCGTGTCGTTGCTGCATTTCTATTGGGCCTTCGGAGGAAAATGGGGGACTGATTCCGTCATTCCCACAACAGCCGATCATTCACGCCGGACTTTTTCCCCCGGGAAAGGCGGAACGATCGTCGTAGCCTGCTTGCTGGCTTGTGCCGCTTACATTTTGCTCACCCAAAACGGTTACCTCCCGCCTGTATTAGCCCCTTCTTTGATTCAATGGGGATGTATTGCCTGTGCCGCTGTATTCGTTCTACGCGCTGTGGGAGACTTTACCTATATTGGCTTTTTTAAAAAAGTAAAAAATACGAGGTTTGCCCGTCAAGATACGGCATTGTATACCCCTTTATGCTTGTGGTTAGGGATATCCTTTCTGCTCGCATTGTTTTAAGATCACAAAAACCCTCTTCCCAATGTAAAGTTGTGGACTGAAAAATAAAGTGTTAGACCGATAACGTCGTTAAGTTAACCGGGCAGTTTTGCACAACATTCATGTAAAATGTTTTTTATAGATTGATATATTGTCATTGGGAAACAGGTGGTGTGAACGAAGGTGGCAGGCAACAATAGAACGATAGTAATTTGCAATGATGTGGGTCTTTATTTTGACGCTCTGACACGTGGTAAGCATTACGAAGTTTTAGCTGAGGACGAAGCAAAAGAACAGATAAGGGTTGTTGGTGACAATAACCGAGCAAGATGGTTTAGAAAATATTATTTCGTACCTGACGGGAGTAGTGTACCAGTATTAGTTAACTGGACATTTGATGATACGATTCAAGATTCAAGTGAAGAATCTTTAGAACATATTGAGGTCACAGTCACCTTTAGTGATGGTGACAAGAGATGGTGTTCCCTATGCACTAAGGCTGGATTGTTGGATTACATTGAGCGGAACATGGACAATAATGTTTTCTTAATAGAGAATCAGGTAATTGTGAAAAACTTTTCAAAAGAAGTCGTCACTGACGCATTAAAGCAATTAGACCAACAAAATGAACTCCGTCGTTCAACCAAACCGTTCAACTAACGAGTTCGATAGTGGAACAAACTCAAATAGGGCTGCTGGTGTTAAACCGGCAGCCTTCCTCAACTAACAGTCAGGTTAACAAAACCAAGGAACGACAGTTCGTGGTATTATTTCTTGATAGAACGTACAACTCTCGCAAAGTAGTTTGACCGCGATGAAAATAGGTCTTGTTTTCAAGAAGGTAAAACATGGATTACATTTCACCGAAAGAAGCGATGTTAAAGGTGAAACTGTGGTCTAAAGATACCATTTCGGTGGGTCGCCGTCATACCGTTGGGCTTAAATCGGACGGCACAGTAACGGCTGTAGGTGATAATGAATTTGGTCAATGCGATGTAAGCGGCTGGCGCGGCATCCAAGTTACCCGATAATTAGTTTTCAATATTAAAAATAAAATGTACCGCAACTTAGGAAATGAGAGCTCAATAAACAGCACCACGAAGCCGCCACAGATTGATCGGTGGCTTCAATGATATGAGGCAATACAACTACCTGAAGATCAGCATTGATATTCAACTAACGAAAGAAAGCTAACGCAAAATAAAAAGCCGCAGACTAAGACTTTATTTTTCAAGTCACAGTCTGCGCCTTTTTAAATTTACACCTTCCGCTTCGCCGCAATCGCACGTAGCCGTTCAACAGCATCCATCGTTGCCGTATGAGAGCCGAGCATCGCATGAAACGGCTCCTCTCCACGCCAGCCATGGAAATCAGAACCGCCCGTTACAACAAGTCCGTATTGCGCTGCCCACTTGCTGTAGCGCAATTTTTGAACCTCATCGTTGTCCGGGTGATTGACTTCAATCCCGTCCAATCCGAATACAATCAACTCTTCGACCAGCTCATCATCGTCATACAGACCTGGATGAGCCAGCACCGCCACTCCGCCGGCCTCTTGGATCAGCGTGATCGCTTCCTGCGGGGTAATACGTGGAGGATTGACATAAGCCACTCCCCCTTTGCCCAAGTACTTATCGAAGGCCTCTGCGATCGTTGAAACGACGCCCAGCTCAATCAGTTCTTCTGCAATATGCGGTCGCCCGATGTTTTTGTCCGTGCCCTGCTTGCGGCGGTATACCTTTTCCAATGAAATGTCGATGCCGAGCTCCTGCAGCCTTGCGATCAGCAGTTGGTTACGCTCATGTCTTGTCTCTCGCAAACGGAAGAGTCGCTCTTCAAAAGCCGGGTCTTCATACGGGACAAAATAGCCAAGAACGTGAATATCCTGCCCCTTCCCTACGGAGCTCACTTCCACTCCCGGAATGATTTCCACGCCGATTGCGCGGGCAGCCTCCATTGCTTCTGGAATCCCTGCTACCGTGTCGTGATCCGTGATCGCCAGTGCAGCAAGTCCTGCCTCCTTCGCCAAACGTACGTTTTCCGCAGGCTCGCAGGTCCCGTCTGACGCTTTTGTATGGGTATGTAAATCTGCCTTAAGTTCCACCCTCGTCCACTCCTTCTTTTCTTTATTCTACAAGTCTGAATCGGTATTGCCGTACATAGTATGAGACTAAGCTTCGATTCCCAATGGTTGAACCGAGGAGGATGTCCATGCGGTTAAAAAACAAGACCCTTACCGGTGTCGTTCAGCCTCTCTCTTATGTTGACAAAATGCTGCGGCAACAAGGCTTTCATCGATCAGGCGGGGACAGTATGCCCACGTACGATGTCGTCATGTACGACTCCGCCAGCAGCAGCGCGTATTTTTTGCGCATCCCTACGAACTACACCAGCACAACGACCGGAAAAGGGGAACTGAATGTCAAACTGGGTCATCCGTATTTGGAAGCAAAGTTCTATATGAACACCTCATCCGAAGAAGTATTTTTCATTCCCAAGGCCGTCCGCGAAGCTGCAGAGCATAAGCTAGCAGAAATCGCCGATTACCTTTCTGCTCCCTCGGCTCCATCCTGAACAGTTCTCCACAACCACCGATTTTGTTCAAACCGGTATACCACCCTCTTTATTTTCTGCAGCCCGACCAAGTAACCCATAAACGCTGTCCGAAACAGGACATAACTCGAAGCATTTTCTATGGAAATGTGTAAACGCTCACACAGGAGAGCTAACGCTTCTTCTGGTGTTCTCTCCTCTACGAAAATGTCGCAGATCACCGAGAAAATCTGCTCATGCCAAGCAATATTTTTATTCACGGCATCATGAGAGGTGGTGGTATATGCTCCGTGCCCAGGCAAGTATCCCTTGTAGTTGGTTGCAAGCAGTTTATGAAGACTGAGTAAGGTCTCATGCGCATCTACAAGAAACGGCAGCTTGTGCTTTTCCAAAACCTCATCGCCTAAATAACTGTCGGCAGCGAAGCAAATCTCGTCACAGACGACGCCAACCTGTTGCCAGCTATGCCCCGGCAGAGAAAGGATAAAGAAAGGTACGCCATCTATCTCGATCCCTTCATCCAGTGGAAGGAGGTGGTCCACCCGAGAAGGCTGCGCCAGCAAAAACTTGTTTTGGAGATCCGCAAGTGGGGCTGCACCCATGTTCAAGTAAATGGGCTCAATTATCGGATTCCGAATGATCGCCTCTTCCAGAGGTGGCGCATAGACCCTTGCTTCGGGCCAGCATCCGAGCAAGTAGGCGTTGCCACCGAAATGGTCGGCATGAGAGTGCGTTTGAATGATTGCACACAAGGGCTGGGCGATAGCGTCCAGTCCTTTTTTGATTTTTTTGGCGTTTTGGGTATCCAGACCAGAATCAATCAGGATCGCTCCACGCTCACCAATGACAAGTCCTATGTTAACATGACCGGGAAAATAGCCGACACGCTCCGTTATCATTTGAAATGCTTGTCCAGACAAAACAGTCCCTCATTTCATCCTTTTCCTATTTATTTTCTCCAAAATATCGCCTTCCCCTCCCCTGTTCCTAAATGTCGTGCCAGTGATTACATAGAGTCGTGAGGAGTGATCATCCATTTTACGCGAAATAAGCGGGCCAATGATGGTATATGGTGGCAAAGGTCGCCCGAGCCCACTGAACATATGCGTAGTTGCCGCAACTGCGACGATTGTCAGCAAAGAGAAAATCATTCTTTCCATCCCGATCGTTTGCGTAGAACAAAGTACGATCAGCCCATCGATGAAAAAAATCAGCAAAGCAACGCGCAGCTTGTATCGTCTGGCAAGAAATTGCGCGAGCAGGTCTGTCCCGCCCGTATTCGTCTCGTAGGCAAGCATCAAGCCGACACCCATTCCGATTAAGACACCGCCAGTAATTGCGGAAAAGGAAGTTGACCATAGATTCCAATCACGCATGTCCGAGAGAATATCTATAAAGAAGGCAGAAATTAGCATGCCGTGAAAGCTGTGAAAAAACAATCGGCGATCATAAAAAAAGACGATGACATACACAGGGATGCTTATCAAAATCATTACCAACCCCGTCGGCATCTGCATGTAATATGTCGCTAACAAACCGATCCCGATCATGCCCCCTTCCATTAGGCGATGCGGAACCAAAAACAGATTGACTCCAATGCCTAGAAGCACGCTTCCTGTGAGAATCGCTACACTTTTTTGTAGCCAGTACATGTCGCTCCCCTCCTCAGACCGTGCTCGTTTATGTTTATGATCGAAAAGAAGCAGGTATGTCCAAGCATTGCTCAGAATGCGCTCGTTCAAATCGGAACGTTTTGACTGTTCCGTTGACCTATTGGTATACTTACGAGTAACAAGAAAACCTGTGGCACGGCTCATGAGAAGTATTCCATTGCAGGTTTTCGATTGAATATTTACCTTTTTTTGGTCGTACATGTACAATACCATTATCGTATCGGAGGTGAGTGCTCCACCTTTCGCACTGCGGGAGGCGGAGGTGTGCTTGGAGAGTCCGATAGGGGAGATTACGCTGAATCTGCTGCTTGTGGTTTTTTTGGTTCTTCTGAACGGCTTCTTCGTCGCAGCAGAATTCTCGTTGGTAAAAGTTCGCCAAACTCGTCTGACCCAGCTCGTCAGCAAAGGCAATAACAAAAGTGCCCGCTACGCGCAAAAAGTCACACAAGAGCTCGATGCCTATTTGTCCGCCTGCCAGCTCGGGATTACGCTGGCTTCGCTAGGTTTAGGCTGGGTTGGTGAACCTGCCGTCGCCCATTACGTCGCGCCCGTCATGGCATTTTTTCATTTCCCATCTTATTTGGTCGGTCCGACCTCACTTGCGATCGCTTTTGCTATCATCACATTTTTACATATCGTCTTCGGAGAGCTTGCTCCTAAATCTTTGGCGATCCAAAAAGCAGAGGCCACTTCCCTCTGGACAGCCGCACCGCTCATGCTTTTCTACAAGCTGAGTTATCCGCTCATCTGGTTTTTAAACGGAGCAGCCAATTTACTGATCAGACGCCTTGGAATCGAGCCCGCCACCGAAAACGAATCTGCTCATACCGAAGAGGAAATCCGCCTCCTCATGAACCAGAGTCATAAAAGTGGTCACATTGACCAGACCGAGATGGCTCTCGTCGACAATGTCTTCGTGTTTTCCGAACGTCTTGCCCGGGAAATTATGATCCCACGGATTGATATGATTTGCCTCTACGACGACAACACGTTTGATGAAAACCTCGAAATTATGAGAGAGTCTCGCCATTCGCGCTTTCCCGTCGCTCATGAGGATAAGGACAGGCTGATTGGCTTTGTGCACATCTCTGATTTTTACCTCTCTGCACTGACGACCGGAAAGGCAGAGTTAACTGATTTTCTCCGCCCATTATTGACGGTGCCGGAGTCCATGGAAATTAGCCACGTCTTGCGCTTAATGCAAAAACGCCGTTCCCAGCTTGCCATCGTGATTGACGAATACGGAGGTACAGCAGGGTTGTTAACGATGGAGGACATTTTGGAGGAAATCGTCGGTGATATTCAGGATGAGTTCGATGAAAATGAGCGCCCTGAAATTGAAGAAAGTTCTAGCAATACGCTCTCGGTTTCCGGCAAAACTCTCTTGACAGAACTGAATGATTATATATCGATTGAAGTCGTTTCCGACGAAGTCGACACCATTGCCGGATGGCTCTATAGCCAGTTAAATGAAGAGGTCGCGAAAGGCAAAACCGTCACATTCCAAGGCTATCTTTTTGTGATTAGTGAGCTCGAAAACCATCGCATTACACGGGTGAGCATCACGTATTTGGGAGCAGAAGATTCGTCCCCTCTTCCTGAGGATATGGTGTCGCTGCACTCCTAATCGAATAAAACAACCATAATGGCAAGTGTCCCCTGCCGACAGGGGGCACTTCTTGTTTCCGAGGTGTCATGATGAACTACGCTTTACTAGACAACAAACCCATCCTGTTGCTACCTGAGAACTACAACCGCATACCGTTTTGGCGCATGGCTGCCCGGCAGGACAAGGTACGCTGTCCAGCCTGTGCATCAGCGCTTCGCCTTCATGCTGGCATCAGCTTTGAGCCGCATTTCTTCCATCCTGAGGGAGCAGAGTGCCCGCTTCTGACGGAAAATGGTCCTGCTCCTCTCGATTCGCTGCAAGCGATTAATGAGACGGCTGCCACTGCCTTTCAGGCTGTCTTGACTGCTACGGCCGAAAAGGATCACAGCGAGGATAACTTGAAAGAACCACTCGCTTTCTCAACCAAGGAGCACAGCGAGGCATCCATAGACGAAGACGAAGCAAATACAACGACCATCGGTTCCTTCCGCCTTCCGAAAAAGAGAACGATTGGCTCGAGCACGACGCCTCCCCCGCCAGCTCCGAAGCCACCAGTTTTCCGCAAACGCTTGATGCCGAAGAAGACCATCTCTCACATGGCTGAGCAAATGCGTGATCAATCGCTGCACCCGGGCCAACAGCAAGCGGTGCACGCTACCGAGGGGCCTTTTCTCATCCTCGCTGGAGCAGGAAGTGGCAAGACGCGCGTCATGACTGCACGAACGACTCACTTGATCTCAGAGTTGGGCGTAAAGCCGAATCAAATCATGGTTGTGACCTTTACCACCAAAGCCGCCGATGAAATCCGTCAGCGCATTGCCCGGCAGCTACCCGCTGGACAAGCACGTGAGCTGATTGCTGGTACGTTCCACAGCATCTTTTACCGAATGCTCTTGCATCACCAGCCAGAACGCTGGGATCAGCAGCGCCTCTTGAAAAAGGATTGGCAAAAATGGCGGTTGATGCGCGAGACAGGCGCACTGCTCGGTCATGACGAGCTTGCTGCGTTAAAAGAAACAGAGATCACCGAAGCACTCGGCATTATCAGCCGTTGGAAAAACGAATACATCCTCCCCCAGGAGGTCGCGTACCGGGAAGCAACCAACGATGCAGAAAAGCGGGCGATCCAGCTATATCCTCTATATGAGGCCACAAAGAAAAAACATCAATGGTTTGACTTTGACGACATGCTCATTGGCTGCTATGAAATGCTGCGCGATGATTCAAGTCTCTTGCGCCGTTATCAGGAACGCATTACCTACGTGATGGTCGATGAGTTTCAGGATATCAATCGCATCCAGTATGAGACGGTCAAGCTATTAGCTGCTCCACAAAACAATTTGTGCGTCATCGGGGATGACGACCAGTCCATTTACGGGTTTCGCGGCAGTGATCCGCAGTACATCTTGGGCTTCACCAAAGACTTTCCGCAGGCATCGACATTTACGCTCGAGGTCAACTACCGTTCCCATTCCTCGATCGTCAGTCTTGGCTACTCGCTGATCGGTCACAATCGGGAGCGTTGGGCAAAGGAATGCCAGTCCTTTCATCGCGAGGAAGGCGACACGTATTTATTCGAGCCAGAGGACGAAGAAGAACAAGCATCACGGATCGTCGATGAAATTATCCATCGTCGCGAGCAGGGTGCCATTTTGGGTGAATGCGCCATCTTATACCGTACCAATGAATCTGCACGCCCCATTTTGGAGCGCCTGAGCGAAGCAGGGATTCCTTTTCATTACACACAAGAGGAAGATTCTTTTTACCAACGCCAGACGGTTCGCTGGTCGCTGAATTATTTGCGGCTCGCGTTAAACCCGGATGACACCGATGCGCTAAAAGAAATATTGTCGACCCTCTACATCTCAGCTGAAATGTGGAATGCCTTGCGCAGCCAAGCCATCATCGAGGACAAGCCGATTTTGCACGTTCTTCCGCATTTGACACAGCTCAAACCGTATCAGCGCAAGCATATGCAGCAAATCAACGAGATTCTCACCGCGTGCAAGGATGTTCCACCCGCTCAGGCGCTGGAGCTCATCTATGAGGATGGCAAACTGCGCGACTATCTAAAAAAACGAGCGAAAGACCGGGAAGATGGCCGGGAACGTTGGAGCGACGAGCTGCAGCAAATACTGGCAGCTTCCAAGCGCCATGCGACGATCAGCGATTTTTTGGCTTATATCGATCAAATGGCGCGACAAGAAAAAGAGTGGCGCACGATGCGGCCACTCCCGGACGAAGCTGTTCATGTTTTAAGCATCCATCGGGCAAAAGGTCTTGAATACGACCACGTTTTCTTGCCCGATCTGGTAGAAGGTGCCCTTCCTCATGAGTACACATTGGACGAGCTGCGTAAAGGCAGCTCCGGTGCGCTCGAAGAAGAACGCCGTCTCCTATACGTCGCGATTACCCGGGCTCGTCACAGCTTGTGTATCGGTATCCCCCGGGAGCGATTCGGACGAAAGACCCGCACCTCCCGCTTCATCGCCGAGATGGGCAGGTAAGTACTGAAAGCCGCCGCCCATATAAATCAAAAACTCCTCCATGTTCGTAATCAATGGAAACATAAAAAAACAGGCCCCCTTTCACGCATTTTGGGTATAGTATGCGAGAAAGCAGGGCCTGCTATTCTTTTTCGGGAATTTGACTTCTGGTTAGCCGCCCATAATGCTGTAGCCAGCATCGACGTGCAGAATTTCACCCGTGATTCCCCGGGAGAGATTGCTGAACAAGAAGAGAGCAGTGTCGCCTACTTCCGATTGGTCAATCGTGCGGCGCAATGGCGCTTTTTCCTCAATTTCTTTCAGTACGGAGTTGAAATTGCGGATTCCTTTTGCAGCAAGCGTACGGATTGGACCAGCGGAGATCGCATTGATACGAATGTTCTCTTTGCCCAGATCGTTTGCCAAGTAACGAACAGATGCATCAAGCGCAGCTTTGGCTACACCCATTACGTTGTAGTTTTGAATCACGCGCTCACCACCAAGGTAAGTCAACGTCACGATGCTTCCGCCCTCTGTCATCAACGGACGAGCAGCACGAGCAACTGCTACCAGAGAGAATGCGCTAATGTCTTGTGCCAATGCGTATCCTTCGCGGGAGGTGTTAACATACTCGCCTTCGAGCTCTTCCGTTTTCGCAAACGCGATGCAATGCGCCAGGCCATGAATTACGCCCACTTTTTCTTTGATCACAGCAAATGCCGCTTCGACATCCTCATCCTTCGTGACATCGCAGTTTACCAACAACGACTCTACTCCCAATTTTTCCGTGAGTGCCGCCACGTTTTCACGCAGACGCTCCCCTTGGTACGTAAAAATCAGATTTGCTCCAGCGTTATGTAAGGATTGCGCAATTCCCCAGGCAATGCTGCGGTGGTTTGCTACGCCCATGATGACGATGTTCTTTCCTTGCAACAATGTATTCATTATGTATCTGCCCCTTTCCCAACTTATTCCCCTGCATTATAACCGATCTTGTCCATGGATACGAGTGAATAAACGAGAGAGGCAGTGTAAAAACATTTAATCGGTACTTCCAGCCTGATCAGTTAGCACTGATAGAGCTTCAGAGGAAGCCCACGATTCCTGCAATGGATTCAAGGATGTCCCCATGACCGGGAATTCAGTCAGTAACTGCAAGTGATCGTCTGTTTGCATTTGCTCTTGATGGTTCATACTTTCAGTCCACACTCCCTTCCTTCAGACTAGACTGGCTAGGAATGGGACCTTTTATGCATGCAAGTGATTCGCGTGTAAAAAAGCTGACAAAATCAGATACACGGCCATCGCGCCAACAAAATAAACCCCGTACTGTGCCTTTTTGGTTTGTCCGATATAAGGGACGAGATGGCTGGCGGATACATATAAAAAAATACCCGTCGTCATGGCCAGCATAATGCCAGACCAATTCGGTGGAAACATTCGCTCAGCAAAACCAAAGCTGAGAGCTCCTGCAATCGTCGCGATCCCGAGGGATGTCGCCCCCCAAAATGCTTTCTTTCTCGAGTTGGTCGCCGCCAGCAAAAGTGAGGCTATGGTTACACCATCGGGAATTTTGTGCAGCAGCATCGCTACCAACACGGATACACCAACTTCTGAATCCATCCGCAAGCTCGCGACTAATGAGACACCTTCGACAAATGCATGTAATAAAAATCCCGTCATGACCCCAATCATTCCCGTGGAGCCAAACTCTCCGCTCGACTTGCTGATTAATTCCAAGGCAAAAAGTGTCACAAAGCCAACGAGCACAAATGGCATCAGCCACAAACTCTTGTCAGAAAAGACGTGTGGCATCAAATCTAGCAGCGTAATCGCCAGCAGTAGCCCAGCCCCTGCACTGATCATCGCAAACAATGCCTCGGATGACCAGGCACGCAGGCACAACAGCAGTCCCCCGATACTGCTCGCCAAGGCAGCAGTCAAAAGGACAATCCAGAAAACAGATTGCATCATCCGGTCCTCTCCTCACCCAACGAGCAAAAACATGCTTACTCCTTCCATATTACGCGCCTGTCCCGGTCATTATGAGCATGCAACCACATTTGACAAAATACGACGAGCTGTCCGAATCGGACGAAAGATCACTAGTTTTTAGAACCTTTGTCGATTCTCTCTTACCCGGAAAATTTTGGTGCTATAATGAGTCCACCGGGAATACCGAGAGGAAAAAAAGGAGTGATTCGGGATGGATGTACAAGTTTGGATGGCTTCAAAAGAGGTAGCTGATCGCCTTGATGTGCATGTTCGTACACTGCGTAACTGGCTGGACTTGTTCGTACCAGCTCAGGAACGTCTGAAAAATCCGCAGGGTCACTATTTGATCAGCGAAGCAGGCTTTGAACTGCTTAAGGAAGTAAAGGAAAGAAAAGACAACGGCAACAGCTCGTTAAAAGATATTCAGCGCCAACTGATAGAAGAAGGACGCCTCTCCGAGGAAATGCTCATGGAAGAAGAACTCACAGGTGCGGAAGAAACTGCCGTTACGCTCAGCGCCTCAAACAAGCTGGGAACGGGCATGCGAGAAGTGGAAATGACCGTCCACGAGACACTTGTCCAATTTCAGCAGGAGCTCACTCAGCTCTCCGCTATGAATCATATGCAATCGACCATTCTGCAAAAGATTGCGGACATTGAAGAAATGCAAGAGTCCCTCCGCTTAGAAATGCGCCGTGTCACTTTTGAACTCGATCTTATGCAACAACGCCTGACTCGTCGCAAGGAGCGCTATGCCCGCTACGAGCCTCGCTGGTCACTCAATCCATTCCGCTGGTTTACACGTTCAGATCGCGCAGCCGAGCAATAATCGTGTTTCTTCATACGGAAAAAAATGACAATTAGAAGAAGAACCTCGACAGCGGTAGTCTCCCCATGTTCTATTGTGATAAAATGGTACTATATGAACTGACTGAAAATCAGGACTATTTACATTCCACCAAAAAAGGACTGGGGCTTTCGTTGTGAGAAAATTGCATATTACTTCGGTAAAGCCGGGCGATGTCATTGCCAAGAGCGTGTTCCAAGAAAATGGGAACGTTCTGCTGGGGATCGGGGTACAACTAACTCCCCGTTACATTGAACGCCTTGTTCAATTGGGAATTGATACCCTTTACATTCAAGACAAGCATACTGAAGATATCATGCCGGAAGATGTAATCCGCGATGAGACGCGTAAAGAAGCCGTGGATGCCGTGTACAAAACGATGACCACCCTCATGGATCAGCCGCAGATCAAGCGCCGTACGTCCGCACCTGATTTCGGGAGCAGTTTTCAAAAGGTTTTTCGGGAAATCTTTCAAGACTTGAGCAGTCGCAAGGACATCTTGGTCAACTTGTCCAGTCTTCACGTTTTGGATGGTTACCTTTTTCACCACGCTGTCAATGTCGCTGTTCTGTCTGGTGTGGTAGGGATGGCCAAAGGTTACAACCAGCAGCAGATGATGGAATTGGGCATTGGTGCTCTTTTGTTCGACATCGGCATGACACAGGTTCCTAAGGAGCTCTGGACCATGCGTACCGAGTTAAGCCCCGAAGAACGCCAACGTGTCCAATACCATACCGAAGAAGGCTTCCATATTTTGCGGAATCAACATAATATCTCGGTCGTCTCCGCACACTGTGCGCTGCAACACCACGAGAGATACAATGGAACAGGATATCCTCGTCAGCTCTGTGAGAAAAATATTCACGAGTATGCACGCATCGTCGCAATCGCGGATGTTTACGATGCCTTGGTTTCCCCGCGTCCATTTCGGAAAAGCTACTCGCCGAGTGATGCTACCGAGTACTTGTTCGCTACAGGAAACACCTATTTCGACCTCGACTTGCTCAAGCTATTCCTGCAGCACGTCGCGATTTATCCAATTGCCTCTACTGTATTGCTGAGTACAGGGCATACCGGGGTCGTTTCCAAAGTGAATCCATTGGCAGTGAATCGGCCCACGATCCGTATTTTAACCAATGAAGATGGATCTGAAGTAGCCACCACCTATGAAATCGATCTCTACGATAAAGAATGGATGAGCGTAACGATCGTCAAAACCTTATAGGCTCACGACAAAGCTGAGATTCATTATTCATCTCAGTTTTTTCATGCGTGGGTACGGGGTGTTTTCGTACGTTGCAAATACCCCGCAACTAAAACGAGAGCGACCAACCCAATTTTGATCACATATTCGAGCCAACCCCTCCCTGCGACCCACTCACGCATCGTATTTTCCATGAGAATCATATTCGCCGCCGTCACTGCCAGGACACCTGAACCAATATAAACAAGCCATACAAAGCGCTCCATTGCCTTTAAAATGAGCTGGCTTCCAAAAACCATGAGAGGCACACTGATCAAGAGGCCCAGCACGATGAGGACGACGTCGCCTTGCGCTGCCCCTGCAATAGCGAGTACATTGTCCAGACCCATCATCACATCTGCCACAACAATCGTCTTGACCGCTTGGACCAAGTCTTCACTCGAGTTGATTGCTTCCTCTCGCTCGTCCTCGCGCAACAGGTTGTAGCTGATCCATAGCAGAATGATTCCGCCAATCAGGTACAAATACGGGATTTTCAGCAAATAAACAGCAAGAATCGTAGCGATTACGCGTACGATGATAGCAAGAAACGTTCCCCACAAAATGGCTTGTTTTCGTTGTTCGACAGGGAGCTTCCGGCAAGCGATGGCAATGACCACGGCATTATCTCCACTTAATACGAGGTTAATGGTAATGATGAGTAGCAGCGACGAAAAAAAAGCAGATTCAAACAAAGGATGCACCCTCCCTGAACTTTTTGAGCCCTACTCGCCACCCTTGTACGGTGCCCCTGATTTTTTGTATGATGGTAACGAGGAGGGTTGTCGAAATGTCGAAACAATTCGTTATAGAAGCGATCATGTTGGCTATCTACGGGGAGTTGATGGTCCCATCGCAACCAGTAGAATATCTGATACCCGCGTCGACAATCTATGAATTGGACGAATTTATCCAGAGTCCTGAACCTATCATGCCCTACTCTGCTGATGATCAGTATGTCCGGCGGATTATGAAAGAAATGAGCCAATTTTTTGCCGATCCATTCAACCGCAAACGAATGGAAAAAGGACTGATCGCCCCATGGTCCAAGGTTCCCTTTTCTTTTCCGAACGGCGTGACCCTGACGGTCGTAAAAGTAGAGGACAACGCCATGTGGGGGGAGATATTTGATCCCGTAGAGACACAGCTATTGTTGACGGCCATGAAATTCGAGGCCCCGCTTCTCACAGACCAGCCTGATTATCAGGATCGGATATTGGAATATATCGTGCCCGTTCAATTTTACGATGTGGATGATTTTGATTTCGCTCTCGAGCAAGGGATCTCTTTGAACGACCTTCGTGAACCATAATCAAGAAGACAGACCGACGAGCCTGATGCTTGTCGGTCTGTTTTAAGTCTCTGCCTTACCACAAAAAAACGTTCTGAGTAGGTTTGTCCATGGTACAATATGGGTAAAGACATGGAAAGCGGTTCGGGGAGGAATTATGCACATGGAAATGACGAAAAGAAGCAACGGTTCGGATTGGGAAGCAGAAGCTGCTGTTGACCAACAGATTTTGTTTAAAATGGGGAATGAATATTACGGACTGTCGATTTCACTCGTACGTGAGATCATCAAGCCGCTGCCCATTACACGTTTTCCAAAATCTCCACTTTATGTCGAAGGAGTCATTGATCTGCGTGGGCGGATCTTGCCGATCATCAACTTGCGGAAAATGTTTGATTTGGAACCTATGGAAGAAACAGATGATACTCGTTTTGTTGACTTGCAGATGGATGGTTTGAACATTGGAATTATCGTGGATGCGGTCTCTGAGGTCATGAATATTCCGCAGAGCATGATCGAGCCTGCACCACCCATTATCGCTGGTGTAGAGGGCAAATATTTGCAAGGCATTGCCCGAATGAACGACAAGCTGATCATGCTGCTTGATGTGGATGAAATTTTTGGACAGTGGAAAAAGAAGTAAGTGGCAGTGTAAAGCCCAGTGCGCAGATGATGCACTGGGCTTTTTGCTCTTTTTATTCGTTTTATCCTACTCTCTGCCTCCGCTAGCTAAATACGCAAAGTTCACCCACACCATCTCTTCGATTCCCAAAATTTCTTTGAACAGGTCAACCGAGTCGTACAACAGTGAAGCCCCTGTGTCGTCATCGACGTTCGTCAACAACTGCAAATCAAAAAGGGAACGTAACTGCTGAATCTGCTTCGGACCCACGATCCGACTAAACGACTGCGGCTTGATACGCGTGATCCCTTTACCTACCTCTCGCCGATACAACTCCGAACGCACTACCCTCTCCAGTATGTCTTCATACTTTTGCCGAACGTCCTCGCTGTCTACAATTCCTTCCTGCAGGTCAATTTCTGGATAAAGCCTGCCAAACTCGGCTTCCGCCATTTCCACATCGAGCGAGTAGCTGATTGTCGCTGACGCAACCTCGAAGCCTGCATCGAACAAGCGAAAGCCCCAGCCGTTGTCCTCAGCGTCATGAAACCAGAGGAGGGGAACGAATTGCTTGGACAGTCTCAGCAAAAAATCAAGCGTCGTGGAGGTTTCCAGCCACTCATCCTGCAGGAAAAATGCATTCCAGTCGCTGTTGACGTTTCTGTGGAAGTATGGCTGCTCTGTCTTGGATAAGGCAATCAGTACTTTCGGTTCGTATTTGCGTGGATAAAGAATGCCGGTCGTGAACTCACCCATCCGTTTTCCACCGCTTTCTGGAAGGCTTCCCTGATCCTTTCTTCTTAGTCTATTCAGGCAACGCTTGTTTTTTGCTGTGATCTTTATCAAACGTGCTCGTGTGGATAATCGTATGTACCGCGCCCTCCCGCAACAGCTCGGAACGATACAAATGGAAATGCCTTGCCTTCCATTGTGGCGGCTCCTGCGCTAAATAACGTTCATTCCAATCCAGGAGGGCCAGCTCATCCCCACTGCGATGCGGACCACGTGCCAGCGTAATATGTGGCCGATACCGCTTCCGATCGTAGGACAAGCCTTCGTGCAACTCAAACCGTCTGCCCAACAATAAATGCAGCTGTTTGAGAGGAGAAAGTTGGCCACGCAGTCCCAGCCAAAGCACACGTGGATGCAGGGCATTCGGAAAAACCCCAAAGCTGCCAACACCCAGGGTAAATGGCTGGATGATCGCGCTGACGATATCCATATCTTCACAGATAGCGGGGACGAGTAACTCATCTACTTCACCAAGAAAATGCAGAGTCAGATGCAAATTAACGAGGGACTGCCACCTGTCCGCAGACACATCTTGCTTCAACCGTTTTTGAACATCGGCAATATAAGCGGCAGCCTCAGCGGGAATATCCAATGCTATGAATAAACGCATTTCTGTCCTCCTTCGAAAAAAATAGCCCTCCTGTGACGGAGAGCCATTTGTCTTTCATGCCGCTTTAGGCAGCCATCATCTTTCCGGTTACGATTCCCAAAACACTCCTGACATATTCCGCAAGACGGTTCGTTCCAGGCTGGTAAGTAAAGCGCAGGGTCAGTTCACTATGACCGACATGGCCAGCGGGAGGGATATTCCAGAAGTACTCTCCTTCCCCGTATAAAAACTCTTCAATGCGCTGCTTCTTTCCTTCGATATCGATACTCGGATCATACGTCAAGGAAAACTTCATCATGACAGAAAACGAATCTGTCCAAACGTGATCGCGCTTATGTAATTTCCCATGGATAACAACTAAACCGGCTTCTCCCCACAGATTGTACTCGAGCAAAGCCTGAAACTGCGGATGTACTTGCAGCTCCAAGGCAGGAAGCCCTCCTTCGATCGTAAGTGCATGACGTTGTGCCAGTTGCTCAACCTCCCCTTGAAAACGGTGGGCGCATTCAGAAACAGCCTGGAACAAATTGGGTTCAACAGCGTACATCGTCGTCACCTCTCCCCAATGGAATGTCTGTCTTACCTAATTCGAATTCCCGCTTGTCGTATCCTTTGTTGAAAAATGACTTATTTACCCATATTTCATCGAAGACGAAAAAATTCCGGGGAGAGTCTTTTTTCACAATCTCACAACAATTACAGGTAAGGGACAGGCATCCCTGGAAACGCTTTCGCAAACACCTGCGCGAGATGCTCCTGTACCTCTTCATCCAGCTCTAAATGATAAAGGCGACCGCTCTCATAACGCAGCAGTGGATAGGCGCCCAACTGCAAGGGAGAAGCGTCCTGTGTCTGCACGTATTCCGGCAAGGTCATCAAAAAGCGCGAGAACGGATTCGCTTCATCCTCTGACATGTGAACGACCTCGAATAAATGCGAGAGACTTGGCGTCAGCACGATCATTGCGTAATCGCCCTCTTCCGCAGCCCATACGGTAAAGGACGTATCCCGGACTTCGCTGCGGGCGTGCCTGCGCATGACCCATATTGCTTGCTGCACAGTACTCATCAATAAATGCTGGGCCCCTTCTTCACCATGGACATCTCTCATGTGCTTGTAACGCAATATGAAGGCCATCCCCGATTCCGTAAAAACGGATGCAGGCAGGCTCATCGCCGAGATGCTTTCGGTCTCTTCCTCACGCACCTGCACCTCTTCCGGGAGTGTATCGGGAGTCCCCTCATAGAGCGCCTGAATCATCTCACGTGTCCGAGCCACTTCCGCTGGGGAAAAAGAAACCGACTCGGAATAGATATGGGTAAGTTCACGATCCGCGTAAGCCAAGTAGTGTAAAGAAGTATACGGCTGCTCGATCATTCTCAAGGCCATGCTTCGCTCATCAGCACGCGCTATGTCGAACGTCAAGGGAAAACCAAGCGGATTCAGCGGGTCCGAAAGTGTCCAAATGACCGCGAGCAGTTTATTTTGATACGTCTTGAATTCGAGCGAAACGGCATCTCTCGTCTGCTCACTGAAAGCATCCACCGATTCGAACACCAAATACAGCTCCACTTCGCCAGTGCCACTAAGACGGACAAAGTAAGGAAGACCCTCTTCTTCTGCCAGCTTGTACAAATCGTG
Organism: Brevibacillus sp. MER 51; assembly: GCF_023714195.1. Classification (NCBI taxonomy): domain Bacteria; kingdom Bacillati; phylum Bacillota; class Bacilli; order Caryophanales; family Paenibacillaceae; genus Brevibacillus; species Brevibacillus sp. MER 51. Next base: position 67,253 of record NZ_JAMAUS010000013.1, on the reverse strand, counting down.
ATAAACCACGGGGTCGAGTACTTCTCCCTGCGTTGACTCGTCTGGAGAGCACAGGGTGTCATCGGGGGTTAGCGGAGGAAAAAAATCGTCGTTCATGCGTTATTCCTCCTGTTTTCCCCAGGCTTTTAGCAATGCCCAATTGTCCATTTGTTTTAAGAGAGTCCGATCTGTCGCGTCAATGTGGACAGGGGTGATCGCAATATAACCGTGCTTGAGCAAATCATAGTCCAGCGGCTCCGCCAGTGGCATGACTTGAGGATATTCGCGTGCCAAATAATAGCCTTCTGCTTCCTCGCTATATTTGTCTTCATAGTGGTTCATGGACAAGGTGGCCGGAACCATTCCTTTCACCTCAGCCAGCGGCACATGCGGGATATTGATATTCCAGAATACCTCTGACGCCAGTTCCCCTTTGACCGCGCGATCGCTGAATTCTTTTACGAGCGGACGAATCATCTCCACTACATCGCCGTAGTTGTCTTGATCGAACCAGTTATCATAGGAAAGGGCAACACCAGGAACACCCAAGATTACCGCCTCCCTGGCACCGCTGCACGTACCGGAGTAATAAATATCACGTCCGAGATTGGTCCCGACGTTAATCCCCGAGAATACGATATCCGGTTTTTTTCCTTGTTCAAACAAGAGATGGTAAGCAGCTTTTACACAGTCAGCAGGGTTACCATTGACCGCCCACGCTTTCACCGGCATTCCGTAAAAATCACGCTGTTCAGGCGAGAGTGCACTCCGATAAGTGATTCCGTGTCCGACCCCGCTTTTCTCTTCAACCGGTGCTACTATATAGACTTCCGCTCCCTCCAAAGTGAGCAAAGCTTCTACTAACCGCTTGATACCAAGAGCATCGATGCCATCATCATTCGTAACCAAGATCCGCAAAATAGGGTCTCCTCCTTTAACCATAGCGTTGCCACTTGTTGAGACGTTATTTTTCTTATTGTACTGTAGAAAACGAGGCTGCGCCACGCTTCCCCCTAAAACGAAAGGACCCCAATCATATTGGGGCCCTGGCTATTCTTCTACAATATCTTTCCATCGTTCGCGCCAAACAATCCCTTCGCGAATCCACTCTTCTACTTGACGCTGCTTTTCCTCCGAGATTCCGATCAGGCAAGCGATGCGGGCAATCTCTTTTGTCTCCGACGGGGATAGCTTCCGATCGATCAATGCCATATGGTAGAGCTTGCGCATCATAACGAGCTTTTCAGCCTGGGTCATGGCTACCAGGTCTTCCACGATGACCTCCGGACGCTTCGGATAGTCCATATCATCCATTAAAATTTGTCGCTCTTTCAATGTAAAATGCTCCGAATTCACGATTTCATGAATACGATCCATTTCTTTATTTCCTATATAACCGTCGGCGTGCCCGACGCAGATCATCAAGCGAATGGACGCAAACAAAATGTGTTTGTCCTTTTCGATTTTGGTATACACCGGCATAGTTCCTCCTCAAAGAACTTTATGAGCATAATAAATATCTACATATGATAATACGATGAAAAACGAAAGCGGTTTCACATAATTATGTGACAAATTTATGCTATTCCCTAACAAAAATGCCCCTGAAATCAATCCAGCCATAGGCATCCAGACTTACACCAGATAACCGTGGATGGGCAAGCATTTCTACCCGATTCGAATACAGCGGGACAAACGTACTGCAAGCCGCAAGCGTATGCATGATGCTGTCTACGCAAGCTTGTCGGTCTTGTTCTGTTCGGGCGCACGACATGCGACTCATCCAATACGCAATCTCTTCCTTTCCACGCGGATCTAAATGATGAGAAATACTCAACGCACCAGCGTGTAGAAATTCTCGTAACGACAGCTCCGCCCTTTCATCTACATTCGCACTATCCACAACTAAATCGGCCTCTCGCAATAACGAAGGCGAGGCAAGCTCCTCCGGGGATGCATACCTGATCTCTATGGCAATTCCGTATTCCTTGCACGTTTTCTGAATCCACCGGGCATCTTCTATATGATCGGAGTCTGGATACGTATAAAGTGACAGCGCCTCTCCCTGATACCCGCTCTCTTTGAAAATACGAGCCAACTCCTGTGAATCCGGCACTTCTCTTTTTTCTTGGAACGAATCGGTTTTACCCCAGATGACTGCATGCTCCCTCGTTCCCTGCAGCTCTTGTCTCAAAGCTTGTCCACAAATGATAGCGACCATGAGACTCCGAAATTCGCGATGTGACAGCGGACCATTTTTTGCTCCGTTCAAGCTGACGTATTGAAAACAATCTTCCAATCTCCCAACGTCACTCCATGCCAGAAAGCTCCTATCGCAATGTTCATCCAAAGCCGTTACGGATAGCGTGCTTTCATCTGCATGCGCTTCTACTGCCATTCCAGGTACGCACCAGATTTCGATTCGGTCCAAGAACGGCCTTCCCCCAAAATAAGGCGTGAACGCTTCCAGCACGAGCATGGAATCATCGTTGCGGACTACACGAAACGGCCCCGTTCCTACTGGCATTTGCGCAAATTGCTCCCCCATCTCCTGAACGTAATCACAGGGGACTATTGCCATATATTCCTTGCTTAGTGCCTGTAAAAACAATTCATCCGGCATATGCAAAGAAATCGTCAATACGTAGTCATCTTTGACGGTAATCGATTCGATGGAAGCAGCTAGCCAGCGATGTTTATAGGAATGCTCCATCAAACGAAGTAACGAAAAGCGCACATCATCGGCAACAAGTGGTCGGCCATGATGGAATAAGACACCTTTCCGCAAGTAAAAAGTCCACTGCTTTCCTTCCTCACTAGCCTCCCAATAAAAAGCGATAGCGGGTTCAATCCGTCTCGTGACTGGATCAAACTGGACCAGAGAATCAAATAGCTGCTTGACCATATGTGACTCGGAGCGCAGGAGAATATGAATCGGATCAAGCCCTGCGAATGGTCGACTGTAAAACAAACGCAAGGTATCGACTCTGCCCTTACTTCCCTTTTCCCGCTTCACACGATGTCCAAACTGACTATTCATCCATCGTGAAAAATTTTCACCCAAAGCTTGCAAATTTACCCCATATTCGTCGATCATCTCCCGTGCAGCACGAATCTCTCCTTTTTGCACGAGTTCTTTGGCTACGCTCATGATCAAGTCTTCGGGCGCGAGCAAGCATGTCAAAACAGATCGGTTTCCTCGCCCTCTCCCCGGCTGCCAGATTACCCATCCATGGCTTTGCATTTTTTTCAAAGTCAGTGTCGCATTCCGCAACGTACAAAATAAAAGCGAAGCAACTTCAGCTAACGATATGTCATGCGGGCGCCCTATCGTTTCATCAGGCCGCCCCGCACATAAACGGATGTATTGTTCAACGAGTTGCATCTTGCCACCACCAATTCGCCCATAAAACATGAAAAAGCTATTCGCCTAATCGTACGCTTTTTCTCCGGTCTTTGCCACCTTACAATTCTAAAAACACCAACTAACCGGAAAAAGCCGAAAGAAAGGATTTTCTTATGCCACACATTCCGCATGCTCTCAGTCGATTCTTTGCTGCGTATCCGATACTCCTCTGGGTCCGTCTATTCGGCGAAACGCTCACCTCACTATCCAGCGCCATGATCGCCCCGTTTCTCGTATTGTACTTGAGCGAGAACATCGGCGGCTCTGTCACCATGACCATGCTCGTCATTGGTTTGCAGCCCTTCTCCGAGATTTTGCTGACGCTATTTGCTGGTGGCATCACGGACCGCTATCGCCGAAAATCAATCATGCTACTCGCCCTTTTCCTGCAAGGCTTCGCCATGTTGGGAATGGCTTGGGCAGACTCTATGCTGGGCTTTGCGATCCTGTACATCATCAACGGCGCTGGCCGCTCGCTGTTTATCCCTGTCAGCCGTGCGCATCTTGCTGATACGATTTCCGCTGCACAAATGGCCGGTGCCTTTGCTCTTCTCAATACTTCCAGCAGTATCGGGGCCGCATTGGGACCTTTAGTCGGTGTCATCATTTATAAGTACGATCCTGCTATGGCATTTTTGTTTACTGCGATCTCACTATTAATCTATGCTCTTGCCGTCTGGTGGAAAATCCCGCAAACTCCGCTGCCAGAAGCTCCCGTTGTGGAAGCAGCAGACGTACGTTCACGCAGCTCCTGGCATGCTTATCGACCAGCCCTTGCCATCATGCTGCTGTCTTTGCCGATCAGTTTGTTTTACGCCCAAACCGAGACAAATCTCCAGCTACATCTCAAATACACGCTGCCAGACTATTTGCAAACTCTCGCTTTGCTCATTGCGGTAAAAGGGGGCCTGCTGCTCCTGTTCGAGTACTTGCTCGTCAAATGGACCCAGCACTTGCCGGCTCGCCTGTTGATTAGCGGCTCGTACATTTGTTTTCTCATCGTATCCTTGGGGTATGCCTTCATCGACAACGTGCCTGTCCTTCTCGCTTTGCAAGTGTTGCTCGTCATCGGAGAAAGTATTGGTCTGACTCAGTTAATGGCCTTCGTCACCCGGATATCACCTGTTACGATGCGCGGGCGGTACTTTGCGATTACGGGAACGCACTGGGACATTTCCCGTACGTGCGGACCGTACTTGGGCAGCCTTGTCTTGCTGCATTATGGCGGCACGATCCTTTTCACCATTGTCGCAGGCATTCTCTTGATCGGTGCCGGATTCATGTATGTGTATCTTTCCACCAACGAAAAAGCCTTCCCGTTTGAACAGGAAGGCTGATTCGATCCGATTAGGTTAATAAGAAGCGATCTTCACTGAAGCTTTCTCCACCGCGGGCTGTTTCGAATGCGCGAAGCAGATCCTGCGGTTTCATCGTCCGTTTTTTCTCATCCGGAATGTCGAGGATGATTCCCCCATCGTGGAGCATCAACAGACGATTCCCCATGTTCAACGCTTGTTCCATATTATGCGTGACCATAATTGTCGTCAGTTTATGACGTTCCACGATTTTTTCCGTTAAATCTACAATCAGCTGCGCCCGTTTCGGGTCAAGCGCTGCTGTATGCTCATCGAGAAGCAAAATCTTTGGCTCCGTGAAGGTAGCCATCAACAGGCTCAGTGCTTGGCGCTGTCCCCCTGAGAGAAAACCAACTTTGGTCTTCAAACGGTTCTCCAGCCCTTGATCCAGCTGCTTGAGCTGCTCACGGAACAGCTCTCGCTTCTGGTTATTCACCCCAAATCCAAGTGTACGACGTTTTCCCCGCCCCAATGCGATTGCCAAATTTTCCTCAATCGTCATGTTCGGCGCTGTACCTGCCATCGGGTCCTGAAACACACGGCCGATCAGACCTGCGCGTTGGTGCTCTGCCAAGCGGGTGACATCTTTGCCGTCAATCGTAATGCTTCCGTTATCTGGCGTCAGTCCACCAGAGATCATGTTCATCATCGTCGATTTACCGGCACCATTACTACCAATAACGGTGATGAACTCTCCCTTCTTAACGTGCAGATTGACGTTTCGAAGCGCGATCTTTTCATTCACAGTTCCTGCGTTGAATACTTTGTTGACGTTTGTAATTTTAAGCATCGCTGCTTCCTCCCCTTGCCGAGCGTACCGCTTGCTTTTTCCAGATGCCTTTTGCCACAGTAGGTACTGTCAGGGCGATGATAACAATCAGGGCAGTAATCAGCTTCATGTCAGAAGGATTGAGTCCTGCATCCAGAGCAAGGGCAATGACCAAGCGGTACACAATCGAGCCGAGAATGACAGCAAGCGTCACTCGGAAAATCGAAGAGCTGCCAAACAATACTTCCCCGACAATAACGGAAGCGAGACCGATAACGATCATCCCGATCCCCATTCCTACATCCGCAAAGCCTTGGTATTGGGCTACCCACGCACCAGCTAACGCTACCAAGCCATTGGAGAGAGCCAAACCGATAATCGTTGTCGAATCCGTGTTTACCCCAAAGCTGCGGATCATCTTCGAATTGTCACCTGTCGCACGCAAATCCAGACCCATATCCGTATGAAGGAACCAGTCAATGATGAGCTTCAACACCAGAACACCTACGATAAAGACGATTGCTACACCTGTCAGCAAGGTAACTCCACCTACGGCCAGGTTCGGAATGCCCATATCCTTCACATAAGTGAACAAGGTATCTTCCCGCAAAAGAGGCAAATTCGCTTTTCCCATGACACGCAAATTGATCGAGTACAAGGCAATCATCGTCAAGATCCCCGCCAAAAGTGCGTTAATCTTTCCTTTGGTATGCAAGACGCCCGTAAAAGCACCTGCCAAACCACCTACGATGAAAGCCAGCAGGGTGGCCAAAAACGGATTGGTGCCATCGATAATGAATTTGGCTGCGATTGCTCCTCCCAAGGCAAAACTACCATCTACAGTCAAGTCAGGAACGTTTAGGACTCGGAAGGTCAGATATACACCGAGAGCCAAGATACCAAATAATAAACCTTGCTCAATGGCTCCCATTATTGCCAGTTGATTCATAGAAGAAATCCTCCAATTACTGCATTTATTACTCGATCACTTGTCCAGCACGGTCGAGCATGGCTTGCGGAATCGTCACACCCATTTTTTCCGCTGCTTTCTTGTTCAATACGAGCTTCATGTCTGCTTGCACTTCAACAGCCATATCAGCCGGCTTCGCTTCACCCTTCAGGATTTTTGTTGCCATATCAGCTGTTTGCTCGCCCAGCTTTGTGTAATCGATCCCGTAAGTGGCAATCGCTCCGCTCTTCACAGAGTTTTCTTCACCAGCGATGACCGGAATTTTTTGTGCTTCAGCGACACCGATAACAGCTGCAATCGAAGAGACGACCATGTTGTCAGTCGGTACGTAGAAAGCATCTACTTTGCCGACCATGGACTCAGCTGCTTGCTTCACTTCTGTCGCGCTCGTAATCGCCGCTTCTTTAATCTCTAAACCAAGCTTGCCGGCTACTGCTTTTGCCGCATCTACCTGTACTTTGGAGTTGACTTCGCCAGAACTATAAATGATTCCAACAGATTTCGCATCAGCTTTCATTTCTTTGATCAGCTTCAATTGCTCTTCAACTGGATTCATATCTGATGTACCAGTTACGTTTGCTCCCGGCTTGTCCATCGCTGCTACCAGACCAGCTTCTACCGGGTCTGTTACCGCAGTAAAGAGGATCGGAATCTCTTTGCTGGTTTGTGCAGCAGCCTGTGCCGTTGGAGTCGCAATGGCCAGCACCAAATCTACTTTGTCAGCCTCGAATTTTTGGGCAATCTGAATGGCTGTATCCATGCTCGCTTGAGCGGATTGCACATCGATTTTTACTTGCTTGTCTTTTTCGTAACCATTTTTAGCCAGTTGGCTAATAAAGCCCTCTCTCGCCGCATCCAAAGCAGGGTGTTCAACGAATTGGGCAATCCCAATTGTCAACTGCTTGGTTTCAGTAGACGGAGCAGGCGCCGTCGTGGTAGCAGGAGCGGGTGTAGAATTGTTTGCAGGGGTAGTGCTTTGCTGTCCACAAGCGGTAACAGACAAAAGCAATAAAGGAAATAAAAAACTCTGAAAAATTTTAATACTCTTCTTTTGTTTGAACATTTAGTGAATTCCCCCTCGTGAATTTTTTTTTACAGTTTAACATGGATAAAACGGTTTTAAAAGAATAAAAAGAGAGCATGACGCTCTCTTTTTACTTGATGATTTCTTTCGCCTGTTGTTTGAGTGCCTCAGAAATAGTGAGCCCAAACTTTGCAGCAGCTGTTTCATTAATATACAAATCAGCTTGTTTCGAAATCTCTACAGGAGTATCAGCAACCGTCTGCCCTTTTAAGATACGGGCAGCCATATCGCCTGTTTGTTTACCGATTTGGTAGTAATCAATCCCGTAAGTAGCAACCGCTCCACGTTTCACTGTATCGGTATCAGAAGCAAATACAGGAATTTTGTTTTCCTCTGCTGCTCCCAGTACCGCTTCAAAGGAAGATACGACGGTGTTGTCAATTGGGATAATAATGGCATCTGCTTTACTAGCAAGACTTTGAGCTGCAAGCTGCACTTCGGATAACTGCGAAATGCCTGCCTTGACGATTTCTACGCCTTCTTTTTGCGCTGCGTCTTCCAATTCTTTGACCTGTACCTCTGAGTTAATTTCGGAAGTCGTATAGATCACGCCCAGCTTTTTCAGGTCAGGCAGGAAGGTTTTCACCAGCTTCAATTGTTGTTCCATCGATACTTTATCGGACGTCCCGGTCACGTTTTTGTCTGGTTTTTCCAGACTGCCAACCAGTTGAGCCGAGATCGGGTCTGTTACGGAACTGAAAATAACAGGTTTGTCAGCAATCGCCTTGGCTGCAGCCTGAGCCGATGGCGTCGCAATCGCTACGACAATATCCTTCTTATCTCCGGCATACTTCTGTGCGATCGAGACTGTATTGTTCATGTCACCATGGGCGTTCTGGGAGTCTACCTCCAAGTTCTTGCCCTCTTCGTAGCCAGCGTCCTTCAAACCATCCAAAATCCCTTTATGAATAGCATCCAGCGCAGGGTGCTCCACGAATTGCGTCAGCCCCAGCTTCACTGTTTGCCCTTGGCCTGTCGTTGCCGCTGTCTCTGTTTTCCCACCTGTTTCGTTACCACATGCTGCCAAAGAAAACGCCAGCAATGCGGTCAGTACCATACTGACTGCTCGTCTCATCTGTACTTCCTCCTCTAGTCTCTGCTCTTTTGCTGCTCCTAATCACCCTAAGTAATTAGGCTCATTGCCATCTATGCAACTTGTGTCCCATTATAGCAATTATATTACGCATTGAGAAGCCCCCTTTCCTCACTTACGTGGAACCGATTTCTTCCTCTGCTTTGCCGACTTTCTTTACATATACCCTGGTGATTCTGTAATGGTCGACCTCTCCCACGACAAATTCGTACTTTCCCTCTTTTACCCGATCTCCCACGCGCGGCGGATGGTCGATCTGCATGTAAATCCAGCCAGCAAGTGTATCCACATCGCTCGACTCCAATTCGATGTCCAGATAATCGCCCACTTCTTCCAATAACATACGCCCGTCCAATGACAGCATGCCGTCGCTTCGTTCTACCTCTGGGCGTTCATCGTCAAACTCGTCCTGAATGTCACCAACAATTTCTTCCATTATATCTTCCAGGGTCACCAGGCCCGCAGTGCCCCCATACTCGTCAATGATAATTGCCATTTGGCCTCGTTGTTTTTGCAGCATGGTCAACAATCGGCTGATCGAAATCGTCTCCGGTACCGTCAAAATCGGACGCATGAAGGTCTGAAGGTCATGGCTATCTCCTTCCAGAAGCCCTGTCAGCATATCCTTAATGTGCAAACTCCCCACAACATGATCCTTGTCACCATCCACTACTGGATAACGGGTAAAACGTCCGTTTTGGACATGCTTCACGTTCTCGTCAAAAGGATCTCGCAGGTTCAGGACAACCATATCCGTACGCGGAACCATGATTTCTCTTGCCATCGTCTCCGAGAAGTCAAAAATATTGTCAACCAGCATCAGCTCAGTTTGATCAATCAAGCCGCTTTTATGACTTTCATTGACAAGAATGCGTATCTCTTCTTCTGTATGTGCTTCCTGATGCGGCTCCAAGGATATATGAAAAAGCGCAAGAAAATGGCTCGCGGACCAGTTCAGCATTTGAATAAAGGGATACATGATTTTGTAAAAGAGTTGGATCGGCTTCGCTACTGCCAGTACCACCTTTTCCGAGTATTGAATAGCCAATGTCTTCGGAGCCAGTTCCCCCAGTACGATATGCAAAAAGGTAATCACCGAAAAAGCAATAATAAAGGAAATACTGGTAACAACCGTTTCATTTAAATGGAAGTATCGAAAAACGGGATGCAGAAGATGCGCAACGGCAGGCTCTCCTAGCCAACCGAGTCCTAATGAAGCCAGCGTAATGCCAAGTTGGCACGCAGAGAGGTAGGCATCCAAATTGTGCAGGACCCTCTCGACGTCGACAGCGCGCTTGTTTCCTTCCGATGCGAGCTGTGCAATCCGCGACTCCCTTACTTTTACTATCGCAAATTCAGTCGCAACAAAGAACCCGTTCAGGAGTACGAGGATCATGACCAAGATCAAATTAAACAAGCTTCCCCAAATTGCCATGCTCCCCTCCATCCTTTCCGTCCATGCTTTGGGATATTGTTTCCCATCGCAGCCAAAATGTTACCTGTTCGTTTTTCTTTCTTTTTGAGATTGTGATACCATAGTGCTGATTCCTATGCCTTTTGTAACGAGGTGAGTCTATTGTCCTACCGTCCAGACCTGCCCTTGATCGTTCAAAGCGATCGGACGATATTGTTGGAAACGCAACATCCTTTATTTTCCGAGGCCAGACAAGCTATCAGCGGTTTTACTGAGCTAATCAAGAACCCAGAATACATCCATACCTATCGGATTACCCCTTTATCGCTTTGGAATGCGGCTGCATCCGGTCTCACATCACAAGAGGTAACAGACGTGCTTGGCAACTACAGCAAATACGGTGTCCCGCCAACCATTGTCAAAGAAATTGAAGATACGATGCGAAAATACGGCTTGTTTCGTTTGGAACGCATTGGTGATCAACTCGTATTAATGAGTGAAGACCCGCTTCTTTTAGCAGAGGTGACCAGTTATCAATCAATCGCTGCTCTTTTTGAGAGTGAATTTGTCATCAAAAGCTATGCGCGCGGGTTGATCAAACAAGAGCTGATCAAGCTCGGGTTTCCTGTACAAGATTTGGCGGGCTATACAGAAGGCGAATCCTGTGCAGTCAGCTTGCGGGAAACGACATCTCGAGGCAAAGCATTCTCTTTGCGTTCTTATCAAAAAGAAGCTGTCGATGCCTTCTATTCCGGAGGCGCTGTGACCGGGGGAAGCGGCGTTCTCGTCCTACCCTGTGGTGCAGGAAAAACAGTCATTGGACTTGGTGCCATTTGCCAATTGCAAACAGCCACCCTCATTTTGACCACGAATACGACATCGGTTCGACAGTGGATCGCTGAGCTCTTGGACAAAACAGGACTTGATCCAAATATGGTCGGGGAATACACTGGTGACAACAAAGAAGTCAAGCCAATAACTGTGGCAACTTATCAAATTCTTACATATCGCCCCACCGCCGAAGATGATTTTCCTCATCTGAAACTCTTTTCAGAGCGCGACTGGGGGCTTATTATTTACGATGAGGTGCATTTGTTGCCCGCACCCATCTTTCGTGTAACTTCTGGGATTCAAGCCACTCGCAGACTTGGGCTGACTGCTACTCTCGTTCGGGAAGACGGGCGGGAGGAAGATGTTTTCACGCTGATTGGTCCAAAAAAGTACGAGGTTCCGTGGAAAGTCATGGAAGAGCAAGGCTGGATCGCAGAGGCGCATTGCCGAGAAATTCGACTCCCCTTTGAGCCGAAGTGGCGAGAGGCCTATGCACATGCATCCGCTCGTCAAAAGTTTCGCATTGCAGCGGAAAATCCAAAAAAACTGGAGGTCGTCCGCGAGCTATTGGAGAGGCACGCCCACGATCGCGTTTTGATCATCGGGCAATATATCGATCAGCTTGAACAAATGGCAACGGCCCTTCAACTGCCACTCATTACAGGAAAAGTACCGGACAAAGAACGTGAGCTTTTGTACACGCAGTTTAAAAAAGGGGAAATTACACGCCTGATCGTATCCAAGGTAGCCAACTTTGCGGTTGATTTGCCTGACGCCAACGTCGCCATCCAAATTTCCGGGACGTATGGTTCCAGACAAGAAGAGGCACAGCGCCTGGGACGTATCTTAAGGCCCAAAACAGACGACAACACCGCCCATTTTTATACATTGGTAACGCGAGACACGAAAGAACAGGAGTTTTCGCTCCATCGCCAGCTTTTTCTGGTCGAACAGGGCTATCCATACGATATTATAGAAATCGAAACGCTGGTCTGAAACGTTTACGAATAACCAGCGTCTCATAGAGGGAAGGGAGGCCAAAGATTCAATGCAATCCGACGCCGAAATCATTCAGCGGATTCTTCAAGGCGACATCGAAGCGTATCGCGACCTCATCCAGCGATATCAGCATATGATCTACGTTTTCATTTACAAAATGGTAAACAATCGCTCTGATGCAGAGGATCTCACTCAAGAAGTATTTGTTAAAGCGTATGAAAAATTGTCCACATTCCGTGGGGACAGCCAGTTTTCTTCTTGGTTACATACGCTTGCCCGAAATAAGAGCATCGACTTCTTGCGTCGCCGAAAGTATCATGACTCGGATGAACAATTGGCCTATGTGCCATCTAATACACGGGACGAATCCCCTCAGGAATCGCTCATGACAAAAGAGCAACGTCGAGAAATTCAGGAAGCCTTTGCTCTACTGTCAGATTCTTATCGTGAAGTGATCGTCCTTCGCTGTACGCACGAATATCCGTTTGAAAAAATAGCTACACTCCTCGGCATCGCCGAATCTACAGCTCGCGTCCGTTACTTGCGTGCTCGTCAGGAACTCGCAAAATTGTTATCCCGCAAGGAAGGGGGGCTCGTACATGAACTGCCAGGCATTTAGAAAAGCATGGCTAGATGACACAGATAGCGATTCATACTCACATATTGAAACCTGTGACGAATGCATCGCTTGGATAGAAACGCAAATGACAACAGAAGAGGAGGTGCAGTTCTTGAAGGAGGTTCCACTGCCTCAAGCGAACCTGGAAGACAGAATCATGCAAGCAATCTACCAGACCGCCGGAAAAGGTGTACCCCCTCACGCCGCTACTGCATCTTCAGAACAACAAACGAGCACAGTGATTTCAAAGCCAAACAAGCGTTGGACCAAAGGCTTCCCTTCATACGCTTGGGTTAGCGCAGCGGCAGTCTTGCTCGCAGTCGGTTTCGTCGGTTACCAACAACTGACACCAAGTAATATTCAAATGGCTGCCATACAAGAAAACGGAATGAAAGACACCAGGAACACGATTGCACACGACGAAACGGAATCAAAATCGGAACCGCAAGCTCCAGCACCTGCTATCGCTTCACTACCAGCAGCCGCTGATAGTCCGACGATGAAAAAAGCAGAAAGCAATCCAGAGTCTGCGGCTACACAATCGCAGGTCGCTCCGACTGCGCCTTCAAAAGATACACCTCCTGCCTCACCTGCCCAATCGAACAATGCGATTGCAATGGTGAAACCTGAGGAAAAAGCAACCACACCAGAGCCACGTACGATCAATAAAGACGGGCAGAACAGCGTGGCATCTCGCGGATTACAGGGGAACTCAGCTGATCAAGCGGCAAAAGCGAAATCAGAAGTTCCAGCGGAGTCAGCTAATACGGGTAACCATATAGCCGCTAAGGAAGCCAATGGGGCTGCTGCTGAGAATCCTACGACATTTGGGATCGCTTCCCAATTGGAACCAGACACGGCTGATGGCGGTGCGACTGAGAGCGCATTGGTCGGTCCAACGTTGCCGACGGCAGCGAAGCAGCCCATTACGCTCTCTTCCTTCACAGATTTGAACACCGCTGTACAAGCATCAGATATGCCCGTTCCAGCCCTGTCGCAATCACCGAATGGGTTCTCGATGAGTACGGTATCGGTCCAATATGAATCCGAAACCAGCCAGAAGGTGACTCGCTTAACTTCAGATTACAAGCGAAACAACGACTGGATTCGCATAGATGTTGTGCGAAATACTGAAGGCAAGCGCAGCCTCTCTATCCCAGGTACTTTCTCGGCTACTCAGTTGTTCGCGGTCAACGGAGAGCAAGCTATTGCTGTTTCTTTTGATCAAACGGATTCAAAAGCATCAACAGCCCAGCACTCGGCTCATTTTAACGCTCAATCCGACAACCAATCGTTGTATGTAGTCATGACGGCACATGGTGTCACCTTAAATGAATTAATGGATGCTGCCAAACATATCACATGGAATCCGTAAAAAGATCCCTACGATTAGAAAAGACACGACTTGATTTTCAGGATCGTGTCTTTTTTCTGTTCTGTCTTTTGATCCAATCCAACTTACGATATACTGAAGGAAGATAATTCTGAGGAGCTAACGAATGGACAAGTTTCACATCTGCTTCGGCCTATCTGCCTACGGTACACTTCGATCCGTCTTCCGCAAACAGAATCTACTACAAACGGAAAGCATCATCTGTATCGAGGATGATTTTTCAGTTGGACCGCCTCTACGCTGGTTAGTGACAGCGTTTTTTCCTACTTTTAATGCTTTTGATTTTTCTCCTGATTCCACTGCTTGATCTGCTCGATGATTTCCCGAATTTGATTGCGTGCTTCCATATGCTCAGGCTCGCTTCCCCAATGCTGAATCAGCGGTGGCATTGCTTTTGCCATTGTCGTGTATAGGCACCATATTTTTACCATCTCTACGCGCTCAGGGGTCGCTTCTCCTGTCAACAGCTCTGTAAATTTATGAACTAGATCCTCCAATTCAGGGACCAACGCTTCTTTTTTCTCGTCCATGTCAGTTACCTCACTTTCGGGAACTTTTCTATTTGTATCCTTGGTTTATTTTACGAAAAAACACCCACGCGGAAAAGGAAGATTTTTCAGGTGGGATCTGTTAGGCTTAAGCTATCAGAGGATCGAGGTGAAGACTTATCAAGGGCATTCGTATTCGACTGGTGCCAACAACCAGAGATAACTGGCAAGATGCATTACGCTTGCAGGTACAAGATGAGCAGCAGCGCTTTGTTCCGTCTGTTGCCGTTTCACTGGCGAAGGTCCATATCCGACCTGATGGTGACAACTGCGAATATGAACCATTTTGCTTGTATGATGCTGATAAAATGGTTGGGTTTGTCATGATTACCTATGACGCCTCAACAGATTGGTGTTACTGGTTCAACGGTTTTTTGATCGATCACCGGTACCAAGGTAATGGATATGGCAGAGCGGCTCTCGTAGCGATCCTGGATACGGTTCGGAACCGTTTCCCACAGAGCAGATTTATCAATCTGACCGTATGCCCGGACAATGCAGGTGCTAGAGATTTATACAGTCAAACCGGTTTTGAAGAAACAGGCGACGTATACGATGGAGAGATTGTCTACAGACTCACATTATGAACTGCATAAACAAAAACCGCCAGAAATTGGCGGTTTTCATGCGTATAGCTATTTCGTTTCTGGTACCATGAATTGCAAAAGACCAAAAGCCACTCCTGCCGTCAATAGCGCACTCCAGATAATAATGCCCACTGACATCCACAGCATGAGCTTTTTGGTAGGGGCTCCCAGCGAGATACCGATAGCAGCTCCCAGCGGGGCTCCTGTTAAGAGCGGCGAAGCGAGACCAAGCCCGACCACTCCGTATTTATCCCATATCTGCCACATGCGCCCCTGACGATTGCTCCGTTTCTCTACACGCTTTAAAAGCCAGTTGCGCAACGAACCTCCCACAAAAATAACAGCACCTGCGCTGATGATCGCACCCACCGCACTAAATATTCCGATCAGAATCGGTGGTAGCTGCAACATAAAACCTACAGGGATCGCTGCCCACAGCTCAAACATGCCAGATAGTGTCACCGAGCCTGCTTTCCATAATACATCCATTCTATTTCGCCTTTCTCCTCTCGCTGTCTATTTCATTCGTCATGATAAAGACGAGCAGACTTGCGATAAAGTAACGAAAAAGGTCAAATTAGGATGTGACATCCCTTCGGATAAAGGTTGCGTACGCAATGATCAGCGCTGCGATCGCCCATACACTCAACACGGTCAACGAGAAGGGCAACGTCATCCCCTTAATCGGAGGCAGTGTTCCATTGAGATAATCCGTCAGCTGCAAATTAACCACGAACAAGTATTTGGACGATTCCCAGGAGGATGCCATCTGCGTCAGGATCGTTCCGCTAATTAACGCGGCCATCATAATTCCCATCCCCGCAGCCGCACTCCGAACCCAAACAGAGACCATAAGTGTTACCGTTGCAACCACAACGCAGACGAACCAGCCCAGACCATACTGCATCAGCAAAAATTGCCATTGTGGCAGCATGAAAGCCCCAGATGTCTCCAGTTCTCCTCCCGATACTTCAAAGCCAGTCAAAATAGGAAGGTCCCAACCCGAATAGCCAAACACGACCCCAGAGAGCAAATAAGCGAGAATTAGTGTCGTGAGAACCGTTAGAGAGGTAAATAGCAACAAGGTGATGTATTTGCTGGTCAGCACCTTCCAACGCCGTACAGGCCGCGTCAATAGCAGCTTGACTGTCCCCTCGCTAAACTCAGAAGATACAAGGTCAACTGCGAGTACGACGATAATCATCGGCAAAAACATCGAAATGGCTTGGTCCATAAAGCCACGGGCAAAAGTAGGTCCACCTGGCGCCATCGGGTTAATGTCGTGATCCAAATAATATTGCTGCTGTGCGATCCGGACCTTGATAAAATCTCTCCACTCTTCTGGAAGACGGCTTGATGCCAGCCTGTTTTGCATATCGACGATTTGTTGGGTTAAGAGCGGGCGCCAGTCGGTCGTCCCCATTCGTTCTTGTGCAGTGACAACCGAGCGGTACTGTGCGTATGTAAAAATCGGAATCAGAATCGCCAAGATGAGCACAACAACGAGAAAACGGCGCCTGCGCAGCAATTTTATGGTTTCATTCTGTACGAGCCCCACCATGCTCTGCTCCATGACTTCCCCCTCCTCCCGTCAATGTAAGGAACAGGTCTTCCAGTGTAACCGTCTTCGTCGCAATTCCCATCACAGGTATGCCGCCATTGACCAACGCTTGGTTAGCCTCGCTTACTTTTTCAATATCCATGCGGGATTTCAGACGCTCTTCACTGACCACCCACACTTCTGTCACTGCTGGTAGGTTTCGCAAGAGCTGCTCGGCCTTTTGTATATAGGAAGACGGGATTGTCCAATCGACCTGATCAGCAAACTG
This sequence comes from Brevibacillus sp. MER 51, assembly GCF_023714195.1. Classification (NCBI taxonomy): domain Bacteria; kingdom Bacillati; phylum Bacillota; class Bacilli; order Caryophanales; family Paenibacillaceae; genus Brevibacillus; species Brevibacillus sp. MER 51. The sequence continues at coordinate 50,377 of NZ_JAMAUS010000013.1, read as the reverse complement.
CTCCATCAGTTCTTTGACTAATCCAACCGAGATGACCTTTCCTTGGCTGATAATCGCCACCCGGTCGCACATCATCTCGATTTCACTGAGAAGATGGCTCGAAATAAAGACAGCGAGCCCTTCCTCCTCGGCAAGCTTGCGAATAAACTGACGCAACTCACGAATTCCTGCCGGGTCCAAACCGTTCGTCGGTTCGTCCAGGATCAATATTTTCGGCCGGTGCAAAAGTGCCTGCGCAATCCCAAGGCGCTGTCTCATTCCGAGTGAGTACGTTTTTACCTTATCATCAATCGCCCGTTCCAAATCAACAAAGCGAACAATTTCCTCAATACGCTCAGGCGTAATACCACCGCTCATTCTCGTAAACTGCTCCAGATTCTCTCTGCCCGTCAAAAACTTGTACAGCTCCGGGTTTTCGACGATACAACCAACCTGCGCAATCGCTTGCGGAAACTGTTCCTGAAGGGAGATGCCTCCGATGCGAATATCTCCCCCATCCGCTTTTGCCAATCCAACGAGCATGCGGATCGTGGTCGTTTTGCCTGCGCCATTCGGCCCGAGAAATCCAAATACCTCTCCGGCGAAAACGTCAAACGTAATATCATGAATGATCGGCTTTTTGCCAATCGCTTTTTGCAATCCTTTTACTGAGAGGACCGTTTCGGCCAATGTGCGCCCTCCTATCTGAGTCTCCCCTCGTCAACTGACGATGGCGTTCTGTTTATGGTACACTGTCATAAGATGTCCATCCACATTATACCATGACCATACACTTTACAACGAATAGGAGGATACCCGATGCGCACATCCGGCCAATTTCTTTGGCGCACGGCAGGTCTCTTGTCTTTACTCTCCTTTCTCTTATTTGCGACAGGTTTTGTCCTCGCGATGAATCCGCAGCAGCTGGCCCCATCCACAGCTAACCCACCTGCGCAAAAAGAGCAGCCACCCTCTCCTTTACCAGAAAAGGGTGTCCACAAAGTAGTCGCTCTAGGGGATTCCCTCACGCGCGGTGCCGGAGACGCAAACGGCCAAGGCTATGTCGGACTCGTTCGCCAAGCATTGGAGAAAAAATCGGGACAGTCGATTACGTTCACAAACCTCGCGATAAATGGACAGGAATCATCTGAGCTGCTCAAGCAAATGTCCCAGGAGCAAGTGAAGAAGCTCCTCGCTGAAGCCGATCTAATTCTTTTTACCATCGGCGGCAATGACTTGTTCAGGCAGACAGGCGGGCTGTATACCATTGAAAAAGAAAAAGTGACCACGGCTCTTAATAAGCTCGCGGTCAACTATGAAGAGATTCTCAAACAAATTCGCAGCGTTAACAAGACCGCGACGATCGTTTACACTTCCCTGTACAACCCTTTTGGCAATACGGAAGCATCCGTCGACACCATCGGGCCCGTGCTCGATTGGAACAATCAGGCGTCCCAAATCGCCTCACGATACCCGCAAGTATTCGTGGTGCCGACCTACGACTTATTCTTGCGTAAAGAACAAAATTACCTGTATACAGACCACTTCCACCCGAATGCGGAAGGCTATAAACGGATGGCTGATCGCATCTTGCAAGCCCTAGAGTGATTCAACCCTCGCTTCATTCAAGGATTTGCCCCGGGTTGCCTCAAAAGCACGAGCACCCGCCCATTGGAAGGCACTACTCATCATCGAAGTCGCTGCTACCACCAGGAACAAGGTCGTACCTCCGTAATGTGCCAACAGCAATCCGCCCATCCACGGACCGATGAACTGGCCAAGGTTGCTGAAGCTTTTCGCACCGTAATAGCTGCCCCGCATATTCTCCGGGGCCATTCGGTCGATCAGGACGTCTCCTGCGGTAAATGTAAGGATTTCGCCAATCGTAAAAAACACCATTGCCACAATGAATATCAGCCACGAATTGGCAAAGGCATACCCAACGTCACCAACTGCATACATGGCGTTTCCCACCAAAATGGCGGTGAGAGGCGTCTTTTTTTCTGCCCAGGTCGTCAACGGAAGCTGCATCACAACGACGACAATCGCATTGACTGTCATCAGGATGGCAAACAGCTCTGTTCCATTCACGACCGTCATTTCTGCGAATTTGGCCAGCGTAGAAGACATTTGCGAGTAGCCAATCGCTCCTAAAACACCGGCGAGCATGTACAAACGAAACGCTTTATCTTGCACCACCACACTGAATGCTCGGCCGAATGTAACAACTTCTTTCTTTTGGCCTTCAATTTGCTTAATGCCGAACTTGTTCAATAATCCTTGCAAGCTAATCACATAAATGAGATATATCAGTGCAGTCACCAAGAAAGGTAGAGCGACAGAGCTTTTCGCAAGCACTACCCCTGCGATAGGCCCTACCGCTACCCCAACATTAATCGCCATGTAGCGAATACCGAATACACGAAGCCTCTTCTCTTGTGGCGTTACATCTGCCATCAGCGCCTGTGAGACCGGTTCGTAGAAGGATCGACAGAGTCCCCCTGCTATATTGAGCAAAAGCAGAATCCACGGGTCTTTACTAAGCGCAAACCCGACGAACACGAGTGTCCACACGTACAACGCACCTAGCATGACTCGCCTGCGCCCGATTCTGTCCGACCATGCTCCCGCAATAAACCCCCCGATTGTACCCGCGAGCGGTCCTGCTCCAATCGTCAATCCGATCATTGCCAAGCTCATATCTGTTTGATTGGACAAGTATAAAAACAAAAACGGCATGCTCATCGAGCTGGCAGCCCGGACGAACACGGTCCCGACGACTAATGACCAGACGATCGGGTGAAACTCCTGTAAACGCATCTTGATCCAGCTCATTTTCTCTCTCTCCCCACGACTGTTATGTGCTCCCACCTCTGCCAGAACAGATGCTCTGTGATGTTCCCATTGTAGAGAGGCAATGGTCGTTCGTCAATGAGCATTCAAAATTTTTTGATTATGAAACTTTTCTATGAGAGTAATCAACAATTCGATAAGGTTGGACACGCTAACCCTAGAGAACGCAAAAGACCGCCAGAAAACGCTGACGGTCTTTGCCTATCCTTTTTTTATAAAACAACTTCGATACGATCAATTATTTCTCCCTGTTCGTTCCATTTCACCGCGCGGTAAACGCTATCATGGTAAAACGTGAACCAAGCGCCTTGCTTGATCCCGTTGATGATCCATTCTTCTTTTGCATAGATGGAGGTCATCGGGTAATCGTCGTAGGCCATCACCCATAATGGATTTTGGTGAGCGTGTGTAGGCATGATGTCCGCCAGATGCAAAAGCACCTGCCCCTCTGTCTCCATCCGGACGATAGCATGTCCCTGGCTGTGACCACCTGTATGATGAAGCGTGATTCCTGGCACAACTTCGTGCGAAGCTCCATACGTCTTCACCTGATTCTCAATCGGACGCCAGTTTTCTTCCCAATATGTATTTTTCGAGCGAACATTCGGCTCTCTCATCTCCGCCCATTCCTGCTCCTGTACGTAGATGACGGCTTTTGGAAATGTAGAGACAAGTTGTCCTTCACGTATAGAGACAAGTCCGTTGGCATGATCGTAGTGCATATGTGTCATGATGACAATATCAATATCGGCAGGAGTCAACCCTTTCGCGGCAAGGGATTCCACCACTTGAGACTCTTCTTCCAAGCCAAAATTGCGCTTCTGTTTTTCCGTTAGCCGATCATTCCCCATACCTGATTCAATCAAAATACGCTTGCCATGAGCCTGTACCAGGATCGGGTCGGCACGCAAAGGGATTTGATTGAGATCATTCGATGGGTATCTTTTGCTCCATAGCGGCTTGGGCACCACTCCAAACATGGCGCCTCCATCCAGCTTCGTGAGCCCCCCTCTCAGCCAAGACAATTGAAACTGACCTACCTGCCATTCGTTCCCTATCATGATCCTGACGCCTCCTCGATTGCTCGGAATGATGATTGAAGTTCGAAAGCGAAAAGCACCCCGTTCAGGGTGCCTACAGCTTTTCTGCTACACTTACAGTTCTAGTCGCCGGGGCGATTTCTAACAGGAGATCACTCGATACAGCCTGCACTGTGACATCTGAATCACTTCGTCTATGATGAAGCACGAGTTGCGCTACCTTTTCAGTCTCTCGGTAAACGCTGATTAATGTCTGTAATGGATTGGCACTCCCGCCCGCGATCAACTTAAACCCCGGGGCTATCGTAAACGTCCATCCCTCCACCTCTACTAACGGTGCTAACGAGTACAGGAAGTAACGTTTCCCTAAGAGAATGCCATTATGGTTCATCAAGGCGAGAGCCCCCAATCAAATGAATTTGAACAGTATAACTTCATTTTGCAAAAATTAGCGGTGGTTGAAAAGCGATTCGACAAAACTTCTAAAAAGACGACATACTTTTCTTAATCATATCCGATTCGCCTTGTTTTCGAAATAGAAAATCTTTTCAGCACCTTAAATCGCTCTTCCGACGGTCGCACCCTCCAAAATAGCTCGCTTGGCATCGAGCTCTCCCGCTTCTTTCGCCCCGCCTATGAGGTGCACAGGCAGCCGATCAAGCAATGCGTGGTATAGCGCATTGTTGGAGGTCGCTCCAGCCGCTACAATGACCGTATCAGCGGGTATCATGCGTTCCTCGCCGTTCTGAATAAAATATACCCCTTCTTCTGCAATCCGGCTATATTCAATTTGTGTCAGCATCTCCACGCCACGTTTCTTCAGGTTGGCGAGAACTGCCCAGCGCGTCGTCTTGCCCAAGCCCGATCCGACATGCTTCCCACGCCGCAGCATGCTGATTTTTCGTTTTCGCTGTTGTAGTTGCTGTACAGCTTTTCCATCAAGAATCCGATACTCCTGCAAGTATTCCGCTGCCTTCGGTGAGATCGTTTCGTCGTGCATCAGCAAATGGGACAAATCACACGCGATTCCTCCCGCACCGACGATGACCACTTGTCTACCTACCTTGGCTCGCTTTTCAAATACCGCATCATATCCCTTCACATGTCCGAGCTCCATACCTGGAATCTCTGGACGCCGTGGAATGACTCCCGTTGCCACCACAACTTCTGCAAAGCCCTCTTCGATCAAGGCTTCTGCCTCTGCCAGTGCTCCCAGCCTGATTTCGACACCAAGACGCGCAAGCTCTGTCTGATAATAGCGAAGCGTCTCATTAAATTCCTCTTTGCCAGGCACCTGTCTGGCGTAGTTTAATTGTCCACCGATCTGTTTTTTGGCCTCCATGATGACCACCTGGTGCCCTCGTTCAGCCAGCACACGAGCTGCCTCCAAGCCGGCAGGACCCGCGCCGATTACAGCTACCTTCTTGCGGTTTTCCGCCGGAACCAACTGCCACTCTGCTTCTCTGCCGACGAGAGGATTGACCAGACAGGAGGCTACCTTCCCATCAAAAATATGGTCGAGACAAGCTTGATTGCAAGCAATACATGTATTTACCTCATCAAAGCGTCCTTCTTTGCTTTTCTGAACGATATACGGGTCCGCTAAAAATGGACGGGCCATCGAAACCATATCACTGCATTCTTCATACAAAATCTTCTCAGCCTGACGTACGTCGCTGATTCGATTGCTGGCGATAACCGGGATGTTCACGACCTGCTTGACTTGCTGGGCTACCCATACATATGCTCCACGCGGCACCATCATGCCAATCGTCGGTACTTGTGATTCGTGCCAGCCAATTCCGATATTGAGAGCATCAACACCTGCCTCCTCCAGCATTTTGGCAAATTGCAATGTCTCTTCCATCGTCGTACTATCTGGCATCAAGTCCAATCCCGACATACGGTAGATGATTGGATAATCCGGTCCCACTGCTTGGCGGACACGCTTAGCCACCTCAATGCCAAAACGTGCTCTGCGTAAAAAGTCCCCACCCCACTCATCTTCTCGTTTATTGGTCACTGGGGACAAAAATTGATTGATCAAGTATCCTTCCGAACCCATGATTTCTACGGCATCAAAACCAGCTTTTTTGGCGCGGACGGCACCATCAGCAAAGCATTGGATCTTAGATTCGATCTCCTCTGCGCGTAACTCTCTCGGCTTCCAACGGTTAATCGGTGCCTGCAATGGCGATGGGGCTACCGGGTCTAATCCTGTCGCTTCCTTGTACGCATAACGCCCGGCATGGAACAGCTGCAACGCAATTCTTCCATTGGCTTGATGAACCTCTTTCGTGATCAGGCGCAATTTCTCGATATCCTCGTCTTGGTATACATTGCAATACTCGTCGCCCATGCCGCCTTCTGGATGTACGGCAGCCCCTCCAGTCACGATCAGACCTGCCTCTCCATTTGCACGCTCTGCATAAAAGGCAGCAAGGCGCGCTACACCATTCTGCAGCTTTTCAAATCCAACGTGCATGGACCCCATCATAATCCGATTTGGCAACGTCATCGAACCAATCTGAATCGGTTCCCATACTTTTGAAAGTTCCACGTTAAACGCCTCCCAACGAGTGAATGCTCATTCATTTTCATTATCTATACGATTCTCTCTCTCCTCCTCATATTCCTCCCTACTCGCCTTTCATGCAAAAAGCTCAGGACATTACGCCTGAGTTTTCCTTATGTACAACCTATTTTCTTATGTGCCGAGTTTGACGAGCATCCCCAAATCCCCGGAAAACCTGGCGATGGTTTCTGTAAATGCCATATCCTCTTCTTCTGTTTGCGGCATCTGCACGACAAAGTGATAATCCAGCACGACATTCGCTTCTGCCTGTATGCCAGACTCCACAAAGCGGCGCTTTTCGGTCAGCGAGCACTCAGCTACCAAGCTTTTTGCTTGCGTCCATAATTTTTGAATCTCCTCATCTTGCAAGCAATAAGGATAGACAATTTCCACCTCAATTTCACAGCTGTCCTCTTCCGTAAGTGGAAACAAATGAATGGTAGCCGTTGGTTGCTTCTCGTTCTCCGCCTCGGAAAATGTGATCAGAACCTCTTGCCCTTCCGATTCTTCCAACAAAGAATGATCAGAGCGCAAAACGATATCTGAGATCATTCCATGCATATGTAACTGTTGATTTAGTTTTTCCACCATAAATTGTAGCACGTACTTCTTTCCTCCTGTTTCACGATATCCTCTCGTAGCAGTATAGCACGACTTCTACAGATGCGAAAAACCCCTTCACGAGGAAGGGGTCGGTGTATTGTTCATATTTTTTTGATTCATGAATTCTGACAGCCACGCACGACGTACTTCTTTGTTTGGACAGTAGCCTAAAATGTAGCTTTCTCCGCGCATATATTTTTCCTTAATCCACTCTTTATGCTTGCGGAAAAAGGCGTGCTGGAAATCAATCGGCATCTGCTGATATTCTTCCAAAGCTGAAGGATTCTGGAGGAAAAAATCTTCATCGTACACAAACTCTTCATTTTGTTGGCGGCTGATCAGGTACACAAAAGCAATCACCAAGAACAGGTTCACCAAGAAAATCGTCATAGAAATCCCTCCAGTCAGTAATAATTATCTGATTAATCTGTCTTATCAGCATATTATTATTGTACCACGAAATTGGTGTTTTCTAAACCTTTTCCATAAACGAATTTTTAAAAATTTATATGAATCGACAAGTACGAAAGCACCCGCTCGTGATGAACGGGTGCTTTCGTACTTGTTAGGAGTTCGTGCTCGGACCATCTGTAGTTGAAGGACCAGCATCCTGATTGGACGGCGGGATGTCCGGCGGTGGAGTAGAGTTGTTGCCGTTATTACCTGTTGGTACAGTTTGGGTTGGATCAGTCGCAGGCGTCTGTGCTCCCTGACCTTGATCTGTCGACTGACCTTGCCCTTCTGGGTTTACGACATCAGGTGGCGGCATTGCACCTTCATTTGTTGAACCATCTTGATTGCCTGTTGAATTTGTCGGCTCTTGTTCTTTCGGAGCCTCCGTTTTATGTTTCGCTGACGTTGACGTAGCTGATTCTGTCGTTTTCTTCTTAACGCTCTTTTTGTTGCTTGTCGCAACCGCTTCACCAGAACCGAGTATCGGGGAATTGTTAAACGCTACTGCACTCCCGGTCACTCCCATCTCTGACTGCAAGGAATTGCGAACAGACTCGAGCTTTTCTTTTTCGAGATACGTATATCCTCCCTGCCAATATGCCCCATTATCCAATGCAGTGACCGTAGAGGAATTAAATCCTTTGAAATCGTAGGCCAATCCTTTGATCTGATCTTTGGAAAGATCGGTATGTATATTCTTGGCACCTACGTCCATAACGTTAAATATCTTCGTCAAGCCTTCAAGAGAAGCCGCTTTGTCCACGACAGCCTTAATGACCTCTTGTTGGCGGCGGTTACGGTCGAAGTCACTGGAATAGTACTTCGTTCCACGGTTGTCATGACGATGTCGAACATAACCAAGTGCTTGCTCGCCATTCAATTTTTGAAGTCCTGGCTGGAGATTGATGTGTGTATCGTCAGTTGGATCATCGTATACCAGTCTGCGATCCACATTGACTTCTACTCCACCCAATTCGTCAATGACCGCTTTGAAACCATCAAAATCAATGGCTACAAAATGCTCAATTGGGATACCCAGTATTTCATTCAACGTTTTCTTGGTTAAAGAAATACCATCTTCGGTAACCGTCTGGTTATTGCGCTCTGCTTGCCTGCGTTCTGCTTCGCCATTGGCATAGACAGAATTGATCTTATGGTAGTCGCGATAGCCTGGGATTTTGACGCGTGTGTCCCGCGGAATCGATACCATGGTAACTTTCTTTGTCTTCGGGTTAGCAACTGCCACGATCATTACGTCTGTATTCATGGAACCTGTTTCAGGACGGGAATCAGAACCAAGCAATACAAACGACATTGGCTTATCCGAGTAGTAAACAGGATCGACATTTTGGGATACTGGCGAAGTAAATCCACTGTTTGTAGGGCTCGTTACTTCCGTCAGAGTGTCTTCAATTTTCCAATAAATTGCTCCAGCCACACCACCAACCAGCAGCAAGGTGATCAATGTGAAGGATACCACGAGTTTACGTATTTTTCGACTACGGCTCGGCTGTTTCTTTCGAGAAGCTGAAGCGCGTGTTTTCACAACAGTATCTGGCATATGAATCAGTCTCCTTGTTCGCGCACGCTTTTTGACAAAGTAAAGGGAGGCACGATTTTGAATTGTGCCACTCGACAATATGCACCACTTTTTTCTTCAGTTGGCAATACTCTGATTCAGGTATTGTACCATAACGTTGTCTGCATTTGTAGAAAAATGTTCCTTTAAACGAAAAGTCCCCCATCTTTTTGTCGATAAGGGGGACTTTAGTTTCACATATCATTTTTGGCTTATTGCAAGCCGCGTGGTGCCTGACTAAATCCCTGCACAGGACCTTCAGGACGTTTGTTTTTGGAGCGGTGTGAATCTCCGCCCTGTCGAACATGGCTCTCTTGTTTCCCGTTCACATCATTCGATTTCTTTTCCATGACATACACTCCTCCTCTGTACCAACTAACGGGTAGTGTACGTCAAGCTATGTATTTTCATTCCCTGTCGAGGAACTCTCTTTCTTTAGCGGCATAGTAATCTTTTCGTGCCAAAAGGACATCGATATCGTATCGTCCATTTCCTTTTGTTCGCATTTCGGCCAGAGCAACGCCGAAGGCTGCTTGTTCTGCAAGGGACAACGTTTTGTTTTGCGCATAAATGATCCCGGCAGCAAACGCATCTCCCGCAGACTCTCGAATCGGCATAGCCGGGGCAGCAAGCCATTTTTCCTCCCGTTCAGTGCACAGCCACAGCCCTGCCTCCCCACAAATGACCATGACCTGATGAATACCTTCAGCAACCAATTTTTTCGCGCATACTTCTACATCATTATAGGAATGAAGGGTTTGGCCACCTAACACTTCCAGTTCATCAATGCTCGCGACTAGTATATGAACGCCTTCAAGCAACCCTTTCCATTTTTCTGCTTTTTTCACAGAAACAGGGTCTACGATGACCTTTTTGTCGAGTCTCCTCGCTTCCGCCAAAAATGCCCGCATAACCTCGACAGGAAGATTGGCATCAAGAAACAAGCCTGCAGCCTGAGGCAAGCACTTAAGACCTTGCTGGACAATCTCTGCTGGCCACTCTTCATTTAGTTCCATATCAGCGACAGCCGTGTACAATTCACCATCACGATCACGAATAGCCAAGTAGCGCCCAGTCGATTTCCCTGCGATTCGCATCATGCCATGGGTAGCCACTCCACTACTTGCTGTGACCTGTCTTAACCACTCGCCATCTGCATCTTCTCCAACCAAAGCAAACAGCTGCACTTCTTCTCCTAGCCATCCCAGATTTTCCGCCACGTTTCGAGCTACGCCGCCTGCCGCTTGATGCACTTCACCCGGATTACTTGTTCCGGGCAACAGTCTGGCAGAAGTGACTCCCTGCACGTCAACATTGGCTCCACCCACGCATAGCCAGTATTCTGTTATACCTTCCAGCATTCCCCCTAGCCTTCTGCTCATGGTCTAGTCCATTGTGCTTCTCTCTTTTTTCGACAGCGTCTTCCTTTTTACCTACCTTTTTAAAAACTTCCTGACAGATCAAATCCTTTATATCCAACCATCATATTCCCAGCATTCATGGATGACGTCCTGTAGAATCCGTGCTACATTGAAAAAAATGAAAAAGTAAGTTACGAAAGAAAGGTTGGGGATGAACTGACATGAGTGCCTCATCGACACCCATTCAATCTACACCTGCAGGGACTGCGGCACCGACTGTCTATCGCATGCTCTTTGCCATTAGCATTGCGCATCTGTTAAACGACAGCTTGCAAGCAGTCATCCCTGCATTGCTTCCTATTGTAGAGAAGAATCTAGCATTAACGTTTACACAAGTCGGAATGATTTTGCTCGTCATGAATCTTACTTCATCTGTTTTGCAACCATTCGTCGGTTACTTCTCCGATCGCAAATCGATCCCTTTATTGCCACCTCTGGCGTTGATCGTATCGGGATTGGGGATGCTTGCACTCGCTTTCTCTGGCAATTACTATTTCGTACTGGCAGCAGTCGCCTGTGTTGGAATTGGTTCAGCCATCTTCCACCCAGAAGCCTCACGCTTCGCCCACTTGGCATCTGGTCCTCGCAGAGGGCTGGGGCAATCTATTTTTCAAGTTGGGGGAAATGCTGGTCAAGCACTCGCTCCCTTGATGACGATCTTGGTCTTTGCGAACCTGGGACAGACAGGAGCTGCCTGGTTTCTGCTGCCCGGGCTATTAGCTAGCGGCATCTTGCTCTATGTTGCGCTCTGGTATCGTGGACAACAGCGTTTGAAAAAGGCCACTGCCGCACCTCTCACGTATACCAATCGAAACAAGCGGCTGATTGCTCTCGGCCTCCTGATTGTCATCGTCAGTGTGCGTTCCTGGATGAATGCTGGCTATCAAAGCTTTTACCAGTTTTATTTGATGTATGTGAAAGATATGGATTATGCCAACGCACAGCTTGTCATTTTTGGTTTTCTTTTCGCAGGAGCGATTGGGACATTTTTTGGTGGACCGCTGTCGGACCGGTTCGGAAAAAGGAATTTGCTCATCCTCTCCACACTCGGTTCACTGCCGCTGACATTGCTGACCCCTTACGTCTCCGGCTTTTGGGCCTTTCCATTGCTGGTGATCAGCGGCTTTATCATGCTTTCCAGCTTCTCCGTCACGGTCGTATATGCCCAAGAGCTATTGCCTGGCAAAATCGGTACCGTATCCGGGCTGATTATCGGACTTGCCTTCGGAATGGGAGGCATGGGCGCTCTCGTATTCGGCTATCTCGCCGATCTCTACAGTCTGAGCTTTGTCATTCTGTTATGTTCGTTCCTCCCGTTGATCGGGTTTATGGGCTTTTTCTTGCCGAAAGACAAAACACTCCGCGAATGGGCTCACTAATCTATGCCAATAAAAAGTCAAAACAAAAACCCGAGGACACACATCCTCGGGTTTGCTTCATGTTAGGGAATCTAGACCAATACACCTGTTGGTGCGCCCAGCACTTGGGCAATGACTGGCGGATACACTTCAGGCGTACCATACAGTCTCCAAGTACCGTCCTCACCTTGACCGAACAAGCCATGGATCATCCAATCTGCTGACAGCATAGTACCCCAATCAACGCCAATAGACAGCTTGATTGTCTCGCCATTCGCACGTTTTGCCGTACAACCAGATGCAGTGATCTCTTGCACGAGCAAGGATTCTTCCGTGATATCTTTGAGCGCCACCGTGTTGCTGTAAAGATTTTGAGTCGCTTCTTTTTCCAGCACACCACGCAAGCGATAGGATTCCGGCAATGTTTCCTTCAACTCGGCGAACAGTGGCTGCATGACAGGATAAAGCGTGTATGGTCCTTGCTTATCCAGCCACTTGAAGAACGCCGTCAAAACAGACATCAGATTGGTTCCCAATGTTTTGGTCGTTGCGTCCGTGCGCGTGAAAATGTCGTGGACGAGGAAGTATACCAGGTCCTCTCTGCGCAACTGCTCCCATGTGAAAGATGGGCCAAACGCTCCTCTGACGAATGAACGGAAGTTGTTCATGACCTCATCATACTTTTTGACGGTTGCTTCCGACTTGCCATCGGTCATCTCTTGCACGAAGCGATTGATGTCCGCAAGTCTGTCAGGATGTACAGTGTACACACTCTCCGGCAATCCCTCGATCAACGGACGGCGCAGCAGGTTATGCACATGCAGGCTGTCATTTGACAACGAGAGACGAGGACGAAGCATGTCCATTCGGATAAAGCGAGCCAATCCTTGTCCAACTTTATGATCCTGTTCCATTTGCTCCATCAGTTTGTGGAGTTTTTCATGCAGCTCCTCGTTTTCAGTAGCCGCAACCAAGAGCGGAGCCAAATCATCGAGCTGTTCATGGGAAGTAACCAGCCATTTTTCAGCAAAATAAGTTTGGACTGCCCACTGCAACACTTTTGGTGGCAAGGTAGGCTGACTCGTGATAAACAGAGTTCCTTTGGATAAACGAGAGCCCGTTGAAGTAAGAACGCGGATCTCCTCTTCGCTCTCAAATGCAAGCAGCAGCAAAAGCTCTGCGACTTCATCCAACTGCGGTGCATACCCTTCCAGAATCAGGCTGTCATCCTGCAAAATCACTTCTGCTTGTACTTCGTATAGCTCCAGCAAGGCATCCTTTAAATTCGGGAACAAATGCTCTTCCTTGCGTGTCGCATATACCCATATCTCACGTGCACCATCCCGTTTTTTCAGCTCAAATGAAGGATTCGACTCGATTACTTTCAATAGCTGTTTACGGTCTGGCATAGCATAGGTACGACGCAGAAGCGATTCTTGCTTCGGCGCTTCCGACTCGCTTGCCGCTTCACCAAATTGAACGATGAAATGATACAGCTCTGTCGTATAGCTTCTCTTGCCCGTATCTGTCTTCGCAGCTTCTACTTCTGGATGCTGTTGTAACCACTCGAGCAGGCTTTCCTTGACATGTGGCTGCAAGATGATGCTGCCAGAGAAGAGCATATCACGCAGACCCAGATTCAGCAGGCGCCCTACGATCAATTGTCCAGGGACAACATTCAACGTATTGGCGCGAAGCAGATAATGTTTTTCTTCCGAAATCGGGTGTTGAACCGTGATGACATCACGCTCCACTTCCACGATTTCATAAACATTCAGGTGCAATCCAGCAAACGCACGGCGAAGATCAGGCTCCATCCGACGTCCATGCTGTTTGATATAGTTCTCAAGCAGCGTGCTTCCACCTGTTTTGACGTCCAATACACACCAGTTGAAGAAATGGGCAGCCCATTCAGGACGTGCGACGCTCTCTTGGGTCAAGCCTACTTCTTCGGCAAAACGATTGCGTGCTTCTTGAATCGTCTCGCTGGTTACATTTGCGCCGACAAAATGATTCAGTCTTTCGACCCAGCCAGCGTATTCTTTTTGCAGCTTTTGCTCGTGGCGGCTACGCAGCTCCGTAATAGGAGTAACAACCCCACAGCATTTTTTGTATTTTTTTCCGCTCCCACAAGGGCACAGTTCGTTTCTTCCTACCGACATAGAGGGTTTGGATCTCCTTTCCATCCCACGCGGCATGCGCGGGGAATCATGCACAATCCCCCTATTTTACCGCATTACTCGTCATGTGTTCAAGTGTTCTCGCTTTGGTTCATGTGCGATACCCACATCCGTGTTGTTGCTTTCCCATTGGACAATAAATTGTTCCAGACGATTCATCAACCTGACGATGCGCTGCTTCTCGCCCATGCATGCTGAAATAGCAGAGAGTTGGTTCGTGGCAAAAAGCTCCACCACTTCCTTCTCCATTTCTTGAAGGCGAATCCGATAGCCCGCGATAACCTCGCGCAGGATGGCAAATCTCTGCTCTAACCGGATCGTAGCCTCAAGTTGACTCATTGTTGCTCACTGGTCGCTAGCACCTGTTGAATGCCAAGTACGATCTGCTCATGCTTATGTTTCTCTTTCATGAGCACTTCTATAGCTTGCATATTGCTTTGTTGAAAATGAGCGACAACTTCTTGGGACATTTCTTGGTTTCTTGTCTCCAAGCGGCTGATAGCTTCTTGCATCAGTTTTTGTACTTCCTCGAGAACTTGCTGGTTGGTAATGGTAGACATAGTAGCTTCCTCCTTAGTAAATAATCGTTCTTGTTGTTCTTCCACCTGGTGTAAGGGATTCGCTGGTTCTTCCGATGCAATTTCTTCTGAGACGGACTCGCTGTTTCCTATCGATACAGAAGGGGCAGCAACAGCAACCTCGAGGGCCGCCTGCTCTTCCTTGGAATCTTCGCTACGAGCAATGATGTACATGGTATCACCGTCAATGCGGAAGCGGTCATCTTGCGCTGGGAGAAAAGCAGCATCTGCAGCAATGCCTACTTCCTGCTCCAGAAAATGGACTAATGTGCGAGCAGAAACCTGCGTAATGCCATTGTCGCGGCAAAACTCATACACTTGGTCATTGCCCAAAGTCCACTCTGCCAAAAACCATCTGCTGTCGCCTTGATATTGCACAAAGCGAGGATCGCGTTCCAATTGCAGCATACGAAGAATCTGATTCCAACCAAACTGCGTTTGACGACGCAGCTCTGCGACAATTTGCTCAAGCTTTTTTGGTGTTTGGCTATCGCGCAAATAGCGATGAGCCAAGTCGTACACTTGATGCGGCTGGTGAGTGACCTCTACGATCGCCTCTGAGCTTCCAACTCGCACTGGAGACTGCTCCATGTTCAACACTTTATCCAGTATTGTCTTGCAGTCCAGATCCAAAAAAGCATTCAGCTCATTCGCTTCCATCCGGGAGCAGATCTCCGTACGTGGAAGGGAGCGCTCACCGGGCCGGAATACCTTTTTTACAATACTTGGTAGGGTATAAGTTGGCCGTTTCATTGCACTTTCTCCTTCTCGTGATCGGCATTGTTTGCCAAATCAAATGGGAATCAAGAAGTTATTCTACAAAAAGAAAAAAAATCCTACCTGCCTTGAAGTGTTTATGAATTCCGATAATGATGAAAAGGAAAACCCGACGTGGCTTCTACACCATATCGGGTATTGGTTATTGGGTAGCTTTCCATTCCAGCCAGGTTTCCTCCACCGCACCCGTTGCAGCATCAATCTGCAGAGACTTGGCATCGGCTGTCGGTAAATAGGCCAGCTGCGGCAGTTTCGCAGAATGCGTCCCTACCTTCGGATACCAGTATGCCAAGCGCAGATTTGCTTCTTTGACATACGCATCCTTTGCTTTCTCACCCTTCACAATACCGTCTTTACTGAAGGTAGCAGGCATGGACGGCAGGTCATTTACTTGAGCAAGGACTACATTGCCCTTCTTTGCGTCCACTTCCAGGTAGAACAGTGGTCTCTTGGTAGGGATACCGTCCATCTCAGGGTGAAAAGCAAAGCTACTGACCGGCCGCACCAGATTTTGATCTGCCCAACCTGGCAGATTTTCTACAAGACTCGTCTCCTTTACAAAGAAGGATTGTTCTTTGGACGATAAGTATTTCTCCACAAATTGTACGGCGATGTTTTTTGCCTCATCATGCGTGAGCGGCTTCTCAAGCTCCTTTTCTACGGGACCGTCCAGTTTGAATTCAATAGGTGATTTTGTTTTACGGTCGAGCGTAATCCACGCGCTTTGATACGAATTCGCATTCCATTCATGGCGATCAATATCACTGTTTTTATACTTTTTGTCTTCTTTTACATTTTTGTACGTGCGTTGATTTAGCTTCAGGCCAAAATCCTTTTCGAGCATCTGCTCCATTTTTTTCGTATCTCGCCAGACGCCCATGTCTGCTGTTCCTTTGATTTTCATCGTCTTATTCGCTGTTTTATAAACAGATGGAACTGCTTCACCAGACAGAGCATCTATTGTTGGCAATTGGTCAGGGACGTAAACGAGCTTGCCCGCTGACTCATCGTAGACCAATTCCAAGGATACCTTGTCTTGCCACTCCTTCATTGCCTTCTCTAGCGGTACAGCCTTGCTTGGGTCCGCTACTTCTTCTGCGGTAGGAAGCTTTAGCTTCTCTTGCTGAAAATGGACAACCTGACCCTTTGCGTCAACCATGACCCGAGCTGTCTCTTTATCCACCCATGTATTGTTCAACTGTGGGTAGACACTGACAACGGCCAGATGATCCAGCTCAGATGCGCGATCGAAAGAAAGCATCGCTTGCGGGGAAATAACATGATCAACTGTTATGTAATTCCGGATAAAGTCCACAGCCTTTTGATAGGCTTCCTTTTGATTGATTTTGGGTGTTTTGTCCCGATTCACATCATACAGGACAAAACTGGTCATATCTCCCTTTGCATTCGTGGAGATAGTGAGCGTTGTATTCGTGGTAATGACACTCTTTCGGTCCGAAAGATTAATGACATACCCCGAGTTGCTTGTCCCTCCGTATGAGTCCACATGAAGGTCTTTCATGAGAGGCACATAGTCCTCTTTCAATTCTGTTAACAAGTGGACGATGTCTTCTGGCAACTCAATCGGTTCCAGACTCGATTTGCCATCATACGCATAGGAAGACAACGGATGCAGAAGTGCCACTGGTGTCGTGACCATGCTGACTGCCAAGACAAGCATGGCAGCTCTGTTTCGCTTTTTCATAGGAATACCTCCTCATTACAAGACATTACTGTTAAGACGAGCTTCCTGCAAAAACGTTTCTGATTTATCTAAAAAAAGCCAACTGCTTCGTTTTGCTTGGCAGTTGGCTTTTTGTTCCATGGATTAATACCCGCGCCAGACTTTTCGTCTAAGCACGCCAGCATACGCCCATTCCTCTTCTTCCGGCATGTCCGCTAGTGTTTGGCTCAAAGCGTTCATTTTGCTGTCGATCTGGTCCAGGTAATGGAACATGACAGCTGTAGGCGTTTTTCCGGATACAGCACTTCCCCAGCCGTTCTCTACCTCTCCATGATGACTCAAAATGCAATGCTTCAAATGCAGAACCTCCGCGTCCCCTAAAGAAATATCGAGCTTACGACAAATGCCGCTTACCATCTCGACTCCCATGACCAAGTGACCAATTAGCTGACCTGGCGTGGTGTAATCCGGAGCGATGGGATCAGATAGCTCGTACAGTTTTCCAATATCGTGCAAGATGCAAGTCGCAATCAGTACATCCCTGTCTACTTGGGGATACAGTGGCAAGAGGCTCTGTGCCGCTGTCAACAGAGAGACGATATGCTCGAGCAAACCGTGATAATAGTTGTGGTGCATACGAACGCCAGCCGGATAATGGCGAAGGCGATCCTGAATCTCCTCTGTTGCCAACGCTTCTTGAATAATGGCCTTGAGCGTGGCACTCCGCAGGCTTTCGACTGCATGGGTAAGCTTTGTCCACAGTTCATCTACTGGAACGGGCGAGATCGGAATAAGCGACTCCATCTGAACTTCGTCTGAAGCGGCAGCCGGTCTGATCCGTTGAATCACTAGTTGCTTTTTCCCACGGTACATTTGGACGGCAGCGTCGATCTTCACGACAGACTTGACGTTAATCCATTCCTTCATTTCTGCATTGACATCCCACAGCTTTGCCATGATCGTACCGGAGCGGTCTCCCAGCTCCAGATTTAAGTATTCACTCTGATTACTCGCTACGCCCGCTTCCTTGTTTTTGATCAGGCAAAAGGCGACAACACGCTCTCCCTCTTGATAATCCAATAAATATTTCATCTATTTGCCCATCCTAGCTTATTTTTTACGGAACAGGGTTTCTTCCAGCTTTTTCACTATTTTTTTGCCGACCAAATCATCCGCTGATCGAATCACCTTCGTAATGACGGCCAAGAGGTCTTCTTCGCCATTCCAATGCTCGCGTACAATCGACTCATCGATATCCACCAAAATCTTGCGCAAAGCATAAACAGCCAGAATGACGTCGTCCAGAAGTCCGAATCCGCCGACTAATACCTCTGGAATAAAATCAATCGGAGTAATGAAGTAGGCAACCGCTACACCCGCTAACGCTTTTGATTGAACACCTACGCGCTTGTCCAGCAGAAGGCGGGCCAAGAGAACAAACAAATCTGGTGCAAGCAAAATAAAGTTGGCTACAGAATCATTGACTCCCTTGTCTTTAATGAACGCTTCGATTTTTTCACGCAATTTATCATAAAATCGCTGATGTTTTTCCGGTAATACTACAGGAACCAGTTCGGTTGGCTTGTGAACCACAGGCAGTAGATTTTCGTTGCGGTTTTCTTCACTCATTCTGATCCCTCCGTAATTGCTTTTTTACATTTGCCTTGTGCCTGAAATACGACCAGGCTGCGATCAATGCCAGCAAAGCGATAAAGAAGATCGCAAGGTTACGGGCAATCAAATCAAACAGCTCATCCCAGCGTTCTCCTAATTGCCAGCCCAGCGTCACGAAAAGCAAGCTCCAAAACAACCCACCCAAATAGGTATAGAGCATGAAAGTCGGAAATGGCAATCGCGTGATCCCGGCAAAATAGGCCGTAAACTGGCGAACACCAGGGATGAAATAGCCTAACGGAAGCGCCCATTTACCGACGCGATTAAACCATTCTTCCGTTTTTTTGTAAACGGTATAGCCCATCCCCAATCGTTTCCCATATCGTTCGAGAAAAGCGTAGCCTAATGTTCTGCCGATCCAGTATGCCACCGTCATCGCCGTAACAGAACCGAGAAAGCAGACGAAAAAAGTAGGCCAATAATCCAATTTTCCCGTTGAGACAAGAAATCCGGAAAAAACGAGCAGCGTTTCTTCAGGCAAGGGCATTCCCAAAATTCCTAGAAAGAACAATCCAAACAAGGCGCCATACCCATATTGCGAAATATAGTCACCAAAGGTTCCCATTACACCTTCCACGAATGTCACCACTTTTCCAGCAAGCTGCCCTCTTCCATTATGCCAAAAGAAAGGCGCATTCACAAATCAGAGCTCCTATGGCAACTATTAATTTTTGCCAATTGGGAGATACTCTACAACAACAACCAAAAAAACGAATCCAGCTTCACCATTCGCCATACCCTTAGGGAATTTTGCGGACAAATGACTTGGGACAAACGAGGGATAGCACGGATGTGGAAAAAAGCATATCGAAAGCTAAAATTCGAATACTACAAGGTGCTGAGAATGAAAGGGGCTCCAGCTTTTGTCGCCCGCGGATTTTCGCTCGGAATCTTCATTGAGTTCATTACTCTGCCTACTTTTGGCATCGCGTTTCTGTTGCTTTTCCCGCTATGCAAGCTGTTTCGTGCCAGTTTGCCTGCTGGTTTGGTTGCGTTTGTCATCGGAAAGCTCATCTTACCGCTTTTCATTCTTTTCAATTACAATATTGGATACGTGTTGATCGGCAAACCGTTACAAGGGCATTCGAACCATCACGAGTCTGGGATGCAATGGCTTGTCTGGGTGAGGGAAAAAGGACTTGTCTTTTTCACCGGGAGTGCCATCATGGGGCTTTTTGTCGCGTTAGCGAGCTACTTTCTCGTTTTAACTGGCCTTCAATGGTATCGCCGCAAGAAACTACGGCGCTCATTACCTGAGGAAAGTCCTAATCCCTAATTGCTCGAACGAAAAAGACCGGTCCGACAATCGATGTCAGTCCGGTCTTTTTTGCTCGCAATGTTATGCAAAGTAGCCTTTATCGTGCAGGTGCTCCATGATTTCGGCAACAGTTTTGTCTTCTTTCAAGAGCTCCACGGTTACTTCCACTTGCTCTGGGGACAAACCGTTCGCTCCGAGGCTTTCCTTGATCAACACGTCGTTAGGGCGACGGAAGTACGTTTGCAACGTACGCTTCACACGTCCTTCCAGACTTGTTCTCAGCATCAATTCAGTCGTAGACATCTGTTCCACCTCTTTCCTAGAAAGATTTGCGTAACCCCTATTATCTTATAAAACCGTGGAATAATCAACCTTTCTGCGAAAGAGCTTCCTTGCATAGTTGATCCCAGTTTTGCTCATGGGAAGAACGGAGATGTTCATCGATCGATACACCATCATACGTCAGTTGGGAAAACTGTTCTTTGAGTACATCTTCCTCTACGTTATTGGCGATACCCTCGAAAACAACTGCACGTGCATCCAACAAATACTGGCGATCCCGTTCAATCCGATGCAGGATTTCCTCGCGTCCTTTGGCAGGTACTCCGTGCCCAGGAATGACTTCTTCCACTTCTCCTTGGAGAACCAACCGTTCGATCTTTTCCAGACTTTCCAAATAGGCACCGCTGTCATCGATAAACGGAAACTCCAAATTGGATAGCATGTCACCGACAACAAGCAGCTTCTGCTCCCGGAACAAGGTCGCCATCTGATCGGCTGTATGTCCTGGTACAGGCAAGAAAAAGACTTCCTGCCACTCTTGTGCATCGTCCACTAATTTCATGAATGTCGGCATTCCTACTTCATACGATCTGACCACGTAATACGATCCGTCAAACTTTTTCGCTTTGTTTAGCTTACTCTCGATCCGTCCATCGGTCAGGATTTCCTTTTGCGCAATGACTGTGGCATCCGAAAACTTGCCTACTCCGACAACATGATCCCAATCTCCGTGAGTGAGGACAAGTACGAGCTCTCTTCCATTCCTCTCACTTTGCACATAGTCAGCAATCGCCTCTATCTCATGAGGAAAATAGGCCGGATCAAACAAGTAGAGACGTTGCTCGGTTGCTACAACTGCACTGGTCGTTTGCCATAGACAACTTGTAAACAGCTTGTAGGATTTTGCCATATCTATATGCCTGGCATGATATTGCGCTTATGCTCAGAGATTCGATGCAGGTAATCGATGCGTTCTTTGGCTTCCGGTCGAGTTTCCCCTGTAATCAGCAAACGATCCAGATCCTCATAAGTGAAACCCATCTCCTGTTCATCCGTCTGTCCTTCCCACAAATCGGCAGAAGGCGGCTTCGTGATGATTTCTCCAGGCACCCCGAGCTCAGCAGCAAGAATTCGCATCTCATGCTTCGTCAAGCTAGCTACTGGATTAAAGTCGGCAAGACCGTCTCCGCCTTTTGTCATATAACCAACATGAATCTCACTGCGGTTGCACGTATCCGCTACCAAGTATCCTTTTTGGTTAGCGATGGCGTACAGCACTGTCATGCGCAAGCGAGCCTTTGTATTTCCCTTTGTTTTGTCATCAAGCCCAAGTACACCCTCGATCGCAGGTACCAAA
Source organism: Brevibacillus sp. MER 51 (assembly GCF_023714195.1). NCBI lineage: Bacteria > Bacillati > Bacillota > Bacilli > Caryophanales > Paenibacillaceae > Brevibacillus > Brevibacillus sp. MER 51. The sequence goes on along the minus strand of NZ_JAMAUS010000013.1, from coordinate 28,726 downwards.
GCATCGTAGGCAGGCCCTACATCTACTGTGTGCAAATTCAATCCAATCGCTTCAGCAAGTCGCTTGGAATCTGTTTCATGAACGGTTTGCGAGTAAGCAGGCAACCAAATGCCAATGACGCGTTCTGAACCTAATGCACGCACACACAGCGCTGCTGTAACGGCACTGTCAATCCCACCAGAGATGCCAACGACTGCACCGCCAAGGCCATTTCCGTCAATTTGCTCACGAATAAAGGCAATACGTTTTTCCACGTCTTCTTTTACATGAATCTGGTAGTTCGCCAGATGTTCTTGAAACTTGTCCACGCTACCTACCCCCAGGGTTGATTATTTCTTCCTCATCCTACCATGCCGTTTTCGGTGTGGCAATTGGCGCAGAACAGGACTACACTATATACTATAGAGAGTTCTTGACTAACGAGGAGAAGGAGAGAGTCGATGATTATCCTCAAGACACCTGAAGAAATTGAACTCATGCATGCAGCAGGTCAGATTTTGGCTGCTTGTCATCGTGAGATTGCCAAGATGATTCGTCCAGGCATTTCTACCTGGGAGATTGATCAATTCGTTGAAGAATTTTTGGCTGAAAATGGCGCGACCCCTGAGCAAAAAGGGTTTCATGGATATCCTTATGCCACATGCGGTTCAGTAAATGATGTCATCTGCCATGGCTTCCCGAAAAAAGAGCCTCTGCGTGATGGCGATATCGTTACCATCGACATGGTTGTTCGCAAAAACGGTTGGCTGGCTGACTCCGCTTGGTCTTATGAAGTGGGAACCGTGTCTCCGGAAGCGAAAAGACTGCTGGAAGTCACTGAAAAATCGCTGTATCTCGGTATTGAGCAAGCTGTCGTAGGCAATCGGATCGGCGATATTTCACACGCCATCCAAACGTATGCGCAAGCACAAGGCTACTCCGTCGTGCGCGATTTTACCGGACATGGTATCGGTCAGGAAATGCATGAGGAGCCGTTCGTTCCTCACTTTGGCCCTCCCGGGAGAGGTCAACGCCTCAAAGAAGGCATGGTCATTACCATTGAACCCATGCTGAACATTGGGACGTATCATGCAACGGTCGATGAAGATGGTTGGACAGCACGTACTCGCGATGGGAAGCTGTCCGCTCAATACGAGCACACCCTCGCTATTACCGCGAATGGACCTCTTATCTTAACAAAACAATAAGGATGTACGAAGAGCCCTTGCATTGTCAGGGCTTTTTCTTTTTCTCCCAATGTGCTCTGTCGCACATCCAAACGTTGACATCCCTTCTGCCGCTCCGTATGATTCAAGTACGTTTTGTTACTACTCAGTAACAAACTTATCCGACCAGCAACCGCTAAGCACAAGGAGGGTTCCATCCCATGTCCGATACAATCTCATCTAAGCAACTGCGAGATATCCCATTGTCTGTTCTCGATTTGGCACCTATTACGGAGGGTAGCAACGCTGCTGAATCGTATAAAAACAGTCTCAATCTGGCGCAACAAGTGGAAAAATGGGGCTTTACACGTTATTGGCTCGCCGAACACCACGCAATGCCCAGCGTAGCCAGCTCTGCCACCTCCGTTCTCATTGGTTACATTGCCGGCGGCACCAGCAAAATCCGTGTAGGTTCAGGCGGCATTATGCTGCCCAACCATGCTCCACTCGTGATCGCCGAGCAATTCGGGACATTGGAGTCCCTCTATCCAGGCCGGATCGACTTAGGTCTAGGACGGGCACCCGGGGCGGACCAGCGAACAGCACGTGCGCTACGCCGCGATTTGCGGGTTGGCGGAGAGGATTTTCCAGAGTTATTGGAGGAGCTGCGTGAATATCTTCGTCCACGAACAGACGAGTCGGCATCAGCCATCCGCGCTATCCCTGGCGAAGGTCTGAACATCCCGATCTGGCTGCTCGGTTCCAGCGATTTCTCAGCGCGACTCGCGGGCATGCTCGGATTGCCGTTTGCTTTTGCTGGGCATTTTTCACCGAACTTCACCTTGCCCGCCTTGCAGACGTATCGCCATTGTTTCCGTCCATCGGAAGTACTGGATCAGCCATATGCCATGGTTGGGGTCAACGTGATGGCAGCCGATACGGATGAGCTCGCGAATCGACTCGCCACTTCCCATTACCAGGCATTCTTAAATCTCGTCCGCGGTGATCTCAAGCCAATCCAACCACCTGTGGACAATATGGATGAACTGTGGAGCGAATTCGAAAAACTGTCTGTCCAAGCTCAACTGCGTTCCTCCATCATTGGTAGCCCTGTTACCGTGAAAAGCAAACTGCAAGAGTTGCTCGATGCCACAGGAGCAGATGAGCTCATGATTACAACGCAAATGTACCATCATGCCGACCGTGTGCGCTCTTTTGAAATTGTCGCCGACGTCTGGAAGTCCTGAATGGGGGATGGTATATGACGGAAGCAAAACGGCCTCGCGTACCTCGTGAAAAAGCACAAGAGATCATCTTGAACGCTGCTGAAGAATTGTTTTATCAAGAAGGGATCCATGCCGTCAGTGTAGATGCCATCGTTGAGCGTGCCGGAATGAATAAAATGAGCGTCTATCGGCAGTTTTCCTCGAAAACAGACCTGATTCTCGCCTACATGAAGCGCAAGCAAGACGTTTTTTGGCAAGAGTGGGAAGAGAGCATCGCCAAACATCCCAATCGGCCACGAGAGCAACTTATTCAGTTTTTTGCTGATCTGGCTGCGCGCGCGTCCAACGAGCAATTTCGCGGCTGTTGCTTTATCAATATAGCTGTCGAGTTTCCTGATCCGGTTCATCCAGTTCGCGAGCTGGTTTGCTCCCATCAGAAACGAATCCGCGACGCTTTTTTGGAACGCACGACTGCCCTTGGCGCTGCGAATCCATGCGAGTTGGCCTATACGCTGATCTTGTTGATGGAAGGTACTTACGCGGATAGCCAGACGTACGGAACCGATAGTGCAGCGATCCGCATGGTTCCTGGCATCGTAGAAAAAGTTTTGGACCAAGCGCTTCCCAATTAAAAAAGTGGCTCCCTGCCTTCTTCCGGCAGTTGCCACTTCCTCTTTTTGTCGCTCATGAAAGATGCTTTAGCGCTGAGCACTGGTCGCATACTTTTCTTGTTTCGCCGTCATTGCTTCTAATTCTTTGACGTCTTGTTCCAAGTCATGGATGTCTTCTTCAATCAGTTTTTTCAGATGTTGCTTTTCCCGCAGGATTTTGCGGGTTTGCTCCAAACGCTGATTCAAATCGAACACGCCGAGATACACTGCTTTTCCCTCCCTATGTAGGTTTTCCACCTTATATGTTATGCAGCGATTTCCAGAAGTTGCCGACCATTTTTTTGGTAGGATCAAAATAGGTAAACGTGAAAAGAGACTTCCCGTGAGCGTAATGCCCAGGAAGTCTCTTATTTGCTTTAAAGTCCTTTGTATTTGCCCAATTCTTCGCGCAGGCGATACACTTCCTGTACCAAAGCACGCTTTTCCAGACGGTCAATCTCTTGATCCAAATCATTCATACGTGCATGTCCACTATATGGCGCATCATACATTGGGAAGCTGTCAGAAGCGTATGACCACTGCTGTTCTTTTGGCATGATCATTGCCATCAGCAAGTAAAGCAGAATCGGTACTCCTGTAAAAACAGTAAGAACGACAACTCCTATACGTACCAGCGTAGAGTCAATGCGCAAAAACTGCGCAACCCCACCACAAACTCCAAATAACCGTTTATCATGATGCGAACGATATAGTCGTCTTTCCATCATTGCTTCCACCCTCTCTACAGTATCCGCTTGCCTTGTATCTACAGGATACCCGATAGGCGATTTCGGTAAAATGGTCCGTAGAGGGATTTGTCCTCCGTCGCTGGACGGAGATCAATCATTTGACAGGTGGCTCATAAACGGGACGTGGACGATCAAACTGTTCGCCCAGCGTCGCATACGTATGACCCGCTAATCGGCTGACGGGTGCAAATGCTGTAGCATCAATCCGTCCTGCATGATACAACTCATCCACTACATGTACATGCACCACTTCCCCGATAATCAAATCCGAAGTCGTTGGACTCCCTAATTCCACAATCTGATGCAGCTTGCACTCAAAATGGATGCGGGATGCACGCAGCCTTGGCACCTTGACGCGAACGGATGGTGCGACTTCCAGCCCCAATGCCTCTACCTCACTGATCTGCGGTGGATAATCAGCAGAAGTCTGATTGACTGCATCCACATTGTGTACGTCCACCATATTGACCACGAATTCTCCCGTTTGCATGATGTTTCGTGCCGTATCTTTTGGGACACTTCCCGGCTTGCGCATGACCGCAACCGAGACCATCATCGGTTCAATGCTGGCAACATTAAAATAACTGAAAGGAGCGGCATTGACGATTCCTCCCTCCGCTAACGAGGTAACCCAAGCGATCGGCCGCGGGACGATACACCCGATCAAAAGCTTGTATTTTTCCTGCCGCTCAATCTCATGAATGGCGATTTCCATTGCGTTTTTGCACCTCTTTCTATTCCTTCGGTGGCAACCAGCTTGCCATGTATGCGTCATCCTCAATTTCCAACGCTTGCTTTGTGACGTGTAGCGGGTGGAATGTGTCCAGCATGACAGCCAGCTCCTGCGTTTCTTTTTTCCCAATGCTCGCCTCTACCTTGCCTGGATGCGGCCCATGTGGAATCCCCATTGGATGCAGGGTGATAGACCCCTCATAAATCCCTTTTCTGCTCATAAAATTGCCATCTACGTAGTATAACACCTCGTCACTTTCTACATTACTGTGATAGTAAGGCGCAGGGATCGCTTGCGGATGATAGTCGTACATCCGCGGAACGAATGAGCAGATGACAAAGTTTTGACCGGCAAAGGTTTGATGGACAGGTGGCGGTTGATGAATGCGTCCAGTAATCGGTTCAAAATCATGAACACTCAGTGCATACGGATACAAATAACCGTCCCACCCCACCACATCGAACGGATGGAAGTCAAAGAAGTAGCTGTAGACCACGGACTGGCGTTTGACTCGCACCTCGAAGTCTCCGCTTTCCACATGCGTCACCAATTTTTCCGGTACACGAATATCACGTTCACAAAACGGCGAATGTTCCAATAATTGACCATGCTCGTTACGATAACGCTTTGGTGGCACGATCTCATTCTGGGACTCAATGACAAGAAAACGACTCTGCACAGACGGTACTATCCGGTAGGTCGTGCCAATCGGAATGACAAGGTAGTCGCCAGGCTTGTAAGTGAGCGTACCGAAAATCGTTTGCAGCTCTCCCTCACCTTGATGGACAAAAACAACTTCATCCCCATCTGCATTGCGATAAAAGTAATCCATCGGTTCTGTTGGTGCGCACACAGCCATGACGACGTCGTTATTCCCCAGCATGTAGCGACGTCCGAAAATCGGGTCTCCGCCCGGCTGAACATCAAACGTTTTAAAATGCTGATGCTTCAAATCAACCTGCTCCACATATTCCAAGCGGACGTCTGCATATTTGCGCGTCTCCCTCACTTGGGTAGGTGGATTGTGATGATACAGAATCGATTGAATCCCGGAAAACCCTTTTGTTCCCATCACTTGCTCGCGGTACAGTCCCCCATCCGGCTTGTAAAACGTCGTATGCCGCTTTTTTGGAACTTCCCCCATTCGTTGATAAAAAGCCATACGTTCCTTCCTCCTTTTTTCATCCTTATTCACAAATCGTATTGCGAAGCACACCGAGGCGTTCCACCTCTAGCTCCACTACATCACCTGGCGCAAGCCAAGGATACTGCTCTGTTCCCAGCTCCAAAATGCAGCCAGTCCCTACTGTTCCCGATCCGATAACATCTCCGGGATACAAGAAGCAATCCTCCGAAGCACGGGCAATCATTTCTGCGAATGTATAGTGAATGTCCTTGAAGTTTCCTTTTGAATACTCTCTGCCATTAATGCGTGCCACCATTTCCAGATTGTAGCGGCTGCCCTTCTCGCCTGTGATGCGTACATCCGCAAGCTCCTCAGGTGTAACCAGCCAGGGCCCCATGGCCGTTGCGAAATCTTTGCCCTTGGCTGGCCCCAAGCCAACCTTGACCTCCTCCCGTTGTATATCCCGGGCGCTCCAGTCGTTTAAAATACAATATCCAGCGATGTGCTCTTCCGCTCGTTCTACTGGAATGTTTACTCCTGCTTTTCCAATCACGCAGGCAATTTCCAGCTCATAGTCCAGCCACTCGGTTGCTTTGGGTCTGCGAATATTCGCTTGCGTCCCCGTAAAAGCTGCTGCATTCGAAAAATAAAAAACGGGGAAGTGGTACCATTCGGGCACCATCGGAAGTCCGCGTTTGGCTCGCGCTGTCTTCACATGAGCCTCGAAGGCGTAAAAGTCACGAAAGCTGGCGGGACGCGGAAGTGGCGAGCCTAGCTCGACCTGCTCCAAATCCCAGCCTTCCTCTGCCTCATATGCGGTTTGGATAACGGGTAGCCAGTTTGCCCACTCCTCAAGCAAACCTAGCACTGTACTCGGCGCCCCCGGACACGCATGCGCAATATCTTTGACTTTTCCTTCGCGCACGAGCCCTGCTCGCCAAGCATCCCTTTCCCTTTCTCGATAGGAAACCAGCTTCATGAAACCCTCTCCTTCTCTTGGGCAAATAAGAAAACCTATATCGAGGCTTGCTCAAGGATGAGCGACCGCGTATTAGCGGAATGTTTTCCGTACTATCGGGAAGAAACCCGAAGAGGTGTATGCTTTCCGATATGATAAGAAAACCCAGCTCACCCCCAAGGCAATTCCGGCGCATGACAAATAAAAAGGGAAGCCCTCTTTGTCAAAACGATCCGAAACAGGCATCAGGCGCAAGCTGGGTCTCGTCTGCTACTGAAAAAAATCTTTGCGTGATTTTCCCCCGCAGACAGCCAGCTATTCTCTGTTATGTTTCCACATATTTGAATTGAATTTCTTCTATCATATCGAAAACGCTTACAGCTTTCCAGAGGGAAATGACGAAATTTTTCGCCTAAGTCATTTCCTTGCATGGATCATCGGGAAAAAATTGTTGAACTAGCTGTTCCATATCACTTGGCAGCGGCTCCTCCCAGCTCATCGCAAGACCGCTGCGCGGATGGACAAAAGATAGCCCCCATGCATGCAAAGCTTGTCTGCCGATATGCTCCCGTTCTCCTCCGTACAGATCATCTCCGGCGAGTGGGTGCCCTTTACTGCTCATATGTACGCGAATCTGATGCGTGCGCCCCGTCTCCAGCTTTACCTCGACAAAACTCATACCTTCCCCTCGGGCAAGCACACGATAATGGGTAACAGCCGTCTGCCCATCCGGTCTTACCTGTCTGGTGATAAACGAATTTTCCGCAAGGCCAATCGGCGCATCAATCGTACCTTCGTCTGACTCCATGATTCCTTGAACAATTGCTCGATAAGTCCGCTGCAACGTCCGGATCTGCTGCATACGACTGAATTGTTCATGTGCCCATTGATTCTTGGCTACGATCATCAAGCCTGATGTATCTTTATCCAAACGGTTCACCGCTCGGAACTTTCTGTTTTCGCCACGGCTTTTCCAATAAGCGATCATCCCGTTTGCCAAGGTTCCGCTAGGATGATTTCCTGTCGGATGAACAACCAATCCCGCTGGCTTTGCAATGACCATCAAATCCTCGTCCTCGTAACGGATGGAGAGCGGCATATCCTCTGGCGCGACGGTCTCTTCCGCCTCTTCTTCAACCATGACTGCTATTTTATCGCCGGCTTGCAATTTTTCGTTTACAAATACGAGGACGCCATTCCGTGTAATGGAGCCTTTAAACTTGGCACGAATGAGCAAGCGCCGCGATACACCATACCGCTTTTGCAATACTTCTCGCACGGTTTGCCCTGCATCTGCCTCATCAACCGTGAAGCTAATTAATTCTTCCAGCATGTTGTCTCTCCTTTAAGTCTTCCCTTCTCCTCAGTATAGCAAAAAACGATCAGGCTGTTTGGCCACGACCGTTTGGATGTCTATCATATGTTGTCTTTCACTTCGATAACAAATGCATGACCTGCATCGCCTTGGGTCCACTGACCGCGAACATCGAACAAATACCAGCCCGGCTGTTCGGGTGCCTTCCACTGATTGCCGTTTTCCACTGCTTGCTCAACTTCTTTCACGCCGTCCCATTGGGTTACCTTGAGCGTATTTGCAGTTGGCTGCTGGGCAAAAGTGACAGTCAGCGTCGCCCCGGGCTTTACTTGCAGGGGTGCAGGCTTTTGCTCTGCGACGAGTTCCGGTGGTGCCGCCGTATCCTTGCAGATCGCCTCGCTATTATAGCTCCAGCAGGAAGATGCCGGCACCGTCGCAGCTGTTTTTCCGCGCCATTCAATGACTGGCTGTGGTGGTTCCGCAAGCTGCGCAGTCCCTTGCGCGGACGATCCATTCCCACACCCCGTCAATAACAGTGTCGCTATCAGAAATAGTTGACCAAGCCATTCTACCTTTTTCATCCAATCACCTCAAACCTATGACGCGACAAAAAAGGGATTCGTTTCATCCGACTTGGCTCCGGTCGATCATTTCCTTATGATTGCCAAACACTTGTTGGAATCGAAAAAGAAGTAGAGACCTCTTTCAAGTAATCATCGAGCTGTTCTGCCGGATTTTGGATTGGCTTGCCATGGCATACTTCCAAATGCCGTGGTCGCAATTGGCGGACGATCAGACTGCTTTTGAGTGCTTGCGCCATATCCGCCGTAAACATCGGCATGGGACGATGCAATCTGCCGTGTTTGGAAGTAAACAAATCTCCCGCCAAAAGCACTCCATCCTTTTCGTGAAAATAAACCACATGCCCTGGAGAATGACCGGGTGTCAGATAAGGTTGCAGCCCGCCAACGGCAGCTATATTTCCTTCGGCATCCTCTGGCAAAGGCTGCGCCAAGCCAGGCTGTACGTTTGCTTCCAGCTTTTTACGACGAGGATATAGCTCTTTCCCTTCCATATACGGAATCTCGATTCGATGCGCATAGACTGGTACAGATTCTGCCTCCGTGATTTTTTTTAACGCCCCAACATGATCCGAATGACCATGCGTCAGCAAAATTCGCTTGAGTGGTCCTGCATTCAACTGCTTGATAAAAGCCATAATCCGTTTCGCCATAAATGGCATTCCTGCATCGATAAGCGTAACGCCATCCTCCTCCCTGACAATCCAGACCCGCAAAGGAATCAACAACCACGCTTTGATACACCAAATGTTCGCTGAGATTTGCTCCACTCTGATCATTCTTTCTTCACTCCCTGTTCATTATTTTTTGACTGCCTGCAAGAAAAACATCTATGGATAAAGCGAATGTAGGGGCTAGCCTTTCCATCAAGCTGTCCAATGATTCTTCGGAATGAGTATACGTACCGACGATGCCATGCAACGTGTAGAAGTATATCCGTGCATGGGCAAGCGCTTTTTCTTCCTCTATCTCACTTGGCAAGCAACGTCTTACAGCCTCCCTCAACAAACCAAACAATTGATTGCGCAGCGTTTGCAATTCTTTTTCCGGTTCCTCTACATCAATCCGAGAGGCTTTGATCATGAAGAATAAGGTATACATGGTTCGATTGCGCAAGCAAAAGTGGATGAACTGACTGCTGATTTCCCGCAGAATCTCTTCTGGTGTTCTTCCTTGTTTGGACAGTGTTTCTTCCATTTGTAGAGCCAAGCTCTGCAAAGGTTCTTTAGACAGATGATGAAGCAGTGCTTCTTTGTCCTTGAAATAAATATAGAGGGTTGTATGGGAACAGCCGGCTGCTTTGGCGATTTCCCTGATAGATACCGTATCAAAGCCTCGGGTAGCGAAAAGGTCTGCTGCCGCCGTCAAAATGGCCCGTTTCGTTTCTTCCGAGCGTATTTCCTGTTTGCTTGCCATGCGAGATATTCAGCTCCTTACCTCTTTAAAAATTTTATAACCAATGGTTAGTAACCGTTGGTTATAATATAACCACTGGTTATAAAATCCGTCAAGACTAATTTTCCCACTTGCTGCAAATAAAAAAACTCCCTTCTCGTCCTTGGACAAAAAGGGAGCTTACTTATGAAAATTGCTTATTTCGCAGCTTGTGCAGCAGCAATCGCAGCTTCGTAGTTTGGATGCTCACCAGCGGCAGCCACATACTCAGCGTGTACAACCTTGTCGTTTGCATCGATTACGAATACAGCGCGAGACAAGAGACGGAATTCTTTGATCGCTACGCCGTAAGCTGTACCGAAGCTCAGGTCTTTGTGGTCAGATACTGTTTTCACTTTGTCGATGCCAGCAGCACCGCACCAGCGGTTTTGCGCGAATGGCAGGTCAACGGAAACAGTCAGCACAGTAACGCCTTCCAATTTCGCAGCCTCTTCGTTGAAACGGCGAGTTTGTGCATCGCACACGCCAGTGTCAATAGAAGGGATTACGGAGATGATGCGAACAGTGCCTTTGGAATCTTCCAAAGTTACAGGGGACAGATCGCCACCTACTACAGTAAAGTTAGGAGCAGTATCTCCTACTTTGATTTCAGGACCGAGCAGTGTTACAGGACCACCTTTGAATACAAACGCGCCTTGACGCTCAACAGCAGTTGTCATGATTTCTTCCTCCTCACCAAATCTTTCAGTATGTACATCAATTATCATACCCTATCATTCACTTTTTTTCACTATGCCAATAGTAGAAATTACAGATTCACTTGCACTTTCCCGCTTCGTTTGGCTTGGACCTCAGCGATTCGCTTCACTTCATGCTCGTACTCCCAATCCGTTTTCGCATTCAGCTCATGACAGCGCATCAGCGCGTGATAGAGGGCAAATGCAAAGGTCACCTGCTTCATTTCGTACCGCGTTCCATAAGCTTTCGGCAATGCCGTGTTGATAATCTCAATTTGATATGTGGCTTTTTCCCGCTTGTCCCTGACTGGCACGATATACCCCATATGCTTTAGGACATGACCGTAATCGAATTGTCCTTCATCGTCAAAATCAATGGTGTCGTCCGATGTTGCCAAATACTCCAGCAAGGTCCCCATATCGAGCGTATCGAAGCAAGCGGGCTGTGGCATGGACAAAACTGAGCCGTCATTGTTTACAAAATAAATATGGTCGCGATAATGAAAGATCAGTTCATCTTCTGGAACTTCGTCGGCAAACATCCAGTGATTTTGCGGAATCAGGTAACGCCAGATTTGTGCGGGTTCACAATGGAGTAATTCCATGGCAGGGTCCCTCCTTTTCCCTACCAGTTTTGGCAAAACTAGCACTGGCTATTCAGGCAGCTCCTGCATGTAGCGTCGCCAATTTCCATCCGCAATGTGCACCCCTGTTTGCTTGACCAGGTCTTGATCCAAATAACGATAAACAAAGACATTCACGACCTGACCTGTTCCTTCCATGGTCGCTGGAACGATGATCCGTTCATATTCATTGCGCGGATCACCCTCGCCATAGTACGTCTCCAGCTCGTCCAGTCCAGCTAGCGCTCGCTCGTACACGTCAGGGGCAAACGTAACGATCTCCCCCACAACCTCCTGCTCTCCTTTCAGCAATCCCGGATAGCCTGCCGGTAAATGATAGATCTCACCTTGAATCGTCGCAGGTGTTGCCTCATGTTGATACGGTTTCACGTAATTCCTATGATTTCCAAAGCCCGCCAAAAGTGTGCCGTACACAAATACAGGCAGCTTGTCGTTCTGATTGTTCACGCTCATCCATCCTCCTGTGATCGAAAAAAGTGTGTCTTGCGTCGAGAAAATTTTGTATATTTGTTCTATATATAATTTTAATACGTCTTTTTTTCCGAGACGTTAGGGGGAGAGAATAATGAAAAAGAGAAAAATCAATCGCCTACTGGTAGCAAACCGCGGTGAGATCGCCATTCGAATCTTTCGCGCAGCAACGGAGCTCGGCATACGTACGGTAGCCGTATACTCCGAGCAGGACAACGTTTCTATCCATCGCTTCAAGGCTGACGAGTCTTACTTGGTCGGAGCGGGAAAAGGGCCTATCGAGGCTTACCTCGATATCGAGAGTATCATCGAAATTGCCAAGCGCAACGATATTGATGCCATTCACCCAGGCTACGGATTTCTTGCTGAAAATGCTGATTTTGCAAAGCGCTGCCAAGAGGAAGGCATCATTTTCATTGGACCATCTCCTGAGCTGATCGACAAATTCGGGGACAAGGTAGAAGCACGTCGTCTGGCAATTGAAGCGGGAATCCCAGTGATTCCAGGCACTCCTGAGCCAATCGAAACACTCCAAGAGGCGCTTCTCTTTGCCAAAGAATACGGCTACCCCATCATTATTAAAGGCGTATCTGGCGGCGGGGGCCGTGGCATGCGCATCGTCCGCAGTCAGGAGGAATTGCAAGATTCGTTAGATCGTGCCCGTTCCGAGGCCCGCTCTTCCTTCGGCAATGCCAAGGTGTATTTGGAGCGATACTTGGAACAGCCCAAACACATCGAGGTCCAGATTCTCGGTGACAACCACGGAAACATCGTCCATCTGTATGAGCGCGATTGCTCTGTTCAACGGCGCCATCAAAAAGTGGTCGAAGTAGCACCGAGCCTATCTTTGGATGACAAGCTGCGTGAAGATATTTGCCAGGCTGCTCTCACACTCATGAAAAAAGCTGGCTATTCGAACGCTGGTACTGTCGAGTTTTTGTTAACGCCGGACAAGCGTTTTTATTTCATAGAAGTCAATCCACGCATTCAAGTAGAGCATACCATCACGGAGCTCATCACTGGAATCGACATCGTTCAGTCGCAGATTCGTGTAGCCGAGGGTCATGCCCTCTCCGATGAAGAGATTGGCATCAGTGGGCAGAACAATATCCAAATGAGTGGCTTTGCCATCCAATGCCGTGTCACGACGGAAGACGCAGAAAACAACTTCCTGCCAGATGCTGGTCGCTTGTCCGCTTGGCGTTCCGGTGGCGGTTTCGGAGTAAGGCTCGATGGAGGCAATGGTTATCCAGGTGCGATCATTACACCGTTTTATGATTCGCTACTGGTCAAAATCTCCACGTATGGCGCGAGCTTTGATCAAGCCGCTCGCAAAATGCTCCGCACATTGCGTGAGTTCCGTATTCGTGGCGTGAAAACGAACCTGCCGTTTTTGGAAAATGTCGTGACACATCCTGATTTTTTGAGTGGCAACTACGATACGTCGTTTATTGATACCAAACCAGAGCTATTCGTCTTCCCTGGCCGTCAAGACCGGGGTACCAAATTACTATCTTATATCGGAGACACGATTGTCAACGGATATCCCGGTCTCCAGAAATCGGAGAAAAAGCCGCACTTCGACTCGCCCCGCATCCCGCGGACACCATTTACCCAGCCATATCCGGACGGTACGAAGCAAATTCTGGATAAAGAAGGTGCCGACGGTCTGGTACGGTGGATTCAGGCGCAGAAACACGTGCTCGTCACAGACACGACTTTCCGCGATGCCCACCAGTCTTTGTTTGCTACGCGTGTGCGTACCTACGATCTCGCTTCCATTGCAGAGGCGACAGGCAAGCTCGGTTCTGGCCTCTTCTCGTTGGAGATGTGGGGCGGCGCCACTTTTGACACAACGATGCGCTTTTTGCAGGAATCTCCCTGGGAACGGCTGCAAATCCTTCGCCAGCGCATACCAAACGTCCTGTTCCAAATGCTCTTGCGCGGAGCAAATGGCGTAGGCTACACCAACTACCCGGATAATGTGATTCACGCTTTCGTCAAAGCCTCTGCTGAAAATGGCATTGATGTCTTCCGGATCTTTGACAGCCTGAACTGGCTTCCCGGGATGCAAACAGCCATTGAAGCCGTTCGTGAATCCGGCAAAGTGGCCGAGGCAGCGATTTGCTACACTGGAGATATTCTGGACCCGACCAAGACCAAGTACACCTTGGCCTACTATGTCGATCTGGCAAAGGAATTGGAAAAAGCAGGTGCCCATATTCTCGCAATCAAGGATATGGCAGGTCTTTTGAAGCCGTATGCTGCTTATTCGCTCGTCTCTGCTTTAAAACAAGAAATCAGCATTCCGATCCATCTGCACACGCACGATACATCAGGGAATGCTGGCGCCATGCTTCTGAAAGCCATCGAAGCAGGCGTGGATATCGTCGATGCTTGCGTCAGTTCCATGTCTGGACTCACTTCCCAACCAAGCTTGAACGGATTGATCGCAAGCCTTGCCCACACGGAGCGTGAGACTGGTTTATCTCTTGAATCGTTCAACAAGCTGTCTGATTACTGGGAGGATGTACGTCCGTACTACCAAGGCTTTGAAAGCGGCATGAAAGCGAGCAACACGGAGGTCTACGTACACGAAATGCCAGGCGGACAATACACCAATCTGGAGCAGCAAGCCAAAGCGGTTGGGCTGGAAGGTCGTTGGGACGAAGTGAAGCACATGTATGCTGTCGTCAATCAAATGTGCGGCGACATTGTAAAAGTGACCCCTTCTTCCAAGGTCGTCGGTGATATGGCACTGTTCATGGTCCAAAACAACTTGAATGAAGAAAACATTTGGGAGAAAGGAACACGCCTCGACTTTCCGGATTCCGTCATTCAATTTTTCCAAGGGTATCTTGGCCAACCGCCTGGCGGATTCCCTAAGAAGTTGCAGGAACTCGTGCTAAAAGGTCGCGATGCCTTTACTGCTCGTCCTGGTGAATTGCTCGCACCCATTGACTTTACGCAAGTTGCTGCTGAGCTGGAAGCCAAAATCGGACGTGAGCCCAGTCATTTAGACGTCCTGTCTTATATCATGTATCCGCAAGTCTATTTGCAATTTGAACAACGCCTAAAGGAATACGGTGACTTGTCGGTATTGAATACGGGAACATTCTTCTACGGATTGCGTCCGGGTGAGGAAACCGCCATTACGATCGAGCGCGGTAAAACGTTGATTATCAAACTGGTCGCAGTTGGAGAGCTTCATCCAGATGGCCGACGCATCATCTATTTTGAACTGAATGGACAGCCACGTGAAATCTTCATCCGAGATCAATCGGCAAAAGTCTCTGAACTGATCCGCCGAAAAGCAGAAGCGCAAAACCCTGCCCACCTCGGTGCCTCCATGCCAGGAAAAGTGCTCAAGGTGCTTGTAGCAGAAGGTGACAAGGTTCGTAAAGGCGAACATCTTTTGGTGAGTGAAGCGATGAAAATGGAGACGACGATTCAGGCTCCACTCGACGGAAAAATTAAAGCCGTCTATGTGAAAGCAGGCGAAGCCATTCAAACTGGCGATCTGCTCATTGAAATGGAGTAGGCATCGTCTATAATAAGAGATAGTAAATTGTTCCTGGGGATTCATTCCATTAGATTTTGAGGAGGTGACCGACATGAAAACGAATCGAGTCAGCCATGTTCCATTTACGCAGCGGGTAGGCCGCTATCATTCCCATATGCTTCAGGCAAAATTAAGCACGCCAGTCAATCCGATTCTCAGTTTTAATTTGCAGCCGTTCTACACTCGTCAGCAGCAATGGACAACGGAGCTTTCCGATTCCTTATCGCGTCTGTACCGGTTTTCCTCAGATTTGGAGAAGAGTGCAGGAGAATTTATTGCCGCGGGGAAAGACAGCGAGGCTGAAACTGACATTGAGCAATTACAGGAACGCACACACTCGTTAGTAAGTAAATACAATCGCCTGCAGCTATTTCTTGCAGAAAAAGCAGATACCTTGGCGATGCAAAAGCTGGACGCATTCGCTCAAGTGGCAAAAAACGCAGAGGAAAAACTCCAATCCTTTGGAATCAAGCTGTTACCAGATGGACAACTGGAAATGGACGATGAGAAATGGTTGGAAGCTGTACGGACTCGCTATGTGGACTATACAAATTCAATGGAGCGTGTAGCTCAAGCATTCAGAGCAGGTACATTGGGATTGCAAAGCAAACCCTTTGGCTCCTTTTCACGTTACTACGAGGAAGCAATGGCCCTCCATCCTTATATCGCCTCCTCCAGCTCAAGCCTTTATTATCAGCATGTTGCGAAGACAGGTTTGTATGTAAACGAAGTCTGGTAATGCCATACGCCTACTACCGAAAAAACAGGTATGCCCCTTTTATGGAGCATACCTGTTTTGTGCTTTTCTTACTTTCGATCCATAAGGTCTTCCAAATCTTGTTCTTCTGCTCCGGCAATAATCGTATTGGAATAAACAGTGGGTTCATCTGATTTGGTAAACATCCCCTGAACTTTATCCACGATTTGCGGAACAGAATCCAAAATCCGGTCGTAGAGATGGGTCGTATTTTCAAGCGGAATCGAACGAATTCCTTGTTTGCCAACGACCAAAAAGGCTACAGGTGTGATGGAGACACCGCCCCCACTACCCCCGCCAAACGGGTGACTAGCAGGTTCAAATTGTTGATGGTTTTGATGCCCATTATGATGGTGATCGTATTGGAACTCACTACCCCCGGCCGCGAAACCAAATCCTACCTTGGAGATTGGAAGAATGACACTACCGTCAGGTGTCTCAACGGGATCACCAATGATTGTATTCACGTCCACCATTTGCTTGAGGTTTTCCATCGCTGTTCTCATCAGGCCTTGAATCGGGTGGTCTGCCATTTTTGTCGCTCCTCCTTCCTGTCTGTGTCATGTTTTATCATTCCCCCAACAAATCCGGAGCATGTACCTTGCACAAAGGAATAAATATGTTTGCTACCACATTTGTATTTAGGCGCGCGTAGGCGAAGTCTGCCATTTTCGTTGCTTGCTTTTTCGAATCCGCAGAAATACTTTTAGCGAAGAGAAAACGAAATGACCCAAATAAAAATGCAACACCGCATGAACCTTCGTATGTAGAAGTGCTTGGTTCCAAACAGGTTGTACACTGATGGCAGGCATCGTCTGTAAAGAGATGGAGTGGGAGAGGATCCCTACAACCAGGCTTTTCACTCCCCAGACTATTCCTGTCAGCGCCCCTGTTTCAGCAGCCTGACCTGTTCCCAGCAATGTATGCCATTCTAACTTCGTACAACGAATTTGTCTGAACAGGTCTTTTATCAAAGGCAGCAAATCACGTACTCTTTCCAGCACATCCCGATAATTCCGATACCATATTTTCACTTGCCTCCGTGTAAAATCTTTGACCCTCTCCCGAAGCTTGCTTCCCTGTTGGATGGTTTCTACCTTCGCGACAAGCTCAGGACCAGCTTCTGTCATTTTCACAAGGAGAATGGGTATTTCGTATTTCCTGCGAATGATTCCCCAAGCTGCTATCGTAATATCCAATTGATCATTATCGCCCTCGCGACTGTACAAACACGTCAATTGTATTGGCGTGATCACTAATAGGACAATGAAACCAAGCAATCCTAACAACACCCATACCATCAAAAAATCCCACCCCTTCCACGTTAGTATGAGTGGAAAGAGCAGGAAATATGTTCAGCATTTTTATTAATCAAGCACGTATACTTTGACGCCTTTTTGCAAGCCGTGATTTTCAGCTTCGTTCAACGTTGGAAGATACAGATCCACATGTCGTTGCTTTACCGCACCACCGATATCAGCTGCCACTGCATAACCGTAGCCATCGATGTACAAGTGTGTACCAAGCGGGATGACATTTGGATCAACCGCGACAACACCTTCGCGCAGTGGATACTCCAGATACGACATAATCTTGTCGTTCTTGTAGCTGTAAGCAGTCGTCTGTACCGTTAATTCCTGGCGAAAAGGTGTACCGTTTGCGAGGGCTTTTGATGTTCTCGGCTTATTCGGAAGCAAGTGAAGGGCAGCGTATGTGGCTGCTTCGGCTCTCGTCATATACTGGTTCGGCTGTAATGTACCGTCCTCGTAGGCACTCATTAGCCCGTTTTGCATGGCGTAAACGAGTGGGCGCTGCTCTTTTTCTTTCACGTTGTTCCCATCCGGGTATTGGTTCAATGTCTGAATCGTCGTAGACCACTTCAAGTTATTGACTGCTCCGCTGTCCCCCATCGTTCTTACCAGAATAGAGGCGAGCTCCGCTCTTTTTACTGGGGCATCTGGATGCAAATACAGGTGATTCCCCTGCTTTTGCCCATGGACAATTCCCAATCGATAAGCTGTCTCGGCATAGGACGACAGCCAGCTGTTTGCTGGTACGTCCGCAAAGGATGATTGCTTGTTACCCAGAGGTTCAATTCCTTTCGCATTCACAAACATCGTGAGCAGTTCACCCAATGTCACGTTGTCATCAGGTCGAAAATATTCGTTTTGACCAATTACGTCGGCTATGTATAGTTGTTTGATTTCTTTTTCTGCCCAATGGCCACTAATGTCTACATAAGGTGTTTCGTTCATGTGAGCTGTTTCTGCCTCGACAACTGGTGTAACTGGTGTACCTATAAGCCAAAAGGCTGCCAGCGAGGCAAGGATCATCCGTTTCTTCATCATCAACCTCCATGGGGAAATATGCGATTCCTTTCGTATCATTTTATCGAACTATTTTGCAAAAACAATGAACAATAGTTTCCAGTAAAAAGGAAAGCCCTCGAACAGCAACATGACGAAGACTGTTTCAAGGGCTGCATGAACAATGGTTAAATGGCAAAAATGTGTTTGCCGATCTTCTTCACTTGGGTACGAGACCAAATCCAATCGGAGGTCGCCGTAACAGGGTTAAAGTAGTAAAGAGCATGGTTGGTTGGGTCCCATCCTCGTACAGCATCCCAAGCTGCCTGGTAAGCAGTCTTGTCAGGAGTCAACCAGAATTGTCCATCATCTACAGCGGTAAACGCTAATGGCTCAAAGATGACACCCGCAAGTGTATCGGGAAAGTTTTTGGACTGGACACGGTTCAACGCGACCGCTGCCACAGCTACTTGGCCCTCATAAGGTTCTCCACGAGCTTCGGAATAGACCAGCTGCGCCAGCATCTGCATC
This sequence comes from Brevibacillus sp. MER 51, assembly GCF_023714195.1. NCBI lineage: Bacteria > Bacillati > Bacillota > Bacilli > Caryophanales > Paenibacillaceae > Brevibacillus > Brevibacillus sp. MER 51. The sequence goes on along the minus strand of NZ_JAMAUS010000013.1, from coordinate 9,840 downwards.
TCCGCTTTATTTACTGACACTTTCTTGAGAACGCGCCATGTATTTGGACCAGTGATACCGTCAATCTGTAATCCGTATGCTTTTTGAAACTGTCTGACGGCCTTTGCTGTATTTGCTCCGTAAATGCCATCCAATTTGCTATCATAGTAGCCCAGCATCTGCAAGCGATACTGCAAATCCCATACATCCCCGTTCACACTACCACGCTGAATCTGTGTGGCTGCCAGGGAGTCGGCCGGGAAAATAAATGCTACAGCCATAAAGGCAGCAAGCAAGGTTGTTACTACTTTCTTGCTCCACCACATAAATTGTACCCTCCTTTACCCAACCCATTCTACAAGTTGGCGAAAGTAGGTTCAATTCAAGTATTTTGGCATAAGTGGAAACATGTACCTGCTGCTATCCTTTTGGTCGGAACAAGACTGCCGTGATAAATCCAAAGACGATGGCAGCCGAAATCCCCGCGCTCGTCACTTCAAAAATGCCAGTGATGATGCCAATAACTCCATGCTTCTCGGCCTCCGCCATTGCCCCGTGTACGAGTGCATTTCCAAAGCTCGTGATAGGTACGGTTGCTCCTGCTCCAGCAAAATTAACTAGAGGCTCGTATAGACCGAGTCCGTCTAGCACTGCCCCTGTGACAACAAGAGAGGACATCGTATGGGCAGGTGTGAGCTTGACGACATCCATGAGAAATTGACCGATTAAGCAAATCGTTCCTCCTACGAGAAACGCCCACAAAAACATCATGGTATCACTCTCCAAGTTGCTCCGACTCAACAGCCACGGCATGCGCGATGCAAGGAATGCTTTCTCCCTGCTGGAAGGTCAGCGGGGATAAGAGGGCTCCCGTGGCAACCAGCAAGATCCGCTTCCATTCTCCTTGCTTCATCCGCCGAAGTAGATGCCCGTAGGTCACTGTCGCGATACAGCCACATCCGCTCCCCCCTGACCACACATTCGGATTTTCTCCATAAATGAGTTTCCCGCAATCGACATAACGCTCTAGTGGGATGTGCATGTGATGCTTGGGCAACAGATCAGATAAAATGGCATGGCCCGTTCGTCCTAAATCGCCTGTTACGATCAAATCATAATGGTCGTGAGGGAGCTGAAAGTCACGGAAATGCGACTCAATCGTGGATAATGCGGCTGGAGCCATCGCCGCTCCCATATTAAATGGATCTGTCAATCCCATATCGACGACATGCCCGATGGTAGCTCCCGTAATCCGCAGCCCCTTACCCTGACTGGCTACAACAGCAGCCCCTGCACCTGTCACTGTCCATTGTGCTGTTGGGGGCTTCTGGGAGCCGTACTCCGTTGGATAACGATATTGCTTTTCCGCAGCCCCATTGTGACTGGAGGTAGCAGCCAAGACGTAATCAGCAGCTTGACTATTCACCATGAGAGCAGCCAAGGCCAAGCCTTCCATTGCTGTTGAGCACGCGCCGAATATCCCCAGAAACGGAATCGAAAGCGTCCGGGCCGAAAAGCTGGCAGAAATAATCTGGTTCATTAAATCCCCGGCAAGCATAAAGTTTATTTGCTCTTTGGTGAGCCCCGCTTTCTCTACCGCTTTCGAGCACGCTTCTTCCAGCAGGACCTTCTCTGCCTTTTCCCAGCTGTCTTGCCCAATCATCAAGTCACCGTGCAGGATATCAAAGTCGTCGGCTAGCGGTCCCTTAGCCTCAAAAGGCCCACCAATTGCAGCGTGCCCGAGAATGACAGGTTTTAAAGGAAAGACCCAAGACTGATGACCTTGGCGCATCCGTCAGCCTCCCATCGTAAACAATGTTTTGATCAAGCCAACGACGAATGCCGCCGCCACTCCAAACACAATCACTGACCCTGCCAGCTTGAACATGTTACCACCGACCCCCAGCACAAATCCTTCGCTGCGGTGCTCGATGGCCGCAGAGGCAATCGAATTGGCAAAACCTGTAACTGGCACACTCGTTCCTGCCCCAGCCCATTGAGCAATCCGGTCGTATAGTCCTAGACCGGTCAAAAGGGCAGAAAGAATAATCAAGACAGCTGCTGTAGGATTCCCAGCGGTTTTCTCCGTAAAATCGAAGTAGTGAATGAACATTTCTTGTATCCCTTGTCCGATCACACAAATGCCACCACCTACTAAAAAGGCACGGGTAAAATTGCGCAAAAGCGGTCGCGGAGGCTCGTGCGTTTTTGCCAATTGCTGATATTCTTGCTGGACGGGGGTCAGCTTTTTCTTTTTTTGATCCGCCATGCCACTCACTCCTTTTTACCGTATCATGAACGGTTTTACTTGATCGATTATCTGTTGGAGCTTTTCCGAATCGGTTTGGTAGGTACGTTTCATTTGTTCATTTTTTGTATTGAGTGCATACAGTTCCAGATCCGCCTGGCATTTTTTCAACGTAGCAAAAGCCAGCTTCGTCGCTTGGGCACCAGGAACCATCAGTTTATCGTCATACAGGTCGAGATAGAGCTCTCCCCCTTTGTCTACTTGGCCGAGGAACACATTTTCCAAAGCCACTCCTGCTTTTTGCAGCTCTGTGCGAACCCATCTGCGATTTAGACCTGCTGTTGCCAGGGGCTCGTCCATGATTATCCCATCCATAATGACCACTTGATTCTCTTCCGAAGGAGCCACTGTCAATTCAAGATGTTTGGGGGTTACGGGCTGACTCTCTGATTTTAAGAGGACACTGACCTCCCCGCTTGTTTCCATTAATGCAAACTCTACATCGGCTACTCGGAACACGTTTTTGATTCGTAATTGTTCCATCAAGTCTTCCGCGGTCAAGCGTTCCTTTTTCAGATTGTCTTCCAAAATCTTGCCTTCCTTGATAAGAACCGTTGATTTCCCTTCAAATAGGTCGCGGAGAAACTTGCTCTTGAGTGAGAGCCACTCCATTAAATAAGGAAAAAGCGCAAAAATCCCCATGGCGATTAAACTATGGTAGACCGGCCCATCCATTTCGGTTGCCATAAAAGCCGCAATCGAACCGATGCTGATACCGACGATATATTCGATGTATGTAAGTTGCTTGATTTGCCTTTTCCCAATGATCTTTGTCAAAAGAAATAAGTAAGCAACAGCGCCTATTGAGCGCAAAAGGATTGATAACCAATCAGGCATAAGCCACCTCCATCACCTGAGGTGATTTTTTGATTGTAAAACCAAGAGAGAGGAAGTCCCTCTCCCTTTCCCAACACTTCCACTAGAATCCCTTAAACTGTGGTTCTTCCTTTTCCAGCTCCGTTACACGCTGCTGGAGGTTATCTACGATGGATTGCGTTTGCTCTGCTGCTTGCGAATACAATTGCTTCGCTTTCTTGTTTTGCGTGCTAAGAGCAAACGTTTCAAAATCTGCTTGTGCGCCTTTCAAGCTGGCAAGCGTTTGTTTCACTTGTGCTCCTACTGTCATATCCACTCACCTCCTAACACATATAGAATCCGCCTCCACCCTTTATTTATGCGGTGGTCTCCCTCATTTTCATCTGTCAATAATTTCCCTCTTTCTGGAAAAATAAAAAGAGAGACACCATGGGTGCCTCCCTTCATCCAGCTTATTAGATTAGCCACGTCCAGCCAATTGTTGCTCAGCAAAGGAGACAAGACGTTTTGTAATCTCTCCTCCAACTGAACCGTTTTGACGGGAAGTGGTGTCTGCTCCGAGCTGAACGCCGAATTCGGATGCGATTTCGTATTTCAGTTGATCCAGAGCTTGGTTTGCTTGAGGAACCAGCAAGTTGTTACGAGATCCGCTGTTGTTGTTAGCCATCTATATCACCTCCTCGTCGTTGGTAAGTTTAATATGTGTGAAGTTTTGCTTGTTCATGCGTCCTTTTTTTCTTCCAATTTTAGTCTGTTCATTGAAGAAGGGCTTGTGCAATTTGGTAAGCTGCGTCTGGTCTCCCCAGCTTGTCCAAACATCCTGCAAAAGCATCCCTTTTTTCAGGCTGACGCCATGATCTGATGATTTCTTTGATTTCAACCGGTGTTTCAGCCAAGATCGCTGCTTGTTGCTCGAGTAAAAAGGAACAATTATGCATTTCCTGTCCGGGCAATGGGTGGAACAAAATGAGCGGTGTCTTAAGAGCAAGTGACTCCGCGCACGAAATGCCGCCTGGCTTCGTTATATAGGCGTCAGCTGCTCCAATCCACTGCCACATTTGCGGCTCAAACCCTTTCAATATAAACCGATGTCCTTTGCTCTCTGTACTTAGCAAGCCCGCTAGGCGTCTGTACAGGCTTGTATTCTTCCCTGTCACGACTACCATCTGCAATGGTTGCTCTTCCAACAGCAACTCTCGTACGACCTGCTCCACTCCACCATGACCGCCTTCTCCTCCACCAATCAATACGGTGAATTGATCTGGCACGAGTCCAAGCTGTTTTTTCCAAGCCGCTTTGTCGGTATGAAGCGCTGTAGTAAAGGCAGGCCGAACTGGAATGCCATAAACATGGATTTTTTCAGGGGAAATCCCATAGCGCTCGATTAGCATTTGTCCAATTTGCTCATGTGCCACCATGTACGCATCAATTTCTGGATGAACCCAAAACCGATTAATATGGAAGTCCGTGGGTACACAAACGAGCTGGAAAGGCTTGGACACCCTTCTCTTCGCTTCTGCCAATGCGGACAAGCAGTATGCATGCGTAGCGATGACGACATCCGGCATCTCTTCTTGCAACAGTTGATTGATTAATCGAGCGGATAGCCACCATCCGAGTGGTTTAGTCAATGCACTGCCCAGCATTTCTTCTTGTTCATAGATGCGTTGCCAGACTGGTTGGCCGTAGCGAAGCATATTGCGATAAAAAAAATGAGAGAGTACACGTAAGCCTGGACTGGCGGTTTTCAGTCCTCCCACCACTCGTGCCGATCGTGCACCCTCACTTTCCAGCAAAACCTCTTGCAAAGCTTCGGCAGCCATGCGATGACCACTTCCTGCCCATTCCTCTGTCACTAACAGAAACCGCTTTGCCATTAGTAGGACTCTCCTAGAGGCTGCTTACCGTCAGCATATCGATTGAGTAAAAATTCCTTGGACATATAAACACGCTTTAGGGGCATTTCATAATTCCATGTTTGCAATCGTCGCTTTCCATTGGGATGCACGATTCTGAGCATGAGACGCAAGTACCATCGCTTGTATCGAAAAAACCAGGTCATGGGTACATCCGAAATCGAGAAGCCCAAGGGTGTTACCCCTTTATGTAGCATAGTCGTTCCCACTATCCCTTTTATTTGATCCTTATTTTCCATCGAATTCAGGAACGCGGCCAGCTTCGGCAGGGATTGGAGGATATGTCTTCGCAAAAGAAGTGCCACGCGCAGTTCATCCTTCACTTCTTTGCACAGGGTAGCAAAGTAATAATTGTGTATATGTAACTTCAAGATCAAATCCCCGTCATGAATGGTGCAATTATCGGTAGTAACGAGTGGCTCTCCCCGATAGCGTAAAACCACAACCCGAAATATATTTTTCCCTTTCTCAATATAGGTAAGTCTGGTGCAGCGCTGGTAGATTTCATCCCAGTATCCCCATAGCATCAAGAGGCTTGTATTCATTTCGAAAAAGTTCCTTTCCCGCTATGTTTTCATTAAGCTGGATGTGACCACTTACATTTTCGCAAAACGGTCATGACCTTTGTTGTAGTATGCCCAAGAATGGGCAATCTTCATCACCTTTTCACGTCCTTTTCATGCGCCCCCAAAACATGACCACGACGGCAGCAAATACGGGCAGCCACATATGGTTGAGAAGCAAAGGATTCACCCACTTCCAGACATACGGATCCTGAAGACACATCTCCACTGCAGTAAAGGTAAGAATTCCGCCCCCAATGATGACCATACTGGGAAAACGATTCATCATGCGGGCAATCCACACACTTCCCCACATTAATAACGGAATGCTCATCGCTAACCCTAGCAAAACTAACCATAAATCGCCATGTGCCGCTCCACCAACTGCCAAAACATTGTCCAAACTCATGACAAAATCTGCTACTATGATGGTCCTGACTGCCTGACCAATTGTCTGATTATGCGATACGTCTGCGAGCTCTTCATTCTCACCCAGCATCAGTTTACACGCGATCCATAGCAATAATATTCCCCCGATTGCCTTCACGAGAGGAATATCCAACATCCAGGTAGTCATTGTCGTTAGCACAATCCGCAAGAGGATTGCACCCATTGTCCCATATAAAATTGCCCGTTTTCTCTCATTTCTCGGGAGTCCGCGGCAGGCCATACCTATGACCACAGCATTGTCGCTGCTTAATACCAGATCGATCATGAAGATGTGTACAAGACCCAGCCAAAAATACTCGCCCATCCCTGCCTCCCTTGTCCAATAAAGTTCGTCCATTCTACTTTATGCGACTGGAATCGGACTCATGATTGAATATTTTTCCGAAAAAAGGCGGTTTTCAGCGGATTTTGTAGATAAAAACTTCCGAAAAAAATACATTTTATTGCGAATTCAGGCTAATTATACCTTGTCTAAATTAGGCATTTTCCCTTACGATTTTAGTGGGGTGGATAAGAGATGGTGGAGACTGTGACGCTAAACCTTTATGACGTTTCAAGAAAGATTTTAGACTTAACACCAAGTATCACCACAATATGGCTGCAAGAAATTGTTCGCAGCATGGAAATTCCTGTAACCATTCCTCGCGATTTTGCAGAAAAACGAACAGTGCTCTTGGCTCGCTATCTGGTTGAGGATGTAGATCATGACATGCAGACTTGGGCACTAGATATGGGAGAGTGGCTTCGTTCTCAGGAATTCCCCTTCTCCTCCATTTTGCGCACATATCAATTGTACCGGAATGTATTCTGGCGGGTTCTCCAACCAGAATTACAGAGATGGTCCCTCTCTTCACAAGAAATGCACTATTTGGAAAGCCAACTGGGTAAGGCCATGGATGAAAGTGTCTTCTGGGCTGTCTATCACTTTGAACAAATGATGAATAAAGAGCTCGTCCAGAAGGAAGAAACGATCTCCTATTTGCATAACGACAAACTGACCATGCTCGGAAAAATTGCCGCCAATATGGCTCATGAGCTGCGCAATCCATTGTGCGCCATTGAAGGGTTCCTAAAGCTGATCGGCGAGTCTACACGGGAACAGGCCCAGCTTCAGACGTATATCCAAGTCGTCATGCATGAGTTTGAGAATTTACATCGGCAACTGACCGGATTCCTCAGCTTTTCCAAAAAACCAATTCTCGATGAAATTTTTAAAACCGTTCAAGTAGAAGAACTGCTTGAAGAAGTAGAGATGCTGATTACCCCTCGCCTCGTGGGAGAAAACATACGTTTTGAAAAACAAATCCACCCCTGCTTACTCGCATGTTATGAAGAAGGCTTGAAGCAAGTTGTCGTCAATCTATTAAACAATGCCATTGACGCCGTGCAAAATCGCACAGACAAGTATATTCATGTCATTTCCACTTCTTCTGATGGATGGCTCTATTTGAGTGTGGAAAACAACGGCGAAAGGATTCCACCCGAGATCGTCGAGAATCTTTTCCAACCATTCTTTACGACTAAACAAAATGGGACGGGTATTGGCTTGTCCATCTGCAAAAATATTATCGAAAAGCATCAGGGCACGATCCATTGTGATTCCAATGAAAAACGCACACGCTTTATCGTTTCTCTGCCGATTGCAAATGCCCAGGAAGTTGGTCCGCGAATGGAAGCTCTCTAGGTCGCTCTTTTTTGAACCACGCAAAAAAGCCCCCTGACAATGCAGGAGGCAAGGCAAGAGATCCGTTACCAACTTCATCGGTAAGCGATCTTAGTTTTACTGTACACGAAAACATATGTTGCTACCATAGAAAACGTCAGACAGCTTTCGACAAACTTTTATACCTGTATTGAACAAAGGCTTATCTATTCAACTGTTGGATAAGCCTTCATACTTTTGCCTCAAGTAAAAATAGGCCTGCTTTCCTAGACGCAAAAAAACAGAGAACCTATTGGCTCTCTGCTTTATGTATGGAGCGGGTGATGGGAATCGAACCCACGCGACCAGCTTGGAAGGCTGGAGTTCTACCATTGAACTACACCCGCATCAAAATAGATGCTGGTGCCGAGGACCGGACTTGAACCGGTACGGGAGAAACTCCCGACAGATTTTAAGTCTGTTGCGTCTGCCCATTCCGCCACCCCGGCAAACCTGTAAAACGTGGGCAAATCATGGTCGGGAAGACAGGATTCGAACCTGCGACCCCTTGGTCCCAAGCCAAGTACTCTACCAAGCTGAGCTACTTCCCGACAAATTATCATCTTCACTTTTGTAGTAAAGAAGCGTGCCCTGAGAGATTCGAACTCCCGACCTTTTGATTCGTAGTCAAACGCTCTATCCAGCTGAGCTAAGGGCACATGTTATGGAGCGGACGAAGGGTCTCGAACCCTCGACCTTCGCCTTGGCAAGGCGACGCTCTACCAATTGAGCTACGTCCGCATTATAAGAAGAAGTTGATTGGTGCGGTCGAGAGGACTTGAACCTCCACGGTGTTGCCACCACTAGAACCTGAATCTAGCGCGTCTGCCAATTCCGCCACGACCGCATTTTCCCATCCAAGTAGTCAGAGGTGTTAACAAGCTGACTTTCACTTTTCGGGTTTATGAAAACTGGTGAGCCATGAAGGACTCGAACCTTCGACCCTCTGATTAAAAGTCAGATGCTCTACCAACTGAGCTAATGGCTCATGAAAAATGGTGGGGAGAGACGGATTCGAACCGCCGAACCCGGAGGGAGCAGATTTACAGTCTGCCGTGTTTAGCCACTTCACTATCTCCCCAATTTCATGGTGCCGGCAATAGGACTTGAACCCACAACCCCCTGATTACAAGTCAGGTGCTCTACCAATTGAGCTATACCGGCATATCTTTAATTATGGCATATCTTTCATGAAAAATCAACGTTTTTTTATTCCGTTAAACCTTTTTCATGTTCATGAACTATGCCATCTCATTAAGAAAGATGGCGGAGCTGACGGGACTCGAACCCGCGACCTCCGGTGTGACAGACCGGCGTGAACTCCAACTTCACCACAGCTCCATATTTGGTTGCACCCACTGGGTACTCCGATCCTACTTGATCAAGAAGATTACTCGACGTAGAGCAAGTAGAAAATTTGGTTGCGGGAGCAGGATTTGAACCTGCGACCTTCGGGTTATGAGCCCGACGAGCTACCGAGCTGCTCCATCCCGCGATAGTCAGGACGACTGAGTGTCAGTGTTGCCACAGGACGTGGCGCTTTTAGCTGACCTTCCTTGTCCATTTATATAAGTGGTGGAGGCTGACGGGATCGAACCGCCGACCCTCTGCTTGTAAGGCAGATGCTCTCCCAGCTGAGCTAAGCCTCCAAATTACCTACAAATATGTAGGGATTTTTCTAGGTGACCCGTAGGGGATTCGAACCCCTGAATGACAGCGTGAAAGGCTGCTGTGTTAAACCGCTTCACCAACGGGCCAAGATCAAGATTACTTCTGGTGCTCCCGACAGGAATCGAACCTGCGACCTCTTCCTTACCATGGAAACGCTCTACCGACTGAGCTACAGGAGCATATTATGGCTCCTCGGGACGGACTCGAACCGCCGACCGATCGGTTAACAGCCGATTGCTCTACCAACTGAGCTACCGAGGAACGTTGAAGGTTTGTTCCTTCAAAACTGAATACGCATGATTGCTAAGAGTGTGTGGATAAGTCCTCGACCGATTAGTATTCGTCAGCTCCACGCGTTACCGCGCTTCCACACCGAACCTATCAACCTCATCGTCTATGAGGGGTCTTACCAGCTTGCGCTGTGGGAAGTCTCAT